>CAJXZB010000029.1 GCA_913063405.1 uncultured Ulvibacter sp.
CAACAGGTTCGATACTACTATTGAAAGCTGGAAAGGATTCAACCTACTAGCGTTCATTGTTATAGCTCTCAAAAAATGTAAAAGTTTAGTATAGAAAAAGTCTAAATCATTTCATTAACTTAAAATTGTGTGTTAGGTATTCGTAAATATTATTTCAATTAGTATCTTTGAAAAATAATTATTGGAATGCAATTCAAACACCCAGAATTACTTTACGCACTTTTACTTCTACTTATTCCAATTATTATTCATCTTTTTCAGCTGAGGCGTTTTCAGAAAGTAGCCTTTACAAATGTCGCCTTCCTTAAGAAGGTAACAATTCAAACACGAAAAAGTTCCCAGCTTAAAAAATGGCTTACCTTATTAATACGTCTGGCGGCAATGGCTAGTCTCATTTTGGCATTTGCCCAACCTTTTAGCGCCTCCAAAACTGCTCTTAACACGAAAAAAGAAACGGTTTTATATTTGGATAATTCTTTTAGCATGCAAGCCAAGGGAGGTCAAGGTCCGTTGCTTCAACGTGCAATTCAAGATATTTATGAGCAATCTTATGGAACAGAAAAAATAAGCTGGTTTACTAATGATGGCACTCATAAGAATAATTCTATTCAAGATTTTAAAACTCAGGTCTTAAAGGTTGAACATACCCATAGACAATTAAGTCCTTCCGAAGTATTACTGAAAGCAAATCAACTATTTTCTAAGGACAAGGAAGCAAGTAAACGCCTAATATTTGTATCCGATTTCCAGCAGAAAGAGGTTTTTCCAGAAATCCGCAAAGAAGTTACAATAGATGCAGTCCATTTGAAGCCTATCGTCTTTTCAAACATCTCAATAGACACCGCATTTATTGCCTCAAAAAATGCAACTTCTTCAAAACTCGAAATAACGATTTCGGGATATGGAGATAACAATCAAAATATTCCTTTGTCTCTTTATAATGGTACTACCTTAGTTGCCAAAACAGCCGTTGACCTTAGTGAGAGTAGAAAAAACAAAATCACTTTCGATATAGAAAACACAGAAGCCTTTAAAGGTAGACTCGAGCTTATTGAGCCTAATCTTACTTTCGACAATAGCTTATTTTTCAGTATCAATACTCAGAAAAAATTGAAAGTATTATCGATTAATGAATCCAATACCAATTTCTTGCAACGGCTATTTAATCAGTCAGAGTTCGAGTACAAACAGCAATCATTCGGAAATCTAAACTACAACGATATCCCGGAACAAAACTTCATTGTGCTCAACGAATTAAAAGCCATTCCCTCATCACTTGCAACAGCGCTTAAATCTTATAGCGATAATGGAGGTGGTCTCTTTATCATTCCATCAACGGATGCAAATATTAGCAGTTACAATGCATTATTGAGTACTTTTCAATTGGGGAGTTTTTCAGAAAAAAACAATAATGAAAGGAAGATTAGTCGAATCATTTTTGATCATCCTTTGTATCGGGATGTATTTGAAAAACGAGTTGTAAATTTCCAATATCCAAAAGTAAACTCATTCTTTACAATTAGCTCTAATGCAGCTTCTTCGCTCCTCTTTGAAGACGGAAGACCTTTTATAGTTCAAAAAGGAGAAACATACTTATGCACAGCTGCTATAAATTCAGAAAATTCCAATTTTCAAAACTCTCCACTAATTGTTCCCACTCTTTATAATATGGCACAACAGAGTTTGCCCCTTCCCGACTTATATTTTACCATAGGGAGTGAAAATAGATACTCGGTTCCCGTAAGTCTTATTCAAGACGAGATTTTAACACTAAGAGATAGCGTTCTACACTTTATTCCCTTACAGCAAACTAAGGCGAATAAAGTGAATATTACCACTAGCGATGCTCCGGCTAAAGCTGGAACCTTTCAAATTGAGAAAAAGGAAGAGTTTATACAATACGTAAGTTATAACTACAGCCGCGATGAGAGCGCGTTATTGTATGCAGATCCCGAAACCTGGGACGGAGTTATCGTTTATAAAGATGTAGAAGAATTATTTAGTAACATTGCTAAAGAAAATACGATCAACAGTTTTTGGAAATGGTTTGCTATTTTTGCGTTGTTGTTTCTATTACTGGAAATGCTTATTCTAAAATTCTATAAATGAATATTCTAATAAAATCGGCTATAATTGTTGACCCTACCAATAAACATCATCTTAAGAAAAGAGATGTACAAATTGAAAATGGAATAATTTCAAAAATTGCCGCTTCTATTTCTCCTGTAAAGAAAATAAAGGAAGTCACGCTTCCCAATTTACATATTTCCCAAGGCTGGTTTGATTCTAGTGTTTCATTTGGAGAACCAGGGTTTGAGGAACGAGAAACAATAGACAATGGGTTAAAAACAGCTGCATTAAGTGGGTTTACAAAGGTTGCGGTAAATGCGAATAGTTTTCCCGTTACAGATAGCAAGGCAAATATTCAATTCTTAATTTCAAAAGCCAAGGGAAATGCAGTTGACCTTTACCCGATTGGTGCTTTAACCGTTGGAAGCAAGGGTTTAGATCTAGCCGAATTATATGATATGAAAAATGAAGGAGCCGTCTCCTTCTATGATTATAAAAACCCCATTAAGAATGCCAATCTTCTAAAGATCGCCTTACAATATGCACAAGGGTTTGATGGAATGGTGCAGTCATTCCCTTTCGACAAATCGGTTGCGCGTGACGGAATGGTCAATGAAGAGTTAAACAGCACGCGTTTAGGACTTAAGGGAATCCCAGCTTTAGCAGAAGAACTTCAAGTTACACGTGACCTATATCTTTTGGAATATACAGGAGGAAAACTTCATATTCCAACTATCTCCACTAAGAAATCGGTGGCATTAATTAAGGAAGCAAAAAAGAAAGGTATTCAAATAAGTTGTAGTGTTGCGGTAGCAAACATGTATCATACCGATAACCAATTAGAAAGCTTTGATACAAATTATAAGATTTTGCCGCCTCTAAGAACTAACGAAGATGTGAAGGCACTTCTTAAAGGCTTGAAAGAAGGGACTATTGATGGAGTGACTAGCGATCATGACCCAATTGACATAGAGCATAAGAAGACTGAGTTTGACCATGCTAGTTTTGGAAGCATTGGCTTAGAAAGTTGCTTTGGAGCGGTTAATAGCCTTATGAACTTGGAAACCACTGTTAACGCACTTACCAATTTAAAAAGCAGCTTCGGAATCCCTTCTGAAGAAATAAAAGAGGGGTCAAAAGCCAACCTTAGCCTTTTCGATCCACATAAAGAATGGACTTTTACCGAAAGTAATATCCTATCAACTTCAAAGAATTCAGCTCTCTTAAATGATCGATTAAAAGGCAAAGCTTATGGGATTTATGCAAATGGTCAATTAATTATTCAATCCTAATGAGCGATATTCCAAAAGGTAAAAAGGCTGCAGTAATAGCATATTTAACATTTATAGGATTGCTAGTAGCTTTTTATATAAATCGAGAGGAAAAACAAGAATTTGTCACTTGGCATATTAAAAACATGTTCGGTCTCGTAATACTCCTATTCGTTTCGATGGCCCTTCAGGCCTATGAAGTTGGTTTTTATTTTTATTGGTTGGCTGTAGTGCTTTGGTTATTTTCCTTTCTTATGGTTCTCACTAACAGGAAGCAGGGCATCCCTTATCTGAGTGAAAAATTTCAGCAATGGTTTACTTTTCTAGATTAGAAAAGTTATCTTTAGTAACGTATTAATTAAAAAACACTTACCATGGGAACAGGAACTGTTGAAGATGGCAAAACCATCGCCATTATCTCTTATTTTTCAATAATTGGCTTTATTATCGCCCTTCTAATGAACAATGATAAGAAGAATGACTTCGCGGCATTTCATATAAGGCAAAGTTTAGGACTTATAGGCTTATGGGTTGCGGTTTGGGGTATTCTTTATTTTGTAAGTATTCCATTTTTAGGCTGGATCCTTCAGCTCGGTCTATTTGTTATGTGGATTCTAGCTTTTATCGGTGCCATTCAAGGAGAGAAAAAACCTGTTCCAGTATTTGGGACTCAATTTCAAGAGTGGTTTAAAGGCATAGGATAAGCCTTTAAAATATATTAGTTTTGTAATGTCGTTGACTACTGAAAAAATTTCGGTAGATAGCGGCATTATTAATTTAGAATACCATGAAACAAACACTCTCGCTAGAGCACAATTATAAAGCGGCTGCCAATCCTTCCGAAGCATCACCAGTAATTATCATGCTGCACGGCTACGGAAGCGACGAAAACGACTTGTTTTCATTTGCTAGTGAATTACCAGAACAATACACTATAATTTCATTGAAAGCTCCTATTCCAATGCAACCATATGGAAACGCGTGGTACAATATCTATTTTGATAATGCTGAAGGGAAGTTTAGCGACAATGAGCAGGCCATAGAATCTCGAGATTTGATTTCAAATTGTGTTGATGAGGTTATTGAGAAATATAGGGTCGATGCAACTCAAATTACCCTTCTTGGTTTTAGCCAAGGAACCATATTAAGTTTGGCGGTGGCGCTTAGCTACCCCCAAAAAATAAAGAATGTTATTGGCTTAAGCGGATATGTTAATGAAGATATTCTTATCGAAGACTACACCGAAAATGATTTTAGCAAGCTTAATATTTACAGCTCGCATGGAAGCGTTGATCAAGTAATTCCAGTGGATTGGGCTCGAAAAACAAAACCATTCTTAGAAAAGCTCAATATTAAATGTGCCTATTCCGAGTTTCCAGTTGGTCACGGAGTTGCGCCACAAAACTTTTATGAATTTAAAGATTGGCTCGAAAAGCAATAGTTAAATTAAAAATCTTAATTGGTTGGATACAATGTTGACCCAATGGTTGTGAGTTGTAACTCCCTGTTTTCATCAAAGAAATATTCTATAACCATTTCCCCCCAGTAGGTTCCGTCTGAGAAATCTGCTTGAATCCATTTATGATTCAAAAACTTGAGCTTATTAACGCGCATTGTGCCATTAATACCGGCTACTGGAATCAAAGAATTTCCACCTCGCTCCAGATTCTTATCATAAATAATATCAGAGACCATTGCTTCGACCTCTGCCGGATCGTAATTCCCACTCTCAAAATAGGTCATTGCATTCTCATTCCCTTGTAACGTGAAGTAATTAAGATCTAAAACCTTATCATGAAGGCTAGAAATAGAATCCTTTGCTTTGGTTAACTTTTCGGTAAGCGTATTGATCTTCTTTTCCTGTGATTCGAATATGGTCTTCTCATTCATGTATTGAAAGATGACAAACAAAACTGCAAATAAAAACAGGTACATAAATATTTTATTCTTCATAACTATAAAGTGATTTTTAATCTATCGTAGGCTAAATGAACGTTTTTTGGCAGTGTTTTTTCCACTACATCATGAAATCCAAGTAAATGACTAATATGTGTTAAATAAGCCCTTTTAGGACTTACTTTCTTAATAAACGCTAATGCTTCGGAAAGATTGAAATGTGATTGATGCGCTTCTTCTCGCAATGCATTTATAACCAGCACTTTAGTGTTTTTTAATTTTTCAATTTCTTCTTCAGAGATAGTCTTCACATCGGTTAGATATGTAAACTCATCAATTTTAAACCCCAATACTGGTAATTTGTTATGAAAGGCCTCAATTACAACAACGTTCTTTCCTCCTAAATCCAAACGAGAATCTTTGTGAATCTCTATTTCCTCAATGGTAGGTGCACCAGGATATTTATTTTCAATCTCAAATATATACGCAAACCGCTGATGAAGTGCCTTAAAAACTCTTTCCGCTGCATAAAACGCAATATTACCTTGTCTAAAATAAAAAGGACGTATGTCATCAATTCCTGCTGTATGATCACTGTGTTCATGCGTAAGCAAAACCCCATCAACTCTGGTAACTTGCTCTCGTAACATTTGCTGTCTAAAATCTGGGCCGCAATCAATTATAAAATTATAATCATCCCAACTTATCATCACCGAAACTCTAAGCCTTTTGTCCTTAGCGTTAGCGCTCTTACAAACGGGATGATCGCTACCTATTACTGGCACTCCTTGAGAAGTTCCTGTTCCTAAAAACGTAACAGTAAGGGGTGAATTCATACCAACAAAAATAGCAGTATTTTTTTTGTTTGCCTATTGTATTTACTACCTTTGTTAGAAGGAAAAAAATAATACCCCCGTTGCTATGCCGGATCATATTTCAGGAGATAAAGAATTTGAAGATATCCCCTCTATTAGAAGTAAAGCCTTACGAATTAATCTCAATGAAAATATCTACGGGACCTTTGCCGAAATAGGCGCCGGACAAGAAACCGTAAGAAACTTCTTTAGAGCTGGCGGTGCGTCTGGTACCATCGCGAAAACAATGTCTGCGTACGACAAAGATTTTAGCGACGCAATTTATGGCATTGAAAAAGATGGCCGATACGTAACCGAATCTCGCTTAAAAAAAATGCTCTCCCATGAAATCGGTTTGATTGAAGAGCGGATTAGTAGAGAGAAACATCCAAAAAAATTATTTTTTGGATATGCAAATACGGTGGCAACCATTGATTTTGCAAAAAAATATAAGGGCCATGGATGGCTAGGAATCCGTTATCAAGTTGATCCTAATGAAGAGTACAACGAGATTGCGCTTCATATTCGCTTTCATGAAAATGATGCGATTTTACAACAACAAACTTTAGGTATACTTGGTGTAAATTTGATTTACGGCGCTTATTATAAGTATGATGCTCCAAAAAAATTACTGAGATACTTGTATGATCATATTGATAAAGACAAGATCGAAATTGATACCATTAATTTTTCCGGCCCTCAATTTAAAGAAATTGATAATAGACTAATGAGTCTTCAGCTTATTAAAAATGGAATGACTGATGCCGTGATGTTTGGGCCAGACGGTCATAACATTCTTCCGGCTAGGATATTATACAAAAAGAACATACTTACGCTAAGAGGTAGTTTCAGGCCTGTAACCAAAGTAAATATCGACATGTATGAGAAATCATTTAATATGTTTCTGAATGAAAATAGAGTCGATAAAGATAGAACCGAGGTTATTTTTGAAATTACATTGTCAAATCTTCGTGCCGAAGGTGAAATTGATGAGGAAGATTTTATGGATCGTGCAAGATTGTTATGTTCACTAGGACATAATGTAATGATCTCGAATTTTCAGGAATACTATAAGCTAGTTGAGTACTTTTCAAGATATACCAAAATGCGCTTAGGTCTTGCTATGGGAGTGAATAATCTCGTAGATGTTTTTGACGAAAAGTACTATCGTCATTTGAGTGGTGGTATTTTGGAAGCTTTCGGAAAACTATTCTTCAAGGATTTAAAAGTATACCTCTATCCAATGAAAGATAGAAAAACCGGAGAATTCACAACCAGTGAAAACCTTAAAGTACATCCACGAATGAAAGAACTTTATAAGTTCTTCAAATACAATGGTAAAGTAGTAGATATTACTGATTTCAAGCCAGAAATTCTTGACATTTTCTCACGTGAGGTTCTATCAAAAATTGAGAATGGAGAAGATGGCTGGGAAGAAATGCTCCCAAGTGGTGTAGCAGAAATAATTAAGGAAAAATCTCTGTTTAGTTGTTCGGTGAATAAAGCGAAAATTGATAGTTAGTCGAGTATTTGACTTGCGTGTATCTTACTTTTAACCTTATCTATTACTTTTGACACTACTCCCTCTTCATTTATTACAAAAGTAATACGGTGTATTCCGTCATATTCTCTTCCCATGAACTTTTTTGGCCCCCAAACACCAAACGTTTCAATAACCTGTTTGTCCGTATCGGCAAGCAATGGATAAGGGAAGTCAAACTTAGTACTAAAGTTCTTTTGCTTACGCTCTGTATCTGCACTTACACCAAGAATTTTATAGCCAGCATCTTTGAACTCTTTATAATGATCTCTTAAATTACAAGCTTCTACTGTACAGGTAGGAGTATTCGCCGCAGGATAGAAAAAAATTACTAGTTTCTTTCCTTTAAAATCTGATAATGAAATGGTATTTCCGTCTTGATCTGTAGATGTGAAATTTGGTACTTTATCTCCTGCTTTTAATGTATTCATTTAGCTTATTTTTGTATAAAAGTAAACAAAAATGACCAAGAAAGAAAAGGTAGATTTCGTTATTAAAACATTAAAAGAGCTCTATCCTGAAATACCTATTCCATTAGACCATAAGGATCCCTATACCCTCCTTGTTGCTGTGTTGCTTTCGGCACAAAGCACGGATGTTAGAGTTAACCTAATAACTCCACTTTTGTTTGAAATAGCCGACAACCCATATGATATGGTGAAGCTTTCAGTAGAAGAAATAAGAGAAATTATTAAGCCCGTCGGGCTTTCACCAATGAAGTCCAAGGGGATTTACGGTCTTTCAAAGATGATAATTGAACTGCACAACGGCGTTGTTCCAGCTAACTTTGAAGCGCTCGAATCTTTTCCAGCCGTGGGGCATAAAACCGCCAGCGTTGTAATGTCCCAGGCGTTCAATGTTCCTGCTTTTCCAGTCGACACGCATATCCATAGATTAATGTATCGATGGGGGTTTTCCAATGGAAAGAATGTCGTACAAACTGAAAAAGACGCAAAACGCCTTTTTCCACGAGATCTCTGGAACGAGCTTCACTTGCAAATTATTTGGTATGGAAGACAATATTCGCCCGCTAGGGGCTGGGATCTAGAAAAAGATATAATTACAAAAACGATCGGGAGAAAAACTGTTCTCGAAGGTTACTTCAAATCAAAAACCAAAAAGTCTTAGAGCTGAAATAATGGCAAAAAAAATCCCTGAAATGTAGCTTTCAGGGATTTTCCAAAGTTTAGTTTAGAAGTGCTTCAAACTTCAATTTATTATAATCTATAACACTTAAAGCCTTTGAATAATCCAGAAGAAAACGTATCGTTTCTTCTTTCGGAGCTAATTTTTTATTCACATGCTCCAGATGTGAAGTTTCAGAGTACATTTTTTGCATAAAACATTATTTTGAGGTTAATGTTTCCTAATAACGCCGCAAAAAACACTTTATTGTATTAGTTTGTTAATATAATGTTGTGTTTCTCAATTACTTTACGCAAATTGATAAGCGCGTAACGCATTCTTCCTAAAGCGGTATTTATGCTTACACCAGTTTGTTCACTAATTTCCTTAAAACTCATATCCTTATACATGCGCATCACGAGTACTTCCTTCTGATCCTCTGGTAACTCTTCTATTAGACGTCTTACATCATTTTCCACCTGCCCCTTGATCATGGACTTCTCTGCATTCAGAGAGCTATCAGACAATACAGAAAAAATATTGAAATCCCCACTATTCTCGAATTTTGGCATGCGATTGTTTTTTCTAAAATGATCTATCACCAAATTATGTGCAATACGCATAACCCAAGGAAGAAATTTTCCTTCTTCATTGTAAGCACCCCTTTTCAAAGTTCTAATAACCTTAATAAAGGTATCTTGAAAAATGTCTTCAGAGACATCTCTATCAAATACTTTTGAATAAATAAAACTGTAAATTCTTTGCTTATGGCGAGTTATTAGTTCACACAGGGCAGATTCATCGCCTTTCATGTACGCACTAACTAAAACCGCATCTGTGTTTGTGCTTGTTTTCATATCAATACTTTTTAAAGAAACAACTATAGTAATAGTGGTTGTTTAGCTGTTATTTTTAAATTATAAAAAGTAATAATATACTATAGGCAAAAGTTTTAATTAATGTTATAAGAGGGGTAAATATAACAACAAACAAACGAGAAATGCAAAAAAAAGTTAATTATTTCATTAAATAATTATAATAACCGCAAAGGTGTAATCACGAAATCTATGTGTTATCTTTGCAAAATTCCACTAAAAACAGTCGTGCATTGAGTACAGAAACAATAGATATTAAAAACAATATTTTAATTCAAGGGGCAAGGCTCCATAATTTAAAAAATATCAATGTTGTTATACCAAGAAACAAACTTGTAGTTATTACAGGGCTATCAGGTAGTGGGAAGTCAAGTCTTGCCTTTGACACCCTATATGCAGAAGGGCAACGAAGATATATAGAAAGTTTATCCTCTTACGCGAGGCAGTTTTTAGGAAGACTTGACAAACCAAAAGTAGATGCCATAAAAGGTATCTCTCCCGCTATAGCTATAGAACAGAAAGTTAATACCACTAATCCACGTTCTACAGTGGGAACTTCTACAGAGATATACGATTACTTAAAATTGCTCTTTAGTAGAATTGGAAAGACCATTTCTCCTACATCTGGAGTTGAAGTTAAAAAAGATACTGTTTCGGACGTGATTAATTTCATTAAGGACTTTCCTGAAGGAGAAAAACTCCTCCTCCTTAGCCCTATTCATTTGGAAGAAGGCAGAACAATGGAAAATAAATTACAGGCACTTGCACAACAAGGGTATGCCCGTGTGAGGATTAACGGGGTTATCACTCGGATTGATGAATTAAAAGGTGAATCCCTTCAGAAGAAAATACAACTGGTAGTTGATAGAGTCATTACTAAAGATGACGAAGATTTCTATAATAGATTGGCAGACGCAATACAAATTGCATTTTTTGAAGGAAAAGGAGCATTATATATTGAGAATCTATCAACCAATACACAAAGAGAGTTCAACAACCGTTTTGAAGCAGATGGAGTATCCTTTGCAGAGCCCAATGTCCACTTATTTAGTTTCAACAACCCCTTTGGCGCCTGCCCTACTTGTGAAGGCTACGGCGATGTAATTGGAATTGACACCGATTTGGTGATCCCAAATACAGGTCTATCAATTTATGAGAATGCAATTTTTCCTTGGAGAGGAGAAAGTATGAGTTGGTATCGCGATCAACTAGTAAACAGTGCTTACAAATTTGATTTCCCAATTCATAAGCCTTGGTTTGAACTTTCAGAAGAACAAAAACAACTAGTTTGGGAAGGAAATGAACATTTTGAAGGCTTGAATAGTTTCTTTAGCTTTTTAGAATCCAAAAGTTATAAAATTCAGAATAGAGTAATGTTATCGCGCTATCGTGGAAAAACCAAGTGTAGTACTTGCGGTGGAAAACGATTACGCCCGGAAGCGAGTTATGTAAAAATAGAAGGAGTCTCTATTCAGGAATTAGTCGAATTACCTTTGGATGAAACAGCCGCGTTTTTCGAAAACCTGAAATTATTGGAACACGATCAAAAAATTGCAAAACGATTACTTATTGAAATTAACAACCGTCTCGGTTTTTTAATGAATGTTGGATTAAGTTACCTTACTCTAAACAGAAAATCCAACACCCTTTCTGGAGGAGAATCTCAACGCATTAACCTAGCAACTTCTCTTGGAAGTAGTTTGGTAGGATCAATGTATATTTTGGATGAACCAAGTATTGGACTGCACCCAAAAGATACAGAGCGTTTGATTGGTGTTTTACAGTCGCTACGGGATTTAGGAAATACTGTAATCGTCGTAGAACATGATGAGGATATTATGAAAGCTGCAGATGAGATCATCGATATTGGACCAGAAGCAGGAACCTTTGGTGGTGAAGTAGTCGCTCACGGAAAATATGCTGATATTCTAAAGTTGGATTCACTAACGGCGGGATACCTAAATGGAAGCTTACGAATCGAGGTGCCAGAGAAAAGAAAGACTAGGAAAGAAAGTATTCAGATCAAAGGTGCAAGACAGAATAATCTTAAAAACATTGATGTGACCTTTCCATTGGGAGTGTTTACAGCGGTTACTGGAGTTTCGGGGAGTGGAAAAAGTACTTTAGTTAAGAAAATTTTGTATCCAGCGCTGCAGAGAGAGATAGGAGGTTATGGTGAAAAACCTGGTCAATTTACTTCTATCGAGGGTGATTTCAAGCACATAAAAAGCATTGAATTTATCGATCAAAATCCAATTGGGCGATCTAGTCGTTCTAATCCAGTAACTTATATCAAAGCATATGATGACATACGAAATCTCTTTGCCTCACAGAAATTATCTGATATACGTGGGTATAAGGCCAAGCATTTTTCTTTTAATGTAGATGGTGGGCGTTGCGAAACTTGCAAGGGAGATGGTGAAGTTACTATCGAAATGCAATTTATGGCAGATGTGCATTTAGAATGTGACAGCTGTAGTGGTAAACGTTTTAAAAAAGAGGTTCTCGAAGTTAATTTCCACAATAAGAGCATCGACGATATATTGACTATGACCGTGGATGATGCCGTTGGCTTCTTTGGATTGCACCAGGAAAAAAGAATTACGGCTAAATTGCAACCGCTACAGGATGTTGGTTTAGGCTATGTTCAACTTGGACAAAGCTCCTCTACCCTTTCTGGTGGTGAAGCACAACGGATTAAATTAGCTTCTTTTTTGACTAAAGGAACTACTAAAGAAAAGACAGTTTTCATCTTTGATGAACCGACTACTGGTTTACACTTTCACGATATTAAAAAGCTTTTAACTTCTTTCTATGCCCTTTTAGAAAAGGGACATACGGTAATTGTAGTTGAGCACAACTTAGATCTTATTAAGTGTGCCGATTATATAATTGATTTAGGCATAGAAGGCGGAATTAGAGGTGGAAACGTTATCGCTCAAGGAACACCCGAAGAAGTGGCGAAATCCAAAGAATCGGTTACCGCACCTTATTTGATTGAGAAAATTTAGTGTCTTTAGAATAACCTGTCACATTTTCACAATATATCCCAATGCTGGAAACAGGTAATTCTTGAAATGTTATTGGTCTGGATGGTTTTGGTGGGCCTCCATCCAATGTAACCCGTTCAATTGGGGGTGAAAGAAATTATTAATGGTGTTACCTATAAGATTGTAGATAATATAGATTGTCGGTATAGAGAAGAAGATGGAAGAGTATATGCCTATTGGCCAAATGATGATACTGAATACCTTATGTATGATTTTTCTCGTGAAGTAGGAGAGGCTTTTGAGGTTATGTCCATACAAGGAACTTGGTGCAAGTACATACAAGATCAATATATTGAGCAAATGGAGGTCTCAGGTAAGAGCATTCAATTTATAGTAGGTGAGGATCGAATTGTATTAGAAATTCAGGCCTTTGGAAGTTATATTGAAACTTGGGTAGAAGGTATTTGGAAGTACCACTGGATTTTTTCCAAACGGCCATGGACTTGATTCAGCATCGCAACTCACCTGCTTTACCTATCAAGGAAATACTTATTTTTTTAATGGCTATACTGAATGTATTGTTTTAGGCTTAGAAGATTTTGACAGGAATAAAATCACTCTCTACCCTAACCCGGTTTCAAATACTTCTATCTTACAACTTTCGAAAGCAGCTTCTATAAACAGAATCAAGGTATTTGATCTTTCGGGTAAGCTTGTTAAGGAGGATCTCATTTCTAAAGAATATTTCACAATCGATGCTATGGACTATCCATCTGGACTCTATCTCTATCAAATCTTTAGCGATAATACTTTAATAAAGACAACTCAATTTATAGTTAAATAATTCACAACGCTATTCTTTTATATAAACAATAATAAAAGTTGGCACGATGATTGTCTTATACATACCAACAATGATTGTGAGACGAACTTCAACAATTATTGATTAAAAAAATAATAGTTTTTGGTTGGTTAGTTTTTAAAATCCGTCACTTCAGTAAAATGATGTAGACGGATTTTTTATTACCTAATTATTAAAACCTTTGCCTCATTTCAGAATCGTATTTCTGATTAAGAATTATGCTTTAATTATCTCAATACTTTTAGAAGGTCTTGAAACTCTTAACAACATTACTGTTTATCAGCATCTTATGGTTTTGGCACGGTCGTTGTAATTATCAAAGCAGTACCATGCTGACCAAAAAATGAAAGCAAGTGCAACTTAAAATTACAGTTATGAAAAAATTAGCAACATTAGTATTCAGTTTCCTTTTAATAGGAATTACGGCCAAAGCAAATAATCAATCTCCTGAAGATTGCGTTATTAATGGCTACGATGGTAAAACATACATCTTTGAAGAAGGTGGTGTTGAGTTCTCAGTTTTCGCAGACGGGCAATTCGATTTCGTTTACGTTGGACAAAATCATGGAGGAAATGTACATGTAAATGTAGATACTCCAAACGTCAACATTAGTTTTAATTCTGGACATGACTATGAAATGTATGTACAGTATGATGACTATGGTGCTGTAATTCAAGTAGAAAACGTTGCTATCTATTATGATGGCTACGGGCGTATAACTCAAGCTGGAGATGTAGATATTCGTTATAACAATAGACGCATAGTACGTGTTGGAGGACTATATGTGCATTACAATAACTACGGCAACTATAGTAACTGTACAGGTTTCATTAATTCTTATAATCAATTTTATGTGTATCGTCCTTGGCACGTGTTTTACACCAGACCTATCTATTCAAGCTGTATAGTATATGACTATCAATATAGAAGATATTACAGTCCAGTGAGATATAGTTATAGTCATCATAGAAATTACTATCGCAATGGACATCGTTCAAATTATAGAAATGTGAGAAGAGATTTCTACAGACCAGGAAGTCGTGTTCATTACAAAAACGGTAGAACAGCTCAGAACAGGGACTATAGAGCGAATCGTAGAAATACAATGGTATCTAAACACGGTCGAAGAGGAAATAGCTCAACGATTGCTAAAAGGTCTAATAGAAATGATAGAGGGACTGTTAACAAGGGAAGACCTGCAAATAGTTCAGTTGCGAAAGGGAGACCTATTACAAGTCGTGGTGATTCGAAAAGAGGTTCTAGAAAAAGCACCGTAAATAAAAGTAGGCCAGTAACAAGTAGTGGAACTGCAAAAAGAGCTAAAAGAAGTGGTTCTATTACAAAAGGAAGACCAGTAAACTCTAATAAAGTAAACCGGACCGCACGGCCACAGAAAAAAACGAGTCGGGTGGCACAAAATAATGGAAATAGAAAAATAAACAGAAGTTGGACCTCTCGCCCTTCAAATAAAAGAGTGGCAAAAAGAAGTACAACTTCTAGATCAAATACATCTGGGAATCGTGGTGGAAATTCAAAATCACGAAGCGCTTCCAAAAGAGGTCGAAGATTGTAACAATTTTTTGGTTGGTTAGTTAGAAACCCTTACGATTCGTCTTTGACGAAGAGTGAGGGTTTCGCTTTTTATATACTCTTAATGAGTTTCGCCATCTCTCGACTAAGTTCCCTCCTGCTATACTTTTCAATCCCCTTTGATGCAACAGAAAGAGATCCAGATAAATAGTCCGTATAAAGCTCAAGTATATGCTTTTTCAATAAGGTCTCTTCTTGGTGGTTAAAAAAACATCCGCTTTTTGTTTCGGATAAAATACCCTCAATATCACTTCCCTTGGGTCCTAAACCTATAATAGGTCGATGTGCCGCCAAATACTCAAATAGTTTACCTGGAATAATAGAACGTGTATCTTCACTATCGATTTCAACTAAAAGAAGTACTTGGGAATTATGCTGCAGTTCTAATGCTTCAGCGTGAGATACATATCCAAGTAATTCACAATTACCTGCTAATCCATATGCAGTGATACTCGAAACTATATCCTCACTAAGAGCTCCTGCTAGCTTTAGCTTTAGATTCTTGTTGAAGGAAGTGTCTTCCAATGCAATTTCAGAAAGAACCTTCCACAATACTTTTGGATTTCGTTCACTCAACAAAGAACCAATATGTGAAATTGTAAACAAAGTATCTACGATTGGATATATATTTTCCGAAGTCACATACCCATTGGTAATCACTTTAATAGGTGTTTTGGTTATACCAGCAAATTCCATTCTTGTTGTAGGACTTGTTACAACTATCAAATCGGCTTCAGAGAGTACTTTCTTCTCAAACTCTTTATGTTTTTCTTCTGAAATCTTTGTTAATCGTAAAGACTTATGATAATGAATTGTAGTCCAAGGATCACGGAAATCGGTAATCCATTTTACGTCCAGTTGCTCTTTCAATTTCATTCCAATAAGATGTAAGCTGTGCGGTGGTCCCGAAGTAATAATGACGTCTACAGGGTTTTCAGAAATATAATTCTTAAGAAATTCTACCGAAGGTTTGACCCATCCAATTCGCGCATCTGGGATAAAGAAGTTCCCACGTACAAAGAGCATTAATTTTTCAATAGCAGATTGTTTTCTACTAGTAATAATTCCACTACTCATCCGTTTGGTCTTCTTTTTAGAAAGAATTCCCGCCAATCCATAAGGTTCTTTAATGGGGTGCTTAATGATTTCAATATCCTCTACTTCGGAAACAAAACTTGGATCAACTAAAGGGTAATGTGGGTTTTCGGGAACGTAAACAATAGGCTCGACTCCAAAGTCCTTAAAATTCTTGACAAACTGAAGCCAACGTTGCACGCCCGGACCTCCCGCGGGTGGCCAATAATACGTAATTATTAAAACTCGCTTCATCTACTACTCAGGTTTAGTAACTGACTTCTCCTTTCTGAAACTATAATACAAGCCTCCAAAAAATACCAAAGCAAAAAGAACACTACTAGCCAAGCTAATTCTGCTTCCAGTCTCGATTACCTTAGGCTCGAATTTAAATTCTATTTTATTATTCCCCGCTGGAACCTTAATGGCTCTTAAGAGGTAATTTGCTCTTAAATACTCGACTGACTTTTCATTGATGTATGCGTTCCATCCCTTTGGGTAATATACTTCAGAAAAAATGGCTAATTGTTCAGATGTAGTTGAAGCTTCATATACTATATGTTGTGGATTGTGCTGTACCATATCTATTGTTGCCAAGCTGTCTCTTTCATTTTTTTTAGTAGGAATTTGTGTTAGAAAATCGCTATGAATAATCGCAGTACTTTTAGTATCCAAACTATCCAAGAATCTCATTTCGTCATTAGCAGTTTCTGCCAAAATTACATCCTTGACAAACCAGGCATTTCCATTTGTATATGGATTCTCTTGTACGATGGGTTTTCCATCTTTATTTGGAGCAATGATGTATTTTACGTTCATCATATTTAGGATTCCAATATCTCCCTTGCTTAGATAAAAATCATCAATTTCCTGAATACGTCCGGGTTTGGCAGCATGGTAGCCTCCTAAAGCATTATGATAGTAACTAGCCCGTCCACTATTAAATGGACTTCCTAAAATATCATATACTCGATAATGACCTTCATCTTTTAAAATTTGAGCGTCTGCCTCATTCTTCTGAAAGGGCTGATCCATTATCCTGGCTTGTACAAAATCATCATTATTTACATATTGTCTATCAATCATTACTAAATCCAAAAGAATCAAGACGGTGAGGATAGCTATAGCAGCCATTTGTTTTAGTTTACCATTTAAACACAACCACAAGACGCCAGCCGTCGATAGTACAAAGAACAAAGAGCGGATCGCATCATTCATTAGCAAGCTCATTCTATCATCTCTTAATGCATCGACCACTGGATTTCCTAGTTGCTCGCGGATCATCTGATCATGAGGGCTACTAAAATCAAAAAATGTAGATTTAAATAGTATGAATATCATCGCCAATCCTCCTGCGATTCCAACTGACCAAAACAGGGCCTTCTTCTTTTCTTCTTCTCTTTCGAAATTATTAAACCATTGATGTAGTCCCACAACAGCCAAAATCGGTAAAACCAGCTCAATAATCACTTGAATGGAGGAAACGGCTCTAAACTTATTGTATAGAGGAACATAATCGATGAAAAATTCGGTTAAAAAGTTGAGGTTCTTTCCCCAAGATAAAAACAAACTCAGGAGAAAAGCCACAGTAATCCACCATTTAAGTCTGCCACGTACTAAGAACAAGGCTAATACCGCTAAGAAAATAATAATAGCTCCAACATATGCTGGGGCTGCAACACCGGGCTGATCTCCCCAATAGGTGGGTAGTTGTTCCATTATTTCGGCTGCATCTTTTGGGGGAGCACCGAGTTTTAGTAATGCTTCAAAAGTGTTGGAATCGCCAGACATCGTATCACTAGAACCTCCACCCATAAAACGAGGAATGAATAAGTTGAAACTTTCGGCTATTCCGTAACTGTATTCGGTTATGTAATCATAACCAAGGCCTTCGGTTGCAACTTTAGGGTTACCATTTGGGGTAATGGTCAATTCGCTTTTCCCTCTTGTTGATGTATCTGCATATTCTTTTGTTGCCAGCATATTCGTAGCGTTTAAGCCCAGAGACATAAGAACGGCAATTATGAGTACAGCAATTGCCTTTCCAAAATGCACAAGCATATTTTTTCTATATGCATCTATCAAATATGCAGCACCAAGGCAAATTACCACAAACAACAAATAGTAGGTCATCTGAAAGTGATTGGATACCAACTCAAGTGCCATTGCGATAGTGGTAAGCATAAAACCATAGAGATACTTCCCTCGAAACGTAAGAATAATTCCACTTAGAACTAACGGCATATAGGCAATGGCGTGCGCTTTTGCATTATGGCCAACACCCAAAATAATTATTAGATATGTAGAAAACCCAAATGCCAATGCGCCAAAAAAGGCCAGTTTATAGTCTATTTTCAAAGCCAAAAACAGGATATACATTCCTATAAAATACAAGAATAGATAGTCCGCTGGACGTGGTAAGAAGCGGAGTGCTAAATCTAAATTCTTTATGTAGTTATGAGGATATTTCGCTCCCAACTGATAGGTTGGCATTCCACCAAAAGCAGCATCCGTCCAATAGGTTTCAGTTCCTGTTGTTGCACGATAATCTCTAAGTTGTTTTGCCATTCCATTGTGCTGTGCAATATCACTTTGGAAGATTTTTTTTCCCTGCAACACTGGATTGAAATACATCAGTGATGCAATAACAAATAAAATTAAAACAACAATATGAGGAAGAAATTTCTTAAAAACAGGCTGCATGAGGTTTGTATAAAATAAGACTTGGGGAAATTACAAAAATCTCCAGTAACGTAGGGCTTACAAAATCAAATAAAAAAAACTTACTCCACCTCTTCGTAGTCTACATATTCTCCAACCGTATTCTTGCTTTTAGTATGAGCATTAGGCATCTTATCGATGCTAACACTTCCCTCGTCCTGCGTCGTGTTAGAAGCTGAAGGATTACCTCCAAAGGCTTGTTCAAATTTTTGTTCGGCCTTTTTTGTAGCGTATCTCATTAGATAAGGAATTGTAAGTTTTATTAAAAACTTTAGTCCATAGTATACCAGAAGGATAATTAATATCGTTTTCAGAAAAGTCATCATAATGATAGAATCTTTTTCAAAAGTAATAATTGATATAGAAAAAGAAGAAAATCATCTATTAAATAAATGATAAAATCTTATATCTTTGATCTAAACCGAAATTATATGAAGACTTCCCTTTATTGTCTTTCCTTTTTATTTCTATTATCACTTAGTCCAGTCGCGGCACAATACACCGAGACAATAAACAACAATAGACCTGGAGCTTCCCAAGGAGCATTTTCAGTAGGTAAAAGAGTATTACAACTTGAAAGTGGGTTTGCTTTCGGAAGAGAAAAACACCGTTTAAAAGATACAGAAACAGGAGCCTTTGGAGTTGACTATGCGATTCGATACGGCTTTTGGAAAGAAGAACTTGAGGTAAGTCTTATTGGGGAATTTGAGTCTCAATCGATAACTGACAATCGCGGAGCGGTTCCTGTGAAGTTTAACCAAAGTAATTTCCGAAGCAATACACTTGGGGCAAAATACTTATTCTACGATCCATATCGAAAAATGGTGTTAGATGGTCCAAATCTGTATAGTTGGAAGGCCAATAATAAATTTCAATGGAAGGATTTTATTCCTGCCATTTCGATTTATGCAGGAGCAAATTTCGATTTTGCTGATAACCCATATACACCCGAACCAGAAAGTAGTATTAGCCCGAAGTTTGTACTTGCAACTCAAAACAATTTCGTTGGTGGCTTTGTATTTGTAACAAATATCATAGTAGATCGTGTTACAACGGACACTCCTTCATATGGTTACATCCTTACACTTACTCATACAATAACAGATTGGTTTTCCATATTTGTAGAAAACCAAGGGATTAAGAGTGACTTTTATGCCGATCAATTGTTCCGTGGAGGAGCGGCCGCCTTGGTTAATGAAAATTTTCACGTAGACGCGTCGGTTCTTCTTAATTTTAAAGATACTCCTTCTCGCCTCTATGCAAGAGTTGGGGTCGCTTATCGCTTTGATATGCATCAGGATGATGAGTTTGTAGAAGAGAAAGGCAAAGCGGGTCGAAAATTGAGAAAAGAACGCAACAAAGGTGAAAAAAGTGCGGAAAAAGAAAAGAAGAAGAAAAAGAAGAGAAAAGACGGTGTGGTTGATGATGATGGAGACAGTGGTGGTTTATAGATGATAGCATATGATTACAGTTAAAAAGATTTCAACCAAAAAAGAGCTTAAGCAATTTGTAACATTCCCGTTTCAATTGTATAAGGATTGTAGCTATTGGGTTCCACCATTGATTAAAGATGAATTGGAAACCTTTGATATATCAAAAAATCCCGTTTTTAAAAATGCTGAAGCCAATCACTACTTGGCCTATAAAAACGGTAAAATTGTCGGAAGAATTTCGGTGATCCTCAATCACCTAGAGATCAACGAGATTGGAAAGAAGAAGGTGCGATTTGGTTGGTTAGATATGATCGACGATATAGAAGTTACTAGGGCTCTTTTGGAAAAGGTTTATGAGGTTGGAAGAGCACACGATCTTGAATATGCAGAAGGTCCTGTTGGATTTTCGAATATGGAAAAAGCCGGTATTTTAACCAAGGGGTTTGAAGAGTTAAATACTATGATCACTTGGTACCATTACCCTTACTATGCTGAACACTTTAAAAAACTAGGTTTCGAAAAACAAGCAACCTGGGTAGAATATAGATTGAGTATTCCGAAAGAAGCTTTCGAAAAGGTGAAGAAGTTTTCTAGAATCATTCGCGAAAGATATCAACTTACTGTTGTACGTTTTAAAAATAAGAAAGAGATTCTTCCGTTTGTGGATGATATGTTTGGTTTGCTGAATAAAACCTACAACACATTACAAACTTTTGTACCTATTCAACAATACCAGATAGATTACTACAAGGAAAAATATTTTAATTTTATCCATCCCGATTATATCGCTTGTATTAAAGATAAAGATGGAAAACTCATCGCTTTTTCTGTAGTAATGCCATCGTTTTCTAAGGCATTAAAGAAAGCAAATGGAAAATTACTACCCTTAGGGTGGATACATATTATGAAAGCCCAGAAAAAGAATGAAAAGGCTGCATTTTATTTAATTGGAATTGATCCAGAATATCAAGGAAAAGGGGTCACGGCGATCATTTTTGAAGAAATGCAAAATTTATTCAATGCTAAGGGCATTCATACTGTTGAAACCAACCCTGAGCTTATCGAAAACACTGCTGTACAATTACTTTGGAAGGATTATAGCCCGGTACAGCATAAAGAGAGAAGTACTTTTAGGAAGGCTCTATAAAACAAAAAACATCAACCGTTTATGGCGGGTGATGTGTTTTATTTCTAGTAATTTGTTAGGAAATTTACTCTCCCATTGCCGCAGCAACCGCCGCAGAAAGTCTTTTATAGGTTCCGCTCTCTAAGCGCTCACGAATAGATGAAAAAGCCGTTAGGGTTTCATTAATATCATCTATTGTATGCGTAGCAGTTGGAATCATTCTGAGTAATATCAATCCCTTCGGAACTACTGGGTAGACTACAATAGAACAGAATACTCCATAATTTTCCCTTAGATCCTTTACTAAAGCCATTGCTTCGGGAATACTTCCTTTAAGATAAACAGGGGTAACACAACTCTGCGTTGTTCCAATATCGAAACCTCTTTCCTTCAAACCATTTTGCAAGGCATTCACGTTTTTCCAAAGCTTCTCTTTCATCTCTGGCATCGTTCGTAACATATCCAAACGTTTCAATGCTCCTATTACCAATTGCATCTGTAGAGATTTTGCGAACATCTGTGAGCGCAAGTTATACTTCAGATAATTCATGATCTCCTCATCTCCAGCGATAAATGCTCCTGTACTTGCCATTGACTTGGCAAAAGTCGCAAAATATACATCAATCTGATCCTGAACTCCTTGCTCCTCACCTGCTCCAGCACCTGTTTTACCAAGTGTTCCAAATCCGTGTGCATCATCTACGAAGAAACGGAAGTTGTACTTTTTCTTGAGGGCTACAATTTCTTTTAACTTACCCTGTTCTCCTCGCATCCCAAAAACACCTTCAGAAATCAAAAGAATTCCTCCACCAGTCTTTTCTGCCATCTTAGTCGCTCGCTTCAAATTTTTCTCGATACTTTCCATATCGTTGTGCCTATAGGTAAAGCGCTGTCCCAAATGCAGGCGCACCCCATCTATAATACACGCGTGTGCATCAACATCATAAACAATCACATCATCCTTAGATACCAAGGCATCTATAGTAGAAACCATTCCTTGATATCCAAAATTTAAAAGATAAGCTGCTTCTTTTTTTACAAATGCAGCAAGTTCATTTTGTAGTTGTTCATGAAGATCTGTGTGTCCACTCATCATGCGAGCGCCCATTGGATATGCAGAACCGTATTCGGCTGCTGCTTCTGCATCCACCCTTCTAACTTCAGGGTGGTTAGCAAGGCCTAAATAATCATTTATACTCCAAGTGATTACCTTCTTTCCTTTGAAACCCATTCTATTGGAGATTGGACCTTCAAGTTTGGGAAATACGAAATATCCTTCCGCTTGTTCTGCCCATTTTCCAAGGGGACCTTTATCCTTGTATATCTTATCAAATAAATCTCTCATCGAACTCCTAATTTTCAGAATAAGCGACAAAATTAGTTAAATTAATCAGGATAACAACAATGTTTTATTGGAAGAAATTAATACAAAGAAAGCCGTTACTGACAGCAACCGCTCATTTTCAACAATTTACATGTTTATTTGATGTATTCGATCGCTCTAACATCTTCAGTCTTAGCATCGAAGAATCCTTGCTGATTCATCCAATCATCGCTAAATACCTTGCTCATGTAACGCGAACCGTGATCTGGGAAAATGACAACTATATTACTTTTTGAAGTAAACTCTCCTGCTTCTTCCAATTGTTTAAGGCCTTGCATAGCAGCACCACTAGTATAACCTACAAATAAACCTTCGGTTTTTGCAAGCTCACGTGCAGTATGTGCGCTACTTTCATCCGTAACCTTAATAAAATCATCTATTGAGTTGAAGTCTGTTGCCGTTGGAATCAAATTTTTACCCAAACCTTCAATACGATACGGGTAAATTTCGTTCGTATCAAATTCTCTAGTTTCGTGATACTTTTTTAATACAGATCCAAATGCATCAATACCAATTACCTTGACGTCAGGATTTTGCTCTTTTAAGAATCGTGCGGTTCCAGAGATAGTACCTCCTGTACCGCTACAAGCTACTAAATGCGTAATCTTACCCTTGGTTTGATTCCAAATCTCTGGTCCAGTGCTATAATAATGAGCATCCATATTTAGCTCATTAAAGTATTGATTTATGTATACCGATCCCTTCGTTTCTTCGTGAAGACGCTTAGCTACTTGATAATACGAACGAGAGTCATCGGCGCTAACGTTAGCAGGGCATACATATACCTTTGCTCCCATCGTTTTTAGCATATCTATTTTATCGTTCGAAGATTTTGAACTAACAGCAAGAATACATTTATACCCTTTTATAATGCTAACCATCGCAATACTAAATCCAGTATTTCCACTGGTGGTTTCAATAATAGTATCGCCAGGCTTTAAAATGCCTTTTTTCTCAGCTTGTTCAATAATATAAAGTGCTATTCGATCTTTAGTAGAGTGTCCAGGGTTGAATGCTTCGACTTTGGCAAAATAATTACCTTTCATCTTTGCCGCAATGTTATTAAGTTTAATTAAAGGTGTATCACCTATCAACTCTAAAACACTATTGTGGGCTTGTATTTCTTCTCTCATACAGGGAAATTTGTAACAAACTTTAAGATATAAAACTTAAATTTAAAACGTGACAAAGGTAATCAAATATTTTAATTACTCCTGAATTCCTTCCAAATCCAATAAAAAAGCATAATCCATAGCTACTTCCTTTAAAGCTTCGAATCGGCCAGATGCGCCACCGTGTCCAGCGTCCATATTTGTTTGAAGCAATAGAACATTATCCCCTTGCTTCATTTCACGCAATTTTGCCACCCATTTCGCTGGTTCCCAGTACTGCACCTGACTATCATGTAAACCTGTGGTAACCAGCATGTTTGGATACAGTCTTGATATCACATTATCATATGGCGAGTACGATTTCATATAATCATAATACTCGGGTTCATTTGGGTTTCCCCACTCGTCATATTCGCCTGTTGTAAGCGGGATACTATCATCTAGCATTGTGGTCACCACATCCACAAATGGGACCGCAGCAACCACACCGTTGTAGAGTTCAGGAGCCATATTGACAACTGCCCCCATTAACAACCCACCTGCAGAACCACCAGAAGCATATAAATGGTCTTTTGATGTATAGTTTTCGGAAATTACATACTTAGATGCATCTATGAAATCTGTAAACGTATTTTTCTTTTTCAATAATTTTCCATCTTCATACCACTGTCTTCCTAGGTACTCCCCACCTCTTACGTGCGCAATGGCATAAATAAAGCCTCTATCAAGCAAACTCAGTCGAACCGAGGAAAAATAAGGATCAATCGTTGAACCATAAGAACCATAGGCATATAATAAGAATGGATTCTTACCATCCTGCTTTATCCCCTTTTTATAGACCATTGAGATTGGAATTTTCGTTCCATCAGCTGCTATTGCCCAAACACGTTTCGACTCATAGTTGTTCTTATCGAATTTGCCGCCAAGTACTTCGGTTTCCTTCATAAGCTTTTTTTCACGGGTTTTCATATTGAAATCTATGGTAGAAGAAGGCGTCGTAAGGGAATTATAACCATAGCGCAAAATGTCAGTATCAAACTCAGGGTTTCCTCCTGTTCCCGCTGTATAAGTCTCATTATCGAAAGGTAGATAGTAGTCTTCCTTATCATCCCAGCGTTTAACACGAATCTCATTAAGGCCGTTTGATCGCTCACTAACCACCAAATAGTCCTTGAAAATATCAATATCCTCCAATAGGACGTCTTCCCTATGGGGGATCATATCTACCCAATTGTCTTGAGTGGTCTTCCCTTCGGAAGTTCTCATCAGTTTAAAATTAATCGCCTTGTCTTTATTTGTCAAAATATAAAAACTATCATCATAGTGAGAAATACTATATTCCAAACCTCTTTCGCGAGGCTGAAATACTTCAAAATCTTCATTTGGAGTATTTGCATCTAAAACTCTAAATTCTGAAGTTAGGGTACTATAACAACCTATTACAAGGTATTTTCGCGATTTCGTTTTGTAGACATAAGTTCCGAAAGTTTCATCCTCTTCAGTAAAAATCAAAGCATCGTTACTGGGGTTCGTTCCTAACGTATGTCTGTATATTTCATTAGAACGAAGTGTTTCCTCATCTTTTCGGGTATAGAAAAGTGTTTTATTGTCGTTTGCCCAAGTGGCTCTTCCCGTTGTCAACGGAATATTTTCGTCCAAAACTTCTCCCGTTTCCAAGTTTTTGATATAGATAGTATACTTTCTTCGACTCACCGTATCTACCCCAAAAGAAACAAGTTTATTATCCTCACTCACACTAATTCCACTGAGATTGTAGTAAGAGTGTCCTTCGGCCATTTCATTTACATTGAATAAAATCTCCTCAGGCGCTTCTAAAGACCCATTCTTACGAGTATAAATGGGATAATCCTTTCCCTTTTCGTATTTGGTTATATAGTAATATCCATTTAGCAAATAAGGTACAGACGCATCCTCCTCCTTAATTCTTCCCTTCATTTCTTGGAACAAATCAGACTTGAACTTCTTGGTATGCGCAGTTATCTTATCATAATAATCATTCTCACGTTCTAAATAGTCAATTACTTCTTCATTTTCACGATCATTAAGCCAATAGTAATTGTCTTCTCGCACATCTCCATGCATTTCAAGATTCTTAGAGATCTTATCGGC
Organism: uncultured Ulvibacter sp.; assembly: GCA_913063405.1. Taxonomy (GTDB): domain Bacteria; phylum Bacteroidota; class Bacteroidia; order Flavobacteriales; family Flavobacteriaceae; genus Ulvibacter. The sequence goes on from CAJXZB010000029.1 coordinate 26,055, forward strand.
TTTAGGTGGTGTAATATTCATTTGTTTTTCTGAAGTTTCTTTAGAATTGCAAGCGGCTGCAAAAATAAGGCAAGCAATGGATACAGCAACTAAATTTTTCATAATTAAAAGGTTGATTTATTGCTCTGCAAAGTACTAAATTTGCACTTAATCTAAAACCAAAAAAAAGGATGTTCGGAGATTTAATGGGAATGATGGGAAAACTGAAAGAGACACAAGAAAAGGTTGAAGCCACAAAAAAGAGGCTAGATAGTGTTTTAATAGATGATCAAAGTAATGACGGTCTCTTAAAAGTGACTTTAACTGCGAATCGGACCATCAAAAAAATAGAAATCGCCCCTTCTTTGTTAGAAGATAAAGAGCAACTAGAAGATTATTTGATTATTACGATTAACCAAGCGGTTTCAAAAGCTTCAGAAATAAACGAAACTGAACTAGGTGCCGTAGCTAAAGAGGGGATGCCAAATATTCCCGGAATGGATCTATTTAAGTGATTTAGTTATTTGCTAGTAAACTTATCTACAAAGGCAAAATGGTAGCTTGTATCTTTATCAGTGCTATAAGAACTATATCCCGAAAGTCTTCCCAATTCTCGTCCTGAATGATTTAAAACCAGCAGTTTAGGGAATGACTTATTCTTATTGTATTTATTGATCACCTTTTTATTATAGGCCATTTGCTCTTCAGAAATGATATCAACTCGTCTCGGGTAATCAATCATCACCAAAACAAAATCATCTGCACGCTTAACAAACTCTGGATTTTCAAAAAAGTCCTTTTTTAACGCAACACAAGGTGGACACCAATCACTACCCGTAAAATACATTAGAATAGGTTTATTTGTCTTTTGTGAAATTTTCTTAGCTTCTTCAAGGTTTGTATGCCAATCAAGGCTGGATACATTGTCTTGAGCAAAAGATATCACCGAAAAAAATAGAAAAGTAATAAATAGGAACTGCCTCATCGTAGGTTAATTTTTGATTGAAGGTTGCATAATTTGTGCCAAAGATGATAAAAAAAAAAGAATTCCCAAAAAATGGGAATTCTTTTAAAAAATCGTTGATGATTATTTTAATATTAACGACTAGTTGTTAATCAAACGGAATTCAGTTCTACGATTCACAGCGTGTTCGCGCTCCGTACAAGAAACACCGTCTTTACATCTGTTTTTCAATCTTTTCTCACCAAATCCATTAGCAACTAAAAGACTACTGTTAACACCTTTTGTTTGAAGGTAAGACACAACTGCTTGCGCTCTTCTTTCTGAAAGATCTTGGTTAGAAGTATTACTTCCTCTCGCATCTGTATGAGAAGCAATTTCCAATTTAACACCAGGGTTTTGACTCAATACAGGCATTAAACGAGTATCAATTAATCTCCTAGCTTCACCAGTTAAAGTAGCACTACCTAAGTTCCAGTTAATTGGAAGCGCTTGGTATTCTACTAATGCACACTCAACTTCTTTCCAAGTAGTTAATCCACCTTTAGTTTGAAGAACTTCTTTTCTTACAGTCTTAGTAACAGCTGGAACAGCAGCTTCTTCCACTCTGGAGTCAGAAACCAATCTAGTTACTTCTAGTGTTTTAGATTTTCCAGCGATATCGATTGCTCTTGTTGTTGGAGGAGCTGACATCACTGTTTTCTTAAATGTAGTAGAAACAGCTGGTGATCCTTCTAATCTTGTTGTTTCATTAGAGTATATAGTTCTTGTAACAGTTTTTGTAACAGCAGGAATCTCAATTCTTTCGGTTGAAGGGGGAGTTACCATTACTCTTTTAGAGATCGTCTTTGTTACCGCTGGTACGTCTACAGTTCTTGTAGTAGGAGGAGTTACCAATACTGTAGTCTTAACTGTTTTAGTTTTACCAGGAATATCAATTACTCTAGATGTAGCTGGCTTAACCAAGGTAGTTCTTGTGTACGTACCTTGACCACAGGGTTTTCCACCATTTTTAGATTCGTCACAATCAGCAACTCTTACAAAAGAGGCATCTGCTGCCAAACGTTGAACACTTACAGAAGTATATTCTGCAGGCACTCCTTTGTAACACCAGTATCTACAGTCGTTAGGATCACTAGAAGCACAATCGGCTGCAGGTGTATCACTCATTTCCCATCTTGCAGTTTTAGGCTTCACCTCGATCGTTTCTGCATCTGAAGAAAAACTAGCTGGAGTAGTTCTAATAGAAGAACCGTACTCTCTTTTGTTGTATGTTAATGTCTCAGTTCCCCATTCAGCAGGAATCACTTCCAAGCGTTGAGAAGGTTCTTTAGTTGTAATTGTAACATTTCTTGTTTCATAAACAGCAGGTACCGTTGTTACTTTTTGGTAAGCGGGTTGTACGACAACAGTAAAGTCTCTGTTCTCATATTGAGCAGGAACAATTCTTAAACTATAGCTTGCTTCTGCAACCGTTACAGTTTCAGTCTCAGTCGTTTTTTGAGAAGGAACTTTTACCAAACGTTGTGTAGCATCTTTAGTTTGAACAGAAAAAGACTCTGTTGTATATTGTGCAGGAATAATTTCTAAATTTTGCCCTGCAGCCTTACCATCAACTGTGATCGTTTCTTTTCTGTATTGAGCAGGTACAACACTTAATTTTTTATATGCAGGAGAAACTTGTACAGTCACATCCTGATTTACCCAGATATCTGGAGTCACACAACGAACGTAACATTTACCAGGTTCAGGGTTTGTTGGAAGGTCCTGTCCAAAAGTCATAGAAGCTACTAATAATGACAGACCTAATAGAATAATTTTTTTCATGTTTGTTAATGTTTAATGGTTTATGAATATTTGGCTAAATTAAAGCTTGATCTCTTAAAGTTACTAAAAAATACCCAATTATTATCTGGAGATATGTACTGTTTTCGACTAGTTGCCGTTAAAACAGGATGAAGTGCAGCGTCAAAATGAGAAAAAAAAATCGATCTCGAAATTTGTTTAATAATAACTGAGATTAAAAAAAAAATTCGATATTTATAGACAGAATACAAGTATAACTCCTAATATCTCAAATATGTTTGAATTAAAGAAAAGTGGTGAAAAATTTCACTTTGTATTAAAGGCTGGCAATGGACAAGTAGTTTTATCTAGTCAAATGTATGCATCTAAGGCATCTGCCAAAAATGGAATCGAATCTGTAAAAAAGAATTGTGGTGACGACAAATGTTTCGAAAGAAAAACTGCAAAAAATGGAAAGTTCCACTTCAACATTCTATCGACCAATGGTCAAATTGTTGGGAGTAGCCAAATGTATGCTTCACAATCTGGAATGAATAATGGAATTGAGTCTGTAAAGAAAAATGCTCCGGGTTCTGACACCGAGGAGGTATAAACTTTGTTACTCAAAAAATCAAGACTTCCCTTGAATTCAAGGGAAGTCTATTATCTATAAATCTCTTAATACATCTGTAAATCGCTGATGCATTTTTTCAGTATAATCAAGATGGGTAACAATCCGGAGTTTGCCTTGTCCCATATCGCTTATACGTATATTTTTCTTTAACAAATCGGCTATAAATTTTTCCTCGGAAACACTTTCTTGTAAATAGAAGATAACAATATTCGTTTCAGTGGTCTCCACTTTAAGCACATAGCGCTGTTCTTGCAGTGTCTGGGCAAGCTCTGAAGCTCTTCTGTGGTCTTCGACCAAGCGCTCTAAATTATTATCCAAAGCATAAAGTCCTGCTGCGGCTATATAACCAACTTGTCGCATTCCGCCACCTAGTGTTTTTCGCACCCTAATGGCATTCTTCATTAGAGATTCTTTGCCCACCAAAACCGTTCCTAATGGTATTCCCAGTCCTTTACTAAAACAGATCGAAATCGTATCGAAAATCTTTCCGTAGTCCTTGGGATTTTCATTATTCGCAACCAACGCGTTAACCAAACGAGCCCCGTCTAAATGAAGCCCCAAACCATGCCTATCGCAAACAGCTCTTATTTCTCGCATTTCTTCCAAATTATAACAGGCCCCTCCCCCTTTATTGGTGGTGTTCTCCAGGCAAACTAAAGACGTTAACGGACTGTGATAAAAATCTGGAGGGTTGATGTTTTCTTCCACCTGCGCCGCTGTAACCATCCCTCGGTATCCGTCAATTAACTTACAGGAAACACCGCTATTAAAAGAAACACCCCCACCTTCATAATTATAGACATGCGCCCATTTATCACAAATCAACTGTTCTCCAGGTTGTGTCTGTAATTTTATAGCTGCTTGATTCGCCATACTTCCCGTAGGGAAAAACAAGGCGCTTTCCATCCCAAATAGCTCAGCTACTCTTTTTTCTAACGCGTTTACTGTAGGGTCTTCTTTGTATACATCGTCACCCGTCTCTGCAGCTACCATGGCTTTTAACATTCCCTTACAAGGTTTTGTAACGGTATCGCTTCTTAAATCTATTATCATATGTTATCAAATTAATTCCCTAAAAAGCATTGGAAACTACCAATTGGACTTCCGTCTGGAATTTTAGGCGTTACTTTTATTTTAAATTTTTCAGGATGTTCTCGAAACTCAGCAATTTCCATTGCCATCTGCTTGGAATATGGATCTACACCGCTAGTTGCTTTAAATGTATTTTCCAATAAATCGATGAATCCATTGGTTAAAGCTTTTGTCTGTGGAAGTGATTTCGAACTTACAGCGAGATTAAAAAGGTGCTGTAGCGCTACAAATTTTATTGTTCTCTGAATTTCTTTTGTATAGCTAGTCTCAGGACGCTCCGCTATAAAAATGCTCTCTGCAAATCCATATAGCACATCATTTAATGAAAGACCATTCCGTTCTAACGCCTTTTGCTTGATCAATCGATTAGCGCGTTCTGGGTGCAATAAAAGTCCCAATGTCATATCACTGGCTGTAGCCGCAGCGGACAATGGATCAAAAGCAACCCCCATAGTACTTTTAAACGACTCTCTCGTTCTTCCGTAATCGTAGGCTCTAGGAGGAAACAGTTTGAGTTGTTCTTCTGGAATGACCAGTGTTTCGACCTTTAATGTTTCCATTACCGCTTGTAGCGCGGCCCTTTGGTCTTGATCAGGAACTGGTGCTGTTGGCACATAAATGCCTCCTTTTACCCCGTATTCATAGTTCATACCTCCTATCAACTTTACAGCCGCTTCAGTCTGGAAACGATGGTAGAAATATAGCGGTACAAAAACGTCTTCTAAAACCGAATACGGCTCTCCCTTTCGTATGTTATCTTCAGAAAAATTTGCAATTGCAAGTTTGCGAATATTCAATAAATTATTTAATTCTTCCGAAGCATTTTCGCCATTGTCCCATAAGTGTGCCGTAGCGTGAGTACCACCTTTTGCTCTAGCATCACTATCTGAAATAAACCGTAATCCTCTAGAAAAAGCAGCATCTAAAATAGCATTGAGTCCCATTTTATCTGAAGCATCTCCATAATTATACGCAACGGTCACCTTATCCCATTCTCCTATTCCAGTAGCATAAGCATTTTTTAAATCCGTTTCCATTCCATCCATCCCCTTCTTCATTCCTACGGTAGGATGCGGATAGTCCATTACACTTGCCCTATTGTTCGTGCTAGCCGCAAAATTATGCGTAAAACCAAGCGTATGCCCTACTTCGTGTGCCGAAAGCTGTCTAATACGTGCTAAGGCCATTTCCAACATGGGTTGGTAATTGTCATCCCTTTTGGCAAAAGGTTTGTTCATTAAAGCTTGTGCGATCATAAAATCTTGCCGAATGCGAAGACTTCCTAGACTTACATGACCTTTGATTATTTCACCTGTTCTAGGATCGTTAATAGTACTTCCATAACTCCATCCTCGAGTAGAACGATGTACCCATTGAATAACGTTATATCGAACATCCATAGGGTCTGCATCTGCAGGTAATAACTTCACTTGAAAAGCATCTTTATACCCAATGGCTTCAAACGCTTGATTCCACCAGCTGGCACCCTCAAGTAAGGCTGAACGAACTGGTTCTGGAGTTCCAGGGTCGAGATAATAAATAATAGGCCCTTTTGCTTCACTAATTGCAGCTTTCGGATTTTTTTTTTCTAAATGATGACGTGTTACAAAACGTTTTTTAATTGGTTCCCATATTGGAGTACTATAATCCATATAACTCATTGGGTAGGATCCGCAGCGCGGATCAAAAGCTCGAGGTTGATAGTTATGTTCTGGCAATTCCACAAAACTATGATGTTGTATTACCGAAACTGATTTAGCATCTGGAGCTACTGTTCTTAACTTCCTTCCCGTTGGCTGACCAACAAAGGTCAGTATCGCTTCAAACTCAACATTTTTTGGAAACGCCTTGATGTTATCCATCCAAAGCGCATTTCTTGTTTTGTCCAGTTTGTACGTCCCTTCTTTGTTTCGTTTTAGGTTAGCCGCAACTCCGTGGGCATCTAGTAATAAGAAAGGTGTAAGGTCGATAATGTATTTTTTGCCCTTCGTTTCTTTGATCTCAAAACCAAACAAAACAGATTTGGCAAAAGCCTGCTCAATAGATTTCTTTTCGAGCTGGTTGTTGGTGTTTGCTCGATACTGAGTATTTTGCTGAATAAGTAATAGCTTCTTCCCCGCTTTCACAAATTTTACCAAAACGCCATCCCCAAGCTGTCCGCGGTCCAAACCAAGGTCGTTGGAACCTAAACCGGTGCTGAGCGAATGAACATAAAGGAATTCGGTATCTAGTTTGTCTACTTCAAGGTAGATGTTGCCTTCTGCTTCGGAATAATGAAAATCGTAGAATCCGTTAAATTTCTGAAGGTCTTTTTTTGTATCTAAGAATTGTGCGTATACTGATGTCATTCCGAAGAATAACGCTACAACAAGTGTAACCTGTTTCATAAGATCTATTTACTGAAAAAAAGTTCTCCCAATTTGCTTCTCTTTACAGTTGCATCTTGAACTTTTGTATCAATTAGTACGCTCTAAATCTATAAAATTCGAAACAACTATTACCTCTTTCGGGTGATTTTATGATGCTAACCAATTAATTTAGTAGAATATAGCTTCAGAAACCATAATTTTTAGGTCAACTATGTTAAAAACTTAAGGGGAAAATAATTTCCCATTGTCATTATTAACGCTAATTTTACCCTTCAAGTAAATTTCAACTAAGAAACTATCTGCCATTAAGTGGAGCTACAATATGATAACACAAGATCAAATTAAAGGTCTCAAAGATCGCCAGGACGCGTTAAGGAGGTATCTTTGACGTTGCTGGGAAGCGAATAGAAATAACAAACGACGAAGAGAAAACCTTCGACCCCAATTTTTGGAACAATCCGCAGGAAGCAGAGGCTTTTATGAAACTGCTTCGGAATAAAAAAAAGTGGATTACCGATTACGAAACTGCTGTCACTCTTACCGAAGACGCCGAGATCATCCTTGAATTTTTTAAGGAAGGCGAAGGTCTGCAAGAAAACGTAGAAGCCCGCTACCAAAAAGCGTTAGAAGCTACCGAATCTCTTGAGTTTAGAAATATGCTGAGTGAGGAAGGTGACAATATGAGTGCTGTGCTGCAAATTACGGCTGGTGCCGGAGGTACCGAAAGTTGTGATTGGACACAGATGTTAATGCGTATGTACTTGATGTGGGCTGAGAAAAATGGCTTTAAGGTCAAGGAGCTTAATTTCCAATCTGGTGATGTTGCGGGAATAAAAACTGTGACTCTGGAAATAGAGGGTGATTTTGGTTTTGGATGGTTAAAGGGTGAAAACGGAGTACATCGTTTAGTGCGTATCTCCCCTTTTGATAGTAATGCTAAGCGCCATACGAGTTTTGCAAGTGTATATGTGTATCCGTTGGCAGACGACTCCATTGAGATTGATATTAATCCAGCCGATATCTCCTGGGACTTTGCCCGCTCTAGCGGTGCTGGCGGACAGAATGTAAACAAGGTTGAAACCAAGGCGATACTAACACATAAACCCAGTGGAATTGTAATCCATAATTCTGAAACCCGCTCCCAGTTAGAAAACCGTGAGAAGGCGATGCAAATGCTAAAATCGCAGCTCTACGAAATAGAACTACGAAAACAACAAGCGCAGCGCGATGAGATAGAAAGCGGAAAGATGGCGATAGAATGGGGTTCACAGATACGTAACTATGTGTTGCACCCTTATAAACTGGTGAAAGATGTACGTACCAGCTACGAAAGCGGAAATACGGATGCGATACTGGACGGTAACATCAACGAGTTCTTAAAAGCCTTTTTAATGATGACAGGGCAGAAAGAACAGCGTGACGAGTTGTAATAATTTTTCTTAGTTTTACGAAATGTATTGCTCATCATAGTTCATTACCTCAACTCCTCGCCTTATTTACTACTATGAAAATTGTTTTTGCTCCCTTAAAACATAAAGGGGAACCCTGTATTGGCCTTCGGTTCAAATTCAATGCGAAGATCAAAGAAAAGATCAAATCGATTAAATATGTGCACTGGAGTAACACCCATCGTATGTATTATGCTTTTACTTCGGATATTTCTTGGCAAGCGCTTGAGGAAGAATTGACTTCCATTGAGATAAGTGTTGATCTCAGTGATTTTAATGCTAAAATGCTGAAACAACCAGCGAAAAGAACCGCACGCAATCGAGTTCTTTCCGAAGTACAAAAAGAACTTATAAGCAGTTATGTTTCTTATTTACGCGGTTTACGACTGAGTGAAAACACGGTACTCATATACTTTCATTTTACAGCTGATTTTATTTCTTTTATGAGGGACAAACCTTTAGAAAGTATAGACAACAGAGATGTACGTTTATTTATTGAAAATCAGGTAAAGCATAAACGTTATTCTATTAGCACGCATAGACAAATGGTTAGTGCTTTGAAGCATTTTGGAGTCTTCTATCCCACTTGTAAAATAGATACAGAGGCAATTTCGAGGCCTTTTAGTAGTAAAAAGTTACCTATTGTTTTGAGCAAGGAGGAAGTTATTGATTTATTACGAGTAACTAAAAACTTAAAGCACCGTACAGTTTTGGCTCTGCTGTATTCGGCTGGTTTGCGCATTGGTGAGGTTATAGATTTGGAGTTAGGTAATTTTGATTTAGATAGGCGAAAACTTTTTATTAAAAATGCAAAGGGTAGAAAAGACCGTTATGTGATACTTGCTGAAAGCTTTTTGCCGTTGTTTAACAATTATTATATGAGTTATACACCGAGGCATTTTTTTGTTGAAAATCCCAACGGAGGAAAATATAGTGCAACAAGCATTCGAAAATTTTTAAAAAGAAGTTGTACGTTAGCTAGAATTAGCAAACATGTTACGCCCCATACCTTGCGGCACAGTTACGCTACTCATTTATTGGAGAACGGCACGGATTTGCGATATATTCAGGTATTATTAGGCCACAGTAAGCCGGAGACTACAATGATTTACACTCACGTAGCCCAGCGTGATTTACAGGCTATACAGAGTCCATTGGATACTGCTTTGCTTCATATTTCGAGGCGTGATAAAGAAGAACAAAAGGTATTGTTATCGGGGAATATTTAATGGATATCGTTACCTTTATGAGTGATATAACAAGTTGTAAAACATTTGGCACAACAAACAAAATGAAAGAATTAAAACAAAATAAGAACTTCGTAAAACGTGAATTAAGAATTACGGACTCAAAATTATTTTATAACGTTTCAAAATTCGGAAACGGAAATGAAGTAGATATTCCATTTGAAAATTTAAACGGAGAAAAAGTTTCGCATAAATCAACGAATCACACTTTATTGATAATTGCAGGTGTAATTTTTTTAATAGCAATTGCAATACAAATAAGTCTATATCGAGGTGGAACTGGAGAAAAATTTGCTGGACTATTTTGGGCTGGAATAGGAACAATTTTTTTGGTAATTTACTTTTTGTCTAAACAAAATTTTTGGAAAATAAGATTGACAAATGACAGTTACATTTATATTCATAAAAATATACCGAGTAAATCTGCGACCGACCAATTTTTGTCGGAATTAATGAAATCAAGAAATGAATTTTTAAAAGAAAACTATGCGATTGTAGATGAAAATTTGAGTTATGAAAGTCAACTGAATAATTTTAAATGGCTAAAATCAATAGATGCAATTACAAAAGAGGAATTTGACCAAAAATATGCGGAATTAAAAAAAAGTGTAAAACCTGAAAAACCGAATATTGGATTTGGAAAATAAAAACGTTTTACAACACCGTATATAATTTATTGCTAGTTCTAGCCAATTTACGAAAATCCTCGCGGATTTTCTATTCGGTTTGTATTTGCTAAATTAGGTGCTTAAAACACGCAACAAACCATATACAAAACCGTTAGGCAACATTAATGATGAGAAATCTAATAATATTTTCGCTTATACTAATATTTATTGGCTGTTCTGTCCAAAAGAATACTACGACGGATTTAGAAAAAATTGGACTGGTAGGAAATGTAAAAAGGCAAAAGTTTGAATTGGAGAGGAATCATGAAGAAAATGAAAGTGAAGAAACTTATTCACTTGATAATGAATATTTCTTCAACCAAAACGGTTTTATTTCTGAACAGAGGCAATATTCTTCAGAAGATTTAGTGAGAGTTTATACTTATATCTATGATGATAAAAACCTGTTAACTTCAAAAATTTGCTTCAACCAGGCTGGAGAATTAATGACTAAATCAAAATATGAAAACGAATTAAATAAAAAAGGAAAGTTAATTAAACAATCTGAGTTCATATCAATAGGAAACTTTTCAAATGACTCAATCAATATAAAATATAATCCTATCCCAAACTATATCACCAAGTATTTTTATGATTCTGATTGGAATTTAATTAAGTATGAGGTTTACGACAAATCGCTTTCAGCGAGTAAAGAGGTATTGGAATTAATCGATAAAACAATTATAAAATCATCATATATAATGATTAAAGACAATGAAATTTTTAATGAAAGTTCATACAGTTGTCTTGATTATGATTTGAAAAAAAACTGCATTAGATACAAGAAAAAAGACGGCGATTCAATTGAAACATACTTAAACTCAACTATTGAATATTTTGAATAACGTTGCCTAACAACGGTTATAAGTAATGCGGGACTAATTGCTAAAACATTACTTTCAGCATCTTTTTCCGCTCGCAATTTGTATCTTTATTCAAGAAAATAATAAACATAAAAATGGCTCGCTAAAGGCAGTGCTCGATTGAAACAAAATAGCTTTCAAAAACCCGCACTACTCATAACCGAGGCCGTTGTAGTACATTTGAAAAGATTATGATTAGAACAGAAAAATTATTTGTTGATTATAAGGTTTTATGGAAAGAAAAAAACTATATAACAAATAGAAAGACCATTGACCTAACAAGGTCTAAACGGACTTTAGATAAGGATAACAACCCTACGGACTACTTCCTATCTGAAAGTCTTATTTTTAGACATAACCCAAAGCATATCGAATCTTGGGATGACATTATATATTTAAACCTTAATCCAAATCTTACTGAAGTTTTAAATAATGATTTTATAAAAGATGACGATAGAGTGTTTTTAAGGGCAAAACTACAACGAGGTGTAAATCCAAAGAATTTCAAACTAATAAATCATCTTTACGCTGGAAATGATGAAGTTATCTTAACAAGATACGGAAAAGCAAAAGTTGAAAACCCTAAAACGTTCAAAGTTCTTGATAATGGACTTATGCCAAGTCCATTATCTTCTGAAATAGATGGTTATAAGTGTGGATATGCAATAGATAATGAAGTTGCATATTATTTTGACGAATCGACGTCAACTCAACACGCAATTAAAATTAAAGCGTGTAAAAATCCAAGCGAATTAAAGAGTTTAGGATTTGGTTTTGCCAAAGATGACAAAAGTGTTTTTCTGGAAGGCAAGAAAATTACAAAAGCTAAGCCTGATACTTTTAAGATTTTAAACAGAAATTATTCTACCGATGGGAAAAATATATTCTATCACCGAGAAGTACTTGACAATGCTGATTTGGAATCATTTGAAATATTGCCTACACGGTTATATCAAAGAAGTCCTGACCCAATTTTAAATTCATCTTGGGCAAAGGACAAAAATAATTTTTATGAAATAGGATATATGAAAGAGAAAAACAGATATGAAAAACATCTGAAAAAATAAACGCACTACAACACGGTGTATAAGTAATAGCGGTTTAAATATTAAAACAAAAGTATAAACATAAAACAGAAGTCAGTGCTAAACTGAAAAGTTAGGGAGTAGAAATCCGCTACTAACCATACACAAACCGTTGTATGCCATTACTGAAAACTGAAAAAAATTAGAAAACATAAATGCCATTATTCCAAACCTCAGTATTAAAGAAATACCTAAAGCAACAAGACAGCGAAGCTGTTGCTAAAGCATTTAAAAAGTTTACTAAATACTTTCACGAGCCTAAAATACAAGAGAACATTCGTTCGAGTAAAGAGGAAGAATACCAAGGTATTTTTCTAACGGAGTTGTTTTCTAAGATATTGGGTTACACAATGAAACCAAATGCCGACTTCAATTTGGTAGCTGAGTATAAGAATGAAAAGAATAGCCGAAAAGCTGATGGTGCGATTCTTAAAGATAATGAAGCATTAGGTGTAATTGAATTAAAAGGAACAAACACCAAAGACTTAGAAAAAGTAAGACAACAAGCGTTTGATTACAAAGCCAACCAAACAGGTTGCGTTTATGTAATTACTTCCAATTTTGAGAAGATTCGTTTTTACATTAACAATGCAGTTGATTTTGAAGAGTTTGATTTGTTTAACATCAACCAAGAACGCTTTGAACTGCTTTACTTGTGTTTAGCCCAAGAAAACCTACTTAATAATGTTCCACTAAAAATAAAAGAAGCTTCTGTACAAGAAGAAGAAGCCATTACCAAGAAGTTTTATACTGATTACTCTGCATTTAAGAGAGAGTTGTTTAGAGATTTGGTAAAGCTCAATATGAAAAATGAGGTTTTTAGAGCTGAATTAAATATTGAAGATGCCGCTAGAGCGAACAAGAATATTAAACACAACTTATTTAAGAAATCACAAAAGCTGATTGACCGTTTTCTGTTTATCTTTTTTGCAGAAGATAGAGGGTTATTACCACCAAACTCTACCGTTAAGATATTAGAGCAATGGGATAAGCTAAAAGAGTTAGATGAAGTAGTGCCATTGTATAGCCGATACAAAAAATACTTTAACTATTTAGATACAGGGCGAAAAGGAACAGATAAAACTGCTGAAATATTTGCCTATAACGGTGGATTATTTAAGCCTGACTCTGTTTTAGACAGTTTAATAATTAGCGATGAATTATTAGCTAAACATACCAATGCTTTACAAGCTTACGATTTTGAAAGCCAAGTAGATGTTAATATTCTGGGGCATATTTTTGAAAATTCGTTAAACGAAATTGAAAGCGTAAATGCCGAAATTGAAGGAACAGATTTTGACAAGCAAAAAACCAAACGAAAAAAAGACGGTGTTTTTTACACACCTAAGTACATTACCAAATACATTGTTGACAATACCATTGGTAAACTCTGTACCGAGAAGAAAGACGAGTTAAAAATATTAGAAGAAGACTTTAACCCGAAACGCCAAAAGGAAACCAAAAAGAAATTATTAGCCAGTTTAGAAACTTATAGAGAATGGTTATTGCAGCTCACCATTTGTGACCCTGCTTGTGGTTCTGGTGCTTTTTTAAACCAAGCCCTTGACTTTTTAATAAAAGAACATCAAGATATTGACGAACTGCAAACTAATTTATTGGGTGGTGGTTTAGTGTTTCCGAACATTGAAAATACGGTATTAGAAAACAACATTTTTGGTGTTGACTTAAATGAAGAAAGTGTAGAAATTGCCAAACTCTCGCTTTGGTTACGTACCGCACAACCCCGAAGAAAACTTAACACCTTAAACAACAATATTAAATGTGGTAACTCGCTTATTGACAGCAAAGCTGTTGCAGGAGATAAAGCCTTTAATTGGGAAGAAGAATTCCCTAATGTCTTTGCTAAAGGTGGCTTTGATGTGGTGGTTGGAAATCCGCCTTATGTCCAGTCTCACGCTTTAGACGAAAAGACTAAGGATTATATTTATAAGAATTACTCAACTGCTGAATATCAAATCAACACTTATGGTGTTTTCATTGAAAAAATCTTTAACCTGATTAAGGATGAAATGCCATTTTCTGTGATAATTCCTAACTATTGGCTTTCTACACAGTACGATTCTAGGTTGAGAACTGAGGTTTTTCTCCAAAATCACTGCATTGAAATTCTAAATGTATTTAGCGTGTTCGAAGATGCAACTGTTGATACTGTCATATTAACAGTTAAAAAAACACGTGAAAATAAATTCCCAAAAGCAACTAACGTTATTGCTGTAAACAGAAATTTAGAAAATATTGAGCTTCGACTCTCTGCAATTGATAATCGGGCTTGGTTTTTTAATAAAATTGAAACTTTTGAAAACATTAACTCTTCAATCTCAATATCATTTGATCATAAACTCGAATTGAAGGGAGTACATAGTATAGGAGAATTTGTAGCCGGTTACCAGGGAATGAAACCTTATGAAAAAGGCAAGGGTACTCCTACTCAAACAAGAGAAATGATGAATGAAAAAGTCTATCATTCAGAAAACAAATTGGATGACGCTTTTTTACCATTGATTGGAGCTAGAAATGTCCAACGATTCAATCTAAGAAAATCAACAGGGTTCATCAAATATGGGAGGAATTTAGCTGCACCTAGAAAATTGGAAATATTCGAAGGTGACAGATTAATTTTAAATCGAATTTTATCTAAGTCAAGAATTGACGTAACATTTATAAATCAAACAATTATAAATAATACTGATGTATTTAATTTCATTCCAAAAGATGGTAAGGGAAAATATATCAAAACCGTTCTAGCAATTTTAGCAAGTAATATGTGTTCTGCATTTTTCAAAAAGTCAAATGTAAACTTGGATAGAAAGGCCTTTCCAAAGCTTAATGTCAATCACATTGAAAAATTTCCAATACCAGAAATAAATGAGAAGGTTAATTCAGGTTTTATTGAAATAATAGATGATGTTCTCGAATTAAATGAAGAATATGCAAAATTGAATAGCAAATTTTCAAAATTCTTCCAATCTAACTTTAAATTGGTAAAACTGCCTAGAAATCTCCAAAACTGGCACGAGTTAGATTTTTCAGATTTTATAAATGAGCTAAACAAAGCCATAAAAAAAGTTGGCGGAGAAAAACTCACCAAAACCGATGAAATGGATTGGATGGATGTTTTTGAAACAAAAAAAGCAGAAGCCCAAACCCTAAAAACTGAAATTGATAAAACAGATATTGAAATTGATGCTATGGTTTATAAGCTTTATAAATTAACAGATGAAGAAATACAAATAGTTGAAAATAATTAAAACGGCATACAACAATGTGTATAGTGCATAGCACCCTTCGGGATGCTACGACACCATACACGAACCGTTGTACCCAATTAAAACCGAACTCAAAACTGAATGTATAGTGTTGACGAAATAAGAGAAAACTATAAAGACTT
>CAJXZB010000030.1 GCA_913063405.1 uncultured Ulvibacter sp.
TCAACCTACTAGCGTTCATTGTTATAGCTCTCAAAAAATTTAAAAAGAAAATAATAGAAAAAGTCTAAATCATTTCAACATAATCTTTCCAAGTTTATAATAATTTTTTGCAAAATCACGAAATATTTTTTAGAAACAGATTCTTCAAATGCTTTTTTCATTTGTGGGCTTGCAACGGTCTCGAATTTATATCGAATGGAGTGAATCGTCAGGCTAGAGCTTTTTGATTCTTTTTGGTCAATGCAAAAATAAAAAAACGTTTTATGTTAACTGCGATAACATTTTGAACTCCCCATTAATTAAAGCCTCTTTCTTTGTTTTGGACCATCTTTTAATCTGTTTTTTTGCTGCAATTGCAAAAGTTGGAATATTGAATTCACTTGTAAATACTAAGTTTACAGGTCTGCGGTCAAAAGTATACAGATCTTCTCGCTTGCCAGATTGATGTAATTCGATTTTTGCTTCAAGATTGGAAGTGAAATCTGTGTAATACGTTCCATCCGAGCATTTTAAAATGTATACAGAATAGGTTTTCATAATGATATATTTATATTAATTAATAGTTCGAATTACAAAATTGTTATGAGCTTACGTCCCTAAACTCTCCCCGAGTTTTTCTATTAAAGTTCTTAACCGAATTTGCTTTTAATAATGCATCACTATACCTTGGATCTTCAATAATAGCCAAGCGTTCCATTTTAATAACTTCTATAGAAATGCAATCAAACTCTACAACTACCTTTCCAGTAATAGTGTAAATTCCTCTTCCTCTAAATCTATACATGGCCGCAACAGGAGGGAAGTACACTGTATCGATGAAGTAACCATCTCGATCTAGAAAGGTTCCAAAATACATTTGTTTCCCATTAGAAGTACTCGTGTTTTTTGTTGTAACTAAATATCCCTCAATAGAAATCTGTTTTCCTGCAAAAGCAGCCAAATGTTTTGCACGTATTGGATGTATAGATGGTTCAAGTAATAACTGGAAAGGATCACATAACGGGAAGCCCAATAATTCCACCTCATCAAAAGCGTCTTCTAATCGTGTATTTGGAAGTTTGGGTGTTTTATAGTTCGCTTTTTCGGTTTTAAAAAAGGTATATACTTGCTCCTTAAAAGTCACTTTATTGATTTTCATATATGCTTCCCAAAGGAGTTCACGTTTGTTTCGATCTGTGAACTGGAAAGCATTTATTTTTATTAAAATGGCTACCTGTTCCATTGAGGTAGAGATTCGGTCTATAAAATCATCGAGGCTTAAAAAGTAACCATTAGCATTTCTTTCCGAGGTGATTCGCTTAATCACTTTTGCCTCTAATGAATGTAAAAAACCAAGCCCTAGGTAAATGTTTTTACCGTGGATAACAGTTTGTCCATAACTATGATTAATGCAAGGAGGGAGGATAGTAACACCGTGCATTCGAGCTTCATGCACATAAAGTTCTGCCCGATAAAACCCACCGCCATTATTAAGGGTAGCAACCATATATTCCAGCAGATAATAGGCTTTTAAGAATAAACTTTGATAGCTCTCTACAGCATAAGAAGCCGAATGCCCTTTCGCAAAAGCATAACCGGCAAAGCTCTCTATTTGACGCCATATTTCGTGAGTTAGTGTTGCTGCTTTACCACTGGTACAACAGTTTTCAAAGAACTGCTCTTTTACTTTTAAGAACTCATCACGCGATCTAAATTTTCCAGACATTCCACGGCGTAACATATCGGCTTCCTCGAGCGTGAGTCCACCAAAATAGTGTGCTACTTTAATCACATCTTCCTGATATACCATGACTCCATAGGTTTCAGGCATAATGTCTAGCATCACTGGATGTGCATCTTTTCTTCGCTCGGGATACCGATACCGTAAAATATATTCTCGCATCATACCAGACTTTGCTACTCCAGGCCTAATTACCGAACTTGCGGCTACCAAGCCCAAGTAATCGTCCACCTGAAGTTTCCGAAGTAACATCCGCATGGCGGGAGATTCTACATAGAAACACCCAATAGCTTTGGCATTTCGCAGCAAGTATTTAATGCGTTCATCTTTTTTAAAACGTTTAATATCATGGATATCAATTGGTGGGAGTTCTGGATGATTATAAGATATAACCTCTACGGCATCTTTAATCTTCCCTAATCCTCTCTGACTTAAAATATCAAATTTGTATAGCCCAATGTCTTCGGCCACCACCATATCAAACTGAATGGTAGGAAATCCTTTTGGAGGCATAAAAGTGGCGGTATAATAATGGACGGGTTTTTCAGATATGAGTATACCACTCGCGTGAATTCCTAAATAGTTAAGATAGCCTTGAATGTACTTGCTATACGTAACCACCAATTGCGATAGTTTATCTAAGCTAGGGTAATGGTACTGTGTACTAGAGAGCTTGTCAATTTCAGACTTTGGTAATCCAAATACTTTTCCTAGCTCTCTTACAGAAGTCTTATATTTAAAGGTGTTATAAACTGTGATGAGGGCAGTGTTTTTAAATCTTCGGAAAATAAACTCGGTGATGTCATCTCTGTCTTTCCACGAGAAATCGATATCGAAATCTGGTGGATTTTTTCGGTATAAATTGATAAAGCGCTCAAAATAAAGATCAAGTTCTACAGGATCCACATCGGTAATCCGAAGCAAATACGCAATGACACTATTGGTGCCACTCCCTCGACCTACATAGAAATAACCTTTGCTTCGAGCATATTTTAGGATCTTCCAGTTGATTAAAAAATAGGATACAAAACCTTTTTGCTGAATGATATCAAGTTCTTTCTTGATACGAGACAATACAGTATCATCTGGAATACCATATCGATATTGAATTCCGCCATAGGCTAATTTTTTAAGCAATCTAAAATCTAAAGCTTCGCTATTGGTATATGCATTCTGATTGTTAGGAGTTTTTTTTGTAAAATCGAAATCAATACTGCATTCTGCTAGTAGGTTTTGCGTATTTTCTATAAGCTTCGGAAAATCTTGAAAAGCAGTTTTTAGTACTTCCAAAGTTAAAAAGACATCACTTTCACTAGCTTGTTCAGAAAGAGGAAGTTTACTTAAAAGCGTATTGTTGTCAATCGCCCGAAGCAGTCTGTGGGTATTAAACCCTTTCTTGTTTTGAAAAGTAATTGTTTGTAAGACCACCAATTTTTCTAGCCGATTTTTCCAAGGAGAGAACTTTAATTTATTTAAACCTTCAATCTTGACGCCTAGAAACTCACTTGCAGAAAGTATATCGCCTTTAAACGTTGTAAAAGGATAAATGACAAGTGTTTGTGAAAGATGCTTTGCTCTATTAGGTATGTATTCTTTGGAATGCAAAAAGTGAGATAGATAACTGTTTATTTGTTCAAAACCAACATTGTCTTTGGCTAGCATGATAAACTGTTGCTGAGCTCCATTTCTAAAATCAACACCCAATACTGGTTTTATAGCATATTTAGGAGCTAGTCGTACAAAGTCCAAGCAAGCCGAAGTAGTATTGATATCAGTTAATGCAAAACAGCCAACACCCCTTTCTGCTGCTGTAATAAGTAGTTTTTTTGGCTTGATGGTGCCATAACGAAGACTGTAATAACTGTGTGTGTTTAAAAACATAACTTGGAATTATTCCAAATATATGGAATAATTCCAAGTTATTAAAGAGAAATTTTCAACAGTTATGCTATTTCATTTTTTGAAGCGATTAGAAACAAATCAAAAAATGAATAGTTTGAAAGCTTAAACTAGTATTTCATAATTTTCTCATGATAGGAAAACTCAGCATCGAATAACTTAATTATATAAACCCCAATGGCTAGATGCGCTATGTCAATACGATCTCCTTTAACTATATCGCCTACTTTTAGTAATTTCCCACTAAGGGCGTAAATATGATAATTTAGTGTTTGATGGGTTTCAGTTTTAAAAGAAACATTTATATAGTCATTGGATGGATTTGGATGAATAATAATGCTAGAATTTGTATTTACATTTTGGTTACTCAAATAAGAATCAGTACTGGTATTACTCTTAAAACCAGTAGCCTTTAGATAAGGATTCAAGACTAAAAATTTCTCTTCCTCTAGGGGTCTCTGAAGTTAATTTGTGTAGAGATATACGAACATACTCTACGTTTGAAGGTAAATCGATTACTGGGTTATAACTAGAATTACCATCAACGTTCCATTTATTATAATACCAAGGCTCAATTCCATTACAGCCATCAGTATCTATTGGAAAGTAATCGCCATTCCACCAATATTTATAATACGAAGACCATGATGGACTTGGCGACCCACTTGTAATTAAATTATTTATTTCTATAAAAAGTGCAAAAGCAAGAGGGATAGAGGCGAACTATCGTGTAGATTGATAACCTGGCGCAGCATTAGTAATACTTGCCAAAGAAGAAAACTGACACCCTGTCATAATTTTTCTACTGGCATAATACTTGTCATATACACTTCGTAAATTAAAATTGAATTATTAAAATTATACTATACAATTATGAGTAAGATTATTGGAATCGATTTAGGAACAACCAACTCTTGTGTGGCTGTGATGGAAGGTAGTGAACCAACTGTAATTCCTAATGCAGAGGGAAAAAGAACAACTCCTTCTGTAATCGCTTTTGTTGAAGGCGGGGAAATTAAAGTTGGAGATCCTGCAAAAAGACAAGCGGTGACGAACCCAACCAAAACTATTTCTTCTATAAAGCGTTTTATGGGGAATAAGTTTTCTGAGTCTAAAATAGAAGCAGATCGCGCTGCGTTTGACGTAAAAAAAGGAGATAATGACACACCACGTGTTGATATCGACGGACGTTTATATACGCCTCAAGAATTAAGTGCAATGATTCTTCAGAAAATGAAGAAAACGGCAGAAGATTACCTTGGACAAGATGTTACTGAAGCAGTTATTACTGTTCCTGCATATTTTAATGACAGTCAGAGACAAGCTACAAAGGAAGCTGGTGAGATTGCAGGTTTAAAAGTAAGACGTATCATTAATGAGCCTACTGCTGCGGCATTGGCTTATGGAATGGACAAAAAAGGAACCGACCAAAAAATCGTAGTATTTGATTTTGGAGGAGGAACCCACGATGTATCGATTCTTGAGTTAGGAGACGGTGTATTTGAAGTATTGTCTACAGATGGTGATACACACTTAGGTGGTGATGATGTGGATCAAAAGATTATTAACTGGTTGGCAGATGAGTTTCAAAACGAGGAGTCTATGGATCTTAGAAAAGACCCAATGGCATTACAACGTTTAAAAGAAGCTGCAGAGAAAGCTAAGATTGAATTGTCTTCTGCGGCACAAACAGAAATCAACTTGCCATATGTTACGGCTACTGCTAGTGGACCAAAGCACTTGGTGAAAACCTTAACTAAGGCGAAGTTCGAGCAATTGATCGACGATTTGATAAAACGTACCATTAAACCTTGCGAAACTGCATTAAAAGCAGCAGGTCTTAAGAAATCGGATATAGATGAGATTATCCTTGTAGGAGGTTCTACTCGTATTCCTGCAGTACAGGAAGCAGTTGAGAAGTTCTTCGGAAAAGCTCCAAGTAAAGGAGTAAATCCAGATGAGGTTGTAGCCGTAGGTGCTGCAATTCAAGGAGGTGTATTGACTGGAGATGTAAAAGACGTATTGTTGCTTGATGTAACACCTTTGTCTTTAGGAATTGAAACAATGGGAGGTGTACTGACTAAATTAATTGAGTCTAATACAACCATCCCTACTAAGAAGTCTCAAGTATTCTCTACAGCGGCGGATAATCAACCAAGTGTTGAGATTCACGTATTGCAAGGAGAGCGCCCAATGGCTCCAGATAACAAAACGATAGGTCGTTTTCACTTAGATGGAATTCCACCAGCGCAAAGAGGAACACCTCAAATTGAAGTGACTTTCGATATTGATGCCAACGGTATTATTAAAGTAAGTGCTACGGATAAAGCTACAAACAAGTCGCAAGACATTAGAATTGAAGCATCTTCTGGATTAACAGATGAGGAAATCCAAAAAATGAAGCAAGAAGCTGAAGCTAACGCTGATGCTGATAAAGCGACTAAGGAGAAAGCTGATAAGTTGAATGAAGCTGACAGAATGATCTTCGAGACTGAAAAGCAACTTACGGAATTTGGCGATAAATTATCTGACGATAAGAAAGGACCAATCGAAGCCGCTTTAGAAGACTTGAAGAAAGCTTACGAAACTAAAGAAGTTGAAACAATTCAGCCAGCTTTAGATGCAATTAATGAGGCTTGGAAAGTAGCTTCAGAAGAAATGTACAAAGCTGAGGCAGATGCTGGTCAAGGTGCTCCAACAGGTGAACCTGCTGGAAATGCCGGAAATGAAGAGAACGCTGATGTTGAGGATGTAGATTTCGAAGAAGTGAAAGAGGAATCTTAAACTGAGAAGTTTTTTCATATTTAAAAAAGCCCTGCATTTCTGCAGGGCTTTTTTGTATAATATAATTATAATGAAAGCTATAAGTGAAGTTATTTCTGAAAGGATTCACCTTATAGAACACTAATCTAAATCAAATCTGTTACTTCTTAGAAAATGTGAAAAACGAAAAATTTAATTGTAAATTTTCGATTTCAGTAATAGTAGCTTTTTTATCGGTTATTGCCAGTTTTGAATGACCTGGAAAGGCATTAAATAGTGTCCATTCCACTAAGGGCCTACCATTGGCATCTTTTAAAGTAAGAGAGGCTTTGCTTTTTTCAAGTTTGTTTTCTTGATGATTAGCCTGATCTACCCACTGCAACAGAGCAGACCCCATATTGGTTTGTCCCTTTTTTAACACTAGATTATTGCCTTTAGGTAAGTTGGGAAGTCTAAATTTAAATGGGTTGTCTCCTTCTTTTAAGTTGTTTCTTAATGCGACTTTGGTAGAAACACCTTCAATTTCTTGAAAATTGGTTTTCTCCCCATTTGAAGATAATTCGAAGTAAAATTCAGTCATATTTTTTCATATTAATGTTATGACTCAGGGGGTAAGTCGTTGAGTTAAAGATAATAATAAAATAATTATAAGCTGGTCTTTTCGGCTTTTTTAAACAAATAAGATTTCTGAAAGATTCCAAACGACTGTACCATGGGAGACTTTAACCTTGAATATTGAGCTAATCCTGTACCGGAGACGTTGCTGATGACAAAACAAAACTAAAATCAGAAGCATTTTTTCTTTTCCCAGCAATAGAGGCAAACTTATGACAATCGATACATTGACTTGCCTGAGCAAATGTTTCCATAGAGGAGTTTGCAACGTTATTATTAGGGTTCATAGAGGTTAATTTTAAAGGTGTCTTGTCCGGTTGATCTTGATCATATGTAGGGTTACTGGACCAAATTACGTCTACCAATTCATAATACTGAAAAACCGAATTGGGATAGTATTTTTTAATGGCAGTTTGGACCGTTGTATTTACGTTTATGGATTGAGGATCTAGAGGTGTTTCTCTTTTTACCTGAATCTGCGTTGGTTCCGGACCGTTTAATCCTAAATAATATGGAGGAGACACATTAGCATCATTACAATTGATTGTTACTGTGGTGTCTGTTTTAGTTTTAGAATATGCCGCTGGAATTTTCATTGTTTTATTCGTGCAACTTACATCGTATAAATTATAACTTCCTGAGCTTGGTGAATCTGTACTCAGTGGGACATTGTCAATATGCTCAAAAGTTGCCCAAATCCATGTAGGTTGTGAAACTGTCTTGTGAATAATGTGAAGACCAATAAGTGCTATGGCTGCAGTTCGTTGCTTTCCTGTAATAGGATCTAATAAAATTGCTTCGGAAGTTTTATAGCGATCTACATCAACCGTTGGGGGATCGGACAGCTCCATCCAAGCCGCTTTAATTTCCATTGCGCCAATAGTATCGTTAGCATTATTGCCTTGTGGTAAGTGAATTTGTTTTCCACTTTGGGTCCAGCTCAATTGCTTGTCGGCATTATAAAACTGATGTTTGGGATCGGTTATATAGTCGTACTCATCCTTATTAACGAGTACTTCATACCATACATTGGTATTATTATGGGCGCCCAACCAGTTAGGAGCATTTCCAGGTGCCGCCTGCCCTGTTTCAGAAACAGTGATTGTATCACTAAAATTGGTGAATTTAGAGCTGTGCATTAAAACTCTTTTATGACTATTGGATTTATTCAATATAATATGTTTAGAACCCCAAGGCGGAGGCGCCTGTCCGTTGGGAGGCAAAAGAACTTCTTTTGTCATATAGGTTTCCCAAGCAACTAAGCTCTTAGAGTTTGGATTTCCAAAAGAAGCCGAAAGATCTGTCGGCCAATTCAGTGCAATAAATTCCTTCCATGCAAAACAATTAGCAGTTGTTTGATTAGGCAATACGCCACTGTCGTGTGGGACATTCCCCTGAAAATATATAGTATCAAAAGTAGTACAAACACAACTATTGGTTGAGTTTAGAGTGTAACCAACATATTCCGCTGTTAGTTTTTTATTTCTGAAGGAAGCGAATAAAATAATACTCATTAGAACGATTCCAACTAGGAGGAAACTTGGTTTTTTCATGGTTTTTATTTTATTCGATTATATAAAAAAGAGCGACCATAGGTTCAGATTTTTGTTGCCCTGCATTGGTAACGTATAATTTCCGAAGCCCTGTAGCCGCATTTTGTGCGCTAAGGTTTATAGAAATTGTTTGATAGTTGCCTGGGTAAGAATTCCCAGGGACTGCGTAGTTAACCTTACCAATTGAACCTACGGTGGCTGTAATATTAGTACCGTCAAAACTAATTGAAGGGTTTCCTTTAGAAGTGTCTAATCCAGACACTGTAATTACCATTGACTGGTTTTGAGCGTTTGCTTTTATTTTCGGTGTTACATAGGTACTATTGCTCAAAGTGGTCATTGGAAAGTCCGCAGGATTTGGCACAACAGTACTCCCATATGCATTATACACATCGGCATAGAATAATTGAAGTGGTTCTGCATAAATAGTTGTGGATGCTTCAACACATTCCAAAGGAGATTGAATAGTTCCTTTATAAGCGGTAGCAATGATGTGCATATCGATGAGCTGAGCAATTTGACTTCCCCAAGCCACAGGAGTACCATTGTATAAAATATCACTTACAGTATAGCCTAGGCCTGCAGGAACCTCATATTTGGCATGAAGAATATAATTCCCAGGCATTGATAACCCATCGACATCTGGTAAAGATTCTTGTCCCCGCACTGTGGTCCAAAATGTAGCTGGATCTGTACCATCTGGTGTGGTGAAAGGTTTAAAGTCTGCCGATGTTGGTTTTTGAATATATAATCCAGGTGGATTTGCAAGGGATACATTCATTCCTTGAGCGGCATATACATTGATATTACCTCCAATGGTTGGGTCACTATTTCTAAATTTTTGCCCAAATTGACCACAGCATAGGAGATCTTCGTAACCAGTTCCATAGTTTTTTCTGTTAATAGAAGCCGAAGTCCCTAATCCAATTTCTGTTTGGATGGTATTGGGTGTAGAAGTAAGGTGCATAGCTCCACCAGAGCCATTGTTGTATTTATTTAATGGGTTGTATAAATAATTACCAGTAGATGGGTCAACCACTCCATTTCCATTAGAATCCTTCATATAAAGGTCTTCCATAACAATAGATGGTTTGTCTAGTGTACTTTGATATAATTCTAGTACTTTCTCAGGACTTACGTTCCAAACTGTATTCCAATATTCAGGATTCTCACAAGTAAAATCAATACGAGTGATTTTCCCTTGGTCGTTTCTTGTCACGGACCATTCGCAATATTCATCTTGAAAACCTCGCGGCCCGTACGGCCCGTATTTTATTTTATCCGTCGATCCAGAATCACACGCGTCTGCAGGAATTAATGGAGGAAGAGAGCCATTTGCCAACAAGCCAGTATCTGCCAAGGCAAATTTATCATTTGGTCTCATAGAAGGGTAGTAGTAATTAATCCTTCCAGGCAAGGCATTCCATTGTATGGCAACATTTGCACCCCCTGAAGGAATACCAACAATGGCCGGATTAAAATAATTGGTAATTTCTGTGTCGTTTGTTGCATTCCATGGATTCCCTGCAATCCCCTGATTTGTAAAGCCAGTAAGGTTCACATTCCATTCATTGTTCATTATATTTTGATTTGAGGTATCTTCGGAAAAATCCTTCTGAAGCGCAGGAGTTTTAAACATAAATTCGGTAGAGGTTACGCTAGTAAGTACGGTTTCGCTTTCTATGTTTACTTCTGATTCCTTTTTATCGTAATTTTTACAATTCACAAAAAGTAAGGTTGTAAAAAGAAATATGATTAGTTTTCTCATTTTTGGTTGGGTTAGTTAGAATTCGGTTGTTATTTAATTTAAGTAGAAGCGATTCATAAAGGACTATTAATGGAACGTAAAAGACCAATAGGTACTGAATTACTTCAGGGAAGCTTATTCAAATGTAAAGCAAATTAATTGCTTGGTATATAGGTATTTATACGTAATTATTAAGCTCCCGAGGAAGATGGTTTTCTGGATGAGAACAATTGGAATAGGCTAAAACACAATGATCAATGAAGGAAGACTCTTAAATTCGAGTATAAAAAAGCCACAATTAAAAAACTGTGGCTTTAAGTATTATATTTCACGCTGAACCCTATTCCACAACAAATCTAATCGCTGTTGTGCTTTGAGTGTCATTAATTTTCAGAATATAGATTCCAGAATTTAAAGCATGTTCGATCGAAATTTGATCTGCAGGGCTGTTTATAGTTTTTGAAAAAACCTGTTGTCCAGTAATCGAATGAACTACCATTTCAATAGTACCAAAAGGTATAACTGAATTCATTTGTAAATTAATAGTATTTGAAACGGGATTTTTTAATAATTGATACCTTTTTACGAAATCAATATCTAAAGTACTTAAAACTATATTTCTTATTTCGTCCAATGCAAATTGTGCATTTTCTTGTGTAACCGTTACATGTGGCTCGTTTTCGTCAGGAATATAGGTGTTTACAAAAGGAGAAGTGTGCGTTCCGCCAATATCAGGCACTGCAAACCAATCATCTTCATTCTCAATGGCCAATGCGCTTATTAAAGGGGTAAAAGAATAATCATCTTGATCCAATGCAGCTATAAAAGCAACAATAATTGGATTGCTGCTTCCGCCTCCCCCAAGAGCACCTGAAATATTGGAAGTTCCTCCTGGAGAAGCATCCACACCATCGCTTGTTGAAAACGATTCGGCATCTGCATCAAATGAATTCAGAGGGATTCCGAATAAAAAGGTTTCAAAACTTGTTACGTTATTGGTTTGGCTAGCAGCTGGTGTAAAGTGAAGGTTCACATCCGCAGTAAGTCCAACAACAAGATCTCCGAGATCCAATGTAGTATCTACAACTTGCATACCTACTGTTCCTGTGGTTGTTCCCAAGGCGCTTCCATTTACCATGGTTATGTTTCGTACCTGCTGAGGAAAACCAAGTGCATCCAGTTCGGCTTGAAAAGTATCCCTAAAACCTGGAGCCCCCATAGGTAGAAGTAGTGTAGGGTCCTGCTCGTAAGTAGATCCTGCCAACAAATGTGCAGACAAATGATCATAGAGCATTTCTTTAGCGGCCGGTGAATTCAATACATTATCGACGATTGCTTGGGCATCTGGATCTCCCAATTCTTGTCCTAAATAGTTAATTAGGTATTGTAAACTAATTGGGATATTTGCACCTCTGTGCGGAGAGTCGAAGGAGATATAAAGGCGAGTCTCAGCATCGAGACTATTTTGTTCCATATAAGTTAAACCATATCGTGCGATAAGTCCTCCCATACTCGGCCCAAGGACTACCAACTCTTCATCACCGACCTTTTGGGCATTAAGAAAGTTGATCATTTCTACCAAGACCAGAGCATTACGCTGTATATAATCTGAACCACCATCAATGTCTTTTCCACCTGTAGTATATTGTGGAGCATTGAGTACTACAATATCAAATCCCTCGTCCCTTAATATATCCGCCATATTTTGCCCATCAAACTCCAAACTATTGTACAAACCAGTAATATCTCTACCATCTCCAGGATCGAAACCATCTAATACAATAATCGGTTTGTCAAGAACACCATTCAAGTTATCTATAAATATCTCATATTCCCCTTCTCCAAAGTATGCCTGCGTTTCCTCATATCCTTGATACGCTATGGATGCAACTATAGGCGTTAATATTCCTCTATTGACAATAGGAGTTGGCTGTGCTTTTTTCTGAAAATGGCTCTGTGAAAATGCCATTGTTGAACAAAAGGCAAAGATTAGGAGGTAAATAGATTTCATAGATTTTTACTTTATTATGACTTAGTCGTGTAAGGTACTAATAATATAGAAGGATTTCAAATTGAGTCTGTTCTTGGAGATGGATATTCTAAATATATTGACGGGTCAAATAGCGAGATTTGATATGGTCTTGAGTATTTTGAAGTTAAGAATATGTATTATCTTTCCGTAAAAAATTAATACCTTTTACAATGGATAATATTTCTACGATCGTTTTAGCCGGAGCCTTAATAATTATTATGTTCGGAATGGGAATGTCCTTAGAGTTAAAAGACTTTAAAAGAATTATTCTCTATCCGAAGGCGGTTTTTGTTGGACTCACAAACCAGCTGGTTTTATTGCCTTTAATAGGGTTTGGTATAACTCTTTTGTTCCCAATGGAACCTGAGATTGCTATTGGCGTTATGATTTTAGCTGCTTGCCCTGGCGGACCAACATCTAACTTGATTACCCATTTAGCCAAAGGAGATTTGGCCTTGTCAGTCAGTCTTACAGCTATTAGTAGTTTGATTACAATCTTTACGATTCCTTTTATTGTTAGTTTCGCATTGAATTATTTCGAATTAAATGGTCAAGAGGTAAACTTGAGTATTTTAGAAACTATTGCTCAAATTTTTATTATTGTAGTTATTCCAATTCTTCTTGGTATGTCTTTGAGACGATTTAACAAGGACTTTTCTCTGAAGATGGCAAAACCAGTTAGAATAGCATCGGCCATTGTTCTTGCCATTATTATTTTGGGTATTATCGTTAAGGAAAGGACTAATATGGAGGCCTATTTTAGACAGGCAGGCGCAGCAACCTTTATATTAAATGCGTTAACCATGTTGATTGGGTTTTATTCGGCAAGGTTATTTAAATTAAAAACCCCCCAAGCTATCTCAATTTCAATAGAATCGGGAATCCAAAATGGGACGCTTGCAATTACGGTCGCGGTTGTTCTTTTAGGGAATACCGCTTTTGCTATTGCTCCAGCGGTCTATAGTATTCTTATGTTTTTAAGTGGAGGAGTGGCTATATACTTAGGCTCTAAGTTTAGTAAGCAGATGCTCTAACCCTAGTGTATAAAAAAAATAAAAATAAGGGGTAACAAAAGCTAGTGTTCATTTATATAGGTATGTAAGACGGGAATGTTTTGCAAGTTTATTCAAAATGAAACATAAAATAAATTTCGGCACACGATTTCACTAAAAAGAAACACGTTGAATAACATTAAATCGCAAATAACCCTATCTTAAAATTTGGCGAAATAAAGAAGTTAATTTATTGAATTAGCTAAAAAAAAGCGGCTCCTACTAGAGCCGCTTTTAACCAAATAAATAATGAATTTTTGAATTAGTGTTAGTTACCTTCGCTTGTCTCACTTGCGATTACAGTTTTTGTAGAAGGAGTGAAACCATTATTCGGCTTGAAATTGGGGCCGTTCTTAAAAAGAAGCAGTGAGGAGTAAGCTTCAGTTTCAATTAAATCATTTTGCGCAACCACAAGTTTTTTTATATTTTTAGAGTGAGATAAACCAATGGGTAAAGTACCTGACAGTTTATTGTCAAACACATTTAGTGTTTCTAATTGTGTCAAGTTACTCAGACTTGTTGGGATCATTCCTAGTTAAACGATTACTACTTAGGTGTAACTCTTTTAAAGATTCAATGTTGCCAATACTTGACGGAATACTGCCGCTTAAGTTATTTCCGTTTAGCGCAAGTAGTTCGAGATTGGAAAGCCGCCCAATTTCCATAGGAATAGTGCCAGTAAGTTTATTGAATGATAACCTAAGTATCTTTAAATCAGTGAAATAACCGATTGACACAGGAAGTGTTCCATTCATATTATTAAAAAGTAAACTTATACCTGTAACAAAGTTATTTTCCACGGTAATTCCATGCCATTCTGAAACAGGAGAATTGATATCCCAAGTATTGACCCAGTTCCCACCATTAGTAGCGAGATATAAGTCAATTAAAGCTTGTTTTTCTTTAGGACTTACTTCTGCAACCACAAAGACCGTGAACAAACAAAGTAAGACGGTAAGTAGTTGATTTTTCACATCTCTCCATCAGGTTTTTTCCTACAAATCAATGTGGATTAAACCTTTACTTTGATAATATGCAAATTTATTCGACAAAATGCACAGGAGAAAATTAACTTTCAGTCGATAGACGGTAGATGAAGCCTCTATTTACTTCATGAATGCCGGTAAACACTTCGGTTTTGAGCCTTTCTTCAAAGAGATTAGTACCTTTTAGTTCTTCTTCGGTTTTTCTAGCCTCTGAAATGTATTGATCCTCCGAACCATATAAATACGTGACTTTAGTGCTTTTATGCATAAAACTAAAGTCTTCTTTTTTTAATTCTTTTGGTATACCTCCGGAGTGCAAAACCAAATGATTGCAATCAATTTTTCTTGTGGCGAGCCAGCGAGTGGCAATAGAAACTCCCTGTGAATATCCTAAAACAATGAAATTTTTCGAAATGTCCAGTCTCTCCGCTTTATAGACAGCATCCACATAGGTCAATACATTGGCGATTTCTGTTTTAGTGTTTTCCCTGGTAAGCCATGAGGCTCCAACATGTTTAAAATTCTTCCCTTGATAATATTTAGCTGGCGCCTGAGGAGCAACAATGAAGTTTTCTAGCGGATTTAAGTGAGAAAAGTAGCTCAAAAAGTACCTACTTAAATATCCCATCCCGTGAAATACCAACCAAACATTTTTTGTAGTGGGTGTTAACGAGTTGAGAGTCAAATAGGTATTTGTCGTGTTATAAGAAACTTGTTTTTCCAAACTCATTCTAATCGTTGGTTTCGTACTTTTGTAAAAGTAATAGATTCTTATGAAGAGTACTAAAGAAAAACTGCTAATTGCTTGTAATAATATGTGTAAGGGCACTCTAATGGAGACGCTTGATATTGAATTTACAGATATCACTGAGGATACGCTAGTTGCTCGAATGCCGGTTAACCCTAGGGTACATCAACCGGATGGTGTTTTACATGGGGGTGCCTCTGTGGCGTTAGCTGAAAGTGTTGGCAGCGCAGGAGCTATGGTATTTTTAGGCTCTAATGAGATCAAGATAAGAGGAATCGAAATTGCGGCCAATCACGTTAAAAGTGTTAGGGATGGTTATGTTTATGCTAAGGCAAAAATTCTGCATAAAGGTAGAACAATTCAATTGTGGCATATCCCAATTACTAATGAGGAGGGAACCCTGGTGTCCCTGGTAAAGCTTACAACTATAACTTTAGGTAAATAATTTTGAATGGATTATAAGTTGCTCCTCCAAAAAATTGAAGATCATTACAAGAGCGAGCTTCCATTTGTTCTTTATAGTCTGCCCGATGAAGAAGTGCTCACCTGTTATTTTCAGAAAGATAGTTCATTACATACAACAAAGAATTTTTCAGAAAAGGGTGTGAAGTTGGCTCCTTTTGATGACATTAGACCAACACTATGTATGTTCGCGGCTAATTGTGAAGTGGTGGAAACCAAGTTTAAATCGGAAATGCTTCCTCTTGATGAAATTCAAGTGGATGAAATCAACAACGAGCGCCTTGTTCATAAAAGGCTTGTTGGTAAAGCAATAAAATCCATCGAAGACAAAAAAGCGAGTAAAATAGTAGTCTCTCGATGTAAAAAGCTACCGTTATCGCGAATCGATCTTGGTGCAATTATATTAAGATTGCTTAATTTCTTTCCAGAGGCCTTTGACTATGTCTGGTATCATCCAGAAACTGGAATTTGGCTTGGTGCAACTCCGGAGTTATTGATTAAAACCAATGGAATTGCCTTTACAACTATGGCCTTGGCTGGAACGAAAAAAATAAATGATAACAAACCACCAGATTGGACACTAAAGGAAATAATCGAACAGCAATATGTTACAGATGCCATTACGTCTAGTCTTGAAAAGTTGACTTCGGTTATTAAAATTTCTAAGACATATACGCAGCTTGCGGGTTCTGTAGCACATCTTAGAACAGATGTTAGTGGCGCTTTAAAGAATGGAAAAGCCACGTTAGATATCATCGCCTCTGCTTTGCATCCTACACCAGCAGTTTGTGGTACTCCAATGAATTTTTCGAAGAAATTTATCGATAAAAATGAAGGTTACGATCGAGAGTTTTATACTGGGTTTGTAGGGCCAGTGGATGAAAATAGCAATAGTTCTCAGTTGTTCGTAAATCTACGTTGTGTGAAAATCGAAGAAGGCATCGCCAATTTGTATGTAGGAAGTGGAATCACCTCAGTGTCAAATTCACAGGAAGAATGGGAGGAAACCCAAAATAAGTTACAAACAATGTTACAGGTGTTAAAGCCTTTCCTCAATTAATTGACTACTATTTGTACCTTTGTTTCCAATGAAGTTTTCAGATAAACTCCTTTCTCAAACCCTAATCCAATTATGCCTGCAACACGAGATTGATCATATTGTGATATCTCCTGGCTCTCGAAACGCAGCATTGACAATAGGTTTTACAGGTCATACTGATTTTGTAAACTTTAGCATTGTAGATGAGCGTTGCGCAGCTTTCTTCGCCCTTGGATTGGCACAACAACTTGATAAACCAGTAGCTCTTGTTTGTACTTCTGGTTCCGCTTTACTTAATTATTATCCGGCTGTTGCGGAGGCCTTTTATAGTGATATTCCTTTGGTGATTATCTCTGCCGACCGACCGGTTGACTTAATTGAAATAGGAGATGGGCAAACCATTCGTCAAGAAAATGTGTATTCAAACCATATTTTATATAATGCGAACTGTATTGAAGGCAAACAATCTTATAACGAAAGTGTCATCACCGAGGCTTTACAAATGGCAATAGATCAAAAAGGACCTGTACATATTAATACTCCATTTTCAGAACCGCTATACGGAACAGTAGCGGCCTTGCAAGTTGAGATAAAAAGACCAATTTTTAACCGAACCTCCGAAAACATTATAGATGATATTTCTTCTTTTGCTCAAAAATGGAACGATAGTGCCAAGAAAATGATATTGGTAGGTGTTCTTCCTCCAGATAGTTTGGAGCGACGATTTATTGATGTGCTTGCTGAAGATGAAAGCATTATTGTACTTACAGAAACCACTTCGAATTTATCTCATAAGGACTTCTTTCCGGCAATTGATCAATTGATTGCTCCATTGGAAGAGTCTGAATTTTTAAAACTGCAACCGGATATATTACTCACTTTTGGAGGAATGGTAGTTTCTAAGAAAATAAAGGCTTTTTTAAGGGCTTATCCTCCAAAAGAGCATTGGCATATAGACGTAAAGAAAGCGTATGATACTTTCTTTTGTTTGGACCATCATTTTAAAATGATCCCTAATAACTTTTTCCACAACCTCATACCAGAAATAAATAATGTAAAAAGTGTATATAAGTTTGATTTTAAGGAGGTTAGTGGTGATAGATTAAGTAAACACTCGAAGTATGAAAATGTAGCTCCTTTTTCCGATTTTAAAGTGTTTTCAGAAATATTCAAAAGCCTTCCGAGACATACACAGTTGCAATTGAGTAATAGTGCTACTATTAGATACGCCCAACTGTTTCATTTAGACCCTTCCTTAAGAGTCTTTTGTAATAGAGGCACAAGTGGTATTGATGGATGCACCAGTACTGCCATAGGAGCAGCCTGGGTATCCAAGTTACAAACCATATTTGTAACTGGAGATGTTAGTTTTTTGTATGATAGCAACGCGCTTTGGAACAATTATATCCCTAATAGCTTTAGGATTATTGTCATAAATAATAATGGAGGCGGGATTTTTAGAATCCTTCCTGGAGCAAAGGAGACAGATCATTTTAATAGGTTCTTTGAAACACAGCACGGTTATTCTGCGAAACATTTATGTGAGATGTATAACATCGAATATACCATGGTTTCAAAATTGAAAGGCTTGAAAAAGGAGTTGAGTGTATTTTACGATACTTCAGAACGACCAAAGCTACTCGAAGTGTTTACGCCTTCCGAGATTAATGATACTGTTTTGCTCGAATACTTCAATTATATAAAATAAGTTTTGTCAAAAGAGTTGGAAGCTTACTTTACTTATTTAGAATATTAATTCCCCATTTATAGGCTTCTTCAATATTTTCAAAAATTTCGAAGGGCTTTTTTGAAAACTTCCGTTCCAACTCTGCGTTATTCCTTGCTTCTTCTAGCTGTGTTACAATAGCAATCCCTTTGAGCGTATTTATTTTGTTTAAATACTTATAATCGTTTGGATTTACTGAGTAGGAATTAACACGGTTTGCAATATAGATGCAGGGCTTAATTCCAAAAAGTTGAAGTGACTTGAGTAAAACAGAGAATGCAGTTTTATAGGATAGGGTAACTCCTTCAAATGCCTCTACAACCACAATATTAGTGTAAAAATAAATATCAGCGATATCCGATTTTAGAACATGTCTTAAGATTTCCTTTTCAGGAAGATTATGAATTTTTGTTAGCTTCATTGGTGGTGAAATTAATAATTCTGGGCTAAATTTCACGTTCTTTTTTACCGTTTTTATCACTTCGGAAATTGTATCTTTGCATCTATGATCAAACTAGGTGAATATAACACACTTACGATTCTCAGGGAGACCGATCCAGGCCTATATTTGGGTGATGAAGAGGAAAATGTAGTATTGTTACCGCACAAATACAAACCAGAAAACTTCGAAATAGATGATGAAATTGAAGTTTTTGTATATCTAGATAATGAGGAACGACCCATTGCAACTACACTTGAACCATTCTTGCTTCTAAATAGTTTTGGTTACCTTAACTGTAGCGATGTAACAGATTATGGGGCGTTTATGGATTGGGGGCTGGAAAAACAACTCTTTGTACCCTTTAAAGAGCAAGCAAGACCAATGAAAATAGGAAATTGGTATATCGTTTATCTGTATTTAGATGAACAAACCAATCGTTTGGTGGGCTCTAGTAAAACCAATCGCTTTGTTCAAAACGAAACAATTACTGTTGAAGCTTTTGAAGAAGTTAATATCTTGGTTACTCATCTTACAGATAAAGGAGCAAATGCAATTGTAAATGGAGAACATAAAGGGCTTATCTATATAGAAGATATTTTCGAAGATATTCGTTCTGGTGATCGAATGAAGGCATATGTGAAGAAAATAAGAGAAGATAATAAAATCGATCTTGTGCTACAAACTCCTGGGTATAGAAGCATCGAACCAAACGCTAATTTTATTTTGGAAGAGCTTAAGACCGCTGGAGGATTTCTTCCTTTGCATGACAAATCGGACCCAGAAACAATTAAGAATGAGTTGGGAATGAGTAAGAAAAGTTTCAAAAAGGCGATTGGCACGCTTTATAAAGACAAGCAGGTTCTTTTAAAAGAGGATGGAATTGAGTTAGTGCAAAAAGAGTAGTGTGATGGCCTTGCTAATAGCCTTGATTAAACCTGTAAGGTGTACAACGGGGGCAAATCCCAACTGGTGGACAGCGATCTAACAAATCCAAACCTCTTACTTCAGAATAAACGGTATTAGTCACTTTTGTCGCTCCATCTGCCTTGTAACTACTAGTGCCATAATAGCTAGTCTTCGCGGGATTAATCTCCCAAGTAGTGTCAATATAATTTTCAGTAGTATTTGACGCATTGCGCATATCTACTGGCTCCCAATAATTCGAAGAACTAATTCTTAAAGACCGTAATGTAGCTTCAAAGGTTGGCGTGTTGTCTAAAATAAACGTCCTTTGAGATTCATCATTCGAAGTTGATAGTTCCCATTTTTGATCAAGCTCAGGCGCTTCTGGTAAGGACGCTACATTTATCGTAAAATAGCGCGTATCAAAATCATATTGCCCCAGAACAATAAGAGGTGCAAGAAATAGTAACAAGTGCAGTAGTCTTTTCATCTAATCATTACGAGTACCAATTGATTTTATAGGTTTAATTTTTTTGAAGTGCTTTTTGGAACAGCATCTTTATGCACCATGACACTAATCGTTTTTAATCGCATATAGGCCGTACTAAAATATACATAACCTCCATTTGCCGTTCGTTTTTCATCTGTACCCCAGCTGTTTTTTACTTTATAATACTTAGTCCCATTCTGGTCATGAAGGATGCCAGTAATGTGCATTAAGTGGTCGTCGGTGGTTGTAAAGTTTTCAAACTCTTCCTGTCGATACTCTTGCGTAATATTCATCTCTGGGTATACCCCTTGAAGCGCTTTTACTTTGTTTTCTGATTCCTTCGGAATCACGGCAATACCATCTTTAGACGAGAATGTTCGTTCGCTTACATCGCAATCTAGCTCAACCGAAAAACCCTCTTCTAGTGCATTATCAATACTCTGCATCAATTCATCTAATGGAACATTATACATACCTCCGTAGCTCCAGTTATCAGGAATATTTAGAATAAATGGCTTGTAGAAGGGAGCGTGAGAAAAAGATGTAATCGTCACATAATCTTCAGCTACAATCTTTGTCATATCCCGAAAAGAGGCCGGAGTATATTGTTTGCCTTCATAGGTAAATGTGCCTAAGTTTTCCCCTAGATAAACATCTAATACCGCTTGGATTGCATTTTTCCATTTTTTACTTAATTTTTTACCAGGATTATCCACATAAGTTTTTACCATAGCTTCGAGTACAGCTTCGAGCTCAGCATGATTATGGGTTTCATTTCCAGGAAATAACCCGCTAAATGCTTCTTGCGGCATAAGACCATATTCACTAACCGAATTAATAACGTCGTGAGCCAATCCACCCTGACTAAACTGTGCCTTACCTTGACGCATCACGAAATTTTCTGCCTTTTTAGGATAGGTGTTCCGAACTGTATACATTTCAGAAAGATCAATTTGCTTACCTGTTAGTCTAATGATCTCCGATTCTAAAAAAGAAGAAGTTGAAAAGCTCCAGCAAGTTCCTGTTCGACCCTGACTAATAACAGGCGTGGCTTCTAGATCGATAACTTCAGTGAAGTTGTATTCATCTTGTGCTGTTAAAGTTACTGTCATAAATAAAAATCCGAAGAAAAATAAATAATTGCGCATAGTGTGATTTTTTTGTTAGCCTGAGTTTGTCAAAGGGCTTATTTAGGGGTTTCGACAAGCTCAACCTAACAGTTTTCTGTAAAGTTTAAACCGTAATGAGGTTCCCAGTCTTGGTGGGAATTACTACCTTTGGCTAAAATATAAAATATGAGGACACCTAACTGGAAAATGGCAAGAGAATATTCAGATATTACTTATAAAAAATGCGATGGGGTGGCTCGAATTGCTTTTAATAGGCCGGACGTTCGTAACGCGTTTCGCCCAAAAACTACCGGGGAACTGTTGGATGCTTTTCATGATGCTCAAGAAGACACGAGTATAGGTGTGGTGTTGTTATCGGCCGAAGGTCCTTCCTCTAAAGATGGTGTTTATAGTTTCTGTAGTGGAGGTGATCAAAGGGCACGAGGGCATCAGGGTTATGTGGGTGAGGATGGCTACCACCGCTTAAATATTTTAGATGTACAGCGTCTGATTCGTTTTATGCCGAAAGCCGTTATCTGCGTGGTTCCAGGTTGGGCCGTTGGTGGTGGTCACAGTTTGCACGTGGTTTGTGATCTAACATTAGCTAGTAAAGAACATGCTATTTTTAAGCAAACTGACGCGGACGTTACCAGTTTCGATGGTGGTTATGGCAGTGCTTATCTTGCAAAAATGGTAGGGCAGAAGAAGGCTCGTGAAATCTTTTTCCTTGGAAGAAACTACAACGCCCAGGAAGCTTATGAAATGGGAATGGTAAACGCAGTTATTCCCCATTCTGAATTAGAGAATACAGCTTTTGAATGGGCTCAAGAAATATTAGAGAAATCACCAACCTCTATAAAGATGCTGAAATTTGCGATGAACCTAACCGATGATGGAATGGTTGGGCAACAAGTATTTGCTGGAGAGGCAACAAGGCTCGCTTATATGACAGATGAAGCTAAGGAGGGAAGAGATGCCTTTCTTGAAAAGCGCAAACCCAACTTTGATAAAAAGTGGTTGCCTTAGCAATGTTTAAGGATGTTTTTTCTAATTTATTAGGTCAATTATTTTTAATAAGCTTCTTTGTTATTGTTCCTTGATCTGTAAAAATGCGAACGAAGAGCAACCCATTTTGAAATGAAGATATATCTACTGTATTTGTTGATTCTACCTTTATTCGTCTTCCAGTTACGTCAAATACTTCAATTGACTCTAATAATAAACCCTTCGAAAAAGTAATGTTTACAATATCTGTTGCTGGATTTGGGTGCAAGTAGATTTCATCAGTCTGATTGAAATCCTCAACACCCAAAAGGCCATCTTTCAGTAAAAAGAAACCGCCAGTATAATTAGGGTCTGTATAAGTTAATGCCGAAACCAATATGTTTCCACTAGGAAAATAAGGGTATGCCGTCCAGGCACCATTAAATCCAGCAGAATTATTGGTGGGGTATACATCAAAATAGCCTGTTTCTATCATGGTTCCATTTTCAATATCCGAAATATCAAAGACTCTTAACCCTGCGGCATAGTTGGCTAAGTAATAACTATCCCCTATAGTGTATCCATTATGATCTGTTGCTTCAGTAGAGCCAGTATGTTCAAATGTCTGTATTGGGTTATCCAAGTCTGTTATGTCGAAAATAATAGTTCGCGTATTAAAACCAAAGTTCAGTTCGTCCGCTTCATCACCCATTATCAGGTATTTATGATCTTCTGTAAGCCATCCTTGGTGAGAATGCTCGCTACTGGTAAAAGTGAAATTTGTAATAGCTTGAGGATTTGTTTTATCTGTAACGTCGACTATCCAAACATCTTGATCATACCCGTTAAAACTCAGTAGAATTTCTCTTCCAGAATAATCGCTGTCTGGTCCGTGATAGTTTACAATCTGTGCATCATGAGTATAGACACCACTAAAACCACCAGCGCTAACCGGATTCAAGGGGTCTTGAATATCTATAAAATGGATTCCTCCACCGTAGGTATTTGTTCTCAATGCATAGGCGAATCCAGTGTCTTCATTTATGGCAAGATTATGAGCGTTTTCAAAATCGGTATAATGAGCATCCATTGTAAATGTTACTGGTGGATCCACAACCGAACGTAAGCGTGTTAAATCAAAAACCTGCATCCCATGAGCTCCGTTATTATCACTCACCACAAAGGCGTAGGTATTATATGTCTTAATATCTCTCGCAAGTGCTGTTCCAGTT
The DNA here is from genome assembly GCA_913063405.1 of uncultured Ulvibacter sp. Lineage (GTDB taxonomy): Bacteria > Bacteroidota > Bacteroidia > Flavobacteriales > Flavobacteriaceae > Ulvibacter. The sequence goes on from CAJXZB010000030.1 coordinate 23,503, forward strand.
GCCGAAGGAAGCTTTCCAAGGTAAACAGGACTCACCGGATCTGAAATATCAATAAAGCCAGTTCCGTTATCCAAACCTATAATGGCATATTCTTTATTGTCCAACGGGTCAACCCAGCCCCACGAGTCACTTGCATTGGTAGCTCCCATATCTGTAAATGGAATTTGCGACTGTAAACCGAATCCATTACAAGGGTAAATTCCTGCGAATCCACCATCACAGGGGGTTTGGGAGAAACCAAATGTTGCAATCAGAAAAAAAACAAACATAAATTTTTTCATAGGACTATCTTTAGGTAATCTTTTAAAGATAGACAAAAAAAATGATTGTCAATTTGCTTGAACAAGAACGGGGTTGAATTATTTGAACACATTCATATTTAAGTTATATGATTATCAACATTTTAGTAGGCGTCATCGTGGACATTTGCAACAGCACGTCCACTAGGGTCATTCATATTTTTAAAGCTTTCATCCCAGGCTAAAGCTACTGGACTACTGCAAGCAACCGAAGGGACCGATGGAACACTTAGAGCCGCTGTATCGCTCGGAAAATGTTCTTCAAAAATAGAACGATAGTAAAATTCTTCTTTGCTTGTAGGCGTCTGAATTGGGAAACGAAAATGAGCATTCTCCATTTGTTCGTCACTTACTTGACCGTTTACTAATTCTTTAAGTGTATCAATCCAGCTATACCCAACACCATCACTAAACTGTTCTTTTTGTCTCCAGGCAACGCTTTTAGGCAACATGTCACAAAAAGCTTCTCGTAGCACCCATTTTTCCATCGCTTGTTTTGCCATTGGACTGTTTTGTCCTGCAATGATCCTTTTGTCTTTAGGGTTGAGACGCATGGCAACATCCATAAACTCTTTGTCTAAGAATGGTACGCGTCCTTCAATTCCCCAAGATGCTAATGATTTATTTGCGCGAAGACAATCGTACATATGTAGTTTGTCTAATTTTCGAACATTTTCCTCATGGAAATCTTTGGCAGTAGGCGCCTTATGAAAATACAAGTAGCCTCCAAAGATTTCATCTGCCCCTTCACCAGATAGCACCATTTTTATTCCCATTGCTTTTATCGCACGTGCTAATAAGAACATAGGTGTGGACGCACGTATAGTGGTGATGTCATAGGTTTCTACATGATAAATCACATCACGTAATGCATCAATTCCCTCCTGGATCGTAAAATGAACCTCATGATGGACAGTATCTAAATGATCCGCTACTTTTTTTGCTGCTACCAAATCTGGAGACCCCTCGAGACCTATAGCGAATGAATGTAATCGTGGGTACCAAGCATTTTCTACGTCACCACTTTCAATTCTTTTGTCTGCGTATTTTTTGGCTAGGGCAGAGGTGATAGATGAATCTAAACCACCTGAAAGCAATACACCATAGGGAACATCACTCATTAATTGTCTATGCACAGCAGCATCTAAAGCGTTTTTTAAATCTTCAATACTGGTTTCATTGTCTTTTACGCTGTCGAATTCCATCCAGTCGCGGGTCCACCACCTTTTCAACTCTCCATCGCTGCTGTGCATATAATGTCCTGGAGGGAAGAGCTCTATTTTAGTGCAAATACCTTCTAGTGCTTTTAATTCTGAAGCTACGTAAAAAGTACCGTCCTTGTCCCATCCCATATACAGAGGGATAATCCCCATATGATCTCTTGCTATAAGGTATTCATCTTCTTCAGCATCATATATTGCAAAACCGAAAATACCATTTAGTTCGTCCAAAAAATCAGTTCCCTTTTCTTGATACAATGCTAAAATAACTTCGCAATCACTTTTGGTTTGAAAGTTATACTTCCCTTTAAATTGCTCTCGCAATTCCATATGATTGTAAATTTCACCATTCGCAGCGAGCACTAATTTTTTGTTTTCAGAAAATAAAGGTTGTTTTCCACTGGTAGGATCGACAATGGCAAGACGTTCGTGCGCCATAATTGCGTTTTCATCATTAAATATTCCACTCCAGTCTGGTCCACGGTGACGAAGACGTTTTGCCATTGATAATAATTGAGGTCTTAATGACTCACTTGATTGTTTTAGATCAAAAGCACATACAATTCCACACATAATTCTATATTTTATTTGGTTAGTTTATGAACAAAAAAAAACCGCCAAGCTTCTAGAAACTTGGCGGTTAAATATCGTTTACAAGTTTCTGTTACGTCTTGGCGTTATTATTATTGTTATTTAAATTATTCAGTAACATAAACTTATTTTTTATCTTTATTGAACGACTAAAGTAGTATAATTTATTTAATAAGCATAAATTATTTTAATTTTCTTGTAGGAAATACCTTATCTCAACTTCGGAAAATTCTCTGGACTTACCTCATGCATCATATCATATACTTTTTCAAAAACATCTTCGGTTGAGGGTTTTGAAAAGTAATCTCCATCTGTTCCATATGCCGGTCGATGTGCTTTTGCGGTAAGCGTTTGAGGCTTACTGTCCAAATGTTTATAACCGTCTTGCTCGTCCAAAATATGCTGTAAAATATATGCTGAAGCGCCACCGGAAACATCTTCGTCAATCACTAGAATACGGTTCGTTTTCTTAACACTTTCAATCAAGTCTTTATTTAAGTCTAGTGGTAAAAGGGACTGTATGTCAATTACTTCTGCATAAATTCCAACTTGAATTAGTTCCTTGGCAGCTTCCTCTACAATTCGTAAGGTACTTCCATAAGATACTAATGTTATATCCGTTCCTTCTTTGATGGTCTCAACAACACCAATAGGAGTTCTAAACTCACCTAAATTGGTTGGCATTTTCTCTTTTAATCGGTAGCCATTTAAACATTCAATCACTAACGCAGGTTCATCGGTTTCGAGCAAAGTATTGTAAAAACCAGCCGCTTTGGTCATATTTCTTGGAACCAATATATACATTCCTCTAAGCAAGTGGATTAATCCTCCCATTTGAGATCCGCTATGCCAAATTCCTTCAAGTCTATGTCCTCTTGTTCGAACAATAAGTGGGGCCTTTTGTCTACCCTTAGTTCTGTATTGAACGGTTACTAGATCATCACTCATTATCTGAAGGCAATAAAGGATGTAATCTAAATATTGAATTTCAGCAATAGGTCTAAGGCCTCGCATTGCCATTCCTATTCCTTGCCCAAGAATAGTCGCTTCTCGAATGCCTACATCTGCAACTCTAAGCTCACCGTATTTTTCCTGCATACCTTCAAGCCCTTGATTTACATCTCCTATGGCTCCAGCATCTTCACCAAAGATCAAGGTCTCAGGATGTTTGCTAAAAATTGCATCGAAGTTATTTCTTAGTACAAGTCTAGCATCAACATCTTCAGCATTCGGATCATATGTTGGTTTTATTTCGGAAACAGTTGTTGCGTTTTCTTTTGCTTCGGAATAGAGGTGAGAGCTATATTTTGGTTGTATGATCTCAAAATAATTTTCTATCCAATCCTGTAATTGTCTTTTTTCTGAAGACTTTTCACCAACAACATATCGTAATGCTTTTCGTGTAGCGGAAGCAATAGTTCTGCGAAGCGGTTCCGTTTCAGAAGCTAAATCATCCTTTATCTTTTCAATAAAATTCTTGTTAGCTGAACTTTCGGCTAAGTTCCCTAATAAAGTAATAGCCTCGTGTAATTCCTGCTTTTGAGGTGTTAAAAATGCTTCCCACGCGGCTTTCTTACCATCACGAACTTCTTTTTTTATTGATTTTTCAAGCTCTTCGAGCTCTGCTTCCGAAGCCATATTGTTCTCCAACATCCAAAGTCGCATTTGCACGTTGCAATCGAATTCTGCTTCCCATGCTAAACGATCTTTATCTTTATAGCGTTCATGAGAGCCACTAGTTGAGTGTCCTTGTGGTTGCGTTAATTGCTGTACATGGACCAGAACTGGAACGTGCTCTTCTCGGGCAATTTTTCCTGCATTCCGATATGTTTCAATCAAAGTAGCATAATCCCAGCCATTTACACGCATTATTTCGTATCCTGGTTCGTCTTCAGTTCGTTGAAACCCTTTCAATATTTCGCTAATATTTTCTTTGGTGGTTTGGTGTTTAGCATGTACAGAAATACCATATTCATCATCCCAAACACTCATTACCATTGGTACTTGCAATACTCCTGCGGCATTGATAGTCTCCCAGAATAGGCCTTCACTGGTACTGGCATTTCCAATAGTTCCCCAAGCGACTTCGTTTCCGTTAATGGAAAAGTTAGACTTGTTCTCAAGTCCTTTTACATTTCTAAATATTTTTGAAGCTTGAGCCAATCCTAAAAGGCGCGGCATCTGCCCAGCAGTAGGAGAGATGTCTGGGCTACTATTTGGTTGTGCTGTTAGATTCTTCCAGTTACCGTCTTCGTTTAAACTATGTGTTGCAAAATGTCCACCCATTTGACGTCCACCACTCATTGGGTCTGCCTCAATATCTGTATGACCGTATAAACCTGCAAAAAACTGCTGAATGGTCAACTTACCAATTGCCATCATAAAAGTTTGATCACGATAGTAACCGCTTCTCCAATCTCCATTTTTAAATGCCTTGGCCCAAGCGAGCTGAGGAATTTCTTTTCCATCGCCAAATATTCCAAACTTGGCTTTTCCGGTTAAAACTTCTCTTCTTCCCAACAAACTACATTCGCGACTCGTGACAGCGATTTTATAATCGTTTAAGACTTCTGCCTTAAAATTATCAAAAGATAATTCGCTATTTGTCTGTGGATTTGTTTGCATATATTTTGAGAAATTTCGTATTGCAAAAGTAGCGAAAATCACTATGCCAAACAATGCTAAAGTTTTGTATTATTCTTAATTATTAGCTAAAATCAATTAACTATTCTTAATAAAATGATTTAATTTAACAATACAGCTGCGAATGGATAAAAGATATTAGGCCGTTAGGCAGGATGCTAATTTTGCAGTTTCTTTTGAATTAATTTCAGAAATAAATAACAAATCAACAACAGATGGGAATCCGTAAACTACATCCCAGAAGCGCCTCCTGCAATCCATTTTAGCTTTCCCCTGTAGATAAGGTTCGGGTGAGAAGGGAGCCAAACCAAGGGTCAGGCAGCCTAAAATAATAAGTTTCCAGTCATTTAATAGTTGCATTGCAATCTTTTAGTTCTTAATGATCAATACCATTCTCGTGTAAAGAGACCTAAGAGTGTTTTTGGACTAAGTGTAACAATAAACCTAACTTTCTCATCATAATGAGGAAGTTTAGGTTCAAAACCTAAACTAGAGTAAATAGGGAAATACAATTCAAAATAATCTGCTACTAGATTGACACGAATACCACTATCGAATACGGCTTTTGTTCCAAAGCCCTTGTTGCTGACCAGTCCAATATCTCCATAAGCATAAATCCACCTCCAGATATTTGTACTTGCGTTTAGCGTTGTCATCCAGGTGTTTGAAAAGGCTGGTTCTAATTGAGATTTAAAACCGCCTTCTGACACAACCAACTGCTGACTAAATAAGCCGCTATCTTCACTTCTTCCGTAGTAGCTATAATCAAATAAATAATCTGTGGGTCGATCTAAAGCAAAACTGAAGAAGTTTTCATCTACTCCAGTATCATTAAAAATAAAGGTACCTGCAAAAAATCGAAGATTAAGCTGTCGGTTATTTTTAAATAACTTTCTATATTCCAAAGTAGCAAAAATTTTACTGAACTTTGAAGAGATTTGATAGTCCGCTACACCTCTAAAATAGTTAATCTGATTAGGATTACTATAGACATATGATAGATTAAAGACGCTATAATTGGGTTCTTGGTTAGGGTTGTTAGGGTTATCATCTCTATATACATTAACATTTCGAAGGTTAATGAATTGTTTTTCATTTTTCCGAAGATCCTTGTCCCGAAAGCGGAAGGTTATAAACGGAGTGAATTTTCTATAGAACAAGCCATCGTCGTAGGAATAGTAGTTTCCAGAAATCCCATATCTCATTGCGTTCAGGTTTCCTTTTGCCAATCGTTGCGTATACTGTACAGATCCACCGCCAATTATGGTTTTGGAACGATACCCAAATTGTGGTTCCAGTTTGTAATGAACAGCCTTGGGAAGTACAGTTTTGTTATAAAGCTTTAATCCAGTTGTGAAGCCATCATACAAATTGTATTCAAAAATGGGCATAAAAAAGAATTGGGTGTAATTTGGATCTTCAACATCTTGAAAAAGACGAAACTGAACAGGTTTGTTAAACAACCCCTTTACTTTTTTAAAGTTATTTCTACGATTGAATTCCGGAATTTCTCCGTCATGATTTAGTGCTAGTTTACGAACATCTTTTGCCGAAACGGTCACCGTAACAGTATCTTTTATGGGATTAATCCATTTTTTAAATACAGTTTGCTTTTTATTAATTCCGAAAAGCGAAACGGGCATGGTATTATCCCGTAAATTCTTAATTAACACCTTTAAAGAGTCTCTTTCCTTGCTAACTTTTTTGATTTTAAAATCGATAGTTTCCCTTGAGTCTACATAGTCTTCAAAAAACCAATCAACAGGAAGGTTAGTGTGTTCTTTGAGTTTGTCACGAAACTGCAAAGACGTAGTTGTCTTCAACTTATTTTCAGAAAAGAACTCTTTAATGCTCTTTTCCATAACATGGACACCAAGATAACTTGAAAGATAATCAAGACCCTGTCCGCCATAATATGCATTCGCGATATTTTTATTGAATTTAAGCAAAGAATCCTTTGGAATTGTCAATTTTTGGTGCAGATTGTTCCGTGCCATATTGAGATAAAGCATGGGATATTGATCGTTGAATTCAAGGTCTGCTGCATGTGCCCAACGAATGATCCAAAACCGACTAAGGCTTCCAATAATCTTCATCTTTGGGTAGTAAGTATCAACATACTGCATCATAAGATGAATTTGAATCGCATCTAAAAGCCAATAATCATTTCGTGGATGTAGATGTAAGGTATTTTTTAGATAGCTGCGAGTTATGGTTTTTAATTGTTCCATATCGTACTCAAAACCATCTGGGAACGGGCTTATAAAATCCGGCAATTGGTTCAAACCGTAGACTGGGCTACTTCTATAGTCTTCGTCACTAATCACCATTTTTTCGAATGGATAGTCTCCTAATTTATTGTTAAGGAAATGAGTAATTCTATCAATTACTATCGCTCGTATTGGAGGGGTGACCTTTTTCTCTTCAAGATTGGTAATAATTTCAAGTTTATCGGTAACGATATTCTCGAATGAGGGAAGTTGCTCAAGATAAAGGGTGGCATTTGTTCTGTTTTCACCGTGTAGCACTGTGGTTTTTATTCCTTCTGAAATGTTTTCAGAAATAACTTCAAAATCGGATACGAGCGTATATCGTTTTGGGGTGCGGAATGTAATCTTAAATTTTGAAGGTGTAAGATACAAGTCCTCTGTCTTTTTGTTGCTATAGGCGTGCCACTTGCCATCATATGCCGCAGGGGAGAGATACCAATACTGTAAATTATAATCGTTTTTCTTGGTAACTCCGTACCGTGTTAATTTACTATCTGGAAGTTTAACAGTATAAGTAATGTTAAGCCTATAATTGCTTCCGGGAGCTATTGGTTTATCTGGTGTAACTTTAATAATGTCAACTTCATTGCCTCTAACCCAATTCAACGGTAAGGAAGTTTCCGATGAAATAGCTTTGATTATTGTCCTTCCTCGATCTTTGTCTTTTTCGAAATGAAATTCACTGTCATAGTTTTCAGAAAAGCGCTTTCCTAATGGTGTAGTCTTATCGCTAAAACTATTCGCCCAGTCGTTAATGTAGATTTCGTCTAATGCCGTATTAGATGAATTATGAAATACAATCTGCTGTTGAATCTCTATGGACTGCTTCTCGGGCAGTAAGTTCGCCTCGATAGAGATCTCCTGCTGCGCATGCAATGACCATGCGAACAAGCAAAACAATGCTATTATATGGCTCTGAAACCTCAAGAAGATTTTAAGAATTTAAGAGGTTCACCGCTGGACAAGACAGTTGTGGTATAATAGATGCCATTCGTCAAGTGCGAAACATCTATTGTAATATCATTAGAATTATTTATATCAACTGTCATTATATGCTGCCCAAGTACATTGTAAATCTTAAAAGAACCTAATCTGGTCTCTTCGGGAGCAAACTTTAAGTGTAATTCATCCCGAGCGATAGTGTTGGTACATTCTACCAGATTTTCTTTAGCATCAAAATCTGTTCCACTAAGTATTATTTTAAACATTACTGGGGAGTTGAAAATTATTTTAAAAGTTCGGGCTTAAATTATATTCTTGATAGAAGCTATTTAGAATTTCTAAGACTTCATCTTCATTATCCACTAGATGTACTAGGTCAAGATCTCCAGAACTTATGTTTCCTTCCGAAAGTAATGTTCCTTTGATCCACTCAAATAAGCCACTCCAAAATTCTCTTCCGACCAAAATAAGCGGAAACTTATCAATTTTATGTGTTTGTATTAAGGTAAAGGCTTCAAAAAGCTCATCTAAGGTTCCAAAACCTCCAGGCATCACTACAAAACCTTGTGAGTATTTTACAAACATTACTTTACGCACAAAGAAATAATCAAAATCAATACTCTTATCACTATCTATGTATGGATTGCCATGCTGCTCAAATGGAAGTGTGATATTAAGGCCGACCGAAGTTCCTCCAGCCAAGTGCGCTCCTTTATTACTAGCCTCCATAATTCCTGGACCACCACCAGTAATAACACCATATCCGTTTTCTGTAATTTTTTTAGCAATAGTTTCGGCCAACTTATAATATTTATGATCTGGTTTAGTTCTTGCTGATCCGAAAATAGATACACAGGGCCCAATACGACTCATCTTTTCATAGCCATTGACAAACTCTCCCATAATTTTAAAAATTGCCCAGGAGTCATTTGTTTTTACTTGATTCCAATTTTTTGGCTTCGTCTCGTCTCTCATTCTTTAAAATATTATTGCCCCTCTTTTATGGAGTTTATCATCATCTTATTTTCAAAACTTTCAGCTTCTAATGTAGTTCTTTTTTAAGGAAACCTGCCGTATAGCTGTTCTTGTTTTTTACAATTTCTTCGGGAGTACCTTGAACCAAAATGGTTCCACCTTTCTTTCCACCTTCAGGCCCAATATCTATTATATGATCAACGGTTTTAATTACATCCAAATTGTGTTCAATAATTAGTACAGTATTTCCTTTATCTGCCAACTTATTCAGAACAATCATCAAGACTCTTATATCTTCAAAATGAAGCCCTGTAGTAGGCTCATCTAGAATGTAGAAGGTGTTCCCAGTATCTCTTTTGGAAAGCTCGGTTGCTAGTTTAATACGCTGCGCCTCACCACCAGAGAGTGTTGTAGATTGCTGGCCTAGAGTGATATAGCCGAGGCCTACGTCCTGAATGGTCTTTAGTTTTCTATATATTTTTGGAATTAATTCAAAAAATATACAGGCCTCATTGATCGTCATTTCTAAAACGTCATATATGGATTTACCCTTGTAGCGAATTTCTAAGGTTTCTCGATTGAAACGTTTTCCTTGACAGGTTTCGCATTCCACGTACACATCTGGCAAGAAATTCATTTCTATAACACGTAAACCACCTCCTCGACAGGTTTCGCACCTGCCACCGCTAACATTAAAACTAAACCTACCCGGTTTATAGCCACGAATCATCGCTTCAGGCACTTTAGCAAATAGACTTCGTATTTCTGAAAAAACGCCAGTATAAGTAGCAGGATTCGAACGAGGTGTTCGGCCAATTGGAGATTGGTTAATATCAATTACTTTATCCAGATGCTTAAGTCCCTCAATCTTTTTATAGGGCATTGGCTTTTTTACACCATTAAAGAAATGCGCATTTAGAATTGGGTAGAGGGTCTCATTAATGAGTGTAGATTTCCCACTTCCCGAAACTCCGGTTACTCCAATCATCTTTCCCAATGGCAGTTCTATAGAGATGTTCTTTAGATTATTACCCGTAGCTCCAGTAAGCTTGAGTTTCTTTCCATTTCCTTTTCTTCTTTTCTTCGGAATTTCAATCTCCTTGGTTCCATTAAGGTAATCTGCAGTTAGGGTATGATGCTTTAGAATTTCTTTTGGAGTTCCTTCCGAAACAATTTCACCCCCATGTTTCCCAGCAGCAGGACCTATATCGAATATATAATCCGCATGTTCTATCATATCCTTGTCATGTTCAACTACGATGACTGAATTTCCTAATTCTTTAAGTGAAATCAAGGATTTAATGAGTTTTTCATTATCTCGTTGATGAAGACCAATACTTGGTTCATCAAGAATATAAAGTACGCCTACGAGTTGCGATCCAATTTGTGTTGCTAAGCGAATACGCTGGGCTTCACCACCAGACAAAGACTTGGAGCTTCTATCTAAGGCTAGATAGGTAAGTCCAACATCTATTAAAAATTGAAGCCTAGAGCGCACCTCTTTGATAATTTCCTCAGCAATCTTTAATTGAGTAACCGAAAGGTCTTTTTCTATATTATGAAACCAATCTGCCAACTCCAAGACATCCATATGTGAGAGTTCAGCAATATTTTTCTCGTTCACTTTAAAATATAGGGATTCCTTTCTCAAGCGTGAACCTTGACATTTTGGACATGATATTTTGTCCATATATTCTTTGGCCCAACGCTGAAGGGATCTGGATTCGTTCGCTTCAAAAGTGTTTTGGAGAAAGGTTGCTACTCCTTCAAAGTCAATTTTATAACTTCTGGTAATTCCTAAGGTTTTAGATTCTATATCGAATTTTTCATTGCCTCCGTGAAAAATTACATCTTTGGCTTCCATCGGAATTTTTTCAAAAGGATCACTCAATTTAAAAGCAAAGCGTTCCGCAATTAGTTCTAATTGTTTAAAAATCCAATTACTTTTTTGAGGTCCATGGGGAGCCAAAGCTCCTTGTTTTATAGACATGGTTTGGTCCGGCACTATTTTATCCAGGTTTACCTCGTGAAGCTGCCCAAGCCCACGACAATGAGGACACATTCCTTTAGGTGAATTAAAAGAGAAATTATTTGGTTCTGGGTTGGGGTAGGAGATACCACTGCTGGGACACATTAAGGACCTGCTAAAGTATCTTACGTTTCCGGTTTCATTATCTAAAACCATCAATACGTCATCTCCATGATACATTGCCGTAACAATAGTTTCGCTTAATCTTTTGTCGTTATCGTTGTCATTAGAAATTATGAGACGATCTACTACAATTTCTATATCGTGATTCTTATATCGATCGATCTTCATACCCTTGATGATATCTTGAACCTCACCATCCACACGCACCTTCAAAAAGCCTTGTTTTGCTATTTGTTCAAATAGTTCGCGGTAGTGTCCTTTTCTAGAGCGAACAACTGGCGCCAGAATGCTTACTTTTTTGTCTTTGAAGTCTTTTACTATAAGCTGTTTTATTTGCTCGTCATCATAACTCACCATTTTTTGCCCAGTGTTGTAGCTATAGGCATCGCTGGCTCGTGCATAAAACAGTCTCAAAAAATCATAGATTTCAGTAATAGTACCAACCGTAGACCTTGGGCTTCTGCTGGTGGTCTTTTGCTCAATTGCAATTACTGGTGAAAGCCCTTCAATTTTATCAACATCTGGACGCTCAAGACTGCCTAAAAACTGGCGGGCATAGGCGGAAAATGTTTCAATATAACGACGTTGTCCTTCGGCATAGATTGTATCGAAAGCTAATGATGATTTTCCACTCCCAGAAAGGCCGGTTATAACTACCAATTTCTCCCTTGGAATCTTAACGTCAATGTTCTTTAGATTATGGACTCTAGCACCAAGAACTTCAATAAAATCTTCATTTTTTGCCATAGTTTGCAAAGGTACTCAATTGGAATGAAAATTTGGATGGAACTTCTATTCAGCGAATTATTAAATGAATCCGGACTATTACCTTAACTGTTGATCTCTTGACTCAAGAATTGATAAAACGTCGTTGCAATATAGAAGATCACGCTAACAACAAAAGAGAAGCTAATAATGAGTACTAAAATTGGAAGATTGAATAAAAGAAAGAACAAAGGTAATAATACCCCAAATAGGACAAGAAAAAGGAAAATCGAATACAGATAGCTCATTCTTTTTGGAAACTTATTTCCCATGTTTTTTTGAATCTGGTATAACTTTGGCATCACCTCTTTACTCATATATTCTCCTAGTTTCGATAGAAACACTTCATTGAAGGAAGAGCCTTCAAATACCTCACTATCAATACCATTTGCAAGAACCATTATTTTTTCTTGATGCCTTTCGAAAACCGCTTCAATATTTAATGCTTCTTTATACACACCAAATTTATATCCAAAGTAATACCACAACCCAGAACTACATTTATGTTCTAACCATTTACTTACAATATCCTTTTGATAGATTGAAGGATAATGAATATCTCCAACATTTCTCTTGTCTTTAGAACTAGTCATTAGAAGTGATTTTAACTCCAAATAAAGATTTTCAGTGTCTGCGTAGTTTTGATTTTCCTGAAGGAATTCAATTGCTAGTTTTGACTTTCCTTTGTAAAAGTCTTTAACTTCAAAAAAGGTTAATCCAGCAAATTCATTATCAATATAATCTTTTAAGCCTGGTAACCACATCTTGGATTGCATAAGCAATTCCACTATGGACCTAAAGTTATGCATCTTTTGAGTTATCTTGCTTAAATGATCAACTACATCCTTTTTCCTACCCTTAAGCCCAATTACGGCAGAAGCAAGATATACCATGATGATGGCGGAAAGGAAACCGCTAATTCCAATAAATACTATAGAAAGGCTTGATAGTTTGATCGCGAAGTCCGGTGTGGTGATTACTTGCTGTCTTAAAAGAAAAACAAGTCCCATGCAAAGAAACCCGCTAAAAATTAGAGGCATAATCGCAAATAAATCTTTTAAGTTATACACTTAGTATCTGTTTTATATTTTTATGATAAACAGGTTTAGTGCTAACCATTCTTTGAATAGCTTTATGAAA
>CAJXZB010000031.1 GCA_913063405.1 uncultured Ulvibacter sp.
GATTACAATCACTACAGACCGCACGAATCTCTGGGAAATATCCCCCAGTAGCGTATGCAAAAATTAATTCCAATGGAGCTCTAGCCCCATTGGAATTAAAAACCATAACTTTATGGAAGTTTTATCAATTTAAACAGTCCTAATTAGGAGAAGCTTACAATCCACTCTAAAATTCCACCAGTTTGAAGAATCGGTCTCATTGATTGACAATTCCCAAACCAAAGTTGTTCCTATTCCATCTTGGAAATAGTACATTAATCTTACAGGAATATCACTATTCGAAATCCCTGCCTTATTAAAAATTCCTTTCTTGCTAATCCCCTTTGAACTTTCTATCTCACGAAGATTAAAAATCCTATATCCCATTTGTCCGACTACACTAGAAATTGTCTGCTCGGCAGATATTGCCATCTCCTGCCAGACTTTTCAATAGGTTTTCTAGGTGCGGTAGCAGAAGTAATTCGGTAGTTTTCCTCAGCCTTATTTTGCCCTATCAATTGAGAACTAACAAATACGAGCAAGATTTCTAGGGTTCTACCAATTCTTTTCAAATTTAATTGCCTTCTTATGGCAGTAATGAACATTTTCATGATGACTATTTTTATAGTTTCACTGCTCTTTTTCCATTTTAAGCAGGGGTTTATCTAATAGTCAATTCTAAAAGTCTATATGTAACCAAGTTTTTATTTTTTCTAAAAGGTTCGTATTAATATTGGTGAAAAATTGAGCATAAAAAAACCATCAACTTTTGGCTGATGGCTTTTGTAATGCATTAAAGTAGTTATTTATTATCCTCCGAAATCGTCAAATCGGATGTTCTCATCCGGGATTCCAAAATCCTCTCCCATTTTTTGAACGGCTTGGTTCATTAAAGGAGGTCCACAGAAATAAAGCTCAATATCTTCGGGAGCATCATGGAGGTTCAAATAGTTATCAATTACTACTTGGTGAATAAATCCAACAAAACCGTCTCCTTCACCTTCAATACCGTCCTTAACTTTCCAGTTGTCCTCTTCCATTGGTTCAGACAATGCCAAGTAAAACTTGAAATTTGGGAACTCATCTTCCAGTTGTTGGAAATGATCTAAATAAAATAATTCTCTTTTGGAACGACCTCCATACCAATAGGTAACTTTTCTACCCGTTTTTAGGGTTTTGAATAAATGGTATAAGTGAGAACGCATTGGAGCCATTCCTGCTCCACCTCCAACATATAGCATTTCCGCCTCAGAAGGGTTTATAAAGAACTCACCATAAGGCCCAGAAATAACAACTTTATCTCCTTTTTTCTGATTAAAAATATAAGAAGATGCAATTCCAGGGTTGACATTCATCCAGCTATTCTTAGCGCGATCCCACGGCGGCGTAGCGATACGTACATTTAACATAATTTCACGTCCTTCCGCAGGATAAGAAGCCATAGAATAAGCACGCTCTACTGTCTCAGTGTTCTTCATTACTAAAGGCCAAAGACCAAATTTGTCCCATTCAGCTTGAAACTTATCCGGAGTTTCGTGTTCTTCTGGATGGGCAGTAATGTCCATATCCTGGAAATTAATTTCACAAGGTGGAATTTCGATTTGGATATACCCTCCAGCTTTGTAGCCCATATCTTCTGGAATCTCTACAACAAACTCTTTAATGAAAGATGCTACATTATAGTTACGCACTACAGTTGCATCCCATTTTTTAATTCCGAAGACTTCTTCAGGAATATGAATATTCATATCCTGTTTTACTTTTACCTGACAAGACAGACGTACTCCATCTTTCAATTCTTTTCTACTGAAATGTGGAGTCTCTGTAGGCAACGCCTCTCCTCCACCTTCTAAAACGTGACACTCACACTGAATACAAGTTCCGCCACCACCACAGGCAGAAGGAAGGAAAATCTTTTCGTTCCCTAAAGTAGAAAGCAACGTTCCCCCAGATGCAACTTCAATCACTTTCTCGTCATTGATCGTAATTTTTACCGGTCCCGAAGGCGACAATTTTTGCTTGGTAAAAAGTAATAACGCTACCAAAAGCAAAGTCAACACCAAAAAGGCAACAACGGTTGCAATGATAACTCCTAATGTGCTTACTGCTAAAAACATATTATTCCTGTGTTATTTCTGAAACTTCTACAACCTCTATTGAAGCTGTATTTTCTTTTTCTAATTCTCCTGAAGGAAGCTCAATTTGTGCCGCCCTTACTTCCGAAGCAGGAGCTTCTTCATCTCCTCCAGTTAACATCCCTCCAAAACTCATAAAACCAATCGCCATTAATCCAGTAATGATAAATGTTATTCCCAATCCACGTAATGGAGCTGGAACATTGCTATATCTTATTTTCTCGCGAATTGCAGCAATAGCTACAATGGCTAAAAACCATCCTATCCCACTACTAAATCCATAATTTAACGCCAAGCTAAAACCTTCAATTTCTCTAGATTGCATAAATAATGATCCTCCCAAAATTGCACAGTTCACAGCAATCAATGGCAAGAAAATCCCTAGCGAGTTATACAATGATGGAGAAAACTTCTCTACAATGATCTCTACCAATTGCACCATCGTGGCGATAGTAGCAATAAATAAAATAAATGAAAGAAAACTTAGGTCATATTCAGCATACTCCGCTCCTAGCCATGACAATGCACCCTCTTGAAGGATATATTGATCCAGCAACCAGTTTAAAGGAACCGTTACTGTAAGTACGAAGATAACTGCAGCGCCAAGTCCTACCGCCGTACTTACTTTTTTGGATACGGCTAAGTACGAACACATTCCTAAGAAATATGCGAATACCATATTATCCACAAAAATCGATTTAAAAAATAATTCTAAATGCTCCATTGTTTAAGTATTGAGTATTGAGAAATTAGTGTTGAGAAACCTGAATTCTCTTAACTGATATCTCATTACTATTTTAATGTTCTTCAATTAGTGCTTTGTTTCTACTTCTTTGCACCCAAATAATAATTCCAACAACAATTAGTGCCATTGGAGGCAATACCATAAATCCGTTGTTTTCGTATCCTATAGCATATAAGCCCGTTTTCTCAACCGAATCTCCCAAAACTTTAAATCCAAACAAAGTTCCTGAACCAAGCAATTCTCTAAAGAATCCCACAATAATTAAAATCACCCCGTATCCAAGTGCATTACCAACACCATCTAAGAAAGATCGCCAAGGGCCATTACCCAAGGCAAAGGCTTCAAAACGTCCCATAATGATACAGTTGGTAATAATTAAACCGATAAATACTGAAAGTTCCTTACTCAATGAATAGGCAAAAGCTTTCAACACTTGATCTACAATAATTACAAGGGTCGCAACAACAATAAGTTGTACAATAATTCGAATTTTAGACGGGATAATATTTCGCATTAGCGAAATAACTACATTTCCAACTCCTAATACAAAGATTACCGAAACGGCCATTACAATAGAGGGTTTCAATTGAGCCGTAATCGCCAAAGCAGAACAAATACCCAATACCTGAATAGTAATTGGATTGTCATCCGCCAAAGGGTCTAATATAAGTTTTCTATCTTTTTTAGATAATAATCCCATATCTTATTTATTTAATGTTTTAAAGTAAGGCACGTACATTTTGATGTCTTTCTTAAGCATTGCACTTAAGCCATCCCCAGTAATTGTTGCACCCGCTAAGGCATCTACCTCTTGATCTGATTTATCCATATTTTTAGGGTCATTATTCCCCTTAGCCACTAGAATACTTCCGAAGTTGCCATCTTTAAGAAAACTTTCACCTACAAAATCATCCATAAAGAATCGTTGCTTGATTTCAGCCCCTAAACCTGGAGTTTCTCCTTTATGATCGAAATACACTCCTTGGATTGTCATATTCTTATCCATTGCAATGAAACCCCATATGGCATCCCAAAGTCCTTTACCTCGAACTGGAGCCACGTATATTTCTTTACCATCTTTAGTACCTATAAACAATGGCAATTTTCTAGTATATCCAGCATCCTTTGCCTTTGTAGCCTCTTTTTTGATATCAATCAAATAAGCTTCGTTATTTTCGGTGGCTTCATCACCTTCAATTACCAACTGTTTGGTAATATACTTTGCAAATTCACCCTCTACTGCATCGGTTGTGATGAACTCAACATCATTAGCACCTTCATTATTATTTATCCCCATAGCATACAAAATATTCTGTTGCTTTTCGTATCGCTTATTTGCATCTATCATTGGTTTTAATCCACTAGCAAAACCTGCCAAAAGCGAACCCACAACCACGACCATAATAATGGCAAAGATGATAGTGTAACTATTTTTATCTGTGTTTATCGCCATAATTATGCAGTTTTAACTTTTAGACGCTTCATTCTTCTTTTAATATTGCCATTTACCACATAGTGATCGATGGTAGGCGCAAATACATTCATCAATAGAATTGCTAGCATTACTCCTTCAGGATAGGCTGGATTAAATACACGAATCATTACTGAAATAAATCCGATTAAGAATCCATAAATCCATTTTCCTTTATTAGTTTGTGATGCTGTAACCGGATCCGTGGCCATAAAAACAATACCAAAGGCCAAACCTCCTAATAGAAGATGGTGCCAGAATTCCGTACTCATTAAACTAAAGAACTTACTACTCTCAGAAATCCATTCCTGAGATACCACTCCGTTAAAAATCAATCCCATCACTAAAGCACCTGCGACAGCCGAGGTCATAATACGCCAACTACCAATTTTAGTAAAGATTAAGAAGAGCCCACCCAATAGAATTAGCAAGGTAGATGTCTCTCCAACAGATCCCGGAATAAACCCATAGAACATATCCATAATCTCAAAACCAGCATCTTTATTTTGGGCTAGATTTCCAAGTATCGTTTCTCCAGAAATTGCATCTGGACTTCCAGCAGCGGTTGCAGCAACATCACCATGCACCCATACTTTATCACCACTCATCCAAGTTGGATACGCGAAGAATAAAAAAGCACGAATCGTCAACGCAGGGTTTAAGATATTCATTCCTGTACCTCCAAATACTTCTTTGCCAATTACAACTCCGAAGATTACCGCAATGGTTAACATCCATAGAGGAATATCAATAGGAACAATAAGCGGCACTAACATTCCAGTTACCAAATACCCTTCTTCCACCTCGTGACCTTTGATTACCGCAAATAAGAATTCAACAGCAAGGCCCACTCCGTAAGAAATCAATACAAGCGGAAGCACTTTCCAAAGACCAACAACAAGGTTATCCCAATTCCAAAAATTTGTGCTAAAAAAACCATTTGCGGCAGCTTCAATTTCTCCTAATTGCAAGTGATGTTGGTATCCAGCATTAAACATTCCAAGGATAAGACAAGGCAGTAATGCCATAATCACGGTATTCATCGTACGCTTTAAATCATCTGCTACGCGAATGTGACTTCCAGAATGTGTTGTCTCATTTGGCAAATACAAGAAGGTATGGAGCGCGTTAAACGCTGGCGCCATCTTGGTCCCCTTGTACTTTTCTTTTAGCGTATGTAATTTTTGTTTCAATCCCATAGCGTTATCCTATTTCTTTATACATTAAATCAAGACCTTTTCTAATAA
The DNA here is from genome assembly GCA_913063405.1 of uncultured Ulvibacter sp. Lineage (GTDB taxonomy): Bacteria > Bacteroidota > Bacteroidia > Flavobacteriales > Flavobacteriaceae > Ulvibacter. Next base: position 5,578 of record CAJXZB010000031.1, read on the forward strand.
TTTCTTGATGTGGTTGTTTCGACACACAAATAAATTCTGTTAGTGAAAAGTCTTCAGGTGCAACTTCGTACATTCCTAATGCCTCCATTGCATCTAAATCTTGTACCATACAAGCTTTTAAAATTTGCAACGGATAAATATCTAATGGAAAGACCTCCTCATAATTTCCAGTTACTACAAAGGCTCGATGTTCACCGTTGGTATTGGTATTAAGATCAAAATTTTTCTTCGGCATCATCCAAGAAAAAGTCATTGCACGTGACGTAGAAATTTTATTAAATACGGGCTTGTTCCATCCAAATAAATCATAATCATTTCCTTCTGGAATAACTGTAACCGTATTGTTATAAGCACCTAAATGTCCTTTCGGCGAAATTCTCTTCCCTGTAAGCACATCACCATTAATTACACGAACGTTTTCTTGATCTAGGCCAGCATCATAAATAAAAGTAGAAACTTCAGATCCAATAATAGTCTTATAATATTTTGGAGTCTTTACTGAAGAACCCGTCAAGGCAATAATACGCTCTGCATTATACCTACCAGTAACCAATAGCTCCCCAATAATTACTAAATCCTGTGCACTAACGGTCCAAACCGTTTCGCCCTTATTAACAGGGTCTAATTTTGCAATTTGAGTACCAACATTTCCAACTGGATGAGGTCCAGTAACCTTATGAATCGTAACATCTTTTAATCCGTCAAACGGTGATGTTCCTGCACCTCCTACCGACAAATGAACAGCACCAGTAGTGAGTTTGCTCAGTGCAGTTAAAGCAGCTTGTAAATATGACTCCTTCCCTTTTAAGGTAAAATTGTAGTCTGCTGCCAGTGGTGCACTCGCATAACCTGAAACAAAAATGGCTTTTGGTGTTATTTCGGGATTAGCTATGACGTCATACGGCCGTTGTTTAATAAATGGCCAACAACCTGAAGACAACAAATGATTCCTAATCTCATCAGACTTCATCGAATCTGAATTAACAATTCCAAAATCTTTATAAGAATCTTGCGTATCTCCTTCAATAACCAGTTCTGTTATAACACGTTTCGCTCCTCTTTCAATAGTCGTAAGCGTTCCACTCACAGGAGAAACAAATTTCATTGTTTCATTGCTCTTAGAATAGAAAATTGCGTCACCAGCTATTACTTTTGCTCCTTCTTTAACCACCATTTTAGGAGTGATCAAATGAAAATCTGAAGGTCTAATAGCGAAAGTTCTTGAACGCGGTGCATTGGAAAGAGTTTTATCTGCCTCGCCTTTTAATCTAATTGTAAGACCTTTTTTAATCTTAATGTCTTTAGACATAGGATACTTGTGTTAAGTTCTCTTTATATCCCGAAGGAATTTCGGGAGTGCAAATTTATAAATTTAAAGTAGCATCACACAATAAATGATTATAAATTTTATCTTCTTCGCTGAAGCATTCAATTCCAAAAAATAGTCGCAAATCCACCTCATATAATAAACAAATACATCACGCTTTTCGAAGACTGACTTTTATTAAATTGAGTTTATACATAAATCTGGTGCTACCGCGGCAATTATTGTTTCTAATAAGTATTTGCCAACCGATATGGCAAGAAAAGGAGAGGCCGAAATTGATGTTTCACCATCAACATTCAAGAACTAAAAAGTACAATTTTTGACGTGTTTTTTGTAAGCTGTATACGCTTAATCGTTCGCATATTTACAGTGTAATTACATAACAATATCTATTTAATCACTAAAAAATATAAAAAAGGAACATTAAAGGTCAAGTAACGAAAATGGATGCCGTAGTTTCAACCGGAGCATTAGTAGATGCTGTTAAACATTTTTTGCAGATAATGCTAGCACTTCAGGTCATGGTGAAGGTGGAACAACAACAGATAAAGTTGGAATGGTCATTAAAATGGAAGGTTTTGTGGCAGGAATAGGAAAAGTTAATGGTATTACATTACATCACTCTATAGTTGAACGAAATGTTTCTGCCTCAGAATTCACATTCGATTTCGATATGAAAGATGGTAGTAAAATCTACTGGCATGAGATTATTCGTCGTATTTGGAATGACGAGGGAAAAGTAATTCAAGAAGAATACTTTAACGCAGAATAACAAGTAATAAATAAAAATTTAACAATAGAAATAAAATGAAAAATTTAATAAAAACTACAATTTTAGCACTTTCATTAGTAGTAAGTAGCGTAACATTTGCACAAGATAGAATGGCAAATAATGTCGATAATAATAGCACAATACATTTACAAGGTTATAGTCCTGTGTCGTATTTAGATTTAGGAATTGCTCAAAAAGGACTAAAAGAGTTTAAATCTGTACACGAAAAAATAACATATTATTTTACCTCGGCAGAGCAAAAGGTAACGTTTGATAAAAATCCAAACAAGTATAAACCTCAATACGGTGGGTTTTGTGCTTTTGGAACTTACGCAGGAGCAAAGTTTAGACCAGATCCAAACAAGTTTATTATAAAGGGTGGTAAGTATTTTTTGTTCCTTTACGATTTAAATTTAGATGCACAACAGTTATGGTTAAACGAAAAAAAACATACTAAATTAGTTGCTGGAGCGGACAAAAACTGGAAAAAGTTAAGCAAAACTTTTAATTAGTAAAACAAAACTCTTTTATATTGAAAAACATGCTGTTGATTTATATTGGACAGCATGTCTTTTTACAAGAAATTTTGTTAAAAACATAGTGTAAGTTTACATACAGCAATTTTAAAAAAGTCGAATCAACGCTTAAATGAATTTTAAATACTCCAAAACCCCAGAGCAAGGTAGCATCATCTTAACCGATTTTAATTGTGCTTCGTTTGAAACCAGACTAGGTACTGGAGATTTTTACAAAATAATTTGGGCTAAAGAAAATGATATTACCATTGGTATCGATGGATATTCTGTGCAATTAAAAAAAGATCATATTGTATTTTGCACACCATATAATATGATTCAAATAGCACCTTTTTTAAAAGGGGTTACCTCTTTAATTTTTGATCGTGAGTTTTATTGCATTAGAGATCATGATCATGAAGTGTCGTGCAATGGGTTTCTTTTTCTTGGATCTTCCACACCAGCAATGGTAAAACTTACTGAAAAAGAACGTAAAAGTTTCGAATTGCATTTCATGTTTTTAGAAGAGGAATTTGGGACAAATGATGCTATTCAAGGTGAAATGCTTCGGGTGTTACTAAAACGTTTGCTTATAAAATCTGTAAGATTATTAAAGAAAACAATTGTAGATCCAACGCTAAAACAGCCAAAGATGGATATTATAAGGCAGTTCAACTTATTAGTCGAAGCCCATTTTAGAGAGAAACATAATGTTTCGGCTTATGCGGATTTGCTAAACAAATCTCCTAAAACTCTGTCGAATTTGTTTGCAAAATACAATAGCAAAACACCTTCGCAAGTGATTAATGATCGGATCATTCTGGAGGCGAAAAAATTGTTGCTCATGTCTGAAAAATCATCAAAAGAAATTGCTTTTGCTTTAGGTTTCAACGAAGCTTCACATTTTTCACGATTCTTCAAAAATCACGCTGGCGAATCTCCTAATCATTTTAAGAAAAATACACTTAGTATTTACTAGGAACAATATTTTTTCCCTAGCAGAGGAATAATCGCCATGCTATAAGGAAATATGTCTAAGGCCTTAAAGGCTTCGCCCCACTAATTTTACCACATTAACTAATTAAAAAGAGTAAATGGTAAAAATGGGCTCATTAACCAGTTATCCATATATCAATTATTGCAAGTTTAAAGCAGGAGCTTTTGCGATTGACGGAACGAATTGCACCGTTTTAATCTGGAATGTAAAATGTTCCTTGCTTTGCCAGCTCAATGGTTGTCAAACTGTAATACCATCTAACACATTAGTTCTTTTAACTGATGGAGATCAATTTAGTTGCCAAGATAATTGCTTCTTACATGTTAAAACAATTGGATTTAATGCCGCTGTCTTTTCTTCGTCCATCATTTTTATTTGTGGCTTCATAAACACCACCATGAGAAAAGGGTTTAATAAAAAAACTCCACTCCTTTTTCCCGATGTTCAAACCCAAGCCATCAACCACACTTTTACAATTATTGAAGAATTATTCGAAAACAAAGTAAGTCTAAACATAAAAGCCGTAAAAGATATTATACGTGAGCTTTTAAATGATGCTTTAGCGCAAAAATTTAAGGATGATGAAAGTGTCATTAATCATTTTGGCAAAATACTTAACACCCAGTTCGCTGTTCACCATAATGTAGTTGACTATGCTAAAACAGTTCATATGGAGCCGAAGAATCTATTGCGCTTGTTTCAAAAATTGGGGTTACAAAACCCTAGCGTGATTATTAAGCAAAAATTAATGCTTGAGATTAAAAGCGAACTCATTTATACTAATAAGAGTATCCGTGATATCTGCTTCGGAATTGGCTTTTCTGACCCAGCCTATTTTTCCCGGTTCTTTAAGAAAAATACCGGCATTACACTAAAAGGATTCAGAAAAAAATATCCAAACAAAGCGGCCTGTTAAAAATGGAAAAAAGTACCATGCAATTGAAAATCAAAATATTAATTTTAATCAAATAATTTATGGATATACAAAAAAAGGACTGCAGGACCAATCAAGAAATCTTTTTTAATCTTCTTAAGAATTTAAAAATTGAGAAGGCTATAGAACTGTATGTTAATGATAAAGTACAAATAGACTATAACAACAAGAAGCGATCTATTCCGAAGCAAGCATGGATTAGATATTTAAGGAAAACCATCCTAAGCAAGTTTACAAAAGTTGTTCAATTTAAAATTGAAAAAACAGAAACAACAAATTTTCAAATGGTTTATAATATACACATGATTTGTAAAAAGCCAAATGGCACCTTCGATCTAACAGAAGTATGTATAAACGATATATGGGAAGATAATCACATAAATAAAATGCAATATAAATTAATAAGCCATTAACCTAAAACTATTAGAATCATGATTAAAAGAATTTATAAAATGTTTATGTCCATCACAATCCTCTCATTGGTGATGGCATCCTGCACCAATATAAAAGAAGACTACAAGGACATTTCATATTTCACTATGGATAAAAAAGGTGATTTGGTGCGACCAACAAATTACAGAACATGGATTTACGTTGGGACACCTGTTACACCGAACGATATGAATGATGGTAAAGCTGCATTTCCCGAATTACATAACGTTTATATGGATCCTACAAGCTATAGTTATTGGAAAAAAACAGGAACCTGGCGGGATGGAACAATTTTAATAAAGGAGTTGGTAAGTGTTGGAAGTAAAGCAGCTGTTAGCGGTAATGGTTATTTCATGGGTGAATTTATTGGCCTTGAAGCTACAATTAAAAGTTCAAAATATTTTCCAGACGAGCCCGGTAATTGGGCATATTTCAGCTTTACAAACCCAACAGAAGGCACACTCTCAGAAACAGGGACAGCATTCAAAACCAATCAATGCAATGCTTGTCATAATGCAAGTGCTGCAGATGATTTTGTGTTTACCCAATATTATCCAGTATTGGCAGCAGCAAAAGGTATTGGTGAAAACGTGATTCCTGAAAATGCTGCTGGCAGAAAAGCCATAGAAGCAAACGCCTATAGCGATGCAGGAACTTGGGATGCAACGGCGCCCACACCTGAAGGTTTAACATTAGAAATCCCTTTAGGCAAAGAGCAGTTATTTGCATACCTACAATCTGGCAAGTACCGAAGTTTTACGAACAAAGAGAAAGAAGCCCATCCATCTTTAGGACCTCATCAAAAATTAGGTTTACCTGTTCGCGTATTTATTAACGACATTATTGCAAAATCTCTTGCCGATGGCAACGATGAACATCCTCTTGGGTCGGTAATTGTAAAAGAAATGTTTAACTCAGACAACACCCCTGCTGGATGGGCGGTAATGGCAAAAACGAGTGATAAATCTGATAATGGTAACGGTTGGTTTTGGTACGAAGTCACGGATTCATCTGATAGTGAAAAAATTGCCGCAATTGGCAATGGTGTGGTAGGTTGCACAAGTTGTCACACTATTGGAAAGGATATGGTAAGAACTGCGTTTCCGTTAAAATAATAAACATAAAATATAAAAGTATGAAAAACATAAAATTTACAATATTAGTTAGTCTGATAATTATCACGTTCACATCATGCAATAGGGATGGAGACTATAAAGACATAAGCTATTTTACCATTGATGAGAATAACGAATTAGTACGTCCAACAGATTTTAGAAGTTGGGTTTATGTTGGAACGCCATTAACCCCAAACGACATGAATAACGGAAAGGCAGCCTTTCCAGAATTTCATAATGTATATATTGACCCAATGAGTTATGATCATTATAAAAAAACAGGGGAATGGAGAGATGGAACTATTTTAATAAAAGAATTAGTAAGTGTTGGTAGCAAGGCTGCTGTAAGTGGTAACGGTTATTTTATGGGAGATTTTATAGGATTAGAAGCGACTATAAAAAGTAAGGAACATTTTGCTAATGAACCGGGAAATTGGGCCTATTTTAGTTTTACAAACCCAACAGAAGGCACGCTAGCTGCTACTGGAAAAGCATTTAAAACAAATCAATGTAATACTTGCCATGCCGCTAGTGCTGGAGATGATTTTGTCTTTACGCAATACTATCCAGTTTTAAGCGCGGCAAAAAACGTGGGAATAGATGTGGCGCCAGAAAATGCTGCTCAAAGATCTACTATTAAATAAAAGTATTATGGGAAAAATAAGTTTTGTATTTGTTCTCCTAATTCTAACCGGATTCACTAAACATAAAGTGGGTACTGGTGATAAGGATATTGAAGTTTTAATAATTCAAAAAAGACATTGCTGAAATTCAAGAAATAATCTCTCAAAAACAAAATGTAGCAAGGTCATTAGAAAAAAAAGCAGAAAAACTAGTTGAAATTAACAATAATGAAGCGGTGCAATTAAAAGAAAAAGCCTTCTTACTAAAAATGAATTGTCTCAAATATGAAGCGGCGATAACGTGTAAACAACGCTATATAAACTGAAAATAAAGGAATACTATCGAGAAAACTGCGGTTAAAGCAGTAGATAGTTAATAAAAGTATCATTTTTCATCGAATGATAATGATTAATTCTAAGCCTAAAAAGTTACAAGTCTTATTTATGATTGAGCTTTTTCTTTTTAGGCTTTTTTAATTGAAAGATTTACAAAGTGGTTAAAAAAATAAAAAAGGTAAGCTTCATTTTATTAATTCTATTAATCGGAATTCAGTTTTACAGGCCAAATAAAAATATCCAAAAAGAAACCACTTTAGACGATTTTTTGACAACACAAAAAGCTCAAAAGCCTATAAAAATACTTTTTCAAAATTCCTGCTATAACTGTCATTCTAATTCTACCGATTATTATTGGTATGACAATATTGCACCGGCGTCATGGATTGTAGATAGACATATAAAAAAAAGCCAGGGAGAAGCTCAATTTTTCTGAATGGGTGACGATAAGCAACAAAGATAAAAACGGGCTAATTTCAGAAATAGCAATAAACATATTGGAAAATAAAATGCCATTGCCATCCTACACTGCGGTACATCCAAGTGCCAAACTTTCCAAAGACGAAAAGAAACAAATTATGGAATGGTTGTATTCTATCGAAAATAACTAGATTCTAAATTCAAAAAAATGAACAACACGCGTAGTAAACAATCTGGAAACACTTGGATTAATAAAGACGAAATCACAACAGGTAATTGGTCTATTATTTCAAAAGGGAATGAAATCATTTTAATTTTTAAAAAAAACTTTCAAACACCGGATGGACCAGATTTAAAACTCTATCTATCAACAATAAAAATGGAAGATATTGGAGTTAACGATGCGATTCATCGTGCTGGTTTACTTATTGATAATTTAAAAGCTATTAAAGGGAAGCAAGAATATAATTTACCAAATAAAAAAACACTTTCAAATTATAAATCACTCGTTATTCACTGTGAAAAATACACAGTAGTTTGGGGCGGAATTAATTTGCACTAAAGTTTCCTCAATGATAGATGATAAAATTAAGGCTTTGTCAATTGGTATTCCTTAGTTATTATATAATCGAAAAAAAAATGATAATACAGATATGAATTGGTACTTACCTATAACAATTATTCCAGGATTAGGTATGCTCATTCTCTCCACAACATCTCAGATGATGACCCTGAGTTCGGAGATTAGCAACCTCGTATCTATCAAATGCTCTATTTTTCAACATAAAATAGCGGCTCGTAAAATAAGACAATTGGACTCACTCACTCACGCGAGCGCCTTACTATATTTAGCAACGGGTTGTTATGTATTATCTGGGATTTTAGGAGTAATTTTCGCTAATGACAAACCATTTGGCTTGCCTAGCATTACTCTTTACTTAGGCACGGTTCTGGTTTTTATAGCATTGACTTTATTAATTATTTATGCTTTTAAGGCCGTAAATATTAGAAAAATGCAGTTTGATAATAATCTCGAATTAAAATAGGCTAACTTTCTAAACGCATTAAACAAATTGACAGTGAGCAACCAATTCATAATAATTTAAGGCATAAAATTTGTTTATCTTTAGCCTCCAAAAACTGCTTTTATGTTGAACAGATTTATTTGTACTCTTTTTTTATTTTGTATATTTTTCCCTGCCAATGCACAGGTTAAAGAGAGGATTGAGCCACAAAATATCAGAACCATTGAGTTTAAGGGTCTTTCTGCCCAAAGTGAATTGCCAATTATCAACTTGGGAGATAGATTATCATTATCTTTTGATGATATTATTGGAGACGAAGAAGATTATTACTACCAAATTACACATTATAATTTCGATTGGACACCAAGTGATTTATCCAAGAGTGAATACCTAGATGGTTTTGACGATGTGAGAATAGAGACCTATGAAAATTCTTACAATACACTTCAAATTTACTCTCACTATTATCTAAACATTCCAAATCGTGAAACTAGAAGCATTAGAAAAAGTGGAAATTATCTATTGAGCATATTCAATGATGATAACGACTTGGTCTTTTCCAGAAAATTTATGGTTGTTGAGAATTTAGTTAGTACGGTTGTTAAAATTAAAAGGGCTCGGGACATTTCTTATATCCATGAAAAACAAGTAGTGCAATTTGAAATTGACTCTCAAGATTTACTACTCATAAACCCAAAGCAAAATGTAAAAACGCTTGTTTTGCAAAATAGTAACTTGAAAGAAGCAATAACCAATCTAAAGCCGCAGTACACCATAGGATCTAAACTCATATACAAATATGATAAAGAAGCAGCGTTCTGGGGAGGAAATGAGTTTCTTGCTTTCGACAATAAAGATGTCCGAAGTGCCTCAAATGGAATACGTAAGATAGAGGTTAACGATATTTACGAAAACTTTCTATATACAAATATTTCCCGAAAGGATCGGCCGTATACGTACAACCCTGACATTAATGGAAATTTTGTTGTTAGAAATATTGATGTTAAAAATTCAGATATTGAAGCGGAATACGTAAAAATGCATTTCAATTTAATGTACTACGAAGATCTTGGAGATAAGGAACTTCATATCTATGGAAATTTCAATAATTGGACTATTGATGGCACTACCTATATGGAATATGACCAACGAAGTGACTCCTATAAAAATACGCGCCTATTCAAACAAGGCTTTTATAATTATAAGTATGTTGTCGTAAATAGAGACGGAAGCATAGATGACGAAACAATTAGCGGAAATTTCTGGCAAACAGAAAATGATTATACAGTACTTGTATATTATAGAGACATTGGAGCTCGTTTTGATCGTATAATTGGCTTGGGTACCTCGAACTCAACCAATATTACCAATTATTAATCTCGTTTGTAAATTTTTCTGAAAAACCACCATAAAAACACTCAATGTTAAAAGATTTAGCCCTTTTCAATAAAATTGCCAACCTACTCCTGAAAAGCGAGGAAGAACATCCTATTGCGAACCCAATTCCACCAGAAGATTTGTACGACAAATTGGATATTTCACTTGGTGCCGCTCCAGCTTCCGAAACTTTTTTCGAAAAAACAATTGAAGATCTTATTTTAAGTACACCTCGTACTGCAACCAAATTATTTTTTAACCAATTGTTTGGGGGACGTAATTCTAAGGCCACACTTGGAGATCTTCTTGCCGTACTGCTTAATAATAGCATGTATACTTATAAAGTCGCAGGGCCTCAGGTAGGTATTGAGAAGGAAATACTTCATAAAGTCTGTGATATTATTGGATATCCTAAGGACAGTGATGGCACATTTGCTCCAGGAGGCTCAATGAGTAATTTTATGGCAATGCTGATGGCGAGGGATGCCTATAATTCTTCTATAAAAACAGAAGGAGTGACGCAAAAATTGACCCTTTACACCTCCGCTGAATCGCATTATTCGATTCCAAAAAATGCAGCATTTATTGGAGTTGGACGCGAACAGGTCCGCCATATTGAGACAAATAAAAATGGGCAAATGATCTCTGAAAAGCTGGAATCTAAAATAACTGAAGATCTTGCGAATGGTTTCCACCCCTTCTTTGTGAACGCTACTGCTGGAACAACCGTATTGGGTGCATTTGATGACATCCCCCTTTTGAGTCTTATTTGTAGGAAATTTAACCTTTGGCTTCATGTTGACGGGGCTTACTGCGGAAGCGTAATTTTCAGCAGCAAATACAAACATCTTATAACTGGTCTGGAGCAAGCAGATTCTTTCAGTTTTAATGCTCACAAAATGCTGGGTACACCACTTACCTGCTCTATCATTGTTACCAAGCATAAAAAACATTTATACGATTCATTTTCAAATGATGCTGCCTATTTGTATCAGACCGATGGGGATGATTACAATCTAGGAAAAACCTCTATCCAATGTGGTCGTAGAAACGATGCCTTAAAATTATGGGTCCTCTGGAAATCTGTTGGAACCGAAGGTCTTGAGAAAATAGTGGATCATCAGTTTTATTTGGCCAAAATAGCCCGATCCTACATCAAGAGCAATCCAGATTATACCCTTTATAGTTTTGATGATTCTATTTCGGTGTGCTTTAATTACAAAAACATTCCCGCTCAAACATTGTGCACAGCGCTTTATAAAAATGCAGAACTAATGGTTGGTTTCGGGACATTTAATAATGAAGAGTTTGTTCGCTTGGTAACGATAAATACCAAGAATACGGAAAAAGAAATTTTGGCATTTTTCAAGGCAATAGAAAAATTTGTTGCAAAGGACCCTGCCTTTCAAGGGACTGAAGTTTTTGAACAATAATATCTAAAAACACCTTATATTTAGGGCGTGAGTTCGAACAAACCAGTTAAAGACAAAGGTAGAAAGGCTTCCGTATATCGCGGAGCGAAATGCCTTAATTGTAAACACCCACTAGACCTTAGCGATGTCTATTGTTCCTATTGTGGACAGTTAAACACCACCAAACAGTTATCGCTTAAGGACTTTTTTGGGGAATTTATTGGAAGCATATTAACTTACGACTCTCGACTTCGGTATACCATAAAAGATTTATTATTTAAGCCTGGAACGATCACAAGAAACTATGTGCAGGGTCAGCGCTTAAAATATGCAAACCCTTTTCGTTTTTTTCTTAGCATCTCTATTATTTATTTCTTGGTTCAAGGATTGATTTCTACCTTTTCTGGAAGTTCATTATTCAACGTTAATGGATCAAATAACGAAACGGTTATTGACTCCATTATACAACAAGAAAGAATTGCTACAAACCCGAACGCCAAATTAGATGATGATATCCTACTTGCCGATGATTTAATTGTCATCAATAACGATACAACCTCACTAAATCAAAAAAAAGGTTATAACTACAAATCCGAAGCAGCGCTAGATACCATTCAATGGACAAACAGCGTTGTCGAACGATTTTTTCTGTATCGAGATTTTTATCTTGAGACAGAAATTAAAGATCCTGTTAAAGCAATGGACAGCTTGAAACACAAGAACAACCGCCTTAACAATTGGATATATGAAAAAAACGGAGCGATGGATAGAGTTCAAGACGATCCATATGGTTTTTTTGATTATATGCTTGGTAAAATTCCATTTTTCTTATTCTTCCTCACACCGCTATTTGCGTTTTTCTTTTGGCTTGTTTATTCAAAGAAAAAGTACACCTATATTGAACATATGATATTCATATTTCATATTTTCAGCTTCCTCTTTTTGGCAATGCTTATATGCCTAATTCCGGATACGATAATTGGCGACCAAGTTCTAGTAGCTGTACTCTTTGGATTAATAGGCCCTTTCTATTTTTATAAGGCGTTACGTAATTTTTACAAGCAGAGCCGTTTGATTACAATATTAAAATTAGTATTTTTCAATATTGTTTTTTCAATTGGGGCAACAATAGCCGCTTTATTGTTTTTTTCGGTAACTGCTGCGATATATTAATTATGGTTCAACAGGTAACTCAAGGCATTAAGGTTTCAATAGAGACCACTTTCGAAGGCACATTTTATAAGGACTATAAAATGCAATACGCTTTTGAATATACCGTAACTATAGAAAATGAAGGCAAAGATGTGGTTCAACTTCGATCCAGACATTGGCGCATTAGTGATGCCTTAAACAATGTTGAAATTGTTGAAGGTGATGGAGTAATTGGTAAAAAACCAGTTATTCAACCTGGGGAAAAACATATCTATAGCAGTGGTTGTTTATTGTTGTCCCCTTTTGGCTCTATGAAAGGACACTACAATATGATAAACTTTACGAGTACTAAAAAATTCCGGGTAGTAATTCCTTCCTTTAAGCTGAGTGAACCTTCTGCAATGAATTAAACTCTTTATAGGTCGCCACTTTCATGAACTTCAACTTTCTGTCCTTCTGAAGAATATGGCAATATGCACAATGTGAATCATATGTAAACCTGAACGGTTCTGAAGGGTCAAACTTTTCCAAAACTTTGTAAACCCCATCAAAATTCACCTCGTGCAGATCATTGTACCTTTTTATTCTAAAAAGCCCTTCAGGAAGCGTTTCAGAAACAAGTTCGAACCATGCATTGCTTCCGGTCCCGCTTAATTTTTGAGCATTTTTAGGAAGTACTGGAAGTAACATTTCTCTAGAAGCAGGTCTATTTTTGTGAAAATAGTTTCTAAGATTCTCTTTAAATGCCGAGCTATTAAACTGACGTATCACTCCATTTTGAACTTCAAAAACAGCAGTCGAGGTAGCAGCCTTTTCCACATTACCAACGGTACTAGGTGTAAATAACTTATTAAACTTTAACGCTTTTCGTATTTCTTTCTTTGTGGTTGAGGCCAAAATAGTATCCGTGACAAAACGTGAGCAATTGCTTTCCGCTTTGCTGAACGCCCCATAGCGTACACTTCCTCTATGCTGAAGTTCTAAGATGTGCTTCTCGGCTTGCTCAAAATTAATAGTCTCGCATACCGAAGCCAATAGCCGTCCTTCTCCATGTGTGTTATTAGGATTAGCGTCTAGCCAAAGTAGAAATTCTTCCGTATTTACAAGAACATCATCGACCCCAAACTTAGCCCTAAAAGGTATTTTCAATTCTGCATCCGTATTTGCCCCACGAACCCTTCCATACCCAATAGGGGTAACATAACGTCCAAAATCGAAATAACGTGCTTCTTTGGTTTCATTTTCTATTAAAACCATAGCAGCATGTCCCGCCTTAATATATTCTCGAGTGCCTAGACCAACAAACGGCAAGAATTTGCATTGCCATTCGTCACTCACAGACACAAAAGTATCTGGATAAGCCAACACAATTATTTTACCCGTGAATTTCAAAAATTTAATTTGGTTATTTCTTGAGTTTGTAAATCTTCATAACGCATACAGCCAATGTCTAGTTTAGTATACTGGGTGATACTTTTAGTTTTAACAAAACCTCGATCCATAATAACATCAGACGACAAATCTCCCTCTCCAGCCGTTCTATGGAATTTAAGCACATCTGTTTCGGTAGGTCTCAAATTATTAAAAATAAATTCCGAAAACCATGATTTTCGTTTCTTTTTTATTTCCTCGGAATATAATAAAGAAGAAGACCATATACATGGTACCCAAGATTTTTCAGAAAAATGTACCGTCACACCATCCCATACTATTTCATACAAGGAAGAACCTTCGACCCAATCCACCATCACGATAGTAAACGGTTCTACTCCTTTAAAATCATAGTTGGCAATTTTATCGACAGCATTTTCCCGAGCCAATAAATCTGTAACAATAACACCTCTGCTCTTGCGGTAAGACTTTTCTCTTTTATGGGCCGTAAACCCTCCATTTAAGAGGCAGATCAGGCGATTCCGATTGCTAACCCCAAACCAAGTACCTCCTGCCAACTCATCCTTTGGAAAAAGCATTGAGACCTCATCAATAGAATATACTTCTGGAGGAATCGTATTTCTATTTGGAGCCTCATCTCGATTTGAAGTCAAAATAAAACCAGTTGTAGACTCTGGAATAAAAGTTACGGTGCACATGCTTCTATTGTCTTTTATTAACACCGAAACTTACAAAAAACCAACTTAATAACCCATAAGTATTCGTTAATAGCCATCAAAATTCCTTTTTGAAATTTGTACATTTGCAGCGCAATCATCGAAGCTAAGGCCGAGGTGGTTCTCATTAGTAAACATCATCTTAAAATTAGCACACCTATGGGAAAAGGATTTTTTGAAGTACCAATTGCCGTTAATGAACCTGTAAAAGACTACGCTCCTGGATCTCCAGAAAGAGCAGCAGTTTCTGCCGCCTATAAAAAAATGTACAACAGCAAAGTTGAAGTGCCTTTGTATATTAATGGAAAAAATGTAAAAACTGGAGCTACGGCAACTATGTCGCCTCCTCACGATCATAAACATAGTCTTGGGGTCTATCATAATGCAAAGAAAAAAAACATAACAGACGCAATCTCTTCTGCTTTAAAAGCTCGTGAAAAATGGGCTGCAACTCCCTGGGAACAAAGAGCTGCGATTTTTTTGCGAGCCGCGGAGCTAATCGCTGGGCCCTATCGGGCAAAGATTAATGCAGCAACCATGCTCGCGCAATCAAAAAACATTTACCAAGCCGAAATTGACGCTTCTTGTGAGTTAATCGACTTTCTTAGATTTAATGTCCAGTATATGACCGAAATCTATGCTGAACAACCTGAATCAACATCATCTGTCTGGAATCGATTGGAGTATCGCCCATTGGAAGGTTTTGTGTATGCAATAACGCCATTCAATTTTACGGCAATTGCTGCCAATCTTCCTGCAAGTGCTGCTTTAATGGGGAATGTTGTGATTTGGAAACCAAGCGATAGCCAGATATATTCTGCCAAGGTAATTTTGGATATTTTTAAAGAAGCTGGAGTTCCAGCTGGAGTAATCAATATGGTAATGGGTGATCCAGTAATGATTACCGATACAGTTTTGACTAGTCCAGATTTTAGTGGAGTTCATTTTACAGGTTCTACCCACGTATTCAAGGACATCTGGCAAAAAATTGGAACAAATATTCACAATTACAAGACCTACCCGCGTATTGTTGGTGAAACGGGAGGAAAAGACTTTATTGTTGCACACAAATCTTCAGACCCAAAACAAGTAGCAACCGCTATCATTAGGGGTTCTTTCGAATTTCAAGGGCAGAAGTGTAGCGCGGCAAGTAGATGTTACGTTTCCAAGAGCATCTGGAAAGCGGTGGAAAAGCAACTTCTCAAAGATCTAAGTTCAATGACCATGGGATCTCCTGAGGATATGAGTAATTTTATTACTGCTGTAATCCATGAAGGATCTTTTGACAAATTGGCCAAGTACATTAATAATGCTAAGAAAGATAAAAAAGCAAAAATCATAGCTGGAGGTAAATGTGATAAAAAAGAAGGTTACTTTATCGAACCAACTGTAATTGTTACAGAAGACCCTAAATACACCACCATGTGTACAGAGCTATTTGGGCCTGTGGTTACCATTTATGTTTTTGAAGACAAGAACTGGGAGAAAACGCTACAACTAGTTGACGAAACTAGTGAATATGCACTCACAGGAGCTGTCTTTAGTGAAGATCGTTATGCACTAGAGGTTGCTATAAAAGCTTTGGAAAATGCGGCAGGAAACTTCTACGTAAACGATAAGCCTACTGGAGCTGTTGTAGGGCAACAACCTTTTGGTGGAGCACGTGCTAGTGGGACAAATGACAAGGCTGGAAGTAAACTTAACTTGTACCGCTGGATTTCTCCACGTATGATTAAGGAAACTTTTGTTAGCCCAACAGATTATAGATATCCTTTCTTAGGGTAGTTAGAATCCTTTTAATAAAAAAAAGAGGTCACTAAAAACGACCTCTTTTTTTATCTTTCTAATTTAATTTCTATTGAAATCCTTTCAACTGATTTATAGCTGCATATTGCGTATTGATTGCAACATTGTTTTCATTAACAACAGCAACAACTAATTTCAATTTATTAGAATTATAACCCCCAGGAATGGTATAGGTATGGCTATTTCGGTAAATCGTAAAGGCATTTGTGGATGGGATGGGATCTCAAGTGCTTCTATCAAAGTAGCTCTTAAAACGTCGTTATGTTCAAAATCAATGATAGGATTCCCTAACCCATAGTATGGACTTGTTGGCCATGCATCTCCATAAAATATTCTCTATTAGAATATCCGGTTGGGATAAAAGTAACTTCAATAAACAAAAAACCCTTCTGAGGTATCCAGAAGGGTTTGTAATTATTAAACCATAAATTATTACTCGTAATCTTTATCCTCTCCAACGTGAGAGAACTGGGCATTCTTAGCACTGTTATCAGCACTGACTACCATCGCGACAATGCTAAGGTTTTCTCTTATATAATCTGATGGAATCGAAATAGTAAAAGATCTATTGTATTCATTAAGCGCAGCAGTTTCCGACATATTATCTCCTAATACTGAAGTAAGTGATTGTCTTAACACCTCGTTATGCACAAAATCAGGTATAGGGTTTCCAAGATTGTAATAAGGACTTGTTGGATCATCATTGTAATAATTTATTTGATCGTTAATAATACCATCCTCTAACAAGTAGACCACCAGTTTATCACTAGCTTGTATACCAACTTCCGAAATAGCCTTTACACTTACTGCAAGATCAGATCCATTTAATTGAGAAGCGATAGCGATAGCTAGATCAGTATCTTCTCCAGCCATACTTATAATACCTGAAGTAGGGTATGGATCGCTCCATTCTGTTGTTCTATTAATCCTTGCCGCTGGAAGTCCATCAACTTCAAATGCATCTTTAAGTGTTTGAATTTCGTCAAAATGCATTGGATCCGGAAAACTGAAAGATGTTTCATGCACCGCAACAATAGCAATATCATCGGTTACGGCATGTGCGCTTTCAGCTGCTGCTGCAACCGCAGGGCAATAACCACACCAGGCTCCCGTATAATCTTCTAGCACCACTTTTCTCTTTGGAATATAAACCACAAATGATAGCGGATCTGTTTGAGTTGGTGTCCCGACTTGGTCATATTCGGCATAAACTTCACTCATTCCTGTTGAACCGGAGGAATATGTATTTCCAGAAATGGCACTACCATCAACATAAAACGTAGCATCCGAAGAAACGTCATTCCCTTGTGGATCTACTAAAGAAAATGTTAACTCCTGACTTCGCAACACCTTTGAAGCACTAATTAACAAGGTATTGCTTGTAGCATTAATTACATCAAAATTTACAACATTGCTGTTTATTCCACCATATGACGCATAAACATCAATAGAGCCTTCTTCGCTAAAAGTGAATGAAGAACCAGTAATGGCTGTTTGATTCACATAAAATGTAGCCTGATCTGTATAAATATTCCCATCATCACCTGTTAAAATAAAATTAATCACTTCATCAACCACTAAAAGTTGATCTGGCGAATCTGTAGTAAGAACTAAGCTATCAATATTTATGATTGGCGTGTTCTCTTCTGTCTTACTACAAGATAGAATTAGTACAAAAGATAAAGCTAAAAGTATTCTTGGTATATTTTTTGTTTTCATAACATGATGATTTTATTTACAAGATACAATAATACTAGTTTTCTACCATAGTTTTTCTATAGGATAAAAGAAAATGAAATCTCGTATTTTAAATTTATTATATAAATTATATTACCTAATATTGCTTATTAATTTAAACTTTTTGAAATGAAAAAAATTGTATTCCTACTATCTTTATTACTGACCTTCAATGCGTTTTCCCAAGATGAGCTCCCCAATGTTGATTTAACTACAACCGATGGTGGAACTATAAATATTCAAAAAGCGGCAAACAGCGAGAATGTTGTTATCATATCGCTTTGGGCAACTTGGTGTGTTCCTTGCCTAAAAGAACTTGATGCTATAAGCGAAGTTTGGGATGAATGGCAGGAAGAAACAAATGTTGAGCTACTAGCTGTTTCTGTAGATGATAGCCGTACCGTTAAAAGAGTTAAGCCTCTTATTAATGGAAAAGGATGGGACTACACAATTCTTCTGGACTCGAACAACGACCTTAAACGTGCTCTTGGCGCTTCAACAGTTCCATTGACACTGCTCGTTAAAGACGATAAGATTGTTTACAGACATTCTGGATATAGTCCTGGTGCAGAAATGGACCTATATGAGAAAATCAAGGAATACTCTAACTAAGTTATTCTTTTAACCAACCAACCCTTTTTTAATGAAAAACTTAATTCTAAGTGTTGCTATTTTATGTAGTAGCATGATATTCGCACAAGAGAACGGAAACTTCTTTGGAGGATTTGAATCAAATTCGCAATGGCTTTTAGCTGATGACGGTATTGGTTTTGAAGCCCCTGAAGATCAATTTAGAGCCAATAACTACTTACAACTTAATTATAATTTAGGAAAATTTACTGCAGGGGTACAATACGAGGCCTACCTGCCATCTTCCTTGCTTGGATATTCTCCAATATACGATGGCAAGAATAACATTGGAACCTACTTCCTAAATTTTAAAAATGAAACCTTGGATATTACTGGAGGGTTTTTTTATGAGCAATTTGGAAGTGGACTTATTCTCCGTTCGTGGGAAGATCGCCAATTAGGCGTTAATAATGCACTAAAAGGAGCTCGTATAAATTTCAAACCTACAAATTATCTAGATCTTACCGGTGTTTTTGGGCAACAACGAAATGGATTTGAAGTATCAACAGGTACAATTCAAGGTATTGATGCCAATATTGATGTGAGTGACGCGCTTAAACTTGAAAAAATAGATATTCAAGTAGGCGCTAGTTACGTTGGTAGATACCAAGACCGAGGAACGAATGACACCATTCCAAGTACAGTAAATGCATATGGAGGGAGACTTGACTTTGTCTTCGGAAAATTCTTTGGAGGAGTTGAAGCAATTACCAAAGATCCAGATGCTGTAGCTAATGAGGGGGCCTTAGTTTCTAACAAATTATATGACGGAACAGCACTGCTAGTGAATGCTGGATTCGCGAAGAAAGGCTTGGGTATTAATGCTACGTTTAGGCGTCTAGAGAATTTTAGTTTTTATAGCGATCGTTTGGCCGAGGGAAACACTTTCAACCAGCAAATAATCAACTATGTTCCAGCTTTGACCAAACAACAGGATTACCTTTTAACCAATATATATGTATACAATTCTCAACCTAGATTGGTCATTGAATCTGTAAATCAAACTTCTGGTGAAGTAGGATCTCAAGTAGATATCTTTTATTCATTGCCAAAAGGAAGCGCCCTTGGCGGTAAATATGGCACCAAAATCGCAGGTAATTTTTCATATTGGGCAGGTTTGGATGCGGAGTACAATATTCCTAACAGATGGTATGAAGCAAAATTTATTGGTCAAGGGGATCGTTTGTTTAGAGATATAAGTATTGAAATTAAGAAACGTATATCAAAGAAATTCAATACTGTACTAACCTTTCAAGATGTGATTATTGATAAAGGTGTAAGTCAAGGTGGCCCTATTGGGACACAGGGAGATATTAAAGCTAAAATTGCTGTTGTTGAAGGAACATACCGTCTTGGAGGTGGTAAATCAACCAGACTTGTTGTTCAGCACCTTTGGTCTGAACAAGATAGAAAAAACTGGGTGGCGAGTGTGCTAGAATTTAACTTAACTTCAAACTTGGCCTTATATGTTGCAGATGCCTATAATTATGAAGGCGAAGGTAAAGTTCATTACTATAATATTGGAGGAAGTTATTCCAAAGGAAGAACCCGCCTAGGCATGAACTATGGACGCCAAAGAGGTGGTTTAATATGTGTTGGAGGAGTTTGTCGATTTGTTCCTGAGAACACTGGAGTGAGCGCCAATCTTACTGTTACATTCTAAATTAGTATAAAATTTATTAATCATAAAAAAAGCTTCCAGATATCTGGAAGCTTTTTTTATGATTAATAAATTCTATGTCTTAGTTTATCACAACTTTTTCGGTATGAGATACTCCTCTGTTGTTTTCAAAATGCAAAATATACATTTGAGCACTTAAATTAGACATATTGATTTGTTGTCTTCCAATATTCAATTTTTCAGACCTCACAAGCTTTCCTTGCAAATTATAAACATTCATAACCATTTCTTCCACAACTTCAATTGTAAGTTCATTAGAAGAAGAGTTAAACAATTCAACATTCAACTGGTTCACATCATTTAGACCTAAAAGAGGGTCGTATTTATAAGTTATAGTTAAATCATCACCAATTTCATCACCATTAGTATCTATTTGAAAAAATCTAAACACATACTCTACAGGGTCTGTTCCATTTCCACTTTCGGCATTTGCCAAGTGATTTCCTTCTAGCGTTTGCTCACCAGGTAAAACTTCAACATAATTTGCATTTGGCGGAAATTGTTGCCCTATCGTTATACCTGTATAGCAAAGGCCAAAACATATTTCGAACAAAGAACCATCTGCGTTAATAGCACTTACAAACTCTGCTTTCATCCTTATTGGATCTGTCGTAGAAGTATTGTTAACATAGAATTCATAAGATGCAGAAGGGTCGGCGGGTAAGTAACCACCAAAAACAAGTTCCTGTCCGTCCGAAATTAAATTACCATCATGATCCTCCATAGTAAACTGGGCATTCATCCCAAGAGCTACCAAGAATAAGCTTAAAAAAAAGAATTTCTGTTTCATTTTAATCGTTTTTTAGTATATTATTATCCTCAAAAGTATAAAATCTAATTTAAACAGCATTGAGACTTTCCTTTATTTTTTTTGTGAATAACGACTAGTCCCCGCGATAGCACGCCACATCTTACTTTCGAATATTCTATAGGAGCACTAGGCTAGTATAGTGATTTTCATACATTTATATTTTTCCACTTCTATTTTACATTTCGCCTCAAAAAAAGTATATTTGTTACAACTAAAGAATTTTAAGAATCTAAAAAATTACTACTATGATTAAAAAATTAACCACACTTTTGGCATTTGTCGCAATTGGGTTTACCTCTTTCGGTCAAACAATTGTTTCGACATCTCCAGAAAATAAAAACGTAATTCTTGAGGAATTCACAGGTATTCACTGTGTGTTTTGCCCTCAAGGTCATACCATTGCACAGGGAATTAAGGATGCAAACCCAGACGATGCCTTTCTTGTCAATATCCATGTAGGTAGTTTTGCCAATCCAAGCTCTGGAGAACCTGATTTCAGAACACCTTATGGTTCTGCTATCGCTGGCCAATCTGGTCTATTAGGATATCCAGCAGGAACTGTGAATCGTACCAATTTTCCTGGTTTAGAACAAGGTAACTCTGGAACCACTGCAATGAGCAGAGGTAGCTGGGTTAATGCATCAAATCAAACTTTAGCTCTAGGTTCTTATTTGAATGTTGGTGTTGAAGCTGATATAAATGTAACAACTAGTGAAATAACAGTTCATGTAGAAGCCTTTTACACTGGCAATAGTCCAGAAGGAACTAACTTGCTAAATGTGTTCTTACTTCAAAACAACACTTTGGGGCCACAAACAGGTGGAAATATGGGTGATCAATATGTACACCAACATAGATTTGTAGATGTTCTTACTGGACAATGGGGAATTAGCTTACCTACAACTACCACCAGTACTTTTGTTGATGAGACATATAATTTTAACATCCCGCCAGATTATAATGGAGTTCCTGTAGAATTAGCAGATATGGAAGTTGTCGCTTTTATTGCTGAAACACATCAAACGATTCCAAGTGGAAGTGGTGCCAAACCAACTTTCTCTGGATTTGATCATGCAAATGACGCATATGCTAGATACGCTGAAGAAATCGATGACCAATGTGGATTTGACCTTACCCCTAGTGTAAATGTTCAAAATGTAGGTGGAGATGATATTACTTCTTTGGCAATTGATTATTCTGTAAATGGTGGGCCAATTGAAACACATAACTGGACTGGAACCCTTGTGCCTTTGCAACATGAAACCATTGAATTGCCTGGTATTTCATATACGATAGGGCAAACAAATGATGTAGTCATAACATTACAGAGTGACGAAGAAAATTCAAACAATGAAGTGACGGCTAGTTTCGAAAAATCAATTGAAGGAACAAATGACTGTACACTAATTCTAAATACCGATAATGGAGGAAGTCAATGTACTTGGGAACTTTTTAATTCAGCCGGTACACTGGTTTATAGTGGTGGCCCTTATGGAAATAATGAAAATAATAACATCCCGTTAACGTTACCTGGAGACTGTTATGAGTTTAACCTCTATGATAGCGCTGGTAATGGTGGAGGATCTGTAATTTTACATGATTCAAACAATGATATCATGTACGGAACTAGTGGAAATTATGGTGAAGGTGAAACCGCTTACTTTTCAACAGACGGTTTCTTAGGGTTGTCTGACAGCGTTCTTGAAAACATTAGCATCTATCCTAATCCTGCAACAACAGTTTTAAATATTGAAAATGCTGAAAACTCTTCTATTGAAGTTTATAATATGTTAGGGCAGTCATTATACTCTAAAAACAACATTTCTTTAAGTGAACAAGTGGGTGTATCTCATCTTTCTCAGGGAACTTATTTTGTGAAAATAACAAATGGAAATGCAATTAAAACGAGTAAGTTTATTGTAACAAAATAGTCACATTACCTACTTTTTAGAAGACTCTGAAACTGAATCCTACATTCATTTTCGGAGTCTTTTCTATTATTAACCTACCTGTTTACTAGAGGATTAAACCCATCAAATTATCTAAAAAAGCCTTGATTTTCTACAAATATGTGGTGTCAAATAATTATATTTGATTTTCTAAAGTATTTAAAATCTAAAAAACTTTTACTATGATTAAAAAATTAACCACACTTTTGGCATTTGTCGCAATTGGGTTTACCTCTTTCGGTCAAACAATTGTTTCGACATCTCCAGAAAATAAAAACGTAATTCTTGAGGAATTCACAGGTATTCACTGTGTGTTTTGCCCTCAAGGTCATGCCATCGCACAGGCAATTAAGGATACAAACTCAGATAATATATTTCTAATAAACATACACTCTGGTAGTTTCGCAAACCCCAGTGGTAATGAACCTGATTTTAGAACACCTTTTGGTCAAGAAATTGACAATCAATCTGGACTGGCAGGATATCCAGCAGGAACGGTAAACCGTCGTAACTTTCCAGGTCTTGAGCAAGGAAGTTCTGGAAGTACCGCAATTGGAAGAAATGGATGGGGCCAAGCCGCAAGTATTCTGCTTCCTGAAGGATCTTATGTAAACGTTGCTGTTGAAGCTGCTGTGGATGTTGGAAACCGTGAAATTGTTATTCACGTCGAAGGATATTACACAGATGACAGCCCAGAAGGTACAAATATGTTAAATGTTGCCTTACTTCAAAACAACACCTTAGGACCGCAAACAGGTGGGGGTATGGGTAATAATTATGTGCACCAACACAGAATGGTTTATATGATTACAGGTCAATGGGGCATGTCTATTCCTACTACTACTTCTACTACTTTTGTTGACGAAACATTCACATATACGGTTCCTGCAGATTACAATGGGGTACCTGCAGAAATGGAAGACCTTGAAGTGGTAGCTTTTATTGCGGAAACTCAACAATTAATTCCGAGCGGTAGTGGAGCGCATCCAACTTTTACCAATTTACCTTTGGCTAACGATACAAGCGTTCAACTAATTGAAGATATTAATGATCAATGTGGTCTTGATTTTGGCCCAAGAGTTAAAATTCAAAATAGAGGAAATAACACACTGACGTCTGTAGATTTTGAATACAGCGTGAACTCTGGAACACCTGCCAATTACACTTGGACAGGAAGTTTGGACTCTTATCAAGTAACTACAGTTCAATTACCTGGTATTCCATATACTATCCAGTCTTCAAATACCGTAGAAGTTTCGGTATCCAATGATGATGATAATTCGAATAATACTGCTACAAACACCTTTGGAGAAACATCTTTAGGGTCTACAAATTACCTGACATTACTGTTAAACACAGACGGTAATGGAGATGAAACTACTTGGACCATAAAAGATCCTACAGGAACAGTAATAGCAAGTGGTGGTCCTTACGCCGATAACACAACTGTAAATCAGGATATCGATCTCGCAGTTGGAGGTTGTCACGAGTTTAGAGTAATTGACGCAGGTGGAAACGGAAGTGGGTCTATCGTGCTTTACGATAGTAACGATGATGTGATTTATAATACTACTGGAGTTTACGGAGCTGGCGAAGGAACATCTTTTATTTCGGATGGTATCTTAGGTCTTGAATCAAACAGCTTGGAAACTGTTAGTATTTATCCAAACCCTGCTACAACCGTAATAAATGTTCAAAATGCTGAAAATTCCACTATTGAAGTATACAATATACTTGGACAAACCTTATATAGCAAGACTAACATTTCATTAAATGAGCAAGTAAATGTTTCTCATCTTACCGAAGGAACTTACTTTATGAAAATCACGAATGGTGATGCTGTAAAGACTAGCAAGTTTATTGTGGCGAAATAACAAAGTAGCTACTTAATTATTTTATTGGCTCCGAATATAACGTAAAGTTATTTTCGGGGTTTTTATGGCTATTAATTTTACAGATTACCACACTTTAACCAAAAACCATAATTATGAGACAAAAATTAACTACAATTTTAGTAATCCTTTTAACGGGACTAGGTGCTTTTGCACAAACAATCGTATCAACCTCACCTGAGGACAGAAAAGTGGTGCTAGAAGAATTTACAGGTATTCATTGTGTATATTGTCCTCAAGGACATGTCATTGCGCAGGGAATTAAGGATGCAAATCCTGATACCGTTTTTTTAATTAATATTCATACTGGTAGCTATGCTAACCCAAGTTCTGGAGAACCAGACTTTAGAACGCCTTTTGGCAGCGCAATCGCCAGTCAATCCGGACTTGTTGGCTATCCTGCTGGAACCGTTAATCGTCAAAATTTTCCTGGTATGGAGCAAGGAGCCTCAGGTACCACTGCAATGAGCAGAGGTAGCTGGGTTAATGCATCAAATCAAACCTTAGCTGATGGTTCTTATGTAAATGTAGGAGTTGAAGCCACAGTAGATGTGCAGACGAACGAGATGATAATTCATGTTGAAGGATTCTATACTGGAGATAGTCCAGAAGGAACAAATATGCTAAATATTGCGTTGCTTCAAAATAATACAACAGGACCTCAAACGGGTGGTGGTATGGGTGATCAATATGTACACCAGCATAGGTTAGTTGATATGATCACTGGACAATGGGGAGTTTCAATTCCCACAACCACTACAGATACTTTTGTCGATGAAACATTTACACATACAGTTCCAGCTGACTACAATGGCGTTCTTGTTGAATTGGCAGACCTGGAAGTGGTAGCGTTTATTACTGAAACGCAACAACTCGTTTCGAGCGGTAGTGGTTGCTATCCTACATTCACTGGAATTACGCTAGTTAATGATGCGAACTTAAGATATATAGAAGATGAAGCCGCTAGCTGTTCTGGTATTGTAACTCCAAAAGTGAATGTTCAAAATACGGGTCAAAATCCTATTACATCCCTGGATATTACCTATTCAATAAATTCTGGAACAGAAATGGTTTACAACTGGACAGGGAACCTTACATCGCTGCAAAACGAAACGATTGAGTTGCCAGAATTGAGTTATTCAACGCAAAGCTCTAATACAATAGCTGTTTCCATTCCAAACGATGATGAAAACACCAATAACAACGCTTCAATATCTTTTGACCAAGCTTTAGACGCAACATCTACGATTGACATGGAGCTAAATACAGATAATTACGGAAGTGAAGTTAGATGGAACGTAACAGATTTTGAAGGTATCGTTTTATACAATGGAGGTCCTTATGGAAATAACCAGACCATTAACGAAACTTTTAACTTACCTGAAAGCTGTTATACTTTTAACCTAATTGACACCTACGGTGACGGAGGAGGAGCTGTAACACTTACAGATTCTGATGGCATTGAAGTTTTCTATACAAATGGGGCTTATGGATCTGGAGAGTCTAAAAATTTCTCTACTGATGGATTCATAGTACTGGGCTTAGGCGATAGCGCTTTAGAAGCGGTTAGTATTTATCCAAACCCAGCGACTTCGGTATTAAATATTCAAAATGTGGAAAATTCCACTATTGAAGTATATAATATACTTGGACAAACCATATATAGCAAAACTAACATTTCATTAAATGAGCAAGTAAATGTGTCTCATCTTACTAAAGGAACTTACTTTGTGAAAATCACGAATGGTGATGCCGTTAAAACTAGCAAGTTTATTAAAGGCTAAAACCAAATAACATTAACTTTCTTGGAGCTCCTCTCATTTTTTTGGGAGGAGTTTTAGTTTTACTAAAGGTTAACCCTTGTACTTCATAGGAAGATGCACTACACTTTTGGTTTCATAAAAGTCTTCTTCAAAATAATCACTTAAAGAATAAATCTTTGCTGTTTTGAAAATCGCTAACTCTTCGGTTAAATCACCTCCTTTTAAATACAGAATCCCATTCTTAAGATCATGTCTACTTTCTTTCTTGATACGACCTTTAACCCAACGTGTAAACGTTTCCATTCGGGCAACGGCCCTACTCACAATAAAATCGTACGTATCAGAAACAGTTTCGACTCTTGCGTTCGTGATTCTAACATTTTTCAAGCCAAGACCACTTGAAACTTCTTCCACCACTTTAATCTTTTTACCGATACTATCCACCAAATGAAAATGACTCTCAGGAAATAATATGGCCAACGGAATTCCTGGAAAACCCCCGCCAGTTCCAACATCTAATACCCTAGCCTCTGCAAGAAAGGGCTGAACCCTTGCAATCCCCAATGAATGAAGTACATGACGAAGATATAATTCATCGATATCCTTGCGTGAAACAACGTTTATTTTAAGGTTCCAATCCTCGTATAGTTTCGAGAGCTCCCGAAATTGATTTAATTGTAATTCAGAAAGGTTAGGAAAATATTTTAAAAGTAGATCCATGTTAAATTATGAATGACAAAAGTAGGATTTCTTTAATAATTTTATGATATCAAACATCTGTTTTACACAATAGATGCGTATTTTTGCTATTTCGTTTTAGAAATCCCTACTTAAAACAACAACTGTGAATAGTGTGCAAATAAAATTCTCAAGAACCGATTCTGCCAAATTTTTTAAGACGCTTAATAAGCGAGTCAACCAATACTTTAAGGATAATAATATTTCTCGAAGTGGTAATTGGAAACTACACTTAAAAACGATTGTAATGTTTTCAATCTACCTTACCCCCTATTTTTTATTGCTTACATTAGACTTACCAGGTTGGGCACAATTGTTGTCAACCGTGGTGATGGGTATTGGAATGGCTGGAATAGGGATGAATGTAATGCACGATGCTAATCATGGCGCATATTCGTCAAAAAAATGGATTAACAAAACCTTAGGAAGTAGCATATATATTCTAGCCGGAAACGCCTATAATTGGAAAGTACAACACAATGTTCTTCATCATACTTATACGAATATTCATGGGCATGATGAGGATCTAGAAGCTGGCAGAATACTTAGGTTCTCGAAACATGCGAAATGGCATCGTTTTCACAAATTTCAGCACTATTATGGAGTCCTATTGTATGGGTTATTAACATTTAATTGGGCTCTAACAACCGATTTCCAACAAACATATCGTTACTTAAAACGTAAATTATCTTTTGGCGAATTCCCTAATCCGACTACCCAATGGAGTATTTTGATAGTTACTAAAATAATTTATTTCTCCTTATGGGTGGTAATACCAATTCTCTTTTTTAATATAGTTTGGTGGAAAATTTTAATTGGGTTTTTCATAATGCATTATGTAGCCGGTATTATTTTAAGTGTTGTGTTCCAATTAGCACATGTTGTTGAGGAAGCCGATGTATTTTTACCAGATCCTTCTGGAACCATGAAAAACACTTGGGCAATTCATCAATTATTTACAACGGTGAATTTTGCGACGAAAAATCGAATAATGAATTGGTTTACTGGAGGATTAAACCACCAAGTAGAGCATCATATATTTCCGCATATAAGTCATGTGCACTACACAAAAATTTCAAAAATTGTCAAAGAGACAGCTAGAGAATTTAATCTTCCTTACCACGAATATAAAACCACTCGAAAAGCACTTATTGCGCATTTCAAACATCTTAAACAAATGGGACTTAATCCCGGGTTACCAGCCTAAGACAACATGAATTCAAAACTTTCTAACCGAGTTAATGAAATGGCTACTTCTGCCACATTAGCCATGGCTGCTAAAGCACGTGAGTTAAGAGAAGAAGGAAAAGATATTATTGGTCTAAGCCTAGGAGAACCAGACTTCACTATTCCAGAGTTTGTTAAGGACGCAGCCATTCAAGCTGTAAAAGACGATTATCATTCTTACACGCCAGTTGACGGCTATGGAGATCTTAAACAAGCTATTATCACTAAGTTTAAGCGTGATAACAACATAAGTTACGAGCCTTCTCAAATTGTTGTCTCTACTGGGGCCAAACAATCCTTAGCAAATCTTGCAATGGTACTATTAAATAAGGGTGATGAAGTATTGCTTCCTGCACCATATTGGGTTAGCTACAGTGACATTAGCAAATTGGCTGGTGGAGTACCAAAAGAAATTAAAACTTCCATTGATAATGATTTTAAAGTAACAGCTCGGGAATTAGAGGCAGCTATTACTCCTAAAACCAAAATGATCATCTACAGCTCCCCTTGTAATCCAAGTGGTTCTGTCTATAGTCGTGATGAACTTCGCGCGTTAGCTGATGTATTGGTGAAATACCCAAATATTATTGTGGTAAGTGATGAAATCTACGAGCACATCAACTTTGTGGGAAAACATGCATCAATTGCTGAATTCGATGATATGTACAACCAAACAGTTGTTGTCAATGGTGTGTCCAAGGCCTATTCTATGACAGGATGGCGTGTTGGCTATATTGGAGGTCCAGAATGGATTGCACGTGCATGTAATAAAATGCAGGGGCAGATTACCAGCGGCACTAACTGTATCGCACAGAGAGCTACAATTACAGCTCTGAAAAGCCCACCAAGTAAAATTCAATTTATGGTTGACGCCTTTAAAGAAAGACGCAGCTTAATTCTTGATCTGCTTTCTGAAATTCCTGGAATTAAAACAAATGAACCAGAAGGTGCCTTTTATGTATTTCCAGATATCTCTTATTACTTCGGAAAAACACTTCGCGGAAAACATATTAATTCTGCCTCAGACTTTTCGTTATATCTTCTGGAAGAAGCAAATGTAGCGACCGTGACTGGAGAAGCATTTGGCGATCCTAACTGCATTAGAATTTCATATGCAGCTTCTGATGAGAACATTAAAGAAGCAATGAAACGCATAAAAGAAGTTCTTTCAGCATAGAACTAAATTAATTTAAAAAAATCATCCGACTTAGGCACTTAGCTATTAATATTTTTTATTAAACAAGGTTCTGCCTTAATCATTCTGATCATTAAGTTTTCAAAGATTCCTTCTTTCATAAAACTGCG
>CAJXZB010000032.1 GCA_913063405.1 uncultured Ulvibacter sp.
TGGTAATTCTTTGATAAAGTTTAGTATACTTTGTCCTTTAAATCCTTCCATAACACCCTATTTTAAAGAAATAAGTTACGGAATCTATCTTACTAACTCAATAATTATATTAAAAAAGAGGGGTATTAATCTATTAATAATCAGTCTTTTAACTCTTTTTTTTTCACCATTGTTTACCTAGATTTAAGTATTTATTGAAATTAATTGTATAATGAATAAATACTATAATTATGGAGAATTGTGAATTTACTACATGGGAGGAATACGCCAATGGCGTTCCAGAGAACAACGAACTAATTATTGGATTAATTATCTCGACAATCGTGAGTTTAAAAGAGGGTAATTTACCTAAAGAGTTTTTATGTCAAGACGACGATGAGAATTTTCAGGCCAATGATGAATCTGAAATACCGGATACCGGACCTTGGCTAGATGCACCAAATTACAAAGCAAAGATTAGAGCGATTAGAACAGGTGCAAATGGAGCTTATCGATGGACAACGCTGGAAGCACTAACTGATATACCCAAGGTGATGAAAAAAGGAAGTATTTTTACCTTAAGTAATAAGAATTGGGAAAAGGAATTCAAACGCGCCCAGAATGGAGGCTTTAATATTTGCCTCAGAATCAGTGATAAAGCTGTTCAGGGTATAGAGGTTTTGTCGTAAAACCGTTTCCGCTGATAATGGTTCAATTTTAGATAACATATAATTCCAGTATAATTTAGTAAATAGATTAACTGGAGTTATTTTTTTTGAACCTACTTGAGCATATTAACCAAATAGGACGAGGCTTAAAAACTAAAAGGCTGTGTTCTTACCAGCCCCCTGAAGCACCCCCTCCACCGAAACCACCGCCGCCGAATCCTCCACCGAAGCCACCGCCACCACCAAATCCATCGCCGCCTCCGAAGTTACCGCCACCACCAAATCCACCAGTGCGGCCCATATTGCTAAGGATGATGATGTCGAGTAAACTAGTTCCAGATCTGCGGCCACCGTTTTTTCCGCCACGGCCATTTTTTTTAGCACTAAGAGCAACGATTATGATGATGAAAATGATAATTACTAAGATGAAATGAGAATTATTCGAATCATTTTCACTAAAATCCCGATCTTCTTTAAATTCGCCTTTTAGAGCTGAAAAAATGGCATCTGCTCCTTTGTCCAAGCCATTATAATAACTGCCGGTTTTGAACTCTGGTATTATTATTCGATTGATAATACGTTCTGCCATCAAATCTGAGATACGATATTCAATTCCGTAGCCTGTATTTATATCAACCCTTCGGTCATCTTTGGCCAGAATAATTAGAATTCCGTTGTCTTCATCGGCTTGTCCTATTCCCCATTTCTGCCCCCATTGTGCACCCAACAAAGAAATGTCTTCACCGTTTGTTGAACTAATTATAGCAATAACAATTTGCGTAGAGGTAGAATCGGCATAACGAATCAACTTTGATTCTAGGGCATTTTGCTGCGAAGAATTTAATAGATTGATATAATCGTAAAGCGAGGTTTGCTCAGGTTTATCTTTTGGTTTTGGAGGAATATCAAATTGTGCTAGGGTGGTTTCAGAAAAGAAAATCACTAAGAGCAGAAGTATTAGTTTATATTTTGAACGCTTTCCAAGCATTAACCTATTGAGATTTCATCAGGCAGTTCATTTGAATCCCCTTTCTTATAGGGGTAATGTTTTTTTAGTTGTTGTCCAGCCTTTAAAATTCCATTCACCAATCCTTTGCCCATTTCACCATTTTTAAAATTTGATATAATCGTGTCTTTAGTACTCTCCCAAAAATTAGGAGGTACTGCGTCATTGATGCCGCTATCACCCATAATAACTAAGGTTCTGTCTTCCACCGCAACATAAATAAGGACTCCGTTGCTCTGTTTGGTATTTTCCATATGGAGAAAGTCAAAAACTTCGGAAGCACGATCAAAGGCATTTATTTTACTATGAGCTTCTAGATGAACACGTATTTCTCCTGAGGTATTTCGCTCAGCAGTCCGAATAGCTTCAATTATTTCAGCTTCTTCGGAAGGACTTAAAAAGTCTTCAACTTTAGACATAGGTTTTATTTTCCGAAGTCAAACTCCACTTTAGGAGCATCTTCATTTCCTTCATCCGCTTCAAAGTAGTTCATTTCAGAGAATTTCCCAATAAACTTATTTACGATATTATTTGGGAAGGTCTTAATGTGTTTATTGAAAGGTTTTACCGTTTCATTAAAGCGATTTCTTTCAACATTAATTCGATTTTCTGTACGCTCTAATTCATTGATGAGCTCTTTGAAATTCTCGTTCGCTTTTAAGTCAGGGTACCTTTCAAATACCGCAAGTAAACGTGACAGAGCAGACGTCAAGCCCTGTTGCGCTTGTTGAAACTGCTGTAACTGCGCCGGTGTAATATTGGATGGGTCGATTTGAATAGAAGTAGCTTTGCTTCTTGCTTCAGTAACTTTAATGAGTGTTTCTTGTTCAAACTCTGCATATCCTTTTGCCGTATTTACAATATTGGGAATTAGATCTGCACGACGCTGATACGAACTCTCCACATTGGCCCATTGAGAAACGGCATTTTCTTGAAGGTCAATACCAGTATTATAAAATTTTGGTCCGAGCACGAATCCTACTATAGCAAGTATTGCCACGATAATGATCAATGCAATAATTCCTTTTTTCATTCTGTGATGGTTTTAGAGTTGTTCTTTGATTTTAAGCAATTCTGCCTTAACTGTTTCTAATTTACGAATTATTTCGAAGTGGCTAAGTGTTTTTTTCTTGTTCTCCTTCAGGTGTGTTTTTGCGCCTTCTAAGGTGAAACCTCTTTCTTTTACTAAGTGATAAATAAATTCTAGGTTTTTAATATCCTCTGGCGTGAACTTTCTATTGCCCTTGGCGTTCTTCTTCGGTTTTAAAACATCGAATTCTTTTTCCCAAAAACGGACTAATGAGGTATTTACGTTGAATGCTTTGGCGACTTCGCCAATACCATAATATCTTTTTTCTGGGAGTTCAATATGCATTAGTCGAGCGATTGATTTTCTTGTTGCGCAGCGCGTAACATGCTAGCAAACTCTTCTTGAGTTAAGTTTCCGTAGTAAAAATTAATAGGATTTATTCGTTGACCATCCTTGAAGATTTCATAGTGGAGGTGAGGGGCTTCAGATCTTCCAGTGCTTCCAACAAATCCAATTAAATCTCCACGTTTTACTCGCCTTCCAGAACGGACATTGTACTTGTATAAATGTGCATATAGACTTTCATAACCATAACCGTGGTCGATGCGAATATGTTTTCCGTAGCCAGAAGCCGTGTTGTCAGCTCGTATTATTTTTCCATCTCCAGAGGCATATACTGGAGTTCCGCGAGGAGCGGTAAAGTCCATCCCCCAGTGTTTTTTCCTAGCTTTTGTAAAAGGATCCGTACGATAGCCAAAACCAGATGCCATGCGTGTTAAGTCTTCATTGTTTACAGGTTGAATTGCCGGAATTGCTGCCAACAATTTTTCTTTTTCTTCTGCTAGTGCTGCAACCTCATCTAAAGATTTTGATTGCACCACAATACGTTTGGTAAGAATATCAAGGCGCTTGCTTGAGGATGAAATAAGTTTTGAATTATCAAATCCTTCTAAATCTTTATATCGATTTATTCCCCCAAAACCCGCTTTGCGCTGTTCCTCCGGGATTGGGTTCGCTTCAAAATATACGCGGTACAGGTTGTTATCTCGTTCCTCGACCTCTTCAAGTACGGCAACTGCCTGGTCCATTTTTTTATTAAGTACATTAAACTGTAGCTCCATATTGGTGAGTTCCCGCTTTAAGGCTTTTTCCTTTGGAGTTTCAATATAAGGGAGGTTGATGTAGATTAATAAGAGCATAAAACCACTCAATATCATACCCAAAATACTCAGGGTAATAATACCCATTTTTCGTCCTTTTTTCTGCTCTATTTTTCGATAGGATAGGGTTTCGCTATCGTAGTAATATTTAACCTTAGACATACGCTAAAAAATCATATTTTTGTTGGTTGATAGGTAGTGTTAAATTTTTAAACGTTACACAAATATAGAAATTGTTTACATAGTACACTAACTGCCCATTTTTAGTATAAAAGTCACAATATGAAGTCCAGCGAGATACGCTCCCAGTTTTTAGAATTCTATAAGTCGAAATCACATACTATTGTGCCATCCGCACCAATGGTGATTAAAGATGATCCTACATTGATGTTTACCAATGCTGGAATGAACCAATTTAAAGAGTACTTTCTCGGAAATAAGGATGTCAAGAATCCCCGTATAAGTGATTCCCAAAAATGCCTTCGGGTGAGCGGAAAACACAACGATTTGGAAGAGGTTGGTATGGACACCTATCACCATACTATGTTTGAGATGCTGGGGAATTGGAGCTTTGGAGATTATTTTAAAAAGGAAGCGATTGAATGGGCTTGGGAGCTGCTTACTAAGGTCTTCGGAATTGATAAAGACATCCTATATGTTTCTATTTTTGAAGGAGATCCATCTGAAAATTTAGAGTGTGATATTGAAGCCTTCGATTTATGGAGAAAATTTGTTCCTGAGGATCGAATTATCAACGGAAATAAAAAAGACAACTTCTGGGAAATGGGAGAACAAGGGCCCTGCGGACCTTGTAGTGAAATTCATGTAGATATTCGTTCTGCCGAAGAAAAAGCAAAGGTTTCCGGCGCTTCACTAGTGAATCAAGACCATCCACAGGTAGTAGAAATATGGAATCTCGTATTTATGCAATTCAATCGCAAGGCAAATGGAAACCTGGAAAAGTTACCTGCACAACATGTGGATACAGGAATGGGCTTTGAGCGACTTTGTATGGTGTTACAGAACAAACAAAGTAATTATGATACCGATGTCTTTACACCGCTTATTAGAGAGGTAGAGGCCATTACAAATAGTAAATACGGCAAGGATGAAAAAACAGATATCGCTATTCGTGTAATTAGTGATCATGTTAGGGCCGTAGCATTTTCAATTGCCGATGGACAACTGCCCAGTAATACCGGAGCGGGTTATGTGATTCGTCGAATTTTACGTCGTGCGATTCGATACGGATTTACCTTTTTGGATACTAAAAAGCCGTTTATATTTAAGTTGGTTGTAACCTTGAGCAAACAAATGGGAGCGGCATTTCCGGAACTAGTTTTAGAGAAAAACCTAATTACAAATGTCATTAGGGAGGAGGAACAATCTTTTTTGAGAACCTTGGATCAAGGGCTCGTGCTACTGGAAAATATTATTGATGGAACCGATTTAAAAACTGTTTCAGGAAAGAAAGCCTTTGAGTTATATGATACTTTTGGTTTTCCAATCGATTTAACTGCGCTTATTTTAAGAGAAAGGGGGTATGCTTTAGATGAAACGGAATTTGAAACCGAACTTCAGAAACAAAAAGAACGTTCAAGAGCTGCAACTAAGGTCGAAACTGGGGACTGGGAAATTCTGGATGACGATGTGGATGAAGAGTTTGTTGGATATGATACCCTTGATACAAATGTGAGAATTACACGTTATCGCAAAGTAGAGAGCGTAAAAGATGGAGAATTGTATCAATTGGTTTTTAATCTAACTCCTTTCTACCCAGAGGGTGGTGGGCAGGTTGGAGATAAAGGGTATTTAGAAGCTCCTAATGGAGAAGTGGTCTATGTAATCGACACCAAAAAGGAGAACAACCTGATTATTCATTTTGTAAAGAACCTTCCCCGAAAACCTCAAGAAACCTTTAAAGCTGTTGTAGATTTACAACAACGCTTTAGAACTGCTTCCAATCACACAGCTACACACTTGTTGCATCAAGCATTGCGAAACATCTTGGGTGAGCATGTCGCTCAAAAAGGGTCGATGGTACATAGTCGAAACCTACGATTTGATTTTTCTCATTTTAGCAAGGTAACAGATGAGGAGTTGAAACAAGTGGAAAATTTTGTGAATGCACGTATTCGGGAAGGAATTTTGTTGGAAGAAAGACGAAATATTTCTTACGATCAAGCGATAGAAGAAGGCGCGATTGCCTTGTTTGGTGAGAAGTATGGAGATTCTGTAAGAGCTATTAAGTTTGGAAAGTCGATGGAATTATGTGGCGGAACACACGTGGGTAATACGCAAGGTATTTGGCATTTTATTATAACTTCGGAAGGGGCGGTGGCCAGTGGTATTAGAAGAATAGAAGCAATTACTGGAGATGCGGCTAAACAATATTTTATGGACCGAAGTGATTCGTTTGTAGCGCTTCAGAAGAGCTTGAACAATTCACAAGATCCAGTTAAAGCAGTTATCAATTTACAACAAGAGAACAGCCAATTGCAAAAGCAAGTGCAACAATTGCTAAAAGATAAGTCTAAAAACCTAAAAGGTGACCTTAAGAATGAAGTTGTGGAAGTAGATGGAGTTAACTTTTTGACAAAAGAACTTGATTTGGATGCTTCTGGAATGAAAGATTTGGCATTCGAGATTGGTTCGGAAATTGAAAACTTATTTGTATTGTTTGGTTCCAAATATGATGACAAGGCGCTATTAGCTTGTTATATCTCAAAAGATCTGGTTGCAAGCAAGGATTTGAATGCAGGACAGATTGTACGCGAACTTGGAAAGTACATTCAAGGAGGTGGAGGAGGTCAATCTTTCTTTGCTACCGCTGGAGGTAAAAACCCAGGTGGAATTTCTGAAGCCTTAGAGAAAGCCAAGGATTATCTTAAGTAGCAGTAGGCAATTGCGGTATCCAGCCTTACTGCAAACTGAAACTGTAAACTGTATATTAACATGAAACTACAAACTCAAATACCATTAGAACCAGGAAGGAACCAAATAGACTATAATTCTAAGGTGCTATTGTTAGGTTCTTGTTTTGTAGAGCATATAGGCGAGAAATTAGAATTCTATAAATTTGAAAATCTTCAAAATCCCTTCGGAATTGTATTTCATCCTTTGGCGATTGAAAAAGTGGTAACGCGAGCAATTAACGAAACGGAATTTGAGCAGACCGATATCTTTTTTCATTTGGAGAAATGGCATTGCTTCGAGGTACATTCACTTTTAAGTACTTCGGATAAAGACACTTTTTTGAAATCACTAAATGAGGGGCTAAAACAACTTCGTGAATATATTCTCACAGCGTCTCATATTGTTTTTACCTATGGAACAGCTTGGGTCTATCGTTTTATTGAGACTGGTATTGTGGTGGCTAATTGCCATAAGATATCACAGAAAAAGTTCTTAAAGGAATTGCTCACAGTAGTAGAAGTTTCGGCAAGTATCGATAGAATGACCACCTTAATCAAATTGGTTAACACTAACGTTGCATTTATATATACAATTTCCCCTGTTCGACACCTAAAAGATGGTTTTGTGGAGAACACTCGAAGCAAAGCGCATCTTATTGCGGGTCTTCATCGGATGGTCGCTCCAAGATATCGTATCCATTATTTTCCTTCTTATGAGATTGTAATGGATGAGTTACGCGACTATCGTTTTTATTCTGAAGACATGCTTCATCCTAGTAATATGGCAATTTCGATAATCTGGGAAAAGTTTAAAGAGGTTTGGATTGCTTCGGAAACAAATGAATTTCAGAAAGAAATTGGAAGCATTCAGACAGGTTTACTCCATAGATCGTTTCATCCTGAAAGCAATGCACATCAAGCATTTCTGAACGATCTTCAGAAGAAAATAGAAGTACTGCGGCAGAAAATCCCTAGACTTAAATTCTAAGAATAGGGCAATTGCCGTATTGTGGCAGTTTGAGTTTGAGCGCATCTTTGCATCAAACAATAACGTATTCTCGCAGTGACGAGATTTAAAACCACAATTATGAAAACAATATCGAAAACACTTTATCTATCATTAGTTTGTCTTGCATTAATTTTTACGGGATGTAACAAAAGCGATAACGCCGAAGAAATCTTAGGTGGAGGGGAACAGGCGGAGGAGGCTCCGAATTTTTAACCGCAACAGTAGATGGTGCCAGCTTTGAGGCAACCCAAAACCCAGCTGTTATTGTAGCTGCAACAACAAGTAATAATGTACTAACACTTCATGGAGGAACTAATGAGGGTAACACAATCAGAGCTATAATAAATGGATATAATGGTGTAGGAACCTACACCACTGGTGACGATATTTCTAATGTTAATTCACTATCCTATATCTCCCTCTCTGCGAATTCTTAGATGTCAACTTTTAATATAGGGTCTGGAACACTTGAGGTTACATCTGACAATGGAACAATCGTTGAAGGAACTTTTTCTTTCGAAGGTTTTAATGTTCAAGACCAGACTACAAAGGTTATTACCAATGGAAGCTTTAAAGCAACTATAGATCAATAAGTATTCAAAAGAATCTCAAAGTTGAGGTTTTTACGTTGGACCGAGGAATTAGTTGTAGTTCTTTTCCCCGGTTTTTTATAACAATAAAATCATTTAAAGTTTAACTAACCAATTTGTACTCAACTATAGTAGTAGAGGGGGTTATTCTTATGGCTTCTAAAGGCAAGCTTTTTTAGAACAAACAACCTATGGTGCTATGAGGTTTCATTTCTGACTTACTAGTAATACGGTGATTGCTGTATTGATTTCTTTTTACGAATCAAACATATTTCAATAATTAAT
The DNA here is from genome assembly GCA_913063405.1 of uncultured Ulvibacter sp. Taxonomy (GTDB): domain Bacteria; phylum Bacteroidota; class Bacteroidia; order Flavobacteriales; family Flavobacteriaceae; genus Ulvibacter. Next base: position 8,643 of record CAJXZB010000032.1, read on the forward strand.
TAAAAACTCAATTATGAAAACTTCAACACTATTTAAATCAATTTTTATTATTGCTTTCTTGTTTTTTAATACAACTATATCTGCACAATCTAGAGCAGTAAAAAAAGCTCGAAAAATGATTGAAACTGAAAAGGAACAATTTCAAGATTTTATAAATAACCCTAAGGCTATAAAAAATGCAACAAAAGCAAATTCGGGTGTTGTTTCTTCCTACGAGAGAAAGCAAAATTTAAAAAAAGGATATTGTACCGTTGAAGATTATAGTCTTCCTAAAAAGGTTTTATTGTTATCCTTCTATATTAAAGATAATGATTACGCTGTTTATACTGGAGGTAGATACTCTATAACAAGAACTTCTTACAAATCGGGCAGCGAAAAAGTAAATGCTGTCGCTCAACGTATATATGAACAAAGTATAGAAGGGATGAAGAAGGAATATGCAGCATTTGGAATGGAATTAATAACTCCGTTTGAATTTATAGCTCCTATAGATCCATCAAGTGGAAAAAGAGTATTAAATGAAAAGTTATATGAAGCCTATTCAAGTTTTCCATTACCCATACTAGAAAAAAAGCATCAAAATGGGGGGCTAGGAGGGAATCAGTCTGCCGTTGCAGAAAAGTTTAGGTTACTTCCATACTCAAGTGTTTTAGGGTTTCAGGGAAAACATTTTGCTAAAGAAAAGGAAGAGTGTTTTAAATAATCTTGGAATGGATGCCTATGCAATTATAGCAATTGATATGACTGCTACTATTGGTACTTTAAATGGTATTTCATCAGGGTTTATATTTAAAAACCCTGGATATGAAGCTTCTGGTGCAAAAGGACCTGCTGTAGGATATACCAATTATACAACAGGAAGCATAAGCATGGCTTTTAATCCTCCAATGAAAGGGGTTTTTGTTAAAGAAGAAAAAGAATTTATCACTAAAAAAGGGAAAAATGATATAAAATTCGTAGCAGTTGATGTTGAACCTGGTGTTAGTGTTTTATTAAATTATGTTACTGAGAAGTTAGTGTTTAATACAAAAGATCAAATTGTTGCCCCTGAAGAATAAATAAAAATAACTAATCAAGTTAGATGCCGCTTGCAAACGATTGAGGAGTTTTTGCAGGCTAGTAAACCCCATATTCTTATATGGGTTTTTATTTTCTCAATAATACATTAAATATGGCTGCACAATTATTAATCATCGCTTCATTCGGATTAGTTTCGCTAAGTATCTTATTTTATTTTTATTCCGAAAATCGTAAACAGAAAAAAAGACACTTACAAAAAGAAATGGGTTTAATCGAACAACTTGTCACGTGTGATAGACAACTTAAGAAAAGATAGAGTGGCCTTAGTAACTACGTTTTTTTACGATACAACCTTTCCGAGGCACTTATAATTCAGTCAGAAATTAAAATTTTGTAATTTAACTTGCTAACGGCCAATTCTTCGAAATAAAAAAAGCATTCTTTTCAGCAGTTCTATTGCTTGTTGTCTCTTTGGACTCAGCGCAAGAAACACAAAAATATATAGATAGTCTTCTTGGTATTTTTAGTACGGTTGCAGCCGATACTTCCAAGGTGAATCTCTATAAAAAATAGCAAGTCATTACAACGTAACGCACTTGGATAGCGCCAAAGCTTTTGCTGAGGGAGGAATTGATCTTTCAAGGCGATTGAAATACGCAAAGGGGAGTGGGAAAATTTGAACATTTTAGGGAACTACTTTGAACGAAAAACTGAATATGAATCCGCTCTTAAGTCCTATAATGAGACCTTAGATATTGTAAAGGCGAACCAAAGTACCAAAGGATTTGCCGTAGTGTTAAATAATATTGCAACGATACATATTAAGAAAGGCGAATACGATGAAGCACTAATCTTTATGTTTGATGCGTTGAAGGCAGAAGAGGAACTTGAAAACCAAAACGGAATTGCACAAGCGTATAACAATATTGGAGTGGCCTATTACTATCTTCAAAATTTTGATAAAACAACGCTCTATCTCACAAAAGCACTTGAAATTTAGGAGTCACTCGGTAATTTTGACGGTTTGATAAACGGTTATAATAATGTAGGTGCTATTCGCATCCATCAAGAAAAATACAAGGAGGCGATTAAGAATTATGAAAAAGCATTGTCCATAAGCACTAAGATCGATGACAAAATGAATCAGGCAGTCGAACTTAGTAATATTGGAATTTGCTGGACAAAGTTGAAGGATTATCCCAAAGCGGAAGAGCTTTATGATAGGTCATTTGCGCTTAGAGATGAAATAGGAGATATGGACGGCAAGGCAAACTCCCTAATAAATATGGGGGAGCTTTTTACGGGACAAAATAATTTTTCTAAAGCCGAAATATACCTAAATAAAGGTATAGAGATTGCCAATAAGAATGGCTTGAAAACAGTAAAAGAGGCTGGGTATAAAGGGCTTTCAAATCTTTTCGAAGCAAAAGGTGATTTTAGAAAATCGAATGGCTACTTAAAAGAGTATCTAGCGGTAAAAGACAGCATTCTTAATGAGAATAATGCACGTATTATTGCCGAAACGGAAACGAAATATGAAACGGAAAAGAAGGAGAAGGAGATACTAGAAGAGCGAGCTTTAGTTGCTGAGAAAGAACTGGAAGTAAAGTGTAAGAATACGATGCTCTATGGAAGTTTGAGTTTTGCGTTGTTACTAGGACTCTTAGGCTATTTATTTTATAGTCAACAACGTCTAAAGAATCGCCAGCTACAAAAGGAGGGTGAATTAAAAACAGCCTTGGCAAAGATCGAAACGCAGAACAAACTGCAAGAACAACGACTTCGTATTTCGAAAGATTTTCACGATAATATTGGTACTCAACTCACATTTATCATTTCCAGTTTGGACAATCTTAAATACGGGTTTAAGGATATGGGGGAACAGCTTTCAGGAAAGTTGTCGGGTATTAGTGGATTCACTTCCCAGACTATTTATGAGTTGCGTGATACTATTTGGGCGATAAATAAAGAGAACATCACTTTTGAAGATTTGCAGACGAGGATTTCAAATTTTATTGATCAGGCAAAGGTCGCTTCGGAGAAAACAAGTTTTTCTTTTGAGATTGCTTCTGAAGTGAATAAAGAACATATATTGACTTCTGTAGAAGGGATGAATAGCTATCGTGTTATTCAGGAAACGGTAAACAATGCCTTAAAATATTCCGAAGCTACAAAGATCGGCGTGAAGATTTCAGAACAAAATGAGACCATTTCCATCTCAATTAAGGATAACGGCAGGGGTTTTAATAAAAATGATGTAGAAACTGGCAACGGACTCGACAATATGAAGAAACGCGCTAGAGAATTGGGAGCAAATTTATCGATTAATTCATCTTCCGAAGAAGGAACATCTGTAGTCATGAATCTCAAAAAAGAAAAAAATAGGGCAACTGTCGTATTGATTTCTGAAAAGGATTTATTGACTTTTAGTGTCTTTAATTTAGAGAAACCTTTATGAGTTTAAAAATCGCCATTGTAGACGACAACAGTTTTTTGATCCACGCCATCAAAGAGAAGCTTTCCTTTTTTGGAGACATTTTTGAAAAACCAGCTACTTTTGGGGATAGCATTTCAATTGATCTATACTTGAAGTTAGTCAGGACAAAGAATCCTATTTTGATAAGCAATGTGCGAATTATTGAATATAAGTTGTCCAAACCTAAACCTGTAAGTGGGAAATAGTTGTCAAAGTTTTTTATTTTCTAATTGTGCTTTGGTTACAACCCAAAAGCCGTTTTCACTTTGTCTACATAATCTAGTTTCTCCCACGTAAAGGTTTCTACTTCTTTGGTAACGCTATCTCCTGTTGGAGAAGTAAAAGTTACATTTTTCATTTCAGAGGTTCTACCCATATGTCCGTAGGCAGCCGTTTCAGAGTAGATAGGGTTTCTAAGTTTTAGGCGTTGCTCGATAAAGTAAGGACGCATATCAAAAATGTTCTCTACAACCTTACTTATTTCACCATCTGTCATATTAATTTTTGCGGTACCGTAAGTCTCTACATTGATGCTGGTAGGTTTCGCCACTCCAATAGCATATGAAACTTGTACCAATACTTCTTTACACAATCCGGCAGCTACCAAGTTTTTGGCAATATGTCTTGTAGCATAAGCTCCGGAGCGGTCTACCTTCGAAGGGTCTTTTCCTGAAAAAGCACCACCACCATGAGCTCCTTTACCACCGTAAGTATCTACAATAATCTTTCTTCCAGTAAGTCCGGTATCTCCGTGAGGTCCTCCAATTACAAAGGTTCCCGTCGGGTTGATATGATAGGTGATATCATCGCTAAACAATGCTTGGATATTGGCTGGTAATTTTGCTTTTACCCTAGGAATTAAAATAGAAACGATGTCTTTTTTAATTCGGTCTAGCATTACATCGTCACTCTCATCAAAATCATCGTGCTGCGTAGAAACAACAATCGCATCAATACGTTGTGGAAGATTATCATCACTATATTCAATCGTTACTTGCGATTTAGAATCTGGACGTAAATATGGAATTTCGTTTCCTTCCCGTCTTAATTGGGCAAGTTCGATAAGAAGTCTATGAGAAAGTTCTAAAGCTAACGGCATATAGTTTTCAGTTTCATCGGTAGCATATCCAAACATCATTCCTTGATCCCCTGCTCCTTGCTCTTCCTTATTCGCTCTATCTACTCCTTGGTTGATATCTGGTGACTGCTCGTGAATGGCTGAAAAGACACCACAAGAACTTCCGTCGAACATATATTCACTCTTAGTATAACCAATTTTATTGATTACGTCTCTTGCAATTTTTTGAACGTCTAAATAGGTATCGCTCTTAACTTCACCGGCTAATACAACCTGACCTGTAGTAACTAGCGTTTCGCAAGCTACTTTCGATTCTGGATCGAAGGCTAAGAAATTATCAATTAACGCGTCACTAATTTGATCTGCAACTTTATCTGGGTGTCCTTCAGAAACACTTTCCGAAGTAAATAAATACGCCATAAAAATGGTTTTAAAAATTAAATGATGAGGTCGATTTGACGAGAAAGTCGAAGGAAGTTTACACTGCCCTTTAGCATTTTTTATGGAGGTTGCAATCAGTCAAATCTTTCCTCTAATTATTCTGCTGCAAAAGTAAAAAAATAAAGTGAATGGAAATTTTATTTGAAGTTTTTTCGATAAAAATTTGGATACTAACTTTTTATGAACGAATATTTGCAGGTATAAATGAACAAGCAAGTTTTAAATATTGTCTCTATTCAAGTCATTGCAATTATTCTGCAACGATAGGGACGGTATATTAAAAATTCAAATATTTTTTAAAGCCTTCCCTTATCGGAAGGCTTTTTTTATTGAAACAAGTTTAAAAACGAAAATGAAAAGTATACAAGTCATTAGTATCGTGATTGTCATTATTAACTCCACCTAGGGTTGGTACAGATACTTTTGTGATAACATAAAAGCCTGTGTCGACCGACGCAGGCTTTTTTATTGCAAGAATCTACACCCTTGAGTATAACAGAAAACTTATTATAATAGGTTGGTTTTCAGTTAAATAAATCAAAAACATGTGTTATGAACTTAAACTGTAAAGTCAAAACTGAAGTGCATACAGAATGCAAAAAATTAATTTCGAATAATAAATCAAAACCAATGTATTACAATCAAGATACCTTAGTTTTTTTGGATGCTTCCTGGATAAAGGCTTCAGAAGCGACTACCAGCCTATATGGACAAACGCTGCATTATGGAAATGGGGTCTTTGAAGGTATTCGTGCATATGCAACTTCAGACGGTCCTCAGATTTTCAAGGCGAAAGAACATTTTGAGCGTTTAAAATATTCGGCTAAGGTAATGCATATCCCTTTTAACTATACAGTTGAAGAACTCATCGAGTTGAGTTATGATTTGCTTCAAAAAAATAAGTTGGAGGATGCATACATCAGACCTTTAGTTTATCAGGGAGAGAATATGAGTTTAGGCCCTGCTAGTGAATCTCACTTATTACTTTGTGCGTGGGAATGGGGAAAATTCTTAGGTGATAATCAAATTAGAGTAATGACTTCCAGTTATCAACGCCCCAATCCAAAGGCAACACATATTCAAGCTAAGGTGGTAGGTCATTATACAAATTCAATTCTTGCCTCTACCGAAGCGAAAGCGGCTGGATATGATGAAGCTCTGCTATTGGACGCACAGGGGTTCGTTGCCGAAGGTCCTGGAGCTAATTTTTTCTATGAAAAAAATGGCGCACTTTATACATGCCCGCTGGGAAATATACTTTCAGGAATTACACGTCAGACCATTTTTGAATTAGCAAAAGAGCTGGATTTGACCATTATTGAAAAGTCTTTTATTCCAACCGATGTGTATAAAGCAGACGGTGCTTTTTTTACAGGTACAGCGGCAGAAGTGGCACCTATTAAATCACTTGACGACCATACTTTCAACAAACCTTGGGAAGAGACTATAGGCTACAAACTTTCACACCACTATCAAGATTTGGTAAGATCTTATGCTATTAATTTTTTTGAAACCTCTTCTAATGGAACTAAATAAATACAGTAAAACGGTTACCCAAGATCCAACACAGCCAGCTGCGCAAGCCATGTTGCATGCTATTGGATTAACTAGGGATGATTTCTTAAAGCCTTTGGTTGGAATTGCCAGTACAGGGTATGAGGGAAACCCTTGCAATATGCACCTTAATGACTTGGCAAAGCTAGTTAAAGAAGGTACTAAAAATGAAGATGTTGTAGGGCTTATTTTCAATACTATTGGTGTGAGCGATGGAATTTCTATGGGTACCCCCGGAATGCGTTACTCCTTGCCTTCACGAGATATAATTGCAGATTCTATGGAGACTGTGGTGCAAGCAATGAGCTATGATGGGCTTATCACGGTCGTGGGCTGTGACAAAAACATGCCTGGGGCTTTAATAGCAATGATTCGATTGAATCGCCCCTCCATTTTAGTGTATGGAGGAACTATAGATTCGGGTTGTTATAAAGATAAAAAGCTCGATGTGGTTTCTGCCTTTGAGGCTTGGGGTAGCAAGGTTGCAGGTACAATGACAGAAGTTGAGTATCAAAATATTGTTGAGAAAGCTTGCCCAGGTGCAGGAGCTTGTGGTGGAATGTATACTGCAAACACCATGGCTTCTGCGATTGAGGCTTTGGGGATGACGCTGCCATTTAATGCTTCAAATCCAGCGTTGAGTGATTTCAAAAAAGAAGAGTCGGTAAGGGCAGGTGAGGCCATTAAGTTGTTACTAGAAAAAGATATTAAACCTTCAGATATTATTACCCGTAAATCTCTGGAGAATGCCATTCGGTTAATTACAATTCTTGGTGGCTCTACCAATGCGGTACTTCACTTTTTGGCAATTGCCAGAGCCGCCGATATTGATTTCAGTTTAAAAGATTTTCAGAAGATTAGTGATACTACCCCCTTTTTAGCGGATTTAAAACCTTCTGGAGAATATTTAATGGAAGATGTACATGCAGTGGGAGGGATTCCAGCGGTTTTAAAATATTTACTTCGGAAAGGATTATTGCACGGAGAATGTTTAACTGTGACAGGAAAAACGTTAGCTGAAAATTTATTAGACGTATCCGATTTAGCTCAAGGGCAAAAAGTAATAAGGGCTGTCGAATACCCAATTAAAGTCACTGGACATTTACGAATGCTCTACGGTAATCTGGCTCCTGAGGGGAGTGTTGCAAAAATAACAGGGAAAGAAGGGCTTCGATTTCGTGGAAAAGCAAAGGTTTTTGAAGGGGAATACAATGCTAATGATGGCATTAGAGATGGTAAAGTTGAAAAAGGAGATGTAGTAGTCATTCGCTACGAAGGCCCAAAAGGAGGTCCCGGAATGCCAGAAATGCTAAAGCCAACGGCTGCTATCATGGGTGCTGGATTGGGGGGTGATGTCGCACTTATTACGGACGGTCGCTTTTCAGGTGGGACGCACGGATTTGTAGTAGGACATATCACTCCTGAAGCACAAGATGGAGGGGTCATAGCGCTTGTAAAAGATGATGACGTCATTACGATTGATGCAAAAACAAACAGAATAGAACTAGAAGTTTCAGAAGAGGAATTGGAAAAAAGAAAACGACAATGGACAAGGCCCGCCTTAAAATTTAAGCGGGGCGTATTGTACAAATATGCGAAAACAGTTTCATCGGCTTCTGAGGGATGCGTAACTGATGAATTTTAATAGGATGTTTTTCTAAGTTTATCCGTCATAAATAACAAGAAGAAGGGGTTTTAAAAAAAGTATAAAAACTTGAAATATGGAAACACAAGTATTGCTTAAGAAAAAAAAGGTAACACAAGATACTGAACGAATTACTGGCTGCGAGGCTATTGTGAGGTGTTTGCTTGCCGAAGGAGTGGATGTCCTTTATGGATATCCTGGAGGCGCCATAATGCCTGTATACGATGAGTTATTTAAATACAAAGATAAAATCCATCATGTGCTAACACGGCACGAACAAGGGGCAACTCATTCGGCACAAGGGTATGCAAGAATTTCTGGGAGGGTTGGTGTGGCAATTGCTACCTCAGGGCCAGGGGCTACGAACTTAATTACGGGTATTGCAGATGCTCAAATAGATTCTACACCTATGGTTTGTATTACAGGCCAGGTAGCATCTCATTTGCTAGGTAGTGATGCGTTTCAAGAGACTGATATTGTTGGTATTTCAACACCAGTAACTAAATGGAATCATCAAATAACGAAGGCTTCAGAAATTCCTGAGGTAATGGCCAAGGCATTCTATTTGGCAAAGAGTGGACGTCCGGGGCCTGTTTTAATTGATATTACAAAAGATGCTCAACTCGAAGAGTTCGATTTTGTGTACGAAGAATGTACTGGGGTTAGAAGTTACAATCCGGTGCCCAAAACAGATCCTAATTCACTGCTAAGAGCAGCACAATTGATTAACACTGCAAAGAAACCAATGGTTGTTTGGGGACAAGGAGTTATTTTAAGTGAGGCTGAAGAACAATTAAAAACAGTAATTGAAAAAGCAGGAATTCCTTCTGCTTGGACTATTTTAGGAGCTTCCGCTATTCCAACTTCCCATCCATTAAATGTTGGAATGGTAGGAATGCACGGAAATTACGCACCCAATGTATTGACCAACGAATGTGATGTTTTGATTGCTATTGGAATGCGTTTCGATGATCGAGTGACGGGAAATTTGAACACCTATGCGAAGCAAGCTAAGGTTATTCATTTTGAGATTGATCCTTCCGAAATTGATAAAAACGTAAGAGCGGACATCCCCGTCTTAGGTGATGCAAAGGCAAGTCTAACGGCATTACTTCCAATGCTAAAATCGAATACGCATCCAGATTGGCTTGAGAGATTTAAGACTTTATACGCTATTGAGTTTAATAAGGTAATACGCCCGGATATATTTCCAACCAAAGAAGGGCTTACTATGGGTGAGGTGATAAGAGAGATTAATGTCCAGTCCAAAGGAGATGCGGCTATTGTAAGTGATGTGGGGCAGCATCAAATGATTACGTGTAGATATGCAGAATTTAATAAGACAAAGAGCAATATTACTTCTGGAGGTTTGGGGACAATGGGTTTTGCCCTACCTGCGGCTATTGGCGCAAAAATGGCGGCTCCAGATAGAGATGTTATTGTTATCGCTGGAGATGGTGGCTATCAAATGACGATTCAGGAATTGGGAACTATTTTTCAGACAAAGGTTCCCGTAAAAATAGTAGTACTTAACAATGAGTTTTTAGGAATGGTACGTCAATGGCAACAGCTGTTTTTTGATAAGCGTTACGCCTCAACCGAAATGACGAATCCAGATTTTGTGTCCATTGCAAAAGGATATTCAATCTCTGCACAAAAAGTAACAAAGCGGGAGGAGTTAGAGAGTGCTATTTCTGAAATGATGGCGTGTAAGGATGCGTACTTCCTTGAAGTTTGTGTAGAAAAAGAAGATAATGTATTCCCAATGATTCCTACGGGCGCGTCGGTTTCAGATATAAGATTAGAATAATATGAAAAATACAACCCAATTATATACGGTTTCGGTATACACCGAAAATAATATAGGTTTACTCAATCGGTTATCAGCAATATTTCAGCGGAGACATATCAACGTGGAGAGTTTGAATACTTCGGTTTCAGAAATTGAAGGGGTTTCCCGATTTACCATTGTGATCAATGTTACAGAGTTACAGATAAAGAAAATAATCGGACAGATTGAAAAGCAGGTCGAGGTAATAAAGGCATACTTTCATAAGGACGAAGATACTATTTATCAGGAATCTTGCTTGTTTAAAATTAAAAGTGACTTGCTATTCGAAGATTTTCAGATTCAGAATATAATCAAAGAAAGTAACGCTCGAATTGTAACAGTAAATAAGGATTTTTTTGTCCTTGAGAAATCCGGTAAAAGAAAGGAAATCGAACTGTTGTATAGTGAGTTAAAAAGATTTGGAATAATGCAGTTCGTCCACTCTGGCCGCATTGCTGTGACAAGAGATGAGTTAAAAATATCAACATTAATAAAGGCATTTAACGCCTAAAACTAAAGATCATGGAAAATTATTTTAATGGATTATCACTTAGAGAAAAATTAGACCAGCTGGGTAGGTGTCGTTTTATGGAAGCTTCGGAATTTGATAACGGAATTAAAGCTCTTTATGGTAAGAAGATCGTCATTGTAGGTTGTGGTGCGCAAGGGCTCAATCAGGGATTGAATATGAGAGATTCGGGCTTGGATATATCATATGCCTTGAGGAAGGAAGCCATTTCTCAAAAAAGAGAATCTTTTCAGAATGCAGTTAAAAATGAATTTCAAGTTAGCACCTTTGAAGAACTAATACCTACTGCGGACTTGGTCTGTAATTTAACTCCTGATAAACAGCATACGAAGGTGGTAAAAGTCGTAGTGCCTCTAATGAAAAAGGGCGCGACCTTGGCCTATTCTCACGGCTTCAATATTATAGAAGAAGGGATGCAAATTCGGAAAGACCTGACAGTGATCATGGTCGCTCCAAAATGTCCAGGAACGGAAGTAAGGGAAGAATATAAAAGAGGCTTTGGAGTACCCACTTTAATTGCGGTACATCCCGAGAACGACCCTAAAGACGGGGGGTTGGAACAAGCTAAGGCTTATGCAGTGGCTACAGGAGGACATAGAGCTGGCGTCCTAGAATCTTCTTTCACAGCCGAAGTAAAAAGCGATTTAATGGGGGAGCAAACAATTCTTTGTGGAGTCCTTCAAACTGGGTCGATTTTGGCCTTTGATAAAATGATTTCTGAAGGAATAGATGCTGGATATGCCGCAAAACTTATTCAATATGGATGGGAGACAATTACTGAAGCATTAAAGCATGGTGGGATCACTAATATGATGGATCGATTATCCAATCCAGCAAAGCTAAAGGCATTTCAAATGGCTGCTGAGTTAAAAGAGCTATTGAGACCATTATTCCAAAAACATATGGATGATATTATGTCTGGACATTTCTCAAGTACAATGATGGAAGATTGGGCAAATGATGATAAAAACCTACTCGAATGGAGAGCGAAAACTGCTGAGACAGCTTTTGAAAAAACGGGCATTACAACTGAATATATTTTGGAGCAAGAATATTTTGATCATGGAACTTTATTAGTCGCGTTTGTTAAATCTGGCGTTGAATTAGCCTTTGAAACAATGACCGAAGCTGGTATTATTGAAGAGTCTGCCTATTACGAATCCCTTCATGAAACTCCGTTAATAGCAAACACCATTGCTAGAAAAAAGTTATACGAAATGAATCGAATTATCTCCGATACCGCGGAATATGGTTGTTACCTATTCGATCATTCTTGTAAGCCTTTATTACAAGATTTTATGAAATCTGTTTCCATTGAGGTTATTGGAACATCGGTTAGCGATTCAAATCAAATCGATAATCGGGAGCTCATTGAAATAAATGCTGCGATTAGAAACCATCCTGTAGAGGTTGTGGGGGCTAGACTTCGGGAAGCTATGATCGCAATGAAACAAATAAAAGAGGAATTCAAACCTTCATTTTCTTTGGTCTAATCAATGGATACGAAAACCACTTATTTTCCAACATTACAATGCATAAAGATGGCTTCTAGTGCATTAAAAAATGTTGCCATTGTTACACCGTTAATGAAAAGTCTTTCTTATTCTAAATACTTCAGTTCTAGTATTTTGTTGAAGAGAGAAGATTTGCAACAAGTTCGATCGTATAAAATTCGTGGAGCATATAATAAGATAAGTTCATTATCTCCAATCGAACTGAAGAGTGGGGTTGTATGTGCCAGTGCTGGAAACCACGCCCAAGGAGTTGCGTATGCCTGTGCGAAATTGGAGGTAAAAGGGCATATTTATATGCCACTTCCAACACCAAAACAAAAAGTGGAGCAGGTTAGAATGTTCGGTGGAAAGTTTGTCGAAATTGTATTGATAGGTGATACCTATGACGATGCTTATACAGAAGCGATTCAAGCCTGTGATAACAAAGGTGCTAATTTTGTGCATCCCTTTGATGATGAGAAAATTATTGAAGGACAGGCGACTGTTGGTTTAGAGATTTTGGAACAAGCTGAAGCACCAATTGATTATGTTTTCGTTCCTGTTGGAGGTGGTGGTTTAGCTTCTGGAGTAAGCGCTGTGTTTCAGATTTTATCGCCTGAAACCAAGATTATTGGTGTAGAACCTGAAGGTGCGCCGGCAATGAAAAATTCTATTGAGCGAAATTTGAACACCTCGTTGAGCGAATTAGATAGTTTCGTTGATGGGGCTGCAGTAAAGAGAGTTGGAGAACGCAATTTTAAGATTTGCAAGGATCTCCTTTATGATGTAATTACAGTCCCAGAAGGTTTGGTTTGCCAAACAATACTTGATTTATATAACAAAGAAGCAATTGTGGTTGAGCCGGCTGGAGCTTTAACCTTAGCGGCTCTAAAGATTTATTCTGAAAGCATAATGGAGAAAAACGTTGTATGTGTTGTTAGTGGAAGCAATAATGATATCACTAGAACTGCTGAAATTAAAGAAAGAGCCTTGTTGTACGCAAATCTCAAGCATTATTTTATTGTAAAGTTTCCTCAACGTGTAGGAGCTTTACGCCAGTTTTTAATGGAGGTGTTAGGTCCAAATGATGATATTACACATTTTGAATATACAAAGAAAACCAGCAGAGAAAATGGAGCCGCTATTGTAGGACTAGAGTTGCGATCTCCAGCTGATTTGCATCCGTTGATACAAAGAATGAAGGATCAGAATTACTTTGAAGATTACCTAAATGATAAACCCGAATTGTTTCAGTTCTTCGTGTAATTTTTTTTTAAAACATTTGGTTTATTAGAATATAATGACAACATTTGTGCAACTATGATAACAATTTCAACAATTACCTCTACAACGACTGGCCCAAAAGGCTAGCGGGAAGGTATTGTTGTATATATAATTAATATAAAAGCCTTCCCAAATGGGAAGGCTTTTTTTATACAATTACTTTAAAGATGAAAGTTTTAAAATTTGGAGGAACCTCGGTAGCGAATGCTCAAAATATTGAGAAGGTTGTTGCGATCCTAAAAGGTGAAATTAAGAAAGGAAGAATTATTGCTGTTGTTTCAGCCTTCGGTGGTGTAACTGATTCTTTGGAGCGGGTGGGAGAGTTGGCTAATCGCAAGAATGTGGCCTATCTAGAGATGTATCAGGATATAGCAAACCTTCACGATAAAGTAGCCCAAGAATTAGGATTGAATAACACTGTGATTGATGCGCTTCAGTATAAATTGAGCGAATTAAAAAGTATACTCGAAGGAATTTATCTTATTAATGAGTTTTCCAATAAAACGAAAGATAAAGTCCTTGGTTTTGGAGAGTTACTATCTTCTTTTATTATTTCTGAAAGTATAAAATTAAAAATTCCTGAAACGCAATTAAAGGATAGTCGTGAGCTCATTATAACCGATTCTAATTTTATAGAAACTCAACTGCTGTTAGAACAAACCGAAAAGAATATCAAGTCATTTTTTGATTCCCATAGTTCGAAATTAACTGTGATGCCTGGTTTTGTTGCTAGGAGTGAATCAGGTGAAGCTACTACTTTAGGTAGAGGAGGGTCAGACTTTACGGCGTCCATAATTGCAGCCGTATTGGATGTTGAGGTTCTAGAAATCTGGACAGATGTTAGTGGTATGTATACAGCTAATCCAAAAATGGTGAAGCAGGCATTTCCTATTAAGGAATTATCATATCAAGAGGCGATGGAACTATCACATTTTGGAGCTAAAGTCCTGTACCCTCCAACAATACGACCTGTATTGGAAAAGGGAATTCCAATAAAAATTAGAAACACCTTTGCGCCAGATGATATTGGAACATTAGTGCATAAAGAAAGAACTATTAATGGAGATCCTATAAAGGGAATAAGTCACCTATCTAATATCTCGCTCCTTACACTAGAAGGAAATGGTATGGTAGGAGTTCCAGGGATATCAAAGCGGTTATTCGAAGCACTTTCACTTAAAAAAATAAATGTAATCTTAATTACACAGGCATCCTCTGAGCATTCTATTTGTGTCGTTATAAAAGAGGAGGATGCAAGTGATGCAAAAGAGACAGTGGATGTAGCATTTGCCTATGAAATAACCTTGGGGAAGATAGACCCGGTTACTATCGAAGAACGACTAGCTATTATTGCTGTGATTGGAGATGGAATCAAAAACCATCAAGGAGTAAGTGGGAAAATGTTTAGCTCTTTAGGAAAAAACAATGTAAACATTCGCGCCATTGCACAAGGAGCCAGTGAACGAAATATCTCAGCGGTAATTGCGCATAAGGACGTTAAAAAAGCACTTAATATCTTACATTATCGTTTCTTCGAAAGGCAAGTGAAAACCCTTAACGTGTTTGTCGTTGGAGTAGGGAATGTTGGAGCTAGATTGATTTCACAAATCAAACAGCAGCAAGAATATCTTTATGAGAATCTGTTTATAAATTTACGCGTTGTTGGATTGAGTAACTCTCGAAAAATGATTTTTAATGATGAAGGAATTGATCTTTCTAATTGGCAAGAGACCCTTAAAAATGGGATTATTAGGGAGGGAGATAATTGGTTTAGTACTGTTAAGGATTTGAATTTGCGAAACAGTATTTTTATAGACGTTACTGCAAATGCCGATGTGGCTTCTAGTTATAGCCGCTATTTAAAAGAAAGTATAGCAGTTGTAGCTTGTAATAAAATTGCTTGCTCTTCTCAATTCGATAAATACCAGGAGTTAAAGCGGTTATCGAGAAAATATAACGCTCCTTTTTTGTTCGAGACTAATGTAGGTGCAGGCTTACCAATTATTAATAGTTTGAATAATTTAATTAACTCTGGAGATCGGGTAACTTCAATTAAAGCTGTATTATCTGGGAGTCTTAACTTTATATTTAATAACTTCAATGATGAAAATTCCTTTTATGATGTGGTAATGCAGGCAGGTGAGGATGGTTATACAGAACCGGATCCTAGAATTGATTTGAGTGGTGTGGATGTAGCTAGAAAAATACTGATTTTAGCCCGTGAAAGCGGTTATGAATTGGATATGGAGGATATTGAAAATATATCCTTCTTGCCAGAGACTTTAGTAAAAGTTACTACTGTTTCAGAGTTTTTAGATTCTCTGAAAAATGAATCTACTTATTTTGATAATCTTTATAAAAAGGCAAAAGAAAAAGATTGCCAACTCAAATATGTAGCTGAATTTAATAATGGTAAGGCGAAGGTTAACCTCCAGGAAATTGAAAAGAATGACCCATTTTATAACCTGCAAGGGAAAGATAACATTGTGCTGTTTTATACTGAAAGATATATCGATCAACCTTTAATTATTAAAGGGGCTGGCGCTGGAGCAGGTGTAACAGCATCTGGTTTATTTGGGGATATTATACGCTTAGGAAATAAATAATCATGAAGGATATAAAAATATTTGCCCCTGCTACTGTTGCCAATGTTTCTTGTGGTTTTGATGCCATGGGATTTGCATTAGACAATCTTGGGGATACTATGATTTTTCGGAAGAATAAGGATCGAAGTATTCGAATTAACAAAATTGAGGGAGCAAAACTTCCTTTTGATATATATAAAAATGCTTCTGGCTATGTGGCTAAAAAAATGTTAGTTGACGCGGAAGCGAATTTTGGAATTGATATAGAGATTTATAAAAAATACAAACCTGGAAGTGGTTTGGGCAGTAGTGCAGCCAGTAGTAGTGGAACAGCTTTTGCCATTAATGAATTGCTAGACAGAAAATACACACAGCTAGAATTAGTGAAATATGCAATGTTAGGTGAAGAAGTTGCCTGTGGTTCTCAGATTGCAGATAATGTTGCCGCAGCTTTATATGGCGGTTTTATACTTGTTCGAAGTTATAGCCCCTTGGATATTA
Organism: uncultured Ulvibacter sp.; assembly: GCA_913063405.1. Taxonomy (GTDB): domain Bacteria; phylum Bacteroidota; class Bacteroidia; order Flavobacteriales; family Flavobacteriaceae; genus Ulvibacter. The sequence goes on from CAJXZB010000032.1 coordinate 25,080, forward strand.
TTTCTATTCCCACCCCAGCTGAGTTATATGTAACAGTTATCCACCCTCAAATTATGGTGAAAACCTTGGATGGACGAAATGTATTGCCTAAAAAAGTAAAACTCAAAAAAGCAATAAAACAATGGGCTAATCTAGGTGGATTGGTTAGTGGATTATGCTTAAATGATTATGATTTGATAGCTCGTTCAATAGAGGATGTAATAGCAGAGCCTGTTCGTAAATTATTTATTCCCCATTTCGATTTGGTTAAGGAGAGTGTCACTGATTGCGGTGGATTAGCAGCGGGAATATCAGGGTCTGGACCTTCAATTTTTGCTTTGTCTAAAGGGCAAGAACAGGCTCAAAAAGTAAAGGAAGCAATGAATAAGGTGTATCAGGATAAAGGAATTGAATATAATCTGTACGTTTCAAAAATAGGAATGGAAGGCGTGCGAACATTATAATTATGAAATATTTTAGTTTATATAGAAATTCACCTGAAGTTTCATTTAAAGAAGCGGTGATAAAGGGATTAGCTCCTGACAAAGGGTTGTATTATCCTTCCGAAATATCAAAATTACCTGTTAATTTTTTTCGACGGATAGAAGGGCTGGAAAATGAAACTATTGCCTATGAGGTGATTAAACAATTTATAGGAGATGAAATTCCTGAAAATAATTTAAAACAGATTATAACTGAGGTATTGTCTTTTGAATTTCCGTTGGTGGAACTCGATACACGAATATCATCTTTGGAATTATATCATGGTCCAACATTAGCTTTTAAAGATGTGGGAGCCCGCTTCATGGCTCGCTGTCTTGGATATTTTAATAGTAAAATGGTTACCAAAGAAGAGGTAACCGTTTTAGTAGCTACGTCTGGAGATACCGGTGGCGCCGTAGCAAATGGCTTTTATGAGGTGGAAGGTGTAGATGTAGTGATTCTCTATCCAAGTGGAAAAGTTAGCGATATACAAGAAAAGCAATTAACTACCCTTGGCAAGAATATTAGAGCGATAGAGGTGGATGGAACATTTGATGATTGTCAAACCATGGTGAAGCGTGCCTTTTCAGATCAGGATTTTGATGGAAAGCGCAATCTAACCTCTGCTAATTCTATTAATGTGTCCCGATGGTTACCGCAGATGTTTTACTACTTTTTTGCTTACAAACAACTAAAATCGAAAGGTAAAGAGTTGGTGTTTTCCGTACCTAGTGGTAACTTCGGAAATATCTGCGCTGGGATGATGGCTCAAAAGTTGGGGTTACCTGTCAATCATTTTGTAACTGGAACCAATATCAATAACATAGTTCCAGAATATCTTAAAACAGGGAGCTATCTTCCTAAACCATCCAAAGCAACCATTAGCAATGCAATGGATGTAGGAGCTCCAAGTAATTTTATTCGTATTCAAGAATTGTATGGAAATGATTTATTAGAATTACGTAAGAATCTGTCTGGATATAGCTATACCGATACCGAAACTATTGATGCAATGCAATACCTTTTTAATGAAAAGAATTACATCGCAGACCCACACGGTGCTATAGGTTATCTGGCGCTAGAGAAATATTTAAGGGGTAAGTCCAATCTAGAAGGTGTATTTTTAGAAACAGCGCATCCCGTGAAATTTCAAGATGTGATTCCTTCGGAAATTTCAGAAAAAATCACTATTCCTGAAAGTATAAAAAAAATATTAAATAAAGAAAAGAAGGTCAAGAAACTCTCCACTTATGAAGCGTTGAAAGCCTATTTATTATCATAAAAAGAGAAAGATGAATATTGCCATTATAGGAGTTGGAAATTTAGGATTATCCATAGCTAAAGGGTTGTTATCCAGCAACATGATTACTTCGTTGTATTTAACAAAACGAAATATTAATAGACTAGAAGGATTAAAATCTGGAAAAAAAGTAATTATTACTAGCGATAACGGGCTTGCAATAAAAAATTCAGACATTATCATTTTTGCGGTACAACCCAATCATTTAACTGCGGTACTGGGAAAAAACAGAGAGTTTATCACCACCAAGCATACCTTAATTTCTACGATTACGGGTTTTTCTATTGAAAAGATAGAAACTATTATAGGCGATAGATTTTCTATTATTCGCGCAATGCCTAATACAGCTATTGCGGTAGGAGCATCTATGACTTGTTTGTGCAGTAACAATAAAGCACTATTAAAATTAAACCAGGCAAGAAAAATTTTCGATACTCTTGGAACCACCTTAGTCATTCCTGAAAAACAAATGCAAGCCGCAACCGTTATTTGTGCTAGTGGTATTGCTTTTTGGATGCGTCTTATTAGAGCAAGTACTCAGGCAGCGATACAGTTAGGATTTGATGCTGGAGAAGCACAAACTTTAGCCATGCATACTTGCGAAGGTGCTGCCAAACTGTTAATTGCCTCAGGCAATCATCCAGAACAAGAAATCGATCGAGTAACAACACCAAAAGGTTGTACTATAGAAGGTCTCAATGAAATGGAGCATAAAGGATTGAGCTCGTCCTTAATACAAGGAATGGTGACTTCATTTAAAAAGATTAACGAGATAAAAGAACTGTAAAAAATGATAAATCAAGAGTTTCCATTTGCTTCATCTTACTTAGCTTAATAATTATAAGTTGTTTGTATTTACTTTTTCTGTTTAAATAATAGTACTCTGTCCTAAACTTACGTTAGTGAAGTTTACATTACTATCTTCAGGATTTGAAATAAAATCCTCAATGAAATCACCTACTTGATTTGTTGAAATATCGAAATTGTTTTCATTAAGGTCTGGCGTAGTAATATTTAACTCCAAAGATTTCTCAACAGCTTCTCTAATATGGTTTGCTTCTTGGTTTAACTGAAAGTGATCTAGTAACATTGCGGCCGACAAAATAGACGCTATTGGATTGGCAATTCCCTTATTTATAGCTTCTGGGAAGGATCCATGGATAGGTTCGAAAAGTGCATGTTTTTCGCCCAAGGAAGCTGAAGCTAACAACCCAATAGAGCCTCCAATAACGCTGGCTTCATCACTAATAATGTCTCCAAACATATTTTCTGTTAGAATGACGTCAAATTGCTTCGGATTTAAAATGAGCTGCATAGCTGCATTGTCTACAAAAAGGTAATTAAGGGTTATTTCAGGGTATTGTATTCCAATTTCTGTGACTACCTTTCTCCAGAGGCGAGAGCTTTCCAAAACGTTGGCTTTATCAACCAGAGTAACTTTTTTCTGTCTTGATTGCGCTGCCTTAAAAGCTAGATGAGTTATTCTTTCTATTTCATGTCTGGAATATTCACATAAATCTGAAGCCAAATCTCCATCCTCGCTTAGTTTCTTTTCGCCAAAATAGATGCCACCTGTAAGCTCACGGTAAATACTAATATCCGTACCTTTAATGTTTTCACGTCTTAAAGGAGATTTATCCAATGTGCTTTCATACGCTTTTACCGGACGAACATTTGCAAACAATCCTAGCGCTTTTCGCAGATGAAGTAATCCTTGTTCAGGACGTACCTCTAGCGATGGATCATTGTCATACTTTGGATGCCCAATTGCGCCAAATAGAATTGCATCGCTAGCCTTACATAAATCCAAGGTCTGTTCTGGCAGTGGGTTACCAAATTCATTAATCGCGGTTGCACCGACGGACGCCTTTTTAAAATTGAAACTGTGGTTGAATTCTAAGGCAATCGCTTTTAAAACTTTTACGGCTTGCTCTATTACTTCTGGGCCAATTCCATCACCTGGTAATACTGCTATATTTAATTTCATAATTTTTAGGGTCTAGACAATTCAAATTGTTTTATCATTTCTTTTTTGCTTATTAAATAGTCAATGTCATCATAACCTTCTATCAGGCACCTCTTTTTATAAGAATCTATTTCAAAGAATTCAGCTAAGCCAGTATCTTTTACTGAAATTGATTGTGCTTCAAGGTCAATTTCAATTTCAGTTTTTGAATTCTTAATAATGAGAGTCATTAATTCTTTCAGAAATACTTCGGAAACTTGCACTGGTAACAAACCGTTATTTAATGAATTCCCTTTGAATATATCAGCAAAAAAACTCGAAACGATAACCTTGAAACCATAACCGTTTAATGCCCAAGCGGCGTGCTCTCTGCTAGACCCACAGCCAAAGTTGTTTCCTGCTACCAGGATGCTTCCGGTATATTTTTCAGAATTCATAACAAAAGAATCGTTTGCATCTCCATTTTTATCGAATCGCCAATCTCGAAATAGGTTTTCACCAAACCCATTTTTATCGGTAGCTTTTAGAAACCTTGCAGGTATAATTTGATCCGTATCAACATTTTCAATGTCTAATGGAACCGCCGTACTTTGTAAAAACTTAAATTTTTCCATTAGTTGCGTGTTTTGAAAAGGTCAATGATTTTGCCTTCTATTGCCGTTGCTGCAGCAACTAGAGGACCTGAAAGGATGGTGCGAGCTCCTTGACCTTGTCTGCCTTCAAAGTTCCTGTTCGAAGTAGACACACAATATTCTCCTTGTGGGATTTTATCATCGTTCATTGCCAGACAAGCAGAGCATCCAGGTTGTCGTAATTTGAAACCGGCAGCATCAAAAATGTGTTTTAGGCCTTCATCAATAATTTGAGATGCTACAAGCCTACTTCCAGGCACGAGCCAAGCAGTCACATTATCAGCTTTTTTCTTTCCTTTTACATAATTTGCCGCGATTCTAAAATCTTCAATTCTGGAATTGGTGCAACTCCCAATAAAGACATAATTAATAGGTTTGCCTATAAGTGATTCTCCTTGCTGGAATCCCATATACGCCAATGACTTCTGAAATGAAGCGTCATTGACTTTTGGGATTTTTTCTGAAACCTTAATTCCCATACCTGGATTCGTTCCGTAGGTAATCATGGGTTCTATATCTGATGCATCGAAAAAATATTCTTTATCAAAAACAGCTCCTTCATCTGAAGCTAATGTTTTCCAATTATTAATTTTTTTATCAAATACAGACTCTTTAGGGGCAAATTCTCTTCCTTTTAAATAATTAAACGTGGTTTCATCTGGTGCTACCATACCACCTCGCGCACCCATCTCTATACTCATATTGCAAACCGTCATTCTTCCTTCCATAGACATATTCCTAAATACATCTCCAGCGTATTCACAGAAGTATCCCGTTCCAGCATTTGTCCCCAATTTCGAGATGATATATAGAATCACGTCTTTGGGCAACGCTCCATTTTTTAATTTTCCATTGACAGTAATTCTCAAGCTTTTCGGCTTTGATAATAGCAAACATTGACTTGCAAAAACTTGCGCTACTTGACTAGTTCCAATTCCAAAAGCGATTGCTCCAAAAGCGCCATGTGTAGAGGTATGGCTGTCACCACAAACGATCGTCATTCCAGGTTGTGTTATACCAAGTTCAGGAGATATTACGTGAACTATACCATTGTATTTATGTCCCAAATCGTATAGTGTAATTCCATTTTTATCACAATTAATTGATAGTTGATTCAATTGATTACGAGAAAGCTCATCTTTTATGGGTAGGTGCTGATTAATAGTAGGCGTGTTATGATCTGCGGTTGCCATAACTTGCTTTGGTCGGAAAATTGGAATAGCTCGTTCTTCTAATTCATTAAAGGCTTGAGGACTGGTCACTTCGTGAATGAGGTGTTGGTCTATATAAAGGATTTGTGGTCCATCTTCTATCGTATCTATTACGTGGGAATCCCATACTTTATCGAATAATGTTTTTGTCATTAGGCTGAAATTATTTGGTGGTAACTGTTACTTTTCTCAATAATCTCGTGGATATCATTATCTTTTATTTCTTTTTTTCGGTCTGCAAAATCCAGAAAAACTGAATAAACATCGTCCAACTGAAGTTTGGTTAGTTCATAACCCGCCTTTTTGGCTCTATAGGCCAACGCAGCTCTGCCACTTCTAGCGGTTAGTACAATAGCAGATTCTGTCACACCAACATCTTTTGGATTAATTATTTCGTAGGTTTCTCGATTTTTTATAACGCCGTCTTGATGTATTCCAGAGCTATGTGAAAAGGCATTGGCGCCTACAATTGCTTTATTTGGTTGGGTGTAAATTCCCATATGTTCAGAAACTAGTTTGCTTATTCCAAATAAATTTTCGGTTTTAATATTAGTCCCAAGATTAAGATGGGGGTGTTGCTTTAATATCATAACTACTTCTTCAAGAGCTGTATTACCTGCTCTTTCTCCAATACCATTAATAGTGCATTCTATTTGCTTGGCACCGTTAATTACGCCTTCAATTGAATTGGCGGTCGCTAAGCCAAGGTCGTTATGACAATGACAAGAAAGCACGACATTTTCAATTCCCTTTACATTTTCTTTAAGGTATTTTATCTTTTCCCCGTATTCACTTGGAAGACAATATCCGGTAGTGTCCGGAATATTCAACACAGTGGCTCCGGCTTTAATGGCTGCCTCACAAACACGAGCCAAATAGTAATTTTCAGTTCTTCCTGCGTCCTCAGCATAGAATTCAATATCTTCTACAAAGGATTTGGCATAGCGAACGGCTTCATAAGCCCGAACAATAATTTTATCTCTTGTTAATTTGAACTTATGTTTTATATGAGAATCTGAGGTGCCAATTCCGGTATGTATTCTAGGTTTTCTAGCGTACGTTAGCGCTTCGGCTGCTAGCTTAATATCGTTTTTTACTGCTCTTGATAGCCCACAAACAGATGCGTTCTTTACAATTTTTGAAACCTCTGTAACAGATGTAAAGTCTCCGGGACTGGATACTGGAAATCCGGCCTCAATAATATCTACACCTAGCTCGTCCAGCTGGGTTGCAATGGTCACCTTTTGTTCTGTGTTTAGTTTACAACCCGGAACTTGTTCTCCATCCCTGAGGGTGGTGTCGAAAATTTGAATGTTATTAATAGACATTAGTCAAAATATATTTTCTTATTCTATTACGAATGTATACTTTGGAATTGTCTAATATGAAGTTTTAGATTTTGTTTTTACGATGTTTAATGAATCGCTTTTTTATGTAGATATCTAAAAAACAGTGATTTAAGGGAAGTATATCCATTATGACTAAAGAAGAAAAAGATAATTTATTTGTGTTGGTGAAATCCCTCACTAAATCAGAAAAGCGCCAATTTAAGTTGTATGTTGGTCGTATTGGTGTGAATTCAGACTCAAAATTTTTACATCTTTTTAATGTATTAGATAAGCTGAAAAAATATGAAGAAGAACAAATATTAAAGACTAAGGTTGTTAAAAAAGAACAGCTCGCTAATGTAAAAGCACATCTATATCGTCAAATTCTAATAAGTCTTAAATTAAATCCTTCTCATCAAAATGTTAGATCTCAAATTAGAGAACAACTCGATTTTGCTTCTATATTATATCACAAAGGGCTGTATAAACAAAGTTTGAAACTTTTAGGAAAATCAAAGGAGGTTGCCATTCAGAATGAAGAAAAAAACTTAGCGTATGAAATAGTAGAATTTGAAAAAGTTATAGAATCGCAATATATTACTAGAAGTATAATAGGTAGAGCCGATGAACTTACCGTTCAGGCAAAAGGATTGAGTGCGGCAAACGTAATAGCCAGTAAATTGTCTAATTTATCACTACAATTATATGGAATATTCTTAAAAACTGGTTATGTAAAGAGCGAAGAAGAAAGTGCTTGGGTTTCTGATTATTTCCATAAACATTTACCTAGGTATAGTATTGATAAATTGGGGTTTAGGGAAAAACTTTGGTTGTATAAGGCACATTTATGGTTTAGTTTTTTATTACAGGATTTTTTGAATTGTTATAAATATTCATTGAGATGGGTGGATTTGTTTTATCAATATCCAGACATGATTGGGCTTAACCCTGTTTTTTTTCTGAAAGGAAATAGCTATCTGTTAGAATCATTATTTTTAGTTCGAAATCGAGATAAGTTCAAAGAAAATCTTGAAAAATTTGAATCTTTTGTTACTAATGGAAGTATTCCGAAAGATGAAAATACAGAAGCACTCATCTTTTTATACTTAAGTACACATAAAGTGAACTTGTGTTTTATGGAAGGTAACTTTCAAAAGGGGTTACTTTTAATTCCAGAAATTGAACTTGAACTTAAGAATTATAAAAACAGGATTGATGAACACCATATTATGTCTTTCTATTATAAGTTCGCCTGCCTTTATTTTGGTTCAGGAAATAATGAGAGGTGTATTGAATACTTGAGAAAGATCATCTCTAATAAAACCCTTTCCATGAGAGAAGATTTACTTTGCTTCTCAAGAATTTTAAATCTTGTGGCTCATTATGAAGCTGGAAAAGACTATCATTTGCAG
>CAJXZB010000033.1 GCA_913063405.1 uncultured Ulvibacter sp.
AGACAATACGATTAAAGTGCTTCAGGAAATGAAAAATCAAGCAACTAATAACATTAGTGAGATGTCTAAATCAAAAAGAAATAATTTACATAATGAAGTGATTTAAACTTTTTTTTAAAGATATAAAAAGTGTTGTAAACATTTGCATTATCGACGTAAAACATTTTAAAACAACCCTTTATGTACTTAATACTAGACAAAGATACGATAGAAATGGATATTGTTCCAAGCATACTTATTGCCCAACGCGGTTTTCCTCCAAGGCTCTTGTAATCCTAAAGCTATCACAAATATTTCTTGTGAATTTGTCATATCACTAAGATTTTTTTTTTAACTTACCTTCCCAAATCAATTTAGAACTCTAAAAGGCGTATATCATGAAATATTTAGTATTAGCTTTTCTACTCTATTATTCGTCCTCTTTTTCACAAGTTGGAATTGGAACAACAAATCCTGCTCCAAGTTCTATTTTAGAATTAGAGAGTAGTAATAAAGCATTATTAATCACAAGAGTTGCCAATACAGGTATTATTACAAATCCTGTCAACGGAATGATAATCTATGATTTATCATCAGATTGCATTAAATTTTATGCAAATAATACTTGGACAGGTTGTATAACTTCCTCACCTATTAATCCAAGTACAAACGGAACAGGCATAGTTACATCATATATTTGCACAACAAATTCAACAGGAACGTTAACCATTGGTACACCAGTAAGCGGAGTTACACAAACAATTACAGCAAATGTAACATCAATAGGCACTTATTCTATTTCTGCAACTGCAAATGGTATTACATTTAGTGGAAGTGGAACATTTACAGCTCTTGGATCTCAAGATATTATTTTAACTGCAACAGGAACCCCAACTGCAGCTGGAAATTTTTCATACTCACTTAGCACTACACCAAGCTGTAATTTTAATAGGACTACAAATAGCAATGATGCTATTAGACAAGCTCTAGTTAATGCTGGATGTGCTTCATGCGCCTCCTACGACGCTGCTCCTGTTGACTCTTGGATAGTGATTACTCAAGCAGAATATAATCAACTTCCTATAACAGTTTCTAATACAGTTAGAGGGGGAATTCAAGAAAGTGTATATGCGACTGCGACAACTGCTGCCCATGCAGGATCGGCTCATATTCTTCAGGTTGATAATGGTTCAACCTCTATTTCTGTACCTGACGCCCACTGTATTTATGCTTTTAAAATTAGGTTTTCAGGCTCAAACACACATACTGCCCTAAAGTTTTTTGATGGTCCTGCTAACACTAGAGATATGGTTCAATTGGGTCCTAACATTCCAACATTTACAGGAGGAGGAGTTCAATATTTCGTATACAAGAAAAGTACTCAGTTAACCTCTGGAGCTAGAAGTATAGGTTTACATTCTCCTAGTCAAAATTTACTTGGACTGATTAATACGACTATTTATTATAATTTTACAGGACCAACAGGATTGAATTCAACTTATACTGCTTTTGGCATATCACTGCAATGCCTAGCTACCGATACAATACAATGGTAATTTATATTATGAACTCATTTAGACTTTTTCTTATTAAACTAAGGCTCTATGTGTAAACCAATCGATAATTGATTTTACACTATTGATAACCTGTGTATTATAATAAATAAATTTTAATTACGTAAACTTATCGTAAAATAATTATGACAATTACAGCCCTATAAATCCATTCTTTTAATCTTTTAGGGTTTGATTTCGGAGGTAAGTATATCCAAATTATTTTGATTTAATTAGAACAAACAACACCCGTCATTCCATGGAAGACTAATGGTTTACCCTCCGAACAATAGAGAAAGAACAGCAATTATCCCAGCCCCAATTCCAAGCCCCTTCCAGAAGTTGCTTTTTTTGCTTTTTAATTGAGCTTTATGGTTTTCTTCCTTGAGTTCCAACTTTTCATTTATAAACAGGAGCTCGTTGTCCTTTTCATTATTTAGCGATTTAAGTGCCGGAATGATCTCATCGCGATATACATCGTTTTCCTGCCTCTGGAGGTCTATCTGTTTAAACAAACTATCAACTAAGACGGTTTGCTCATTAAAAATTGTCTTGTGCCGGGCACCTTCTTTTAGTGGATTACCGATGGCGATGGTACTTTTGGCCCTGCTAATTTTGTGGATCCACCAGCGGGAGGAACTACTGGAAACAATATAGCTCCTTTAGATATAGATGGAGATGGGGATCTAGATTTAATAAGCACTTCTTTGTTCATTGCCGAGGATAGAAATGATTTATTCTGGTATGAGAATCTTGCCATTTTGGGTACAGCAGACTTTGAGATAAAGGGGCTTAAATATACCCTAACCCAGCCAAAGACATGCTATTTATAACAAGCCCTGAGCCTATTAATAGTATTAGAGTTTATGATATTCTAGGAAAAGACTATTTCAAAAAGATAAAAACACAGAACAAATAGATATTTCTTCTTTACCCAGCGGGTTACTTTTTGTTGAAGTAAAGACAAAAACTGGAACAACACTAAGAAAACTCTTAAAAGAATAGCAATCAAAACCCTACACCCATCTTTAGTAGAGAGGTATTTTTATACTAAAAAATAGCGTCCTAAACGTTTTCTGAAAACACCATGAAACCTACTGTTTAAAGTCCTTTCATTGTTGTTTCATAAAAATCATCTGCCTCGATGCAATCAACACACCGATGGTGTTCGTCTTCAATTAATGTTTCCCGACTGAATTCTGAAGAGCCATGGCACGTTCCTCTTTTTAATTCGGATTTGTGGTATGTCGTTGTTTTTTCCATATTATATTTCTGGTTTTCGTTTAAATACTTATAAACTTGTTCATTAGAAATTCATTCTTTAATGTTTTGAGTAATTTTATCGTTCTCAAATGGATACTAAAAATCTTTCAAACATAGAATTACAAATTATACACTGTCTAGGGACTAAAGACTTATCTAGTTTTCAGATTTTAAAAAGTATTAATGGCATTAGATCGTTAGGTAAGATTTGCATTCTTTTAAAAGAATTAGAAAGAAAAAGACTAATCCGTTTTTATACAAAAAACATTGACAATATGCATCTCAAATTCTATTATCTAATTATACCTTCTTAAATAGGAATCAACCATCAGTTCTTTACCTTTCACAATTGTATGTAGTCAAACTAAAGTTTACCAAGGCAGGATAAAGTTAAGTTTGACTACATACAGCTTTGTGCAAGAAACAAATGTCATTGACGTACTAGTCAATAATAACATAGCTAATACAAATAATACTTCTTTCATTGTGTAAGGATTTTAAGATATTCAATATATATATATATCACCATGGAGGAATAAAGTCGCGTTATATCAGTGTTTATCGACGTTTAACAAGGGGTTTCAAAAGACAATAATTGTTTTGGAAATATAATTTATTAGGTTCTTTTTGCCAAGATTTGAAATAAATTAGTGCTCATTTTTTAATTATTAATGCAATTATTATTTCAAAACGACATAAACATCAATAAACTTGGCACATTACAAGGGTCATTTTAACCCCTTCTAAGGAGGCGGTCATGGGTTCGAATCCTATCGGGTTCACATCGAATCCCTTTCTTTCTAGATGGGGATTTTTTGTTTCTATTCGCTTCTTACCAATTAATGCTAAAGAGTTCTTTCCATATTTAGTAATTTTACCCTTATTCATGCCAAACATGCTATTGTGAAAAGGAAACTAGTGATTTTTTTCTATTGCCTCTGCCTATTTTCTGTAGTAGTATTTGGTCAACCTCCAAAACAAATATCTTTTGGACAGCTCTCGGTTAATGAAGGGTTGTCACAGAATAGTGTTGTTAGTATCGCCCAAGATAGCATTGGTTATTTATGGTTTGCCACTCAAGATGGTCTAAACAAGTACGACGGAAATGAGTTTAGATATTATCAGAAGTTTTTTGAAGATATTACCAAAGAATCTTATAGCAAATTAGGAAAAATATATGTTGATAGAAAAAGAGACCTGTACATCATAACAAAAGACGAAGTACTTGAAAAGTATTATATAGAAGTAGATTCTTTCAGAAAGATAAATAGGTTTCAAAAGGTAAGTACCGTTTATCAAGATACATATCAAAATACTTGGGTGGGATCATATGGAAATGGATTATATGTTTTTAATGACAAGGATACCATACAGGTTTTCAAAGGATTGGACATTATTAAAGGAGTTTCTTCTATTTCTGAAAATCAGAATAGAATTATCGTTTTAGCTTCAGAAAACGTATTTGAGTTGGACCCTATTACTTTCAAGTACAAAAATATTCCTTTTGCATCCAATAGCCAGAATACGGTAAACTTCAGCAGTAGTGCGAATGGCATAAATAATACCTTATGGATAGGTTCTCATCAAAACGGGCTTTATCAAATTTCGGCAAATGGTACCTCTCTTGAATCATTTAGTGGATTTAATATAGCGAATCAATTACCAACAAACCTAAACATACAATTTTTGCTGTTTGATTCAAAGGACAGACTTTGGGTATGTACATACGGAAACGGAGTCTATCTCTTGGACTTTAAACATCAGGTAATCTCTCAGTTTATAGTTCAACAGTCTAATCCTAAGGCGCTACATTATAATGATGTTTTATGTGCCTATGAGGATTTTACTGGTACGGTTTGGCTTGGAACCGATGGCGCTGGTTTAAGTTATTATGATGAGAACCTTACAAAATTTAGCAGTATTACAAATGCTTCAATTCCAGATGAGGCAGATGTTGGTGTTACAAGAGCTATTGCAGTTGATGTTAATGGAGCCTTTTGGATTGGAACCTCTGGAAAAGGACTCACATATTATAATCCTAACGAAAATAAATACAAATCCTATAAATATGACTTACGAGATAAAAACAGTATTAACTCAGATCGGGTAATGAGTTTACTTTCTGAAAGTAATCGTTTATGGGTTGGTTTTCAGGATGAAGGCTTAGCAATCATACAAAATGGTATAGTTTCAAGGTTTACTTCTGAAACTACCCCGAAACTTAACGCGTTTACGGTATGGTGTATCTTCAAGGATAGTAACTCTAGATACTGGTTAGGAACTAGAGATAGCGGACTTATCCAATTCGACTCCAACATGGGTGTAGTCAAACAATATACATACGATAAGAACAACACCAAAGGTCTTTCAAGTAATAATATTAGAACGATCATAGAGGGGCAGGCTGGTCAACTTTGGATTGGAACCGAGAACAACGGATTACATAAGTTTTTAATAGATAAAGAATCTTTTCTCCACTACCCTAACAAAGAAATTGCAAACGTAAAATCATTGTATTTTGATTCTGAAAACTATTTGATATGGGTGGGTACAAATGGAAATGGATTGCAAGCTTTTGACCCAAAAAACGAAACCATTAAAGGTTTTACTCTTATGGATGGACTTCCCAATAATGTTATTTATGCAATCTTACCAGACGCGAAAAACAACCTATGGTTAAGCTCCAATAGAGGAATCTCTAGGTTTTCTAGGAACAAGGACACTATTAAATCAACGATAATAAATTACGATACTTATGATGGTCTTCAAGCTATGGAATTCAATACAGGAGCTTCCTTTAAAGGCCAAGACGGAACATTATACTTTGGAGGGTTGAATGGTGTAAACTGGTTTCGACCAGATGAATTATCTAACAATCCAGTACCTCCTAAAACTATAATATCTAAACTTGAGGTTTTTGATCAAGAGATAAATATTGGAGATCACTCGAAATTCACTTATAAACAAAATACGCTAACGTTTAACTTCGTCAGTTTACATTTCTCCCAACCAGAAAGAAATAAATACAAGTATATTCTAGCAGATTACGATCAAACATGGTCCAAAGAAAAAACAAGTAATTATGCAAGATACACCAACCTTCCGGCTGGGGATTATGTTTTTAAAGTGACCTCAAGCAATTATGACGGAGTTTGGGATGAAAGCCCGGCCAATTACTCATTTACAATAGCCCCTCCTTGGTTCTTGACGCTTTGGGCAAAATTTGCATATGTACTAGGCATATTTATAGTTCTTTATCTTGTCTACAAGTATCTAAAATGGCGTTGGAAAATGCAAGTCCAATTGCAATTAAAGCACAGAGAGACCGAACGCTTAAAAAAGCTTGATGAGCTTAAATCCAAGCTATACACTAATATTTCTCACGAGTTTAGAACGCCACTTACTCTCATTTCTGGGCCGATACAACAACTAATCTCTAAATCATCAATTGCTAAGGAGGATAAAAAGGTATTGAACCTAATTGAGACGAGCTCACAACGGATGTTAAGGCTGGTAAATCAATTATTGGATCTTTCAAAATTGGAAACAGGTTCGGTACAGTTAAGGGTAAGCCAACATAATTTAGCACCACTGCTTGAGCAGGTTTATGAAGCCTTTAAGCATAAAGCAAATGACAAGAAAATTATCATAAAAACTGCCTTCGACTACAAAGAAAATGCTTGGTTCGATAAGGATTTTCTTGAAAAAATTCTCTTTAATCTTATATCCAATGCAATAAAGTATGCTCCGGAAAATTCAGAAATAATCTTCGCCACGTCTCGAAATGGGGAATTCTTAGAGATTGAAGTTGAAAACGAAAATGAAAGTGTACCGATAGAGATGTTATCGAAATTATTTGATCGATTTTATCAACTTGATAAAAGTGTGGAAGGAGTTGGAATTGGTCTGTCGTTAATAAAGGAACTTGTTGGACAGTGCAACGGTTCTGTGAAAGTAGAAAAGAAGAGCCTTAAAACTATTTCATTTAAAGTCTCTATTCCAATAGAGAAAGAGAAATACAATGCAAATTCGTTGGTTATAGACCCTGTTACTTTCAATTTTGAACAAAGAAAATCCGACAGCTTCTTAATGGATTCCGAAGAAGTCCCTATTGTATTGATTGTGGAAGATAATGAAGAAGTACGAAAGTATATGGCTTCTATACTCAATGATTCATTTATGGTTTTAGAGGCTAAAGATGGCTTGGAGGGTATTAACACAGCAATAAATGATGTTCCTGATCTTATCATAAGTGACGTTATGATGCCAAATAAAGATGGCATCGAGCTATGCAATACCTTAAAAGAAGATACTCGCACTTGCCATATCCCTATTATTTTAGTTACGGCAAAGGCCGATATAGAAAGTGAAATAAAAGGGCTAAAAAGCAAAGCGGATGACTATATTCCGAAGCCCTTTAATTCTGAAGTAATTAGGCAAAAAGTAATAAATAGTATTGAAGGTCGAAGAGAACTTCGGAAACGATACAAACAAAATGTATATCTCCACCCAAAAGATATAGCCGTTGTAAGTCTAGATGAAAGATTTTTAGAAAGTGTTCAGGAGCTTATTAATTCAAAATTTATGGATACCGGTTTTACCGCGGAAGATTTTTCCAAAGAAATTGGCTTAAGTCGAATGCAGCTCCACAGAAAAATAAAGGCGCTCACAGGATTGAACACTTCAGAATTTATACGATCTCAAAGGTTGAAATCGGCTACCAAACTATTGGAAACATCAGATTTAACCATTTCTGAAATTGCTTATAGTGTTGGATTTAATACCCCCTCTTATTTCGCAAAGTGCTTTAAGGGTGCTTACAATTGTACTCCTAAAGAGTATAACGATAAGTAAAGGAATCCTATTCGGGATATTCAACACGCAAATGGTAGATGTTATTGAGTTTTCTTTTAAGTACCTTCTTTATTGTTTGAATCTCCTTAAGCGTTATGTTCGAATTCAAGAATTGTCCTTGTTCCATTTGTCCATCAATAATTTTTTCTACAAAGGCATCAATTTTTGTAGAGGTAGGCTCTTTCAAACTCTTGCTTGCAGCCTCTACACTATCTGCCATCATTAATATTGCGGTTTCCTTTGAAAATGGAATTGGACCTGGATAGCAAAAATCATCAGGATTAGCCTTTCCCTTTCGCTCCTTCTCTTTCTTATAGAAATAATACACCATACTTGTTCCATGGTGTGTTCTAATAAAATCAATTACCCGATCTGGAAGCTTATTTTTTCGAGCAATTTCAATACCGTCAATTACATGATTCACAATAATACGAGCACTCTCTTTAGGGTCTAACTCATCGTGCGTATTAATCGAATTAGCCTGATTCTCGGTAAAATAAGTCGGATTCAACATTTTACCCAAGTCATGATACAACGCACCTACCCGGACCAACATTGAATTGGCTCCTATTTCGTTGGCAGCTGCCTCGGCTAAGTTGGCTACATTGAGTGAATGATGAAATGTCCCAGGCGCTTTATTAGAAAGCTCTTTAAGTAATTTCGAATTGGTGTCACTCAATTCCAAAAGTGAGACATCCGAGACCAATCCAAAGATTTTTTCATAAAAATAGATAAGTGGATGCGCGAATAATGTAGCCAAACCACAGAGTACAAAGTAACCGAAGGTCTCCCACTCTATTGTTTGGATATTTCCTTCTTGAATCAAGAAAAATGCGAAGTAGCCAATAATATATATTGAGGTTATTTGACCCACCGAAATAAACAGATTCGCTCGTTTATACAACTCAGAAACTGTAAGAATTGTTACAATTCCAGCTATGATTTGTAAGAACATATATTCAAAACTATTTGGTACAACGAAACCAAGAAGAAGGATTGTCAATACATGTACGAACAAACCAAGTCTTGGATCAAAGAATGCCTTTAATATAAGCGGAAGTATACAAAGAGGCACAACATAGACATATTTGGCATCAAGCTTCACCACGATAGTCGTCAAAAAGACCATTAAAAAGATGTTGAAAAAGATAAAGGTAACTTTGGTGTTATTATTGAATATTTCCGAGCGGTATTTTTTCAGAAAAAGAAATAACATTAAAAAAACCAAAGAAACCAATAGCGAATACCCTATAAGAAGCCAATAGTAATTGGAGGCACTCCATACCTGAGACTGGTATTCAGCTTTTAACGAATTTAATATCTGAAATTTATCGCCTTCAACCACCTCCCCTTTTGCGATAATTCTACCCCCCTTTTCAATAATTCCTCTATTTGGATTAATAGCTTTTATTTGAGCATCCGTTGCGGCTTGAGTAAGTTTGGTATTTAAAGATGTATTTGGCTGAATTGTTCGTGTTAATAATTTCCGCAATAAAGTTTCAATATCGGAAGCCTCTTCTTTTGAAATGGCAGTACTCACTTTATTGTCTAAATTATCCTTCATAAAAAGGCGTTCATAGAAAACCTCTTCTATTTCATTTCCTTTTTTTAAATAAATAATTTTCTCTGAAGAATATGAATATACCTCATCGATTACACCATTTTCATAAATATCGTGGGTAATTGAAAGTCCTATTCGCCTGGCATTGTTCCTGGTAGTACTGTACAAACTATCAACAAACGTATCGTCTAATAGCTTTAAAAAATCTGTTTGACTTTGTGAAGCAATTGTAAGGTCGTATTCAAAATAAGGAATTCCACTAGAGATTATCGTTTCTTTCTCTCTGTCAATTGTTTCCGTATCCTTTTTTATAGTAAAACTAAAGGGAGCATATAAATTTTCATATTGCCATGGCTTTCCTTTTTGAAAATTATATTTAAACTGTCCTCCCTTCGGAAGCAAATAAATAATTAAAAATGTGGAAATTACAAAAAGTAATACCTTATAAATTAGGGATTGATTTTTAGTAAATAACGCTAAGAAGTTTTTCATAAAAATGTTTACGAAAAGTAAAGGTATAAATATCGTTTGATTAATCCCATGCCAACTACTTCAAAGATTGATAATTCAATATATAATGTGTAAATTTGCATCATATTTCTGAAGCTATCTTTACTTTAGAAAAGTCGTTTTTAATTGAAAATTCCACGTATCAAATGAATAGAGAAGTTGTAATTGTAGCTGCTGCCAGAACACCAATTGGAAGTTTTATGGGAAGTCTTTCCTCGTTAACTGCAACCCAGTTGGGGTCTATTGCTATAAAAGGAGCATTGGACAACATTAGTTTGGACCCAAGTCTTATTGAAGAGGTTTTTATGGGTAACGTAGTGCAGGCTGGTGTTGGTCAAGCACCCGCTCGTCAAGCAGCATTGGGAGCTGGTATTCCAGGTACAGTTCCTTGTACAACGGTGAATAAAGTATGCGCATCCGGAATGAAAGCTCTTATGAACGCTGCACAAACTATTGCTTTGGGTGATGCGGAAATTGTAGTCGCTGGAGGAATGGAGAGTATGAGTAATATTCCACATTATGTGCATATGAGAAACGGAGTTAAATTTGGCCCTGCCACACTAATTGATGGTATGCAGAAGGACGGACTTGTGGATGCCTACGATCAAAATGCTATGGGAGTTTGTGCGGATGCTTGTGCATCTGAATATAAATTTTCTAGAGAAGATCAGGATGCGTTCGCGGTTCAATCTTATGAACGCTCAGCGAAGGCTTGGAAGGATGGTAAATTCACCAATGAAGTTGTCCCTGTTTCGGTCCCTCAACGTCGAGGCGAACCGGTAATTGTTTCAGAAGATGAAGAGTTTAAAAATGTTCGAATGGAAAAAATTCCTGCATTACGACCAGCCTTTACCAAGGATGGTACTGTAACTGCGGCCAATGCTTCTACTATTAATGATGGAGCCGGAGCAATGGTACTTATGAGTGCTGAAAAAGCTTCAGAATTAGGACTAACAGTACTTGCGAGCATTAAAAGCTATGCAGATGCGGCTCACGAACCAGAATGGTTTACAACAGCACCATCCAAAGCATTACCAAAAGCACTTACCAAAGCTGGTGTTTCTCAAGACAATATAGATTTTTTCGAATTTAATGAGGCATTCTCTGTAGTGGGACTGGCAAATATGAAAATATTGGGTCTTAATGATTCTAATGTTAATGTTAACGGTGGTGCCGTTTCTTTAGGTCATCCTTTAGGTTGCAGTGGTGTAAGGATTGTTATCACACTGTTAAATGTATTAAAACAAAACAATGCCAAACTTGGTGCGGCAGCAATTTGTAATGGCGGCGGCGGCGCTTCTGCAATGGTGATTGAAAGAAAATAAACGCTTTTCAATTGATCATAAATGAATTACGGTATTTGTATTCTTAGTGTTGTTCCCTTGCGAGCCGAAGCTTCCGACAAAAGTGAGTTGGTAAGTCAGGTGTTATATGGAGAGCTATTCAAAATATTAGAAATTCGGGCGAAATGGAGTCGCATTCGTTTAGCATTTGACAAATATGAAGGGTGGATAGATAACAAGCAAATCCATATCATTTCTGAGGGGGATTACAGGATATTGGAAAAGGATAAACCTGTCTTGTCATCAGATTTAGTGGACTTTATAACTACTTCTGAAAACCATTTGCTGTCTATTTGCCTTGGAAGTAATGTTAATACTTCACCCTTACTTCAATATTCTTTTGAAGGAAAAACACTTTCAGAAACCTTTCCTAAAGAACAAATAGTAGAAACTGCCTTACTCTATTTAAATGCTCCATACCTATGGGGAGGAAAAACGCCGTTTGGTATTGATTGTAGTGGACTAACCCAAATGGTGTATAAACTAAATGGTTATAAATTAAAACGTGATGCAAGTCAGCAAGCACAGCAAGGTGAGGCATTAAGTTTTATTGAGGAGAGTGAATCTGGAGATTTAGCTTTTTTTGATAACCCAGAAGGTGATATTGTACACGTGGGTATTATTATGAAGGACAATTATATCATTCATGCACACGGTAAGGTTCGCATTGACCGTCTAGATCATACGGGAATTTTTAATTATGAAGCACGATCTCATACTCATAAACTTAGAGTTATTAAACGTATTATATAA
The DNA here is from genome assembly GCA_913063405.1 of uncultured Ulvibacter sp. GTDB lineage: Bacteria > Bacteroidota > Bacteroidia > Flavobacteriales > Flavobacteriaceae > Ulvibacter. Next base: position 11,817 of record CAJXZB010000033.1, read on the forward strand.
AAAACCTCTCAAAAATAATTGAGAGGTTTTTTATGTAAAGTGACATTACTATTGACCGCCCTCCATTTCTTGTAAGCGAGTTTTCATTGCTTTAAATTTCTCATCATCACCTAATTGACTATAGATACCTTTTAAGGTTCTTACGATTTCAATGTTATCGGCTCTTGATTCCAATGCAGATTCAAGATACGGGGCAGCTTCTCTATAAAGGCTGTTTTTTTCTTCCTTATATTCATCGTACTTAGCATAATCAGCGTTAGATGTTCCAAGGGCATTCATCTTTTCATTTAGCTCAGCTTCACCTGTCAAAATAAGCACAGCAATGTTAATTTTAGCACCTGCATTGTCCGGTTTTAAAGCAATAGCCTTTTGATAATACTCAATGGCCTTATCTTTTAACCCAAGTTTCGCACTTGCAACTCCAAGGTTATTATATAAATCTGGATTATCAGGATCCAATGCAATGAGTTCTTGCATTAATTCATTGTAACGTTCCATATTACCCTGCTTATAGACCATGTCAGCCTCTACTTGAATTAATGTCTTATCCGTTGGATTCTTAGCTCTCACTTCATTAATTAATTCAATAGCTTTCTTATCATTACCTTGTTTAGTACTTATTTGGGCCAATGACAATAAAATCAATTCTCTTTTAGAATCAGTCATCTTTTCTTCTGGTTTCACATGAGTTCCACCTTTAACCATTATGTCTCTTTGTATTTTAGTTACAAAAGGTTCTTCCTTTCCTGTATCCTTATTTGTAGCTACAAATTGTCTTTGCATTCCAGTATAACCAATATCAGTTAATTTCTGATAGTAGATTCCGGCATTGTCATAGTCTTCAGCGATTTTTGCTGCAAGTGCGGCATTAAATAGGAAAAGAGTATCCTTAGGACTTATGGTGTAAGCCGTATGAAATTTTTCTGCCGCCATTTCATACCTCTTTGCCTTATAATCTTTTCCTGCGCCCGTTTCCAAACTTTCTTTTAGTGCAAGATAACCTTCCTGTACTTTCGAAGCCATCTTACTGCTTCCAATCTCTTTTGCTATTGCCAAGGATTCTGACGCCATTTTTAGTTTGTCCATATTGGCTCCTGCACTTTTCATCAATGCGCTACTTTTAGTGAGATAAAATTGTGTCTTTAGCTCATCATTCGCACCATCTAACAATTCTTCAGCTGTGTTCAATGAGGCCATAGCCTCAGCATATTCTCCTGATTTTATCTGTTTCTCGGCCTTTTTAATTTCTTTTTTCTGACCAAATGAAATAGCAGACAGCAATAGAATTCCTGCTAATAATAGTATGTTTTTCATCGTTGTGGGTTTAATTTATTCTTGTGTTTCGGTTTGTGTATCATCAATATCAAGAGATGTGCCATTTTCTATACCACCATCTAAATCCTCAATGTCATCTTCATCATGCATTACTTTCGCTACTGCAGCAATAGAGTCTTCACCTCTTACCTTAATAAGGCGCACGCCTTGTGTTGCACGTCCCATCACTCGTAAGTCTGCGACAGCCATGCGAATAGCAATTCCTGACTTATTTATGATCATTAAATCATCCATGTCGGTCACATTCTTAATCGCAACCAGTTGACCTGTCTTTTCAGTAACATTTATTGTTTTAACACCTTTTCCTCCACGATTTGTGATACGGTAGTCTTCTAGCGTTGAACGTTTTCCATAGCCATTTTCAGAAACAACCAAAATGTTTGATTCCTTATCGTCTACGGCAATCATACCTATTACCTCATCATTTTCATTGGCTAATCTAACACCTCGAACTCCAGAAGCATTTCTCCCCATTGGTCTGGTTTTTCCTTCTTCAAAACGAATGGCCTTACCAGATCTCAATGCCAACATAACTTGGCTGTCACCTGTCGTCAATTTTGCTTCTAAGAGTTCGTCATTATCCTTAATCGTAATTGCATTAATTCCATTTGTTCTTGGACGGGAGTATTGTTCTAATGGAGTTTTCTTCACCTGACCATTTTTGGTCGCCATAATCACAAAATGGTTATTAATATATTCTTCATCCTTCAAATCCTGTGTACAGATAAATGCTTTTACCTTATCATCGGGTTCAATATTAATAAGATTCTGAATAGCTCTTCCTTTTGAAGTTTTGCTTCCTTCCGGAATTTCAAAAACTCTCATCCAGAAACATTTTCCTTTCTGTGTAAAGAATAACATGTATTGATGATTGGTTCCTATAAACAAGTGTTCAAGGAAATCCTCATTTCTAGTAGCCGATGCTTTTTGACCAACTCCTCCTCTATTTTGTGTTTTATATTCGGTTAAAGAAGTCCTTTTTATATAGCCTGCATGTGAAATGGTTAGGACCACTTGTTCATCAGCGATCAAATCAGTTATACTAACATCTCCACCTGCATATTCAATTATAGATCTACGTTCATCACCATATTTTGTTCGGATTTCTTCCAACTCCCCCTTAATGATTTCCATTCTAAGTTCTTTTTTAGAAAGAATATCTTCATAACCAGCAATGGTCTTCATTAACTCTTCATACTCACTTCTCAACTTGTTCTGCTCAAGACCAGTCAATTGACGCAACTTCATTTCTACAATCGCCTTTGATTGTATTTCAGTAAGTTCAAAAGCTTTAATTAGTTTAACACGAGCTTCATCTGCATTAGCAGAGGAACGGATTAACCTAATTACTTCATCAATATTATCGGAAGCAATTATTAATCCTTCTAGAATATGGGCGCGTTCTTTCGCCTTACGAAGTAAATACTCGGTGCGTCTCACGACTACCTCATGACGATGCTCAACAAAATAGTGAATCAATTCTTTAAGATTCAACATTTGTGGACGTCCATTAACAAGTGCAATATTATTTACACTAAAGCTTGATTGAAGCGAAGTGTACTTATACAACATGTTTAAAACGATATTTGGAATTGCATCTCGCTTTAAAATATAAACGATTCTCATTCCATTACGATCACTCTCATCACGAATATTTGAAATACCTTCAATCTTCTTATCATTAACCAGATCGGCAGTTTTCTTAATCATATCTGCCTTATTGACCTGATATGGTATTTCGGAAACGATAATACATTCACGACCCGCAACTTCCTCAAAGTGCGCCTTGGCTCTCATAACAACCCGTCCTCTACCTGTATGAAAAGCTTCTTTAACTCCTTCATATCCATAAATCACACCCCCAGTTGGAAAATCAGGTGCTTTAATGTGTTGCATCAATCCATCAATATCTATTTCATTATCTTCTATATAGGCGATTGTACCGTTAATAACCTCTGTAAGATTGTGAGGAGGCATATTAGTCGCCATTCCAACTGCAATACCAGAGGCTCCATTAATGAGTAGCCCAGGGACCCTCGTAGGAAGAACTGTTGGCTCATTTAAAGTATCATCAAAATTTAATTGGTGATCTACAGTCTCTTTATCGATATCTGCGAGCATATCTTCTGATATCCTCTGCATTCTCGCTTCAGTATAACGCATTGCCGCCGGACTATCTCCATCTATGGAACCAAAGTTACCCTGCCCGTCAACAAGCATATAGCGTAAACTCCACTCCTGTGCCATACGCACCATTGCATCATATACAGACGTATCTCCATGAGGATGATACTTACCCAATACCTCACCGACTATTCTTGCCGACTTTTTATGAGCGCCTGTTGCTCTAATGCCCAATTCATGCATACCATATAAAACACGCCGATGAACTGGTTTCATTCCATCTCGAACATCTGGCAATGCACGTGACACAATGACCGACATCGAGTAATCGATGTAGGCAGACTTCATTTCATCTTCAATGTTTATGGGGATCACTTTTTCACCTTCAGCCATAAAATAATTTCTTTAATTATAGGTTATAAATTTAATGAAGCAAGATACACTATTTTGAAGGTTTACGGGCTTTTAATCGAGTTCGTTATTCACGTTTTTATTAACAAATTTAGAGCTATAAAACGTTAATAACTATCGATGTTTATGTTTTGAAATGCGTAAGTTTTTTTGTCTTTTTACTACTTATCTTGTTAATAAGGGAATAGTTTTTGCCGTATTAGAGGTAATTTAGTAATTTTAGAAGTATTGGAACACTGGTTTATGGATGATAATTTTTCACCTAGAGTAAAAGATGTAATTGCTTATAGCAAAGAAGAAGCGCTAAGATTGGGACACGATTTCATTGGCACTGAGCATTTAATGCTCGGTTTATTGCGTGATGGAAGTGGAAAAGCTGTTACTATTCTCAATGCCTTAGATGTTGACTTAAATCATCTAAGACGAAAAGTTGAGATTTTAAGTCCTGCCAATCCGAGTGCAGTTATTAGTGCAAATGATAAGAAAAATTTGCATTTAACAAGACAAGCAGAGCGAGCATTAAAGACTACTTTTCTTGAAGCAAAGTTATTTCAAAGTTCTTCTATTAATACTGCTCACTTGTTGTTGTGTATTCTTCGGAATGAAAATGACCCAACGACAAAATTGTTGAATAAAATGAAGGTAGATTATGATGGTGTTAAAGATCAATTTAAACTTATGACTGCAAACGACGAAGATTATGTAGATAGCCCAACTTCAGAGTCTTTTCCAAATGAAGATGACTCGATATCTGATGAAAGCGAAAAAGATAGTTTATTTACTGGAGCTGGATCTAAGACTAGCAAAAAATCTAAAACGCCAGTTTTGGATAATTTCGGTAGAGATTTAACCGTGATGGCCGAAGAGGGTAAATTAGATCCCGTGATTGGACGTGAGAGCGAAATACAACGTGTATCTCAAATTTTAAGCCGGAGAAAAAAGAATAACCCATTACTTATTGGTGAACCTGGTGTTGGAAAATCTGCCATTGCGGAAGGTTTAGCTCTTCGAATCATACAGAGAAAAGTGTCTCGTATTTTGTATGACAAACGGGTCGTTACTTTGGATCTAGCTAGCCTAGTTGCAGGAACAAAATATAGAGGGCAGTTTGAAGAGCGCATGAAAGCCGTAATGAATGAATTGGAGAAGAACGATGACATCCTTCTTTTTATAGATGAAATTCATACAATTGTTGGGGCTGGAGGGGCTACAGGTTCTTTGGATGCGTCGAATATGTTCAAACCGGCACTTGCAAGAGGTGAAATTCAATGTATTGGTGCCACCACCTTAGATGAGTATAGACAATATATAGAGAAAGATGGAGCTTTGGAGCGTCGATTTCAAAAGGTGCTAGTGGAACCTACTTCCGTGGAAGAAACGATTGAGATTCTTCAGAATATTAAAGATAAATATGAATCACATCATAATGTGGAATATACTGATGCAGCACTTGTTGCCTGTGTAAGGCTTACGAATCGTTATATGACGGAGCGATTTTTACCTGACAAGGCAATTGATGCGTTAGATGAAGCCGGTTCGCGCGTGCATATAACTAATATCAATGTTCCTGAAAAAATATTAAAAATCGAAGGGAAACTTGAAGAAGTACGCGAGCTTAAAAACTCTGTTGTCAAAAAACAGAAGTATGAAGAAGCCGCGAAGCTTAGGGATGACGAAAAAAATCTTGAAAAAGAGTTAGTCGTTGCCCAAGAAGCTTGGGAAACCGAATCCAAGCTTCACAAAGAAACAGTTTCTGAGGACAATGTGGCAGAGGTTGTTTCAATGATGACAGGTGTTCCCGTTAATAAAATAGCTCAAACAGAAAGCAATAAACTTGCTGAGCTGCCGGATAGAATTAAAGGTAAGGTAATTGGTCAGGATGAGGCTGTAGCGAAGGTAGTAAAAGCCATTCAGCGTAATCGAGCTGGATTGAAAGATCCTAATAAACCGATTGGTTCCTTCATTTTCCTAGGACAGACGGGTGTTGGTAAAACGCAACTTGCAAAAGTATTGGCCCGTGAGTTATTTGATTCAGAGACAGCTTTGGTTCGCATCGATATGAGTGAGTATATGGAGAAATTTGCCATTTCAAGATTGGTGGGGGCTCCTCCAGGTTATGTTGGTTATGAAGAAGGTGGTCAATTAACTGAAAAAATTAGAAGAAAACCTTACGCTGTGGTACTGCTTGACGAAATTGAGAAAGCGCACCCTGATGTATTTAATATGTTGCTGCAGGTTCTTGATGATGGGCATCTAACCGATAGCTTAGGACGTACAATTGATTTTAGAAATACCATCATTATAATGACATCTAACATCGGTGCACGAAAATTAAAGGACTTTGGACAAGGAGTTGGTTTTGGAACTGCTGCTAAAGAGAGTCAGGCTGATGCAAATTCAAAAAGCATTATTGAAAATGCGCTTAAAAAAGCGTTTGCTCCTGAGTTTTTAAATCGTGTGGATGATGTTATGGTATTTAACACACTCGACAGAGATGATATCCATAAAATTATTGATATTGAATTGGATCAGTTGTTTGCCCGAATAAAAGATCTAGGTTATAAATTGACGCTGACAAAAAAGGCAAAAGATTATATAGCTGACAAGGGTTTTGACAAAGATTATGGTGCTCGCCCACTAAAACGAGCCATTCAGAAGTACATCGAAGATGCTTTAGCCGAAGAGATCATTAATTCTAACCTTCAGGAAGGAGACATGATAACTATGGATCTTGACGAAAAGGCAAATGAACTTACTATAAAAATAAAGAAACAAAAAAAGCCTACGATTCCGTAGGCTTTTTTATTTTTCCCTAAAGCATTGCCTTCTATTAATTTCCTTTGTTGCTCTTTTTATTTAGTATATTGTATAGGTGATTTACCAAATCACAATATAAAACACCTTGTATATGAGCATGTTTCATTATTACGATTTGGGATATTGTGAAGCCTTTGTATTTGACGAATTTTTAGTAAACCAAATTCGCGAAGGAATTACGATTACTCCAGACCATAACTTGAAATTGGAAGAGATTATTGATTGCCATTTTAAGAACGGACCTGTTGTCTATATTTCAAATAGAATTTTTTCATATTCAGTAGACCAAATTACATATATAGGTACTTCAAAAATTCATAATTTATTAGCCATAGCTATCGCATCGGACACCGATATTAATATTAAAAATACGTGCTACAAAGGAACTTTCTATAATAATTCTTTTCAAGTATTTAAAACTTTGAGCAAAGCTATTCAATGGGTTCAAGAGGTTATTAAAGCACAAAAGGACTAACTCATGGATAGCAAGAATGAGATTAGAATTAGAATCGAGGAAGAGATCATAAAGGCGAAGGATTCCTTAGAGAAATATAGAGAACTTACAAAGCCAATTTCTCCAGAGAATGCGATTGGCAGAGTCTCGCGAATGGACGCTATTAACAATAAAAGTATCAATGACGAGGCACTTAGAAAGGTTGAATTAAAACTTAACAATCTAAAGGTAGCGCTTTCCAAAATTGATGACCTAGATTTTGGTATTTGTAGAAGATGTCAAAAACCTATTCCTATTGGACGACTTATATTAATTCCTCAAGCTATAAACTGTGTTAATTGTGCTAGATGACCTTAATCAACAAGCACTTTAAAAGTACGTTTTTTAAAATGTTTATCATATATTACAACTAAATATATTCCACTCTTATAAGCTGAAAAATTTAAATCAATCTCATTTTGTCCATTATTTTCCAAATTTGCAATTCTTCGGCCATTCAAGTCAAAAATATCAACAAATCGTATACTTTCAGCATTATTTATTTGACCATAATCATTGCGAATTAATGAGGGAATTTCGACTTTTTCAAGTGATTCGGAAAAATCTCTATTATTGAGAATGATGACTGGTTCACACCCATCAATAGAATCAAGATTACTATAAAAGGGAATACTATTCTTAAAAAAACAGCTAAGGTGTCCTACATCATTAATATCTGGATAACCACTTGGTGCATTAATCAATGATAACGATCCCACACCTTCAATCCAAATAGCATTTGTTGTGCTTATAGTGTTCGACTCTGTTGGAGAAAGGTAGAAATGTCTATAGTCGAGACCATCTACGAGGGGTCTAGGAATAATGGAGTCTAGTCTGTAATAACCAGCTTCGTCTGGAAACGGAGTTATAGGGTTTCTCATATCAATTGAATCACCTACATTTAAAGAAAAATTATAAAGGAGGTATTCTGTATTTCCGGTAGATTCAACAAAATTGAGGTAAACTTTGCGGTCTGAGGGCTCTTCTCGTAATAGGAAGGTTCTTGAAATAAAATGATATCCATCCAAGATTTTGTAATCGAGACCGTCAACTAAAGTATCTCCATTTGTGAAATAACGATCTGTCGAGCATCCAAAAAAGCAATAGGTGAAATGCCATTCATTATAATCATCTAACAAAGGCTTATAACCTTGTGCAATACAGGGTGTTAAAACTAAGAGAAAAATCATCGTCTTTAAGTTCATCATATGAGTATTAAGGTCAAGTGAATTAATTCTAATCATAATCATAAGAGAATTTTTACTACGTTAATGATTTTAAACATACACTAAAACAAGCCAGCTCATACCTCGAAAAATGTCTTTTCATTCTTACTAATTAGAACAATATATCATTATCAATCGACAAGCTTCGTATATATTCAATTGCAGAATGAATGTCATTTGCCAGCAGTCTATCTTCTAAAACAAAAGGAGACACGTCTCTAAAAGAGGCTATGAAAGACTCTATAAAAGGAGATGATTTTTTAGGAGTTCTAAATTCCAATGCCTGAGAAGCATTCATAAGTTCAATAGCCAAAATAGTTTCAATGTTATTTATAATACGCAAACATTTGGTAGCCGCATTGGCTCCCATACTTACGTGATCTTCTTGCCCGTTCGATGAAACGATAGAATCCACAGAGGCTGGACTGGCCAATTGCTTATTTTGACTTACAATACTTGCCGCAGTATATTGAGGAATCATAAACCCACTATTGAGTCCTGGATTATTAACTAAAAACGCAGGCAAACCCCGTAGGCCAGAAATTAATTGATAAGTACGTCTTTCAGAGATACTCCCCAGTTCCGCCATAGCAATACCTAGGTAATCTAACCCTAAAGCCAGAGGTTGCCCATGAAAATTCCCTCCTGAAATAATCATATCCTCATTAACAAAGATATTTGGATTATCAGTTACAGAATTTATCTCTGTTTTAAAGGTTTTTCTCACAAAGGAAATAGTGTCTTTTGTTGCCCCATGCACCTGCGGAATACAACGAAATGAATAAGGATCCTGAACGTTATTTTTTTCTGAAGCACCTATTTCACTCTCTTCTAAGAAAAGCAACATCTGCTCAGCTGTTTTTACCTGTCCTCTGTGGGGTCTTACCAAGTGGACCAAGGCATTAAAAGGGCTTAAATTGCAATTAAAAGCATCCACAGAAACAGCTCCAATAAGGTCAGCTAGGTAAGACAGTTTAGAACTTTTAAGAAGGCAGTAAATTCCGTAGGCACTCATAAACTGTGTTCCATTTAAAAGTGCTAATCCTTCTTTCGCCTGAAGTGTTATAGGGGTCCATTTTCGTTTTTTAAGAACTTCTTCGGAAGAAACTATTGCGCCTTCAATGTAAACTTCACCTTTTCCAAGCAATGGCAGCGCCAAATGTGCTAAGGGTGCTAGATCTCCAGAAGCACCCAAACTACCCTGAGTATAGATAACAGGAAGAATATCATTATTATAAAAATCAATTAATCGTTGAACCGTTTCAAGCTGTACACCACTATATCCATAACTCAAAGATTGAATCTTCAGTAATAACATTAACTTGATAATTGGTATAGGCACAAATTCACCCGTACCACAGGCATGAGACATTACTAAGTTTACCTGAAGCCTAGAGAGGTTTTCAGAACTAATTTTAACATCGCATAAAGAGCCAAAACCTGTATTTATTCCGTAAATAGGAGTGTCATTATTTTCCACTTTCGAAGCCAAATATTCCCTCGCTTTCTTTATATTAAGGATGGCTTCTTCCGAAAACTCTAGCTTTTTGCTAGAGTCCATAATATCCTTTATAGTTGGTAGATCAAGTATGTCTGCACTTATATAATGTATCTCTTGCATCAATTTGTAAGTTTATTTGGCTAAAATACCAAAATCATGTTAAGCTTTTACTAATTTTCGTAAACTCCTAGATTATCTTTTATTTTTGTGTCTCAAAACCAAAATCTTATGAATAAATTATTTGCGGTATTATGCGCCATTTCTATAATGGCTTGCCAAGAACAACCTAAAGACTATGTTACTTTTTCTGGAAAAATAACAGACAAGAATAGTGATTCTATTGTTATTAGAACACGTACTTTCTCAAAAATTATTGCTGTTCAAGAAGATGGGACTTTTAAAGACACTCTGAAAGTAGAACCAGGTATATACAACTTTTATGATGGAGGAGAATCAACTAATCTATTCCTTAAAAACGGATACGACGTTCGTATGACCTTGGACACTAAACTGTTCGATGAAACAGTAACATATACGGGAATAGGATCTGAAAATAGTAATTTTTTGGCAGAGAAATCTCTACTTGAAGAAAAGTTAATGGACAAGGATTTTAATGGGTTGGATGAAAAAGGATTGGATGATGCCTTCGCGAACATTAAAACAGAATTAATTGCATTTATAGAAGGAACTAAAGGTCTTGATACAATGGTAACTAATACCAGTATGAAAAATTTAGGTGATGTTATTGAAGGAAATAAAGGATATTTTGTTGGTATACTTGCTTTGAAAAGAGAACTACCTAAAGGAGCTCCTTCTCCATCATTTGAAGGTTATGAAAATTATGATGGAACTAAAACATCTTTAGTAGACCTAAAAGGAAAATACGCCTATATAGATGTTTGGGCAACTTGGTGTGGACCTTGTAAAGCGGAAATCCCTTCTTTAAAACAAATAGAAAAAGATTACCATGGTAAAAATATTGCTTTTGTTAGCATGTCGATAGATGACGATAGAACACATAAAGGTTCTTGGGAGTTAGCAAATAAGGATTGGAAGGCTATGGTTGCCGATAAGGAATTAGGCGGTATACAGATATTTGCTCCAAAAGGATGGAAGTCACAATTTATAAGAGACTATAAAGTCAATGGTATACCTCGTTTTATATTGATTGACCCAGATGGAAATATCATCGATGCAAGTGCCCCAAGACCATCAGATCCGTCGCTTCGTGAGATGTTCGATGCACTAATAATGTAATCGAAAAATTAAATGAATATGCCTTTCTATCTTCTTTTAGAAAGGCATATTTCTCTTATTCTTCAGCAGTTTCTTCGGGTTGTGGGGGGTCTTGAGCGAAAAGCTCTAAGTAAGCATCTCCAATAGAATCACAAATATCTCCAGCCATGACCGCTTCATAACTTATTCTTTGGGAGACAATATTTCCTGCACTTCCATGTATATAAACTCCAAATATTGCAGCAGTTAAGGGGTCGTAGGCCTGTGATAGTAAACCGGTAATAACTCCAGAAAGGACATCCCCGCTTCCGGCAGTTGCCATCCCAGGATTTCCAGTTGTATTCACATACATTTTCTCATCGAAAACGGTTATGGTATGTGCTCCTTTTATTACCACAATGACTTCATGTTTTTTGGAAAAAATTTTCGCCTTTTCGAGTCGATCGTAATCATTGTCCCAGGCTCCAACAAGCCGTTCTAGCTCTCCTAGATGAGGTGTTAATATTGAGTTCTTCGGAAGGAGCTTTAATAATTCTTTACTTTCTGAAATACAATTTATGGCATCAGCATCAATTACCATTGGCGCCTTGGCTTCCGAAAATAATTTCTTCAATGCAGAGACAGTTTCTGTTTTAGTACCAATGCCCATTCCTATCCCAATAGCCGTAGGTTCGAAATCAATTACAATATTTGAAATAAGATCATCTTCAACATCTGGGATTGTCATTGCCTCTGGAAGTGCTGTTTGCAAGATGATGTTTCCGCTTTTCGGGATATAACAACTAACCAACCCCGCTCCTATTCTGAATGCACTTTTAGCCGATAAAATCACTGCTCCTATTTTTCCGTAACTACCAGCAACTATCAACGAATGACCATAAGCACCTTTGTGATCAAACTTTTGTCGTTGTTTATAAAGCTTTTGAGCTTCAGGTTTCGCTATTAACTCTGCGAGAGATTCTGTTTTAAACAAATACTCCGGATCCAAACCAATATCCAAAACCTCAAAATAAGGCACAAACATACCCGTTTTAGGTAAAAAGAAGGAAAGTTTAGGAGCTTGGAAAGTAAGTGTATGGTTTGCTGTTAGAATGGCTTCAGGATCATCTTGTGGACTATTTGGGTACAACCCGCTAGGGATATCAACAGCCAACTTAAATGATGTTTGTTCATTAAGGTATTGGATCAGGGTCTTTACCCAGCCGTCTGGACATCTGTTTAGTCCAATTCCAAAAATGGCATCAATGATAATATCATCGGGATCTATTTTAGGAAAATCTTTTTCCGAAGTCATTAATAAAGGCCACGATTTGGTTGCATTTTTTATTCTATCATAGTTTATTAAAAAATCTTTCGATCGTTTGTCACTACAATTCACCACAAACGTATTTACATTATAGCCATGCTCAATAAGCAAACGCCCAACAACCAAACCATCTCCCCCATTATTTCCAATACCACAAAATATATGGATTGGTACTTGATCTCCTTGCATACGCTCATGCAACCAATTAAAAATTAAGGTTCCTGCATGTTCCATTATATCAGTTGATGAAATCTTCCGTTTTTCTGCAGTGATTCTGTCTGCCTCATATAATTGTTCCGTAGAAAATATCTTCATAAAAAAGTATAAACAAGTTCTTAGTAAAAATACTATAATTTGTTCAACGGTTTATTAAAAAATATTCCGAATTCAATTACTATATGATGAATAGCTAAAGCTTAATTTATACATTTGTATTAATCCGAAAAACGGGAGGATAATTGTTAACCTTAAAGTCGCTAAATAGTTATATGAAAAATACAGCCCTAACAAATGTTCATCAACAATTAGGAGCCAAATTGGTTCCTTTTGCCGGCTACAATATGCCAGTATCTTATGAAGGAATAAATGCAGAACATGAAACCGTACGAGATGGTGTTGGCGTGTTTGATGTTTCACATATGGGAGAGTTCTTAATCGAAGGTCCCAATGCTCTAGCGCTTATTCAAAAAGTAACAAGTAATGATGCTGCCAAATTGGTTGATGGTCAAGCTCAATACAGTTGTTTTCCTAATGATAAAGGAGGTATTGTAGATGATTTAATTGTTTATCGTTTACAGGAAGAGCAATGGTTGCTTGTAGTAAACGCATCTAATATTGAAAAAGATTGGAATTGGATAAGTAGTCACAATACGATGAACGCTAAAATGAAAAATTTATCTGAAGATTATTCCCTTCTTGCAATTCAAGGTCCAAAAGCTATAGAAGCAATGCAGTCATTGACTTCGGAAGATTTGAATGACATTAAATTTTATACGTTTAAAGTTTCAGATTTTGCGGGTATTGAGCATGTAATTATAAGTGCTACAGGATATACTGGAAGTGGCGGTTTTGAAATTTATTGCAAAAATAGTGAAGTAGAGCAGGTTTGGAATAAGGTAATGCAAGCCGGTGCAGATTTTGGTATAAAACCAATTGGGCTTGCAGCTAGGGATACATTACGATTGGAAATGGGGTATTGTCTCTACGGAAATGATATCAACGATACGACCTCTCCATTGGAAGCAGGGTTGGGATGGATTACAAAATTTAGCAAGGATTTTATTAATTCCGAAAACCTTCAGAAGCAAAAAGAACGCGGGCTTGAAAGAAGACTTGTTGCATTTAAATTGGATGAACGAGGAGTTCCTCGTCAAGGCTACGATATTGTTGATGGTAGTGGTCAAAAAATTGGTGAAGTAACGAGTGGAACAATGTCGCCTTCGTTAGGCAAGGGAATTGGAATGGGTTATGTTCCAAGTATTTTTAAAAATCCTGGTACGCAGATTCATATTCAAATTAGAAAAAACGCGGTGCCTGCTACCGTTGTGAAGTTACCATTTTATAAAGCATAATTTTGAATAAAATCCTCATTCTAGGAGCCAGCGGATTTATTGGCCGTAGTTTATACAGAGAACTTCATTCATATTTTGATGTTTACGGAACCTATTGCAGTAATCTATCAGAATTTGGTGATAATCAGGCGTATTTTAAATACTGTGTTGGTAATACCCTAGAAGCTATTCTTGAGAAGGTTCGGCCAACAGTTATTATTTCTTCATTAAGAGGAGATTTTTTAAAGCAATATAATACTCATGAAGCACTATGTCAATATGTGAGCGATCATCACAATTGTAGGCTTCTGTACCTATCTTCGGTAAATGTTTTTGATGGAAAACTTGAGCTTCCCTCCTACGAACATGACAAACCCTTTTCGGAAAGCGATTACGGAAAGTTTAAAATTTCAATTGAACGATTACTCTTAAAAAATATTCCTGCCCAAACCACCATATTGCGATTGCCTATGGTATTAGGAGTTCATTCTCCAAGAATTGTGCAGCTGCGGCAGGCAATTAAGTACCACGCTGCATTTGAGGTATATCCAAATTTAACTATTAGTCTTACTACGGCAGACAAGATTTCTCAGCAAGTACATTATATTATTAGCAAACGTCTTGATGGAATATTTCATCTTGCCAGCAATGATATGGTCCATCATGAAGATTTATTCAGGGAGATTACCTCAAAAATAGGAGACAAAATGCCTATCTTTAAAAGTGCCTTCAGGAGCAATGATGATAGTTATTTGGCTATTCTTCCGAAGAAGAACAAACTACCAAAGCAATATCGAATTAGTGTAGCCGAAGTCATTGATGACTGCACTCTAAATGAAGAAATAGTCACTTTAAAAAACTAAGTTATGAGCGCTTTATCTGAAATAGAAATAAACATGCGATTATCAGCAATGGAAGGCTGGGAATATGAAAATAATGCCATTCATACGTCTCTAGAATTTGACAACTTCAAAGATGCTTTTTCAGTTATGACGCGTATTGCTTTTGAAGCAGAAAGATTAAATCACCATCCAGATTGGGCCAATGTTTATAATACATTGAGCATCTCTTTGTCAACTCACGATGCTGGAGGAGTAACAGACAAAGATATTGAGCTAGCCAAGATAATCGATGCTTTGGTGAGTTAAACTTTGCAGTCTAGTGCATTTTTTTATTTTTGTAGAACGGATTAAAAACAAATATAAATGGGAAGAGCTTTCGAATTTAGAAAGGCAAGAAAAATGAAGCGTTGGTCAGCAATGTCAAAGGCTTTTACGCGTATTGGTAAGGATATTGTAATGGCGGTGAAAGAAGGTGGTCCCGATCCAGATTCTAACTCACGTTTGCGTGCAGTGATACAAAATGCTAAGGCAGTGAATATGCCAAAGGACAACGTAGAGCGGGCGATAAAGAAAGCAAGTGATAAAAGCCTAGGTGATTACAAAGAGGTTATTTTTGAAGGCTATGCTCAGCATGGAATTGCTGTTCTTATCGAAACTGCTACCGATAATAATACACGTACCGTTGCTAATGTACGCTCCTATTTCAATAAAACCGAGGGTAATATGGGAACTTCTGGTTCTGTGATTTTTATGTTCGACCATACTTGTAATTTCCGTATCAATGGAGAAGGAATGGACCTGGAAGAATTAGAACTGGAATTGATTGACCACGGAATAGAAGAAATCTTTGAAGACGAAGACGGTGTTCTAATCTATGCTCCTTTTGAAAGCTTTGGAGATATTCAATCCTACTTGGAAGGCGCTAACATTGAGATTTTATCTTCAGGGTTTGAACGTATTCCCCAAGTGACTAAAAAGATTTCAGTAGAACAAGCTGCAGATGTTGAGAAATTGCTAGAAAAATTAGAGGAAGACGATGATGTACAAAATGTATATCACACCATGGAGGAATAAAGTCGCGTTATATCAGTGTTTATTGACGTTTAACAAGGGGTTTCAAAATTCAACAATTACTATTTCGCCTCATAATTAAGCAATATGAATATCTCTTTTCAAATTGGGATTCGAACAAACACACCCATCAATTGTGCTATGTTTATAAACTTCTCGATTACACTTATGTAAAGCAACTCTCAGGTATTTTCTGTAAATTTCCACACAAGAGTTAGAGTAAATGAGTTTTACCCGTTGTCCGATATATTGATGAGGAGTACTATAATAGTGTTTATCTTTGTGTAAATACACGTAACAGTTCTTATAAACTGTTGCATAGGCATAACGTTTAAGCTCGTACTTGTGACTAGGTAGTGGTTCAAGATATTGTTTTTCTACCTCCTCAAAAAGTTCTCTTCTGCTAAAGGGTCTTTTTTGGAACGGGGTGTTATTATGTATTTCTAATTGTTCCCATATGACTTTGTTAAGTTGTTCTAAAGTATAAAATGTTTGTTTATTTAATACGGTATAAACTCTAGTATAGATAATTCTAACCATGTTTTCAACAAGGGCTTTATCTTTAGGTTTGTAAACCCTACAAGGTAAAATGGTAGTATCATAATGTCTTGCAAAATCAGCAAATGTTTCATTTAACGAAGGTTCATACTTATTACTTTTTATGACAGCTGCTTCTAAATTATCAGTAGTAATACAAGCAGGAACGCCTCCATAGTAATGTAATGCGTTTTCACAGCAACTAACAAAGTCTTCTTTCTTCTGACTCGCTACGGCTTCTACATAGGTAAGCTGTGAAGACCCTAAAACACTAATAAAAACTTCACCTTCAACAAGTTCTCCTGTTGATATTTTTTCAATATGAAGTTTCTTTCCTGTAAAGTCAACAAACATTTTATCACCTGCTTTATGTTCAAAGCGCATTACGGGATTGGATTGTTTTTTCCATTGTCTATAATAGTGACAAAACCGAGAATACATCAGACCATCTGGATGATCAGACTTATATTCTTTCCATAGCTGTTCTCTTGTTACTCCTGTTTGTTTTAACCTCTTTTCATAACCAGGAAAGTACTTCTCTAAAGTTTGGACCTCTTTAGACTTTTTTTGCACAGAACCTCTAAACCATATAGATAGTTCCTGATCTGTTAGCTCTTGAAGCTGTTGGTTGGTAATATTATTTTCCTTTAAAAATCGAATGTATTTTTTTACCGTATTACGGGAAAGTTGTAACCGATCACTGATTTTTACTTTACTTAACCCTTTGTCGTAAAGGGTGTAGATTTTTTTAATTACATGCATTGCTATTGTTGTATTTGACATCCTATTTCTTGTTTTAAGGTTTAACAAAAAATAGAACTTTATTACATCAATACTATACACATTTTAGGGTGGTCAATTTACTCTGGAACTTACTGGTCAACTTATCAGGAATATGCACTTTGCCAGTTATTGAGAATTTAGCTTTATTTGGATTGGAAAATCTGAAATAATAATGTATGGAAATAATCAAAGAAAAGTACAAGTGGAAAGAAAATGAATAGAAAAACCAGTTGCCAACAACGTATAAAAGTAATAGCGGTTTTGGTTCTTAACCCAAGTCGCTTTTTTTATATTTACAATCTGTCTAAACTGGAAAGGTTAGGATTTTAAATTCGCTACTATTCTTATACTAGACCGTAGGCAATAATGAACAATAAATTAAGAAATGAATATTAATCCTATAATTATAAAACCTAAAAAATGGATTGTAAAAACATTTGATGAACTCAACAATAATGAACTTTATGGTATCCTACGTCTTCGTAATTCAATATTTATTATTGATCAACAATGTATATTTGAGGATATTGACGGAAAAGATGTAACTGACTGCTATCATTTTTTTTGCAGTGTAAATGGACAAATAATAGCATATGCAAGATTCTTTGGCCCAAGTAAAATCTATAATGAACCCTGTCTAAGCAGAGTTTGTACATCTTTAGACCAAAGAGGAAAAGGAATAGGAAAAGAACTAATGAAAAGAGCTTTAGACAAGATGTCAATTTTATTTCCGAAACAGTCATTTAGAATTGAAGCACAGCTTTATCTTAAATTTTTCTATGAAAGCTTTGGTTTTAAAGTTGTTGGTGAGACTTATATCGAAGATGGTATTGAGCATATACATATGTTGAAATAAGCACTATTGCCAACACCGTTTATAAAACATAGCTAATAATTGATTAATCCGAAATGTAGTAATCTTGAAATCGCTACGATTCATACACAAACCGTAGGCAATTCCTCTTTTTTCGGGAAAGAAAATAATTTCTTCAAGCTAACTTTTTAAGTAGAAGAAAAAGAAAAATTAAGACTGAAAATCAGAATCACCAACAGCTGATTTTCAGAACGATATAAAAACGTTAGTCAGAATTAACGTAATAACTAAAAACACAAAATCTATGCCTTTATACATGGATATCCATACAGTCGATTCTGACGAATTCTCGGCAGAAGATGTTGTAAAAGCACATATGGAAGATCTTGCCATAGAAGATAAATTCGGTGTAAAGCAATTGAAATATTGGGTGAATGAGCAAGGAAAAACAATCTTTTGCTTGATGGAAGGACCGAGTAAAGAAGCATGTAATCAGGTTCATCTTGAATCACACGGAAACACAGCTTGCAATATCATTGAAGTAGCAGACGATGAATACAACCTCTTCATGGGACAAGGGACCGACGTCAATGATTTAGCTAAAACTGATTCTGGAGATCTGGATCCCGGCTACAGAACTATTCTTCTTACCAATATCGTTTGTATTTCTCAAAATAGCAATGGATATTTTAAAAAAATAAAAGATCTAGTTATTGAACATAAAGGAGTAATTATCCGTGAACCAACTAACCAAATAATGGTAACGTTTGTGTACGCAACAGATGCCATTTCTTGCGCAGTATTAATAATGGAATTATTTGAATCTACTTCCAGTAAATTAGAATTTAATTTAGCAATAGTAAGTGGAAATCCTGTTGATGAAGAAGGCACTACATTCTTTGAAGAAACAAAAAGTAAAATTAATAGTCTATGTTCTTTAGGCCTCAATAAAAAACTATATTTAGATAACGAAACTGTTGCACTTGCAAAAAAAGAATTACGAGAACAACAAGAAAAGCAAACCAACTTTACGCTTGTTAGCAATGAAGATTTTGTCTTTTCTTCGATACTGCATAATACAATAAACAAACATTTTAACCGATCCGACTTTAAAAGTGAAGATTTATTTTCGGAAATCGGAATGAGTAAATCTCAAGCAAATCGAAAGATCAAATCATTGACAGGACAAAGTCCAAGTCAACTTATTCAGGAGTCACGACTTCAAATCGCATTGGGTAAAATGTCGCAAAGTCAAAAAACAATTGCTGAAATCGCTTACCAATCCGGATTTAATAGTCCAACGTACTTTACCCGTGTTTTCAGGAAAAGATTTGGAATTTCTCCAACTGAATTCATAACACAACTGGCTTAATTTGAAAAGAAATTTTGATTGAATCAATTGTTTCAGGATTTGAATCAATTGTGAAATAGTTCTGCTTCTATGTGTTTCATATTTGCATCATAAAGTATGATAAACAGTTAAAAAATACAATCATGGAAAAAGTGAAAATATTCAATCCAGAACATTATAAAACAACAACTAGAGAACAATGGCAAACGGCAGCAGAGGCATGGCACCGTTGGCATCCTACTTTAAAGACTTGGTTAGGTCCGGCAACCGACCTAATGTTAGATATGGCAGAAGTAAAAGAAGGATATCGTATATTAGATATTGCAGCTGGTGCTGGGGAGCAATCAATCACTGCGGCTGAAAAAGTCGGTGCAAATGGCTACGTACTAGCAACAGATTTAGCACCAAAAATTCTTGATTTCGCATTGGAACTTGCTAATGAAAAAGGAATCAATAATATTGAAACAAAAGAAATGGATGGTGAAAACCTAACTGTTCCTGCAAATTCATTTGATACTGTAATTTCAAGAGTAGGGCTAATCTTTTTTCCTGATCAGCAAAAAGCATTAAAAGAAATGATGCGAGTTTTAAAACCAGGTGGTTTTGTTGCTGCAATAGTCTATTCAACGGTTGATAAAAACAAATTCTTTTCAACCCCTGTTTCAGTTATTAGGCAACGCGCACAACTTCCACCACCACTAGAAGGGCAGCCGGGGCCTTTTAGTTTGGGAGGTGAAGGGGTTTTAGAAGATACCTTTAAACAGGCTGGTTTTATTAATATTAAGTCACAAGTACTCAACGCTCCAGTAATAATGCCAACCGCTAAAGATTGTGTTAGATTTGAGTATGAGTCTTTTGCAGCCTTACATCAAATGCTAGGAGGTTTATCTGATATTGAAAAAGCCGCGGCATGGGAAGAAATTCAGTTTGAACTATCAAAATTTGAAGATGAGAATGGATTCTCTGGTCCATGTGAACTTGTTGTTGGAGTTGGTCAGAAACCATTAGATTAAAAAACAACTACCTATAACAATGTATATAAAAAAAACTGACTCAGCACAAGTCATTAAAGCTTGCGCTTTTTCAATATATTTATACTAGCTGAAAAGATAGTGACGGCTTAAGGCCCTACTTTTCATATACAAGACCGTTACCCACAAGCTTAAAAAAGAGACATAACAATGAAATTAGATAGAACGAAACATTGGGAAGTAGTTTATGAAAC
>CAJXZB010000034.1 GCA_913063405.1 uncultured Ulvibacter sp.
AAGAAAATAGATTGCAAATGTTAAAATTGTAACTTAACTTTATCCTACCTTGGTAAACTTTAGTTTGACTACATACACGACTAAATAGCTGCTATTGCTATAGGAATTTACAGTATTAAATTATATCTCTTGGGTGTATAGAAAAAGTGGCATCATCATATAATCTTTTTATATTTATTCCTTCACCGTGTTTAAATCTGCTTTCATCGATTGATTTTATATTACACCACCATCCCCATTTGGTAAAAACAGTTTTACCTTCTTTTATTAATTCATTCTCAAGTATCATTAATAAATCCATTGTATCCAGTATTAGATTAATTTCATTTTTTGTATTTTTAAACTTTCTTACTAAAGATGGTTAGAAGAAAGGTGGGGTGAAGCCGTTACATCTTTGTGGCGGCTTTCCTATTCTACACTTAAATTAAATAGGGATTAACAAGATAGAAATAATCTACAAAATAAAATTACGGGAAAACCGCACATTTTAATAAAATAGGGGAAACCCTCATGAAAATACAGGAAAAACCCTGTTTCAAGGAAATGGTTAATTAAGTAGGTTTAACGAAATGAAACTCCCAATCACAGCAAACTGTGGGGTATTCTTTGCCCTTTTGATAAAAAGTTATGCTAATGGAAAAACAGGTAGAGCATTATACAAAGAATTAACCAAACTACACGAAAAAAGAAAAGCTATGATAGGAGTTTTAGACTTATTGACAGCACAATAGACACAAAAGCAAATATTGAAAGTGCGAATAAATATATAGAAGAAGGAAATTACTCAAACGCAATCTCGATATTAGAAAAAATTGAAGAGACAGATACTTTATATAATAATGCTCAATTACTTATAAAAAAGCTGATAGTTTAGGCAACATTTGAACAAACATTATGACCGAATTTATAGCAATAGTAATCATCATCATCGTCATTGCTTATTTCATTGGAAAAAGCAAGTCGAAAAAAAGTTCTAATGTTCAAAGAAAAGTTGTTCATCAATAGCAAAAAACACAAATAGAATTGACACTGTAGAAGATAAACTTCTTTACAAGAAAAAAGGAATAAAGACCTTCGATATGAAAGGAATGTTTTATCAAAATCTAAATCCAAAAATTCATAGCGGATATTTTATCGGAATTGCAAAATGTGAAGACAATTCACACGATATGTACGCAGTTGGAATTTATAATCAAAAAAACGAATTGCTTGGTTATACGCCAAAAGGAAACAAAAGATTAAATAACTCGCTGAACGAATGGAATAATGGAAAGGTTCTTGTTTGGGGTGGACTTTCCCACGATGATTATGACGACAGATGGTATGGAACTGTGCATATTCCAGTCGGACTTACATCTGAACAAATAGTAAAAGTTGAGAGAGTTTTAAAATTAAAATCTGACAATCATACACAGATAAAGAAAAAAGAAAAATCAACTGAAAAATATTTTGAGATTTTAAATAGACATCGAGAAATAAAAAAGTTGTTAACCGATTTAAAAAATCCAGAAGAATTTTATGACTCTTTTCCAAAAAATCTTGTTCCTTCAATTTCAAGTCATTTAGAGAAAGAAAAGAATTGGGAGAAATTATTAGAATTGGAAAAACATCAAGATTTAATTTCGGAATTAAGTGAGAAATTTAAGGAAACGACATTAAAACGAATTGAAAAAGCGAAAAAGAACGTTGCCTAGCAATGGCTATAATTCATTGTGGTTTTGTACCGCCCATCGAGGAAAAACGTACGCCATCAATGGTTACAAGCAATTTGGAAAGGTTCTATTTGTCTTTTAATATTTTATGTAACTTCGTGACAACAATTTAAAACCCAGAACCTCACTGCGTGTAGCAGGGCGTTAGGCAAAGCACCAGATAATGACTGGTAAAATTCAAACTAAAGAAATTATTTTCCAATGACCCTCATCTCTAATTTTCTCGGGGAATTTATCTTTATAAACAGTATCAATATCATCCCGTTCGTGACCCATTAATTCGCGAATAATATCAGGATCTACTCCCTCGAACTTCGCGATTGTAGCAAATGAATGTCTAAAAGTATTACTGTTAAGCTTCTCATTTATAGGTAACAAACCAATGTTCAATTTATTTTGAGCACTCAAGAGATCATCGTAATGATTTCTTCGGAAAGTTTTATATCCTGTATGTGATTTTCTCCATGGAAACAAATATCCATCCTTTGGCCCCGAAAGCTCATTTATTATCTCCCGTGTCCTTGGAAACACCTTTACATCAAATTCCTCCATAAATCTCCCAAGCTTTCTTCTGGTCAACATCACCCGCTCCCCAAAAAACTGATCTTCCCGTAAATAATAGACGTCTATTAGATTTGCACCACCTAAATAAAATTGAAGAAGACCTAACAAAACAGCCCGACGTTCCACCTTACTTAACACATCCAAATCATTTTCAAGTTGAAGCAACCCCTTTTTATCCAAATACCGATTCTTTTTTCTCCTCCGTTTGGTATGCAATCCAGTGAATATATTTTTAAATGGTGTAGTGTTTGGAATGTTTGTTTTAGGGTCGACATCTGCTTTATTCCATAATGCACGTAGTACACTCAAATAATTCTTAACCGTTTTATTACTGGTAGACTTCATTTTATAAGCCTTAAAACCTTGAAGGTAATCGACGGTTATTTCTTCAAAAGTTAATCCCGGGGAATAGGATTTAAATTGATTTCTAGCATATAAGTATTCATCAGCGGCACCATCCCTACCTACATTCCGTAATTTAGAAATTTCAAGGTCAAAATAATCGCTAACTAAACTGTTCGAAACCACCTTTTTTCCCAAAAGATTATCGAAGGCCAATTCCAACTGCGTAATATTTTTAAATTCCATTGTTGCGGCCACCTTCCGAATATCGAAAATAGTGCCTAATAAACTTTCAAAATCAGGATGAGAAACTTTAGGCAAATCTTTAATTTCATCCCAATTTATAAGCTTAGAATAACCAATAGTTTTACGTCTTGTTTTTTTCTGGTGAGAAATAATTAACTTTACAGGAAATCCCAGCGAGGTTTCACCATCATTTTTATATATCGTAGCTTTTGCTTTCATTCGTAAACTTTTCGTAAAAAACTTGGTAGAAATTTACCATTATTTTACCTCTACAAAGCAAATTATTTAAACAATAAAAAAGGTTAGAAATGAAAAAAACCCCTGTTTTGAAGGGGTTTAAGGTGGTGGGCGCAGAGGGATTCGAACCCCCGACCCCTTGGGTGTAAACCAAGTGCTCTGAACCAACTGAGCTATGCGCCCGCTATGTTAGCGGCTGCAAATATAAGATAGATTTTTTAATACTCACAAACAATTCTTTAAAAAAATCATAAAACTTCTGCGACTACAAAAGTACTTCCACCTATATAAATAACGTCTTCCTTTTCGGCAGCCACTAGGGCATTTCTATAAGCCTCACTAACCGAAAGATGCAGCTCTCCTATTAAACCAAATTGCCCCGCCTTCTCCTTTAAAATTTTCACATCAAGACCTCTTGCCACATCTGGCTTACAAAAGTAATATGTCGCTCTACTAGGAAATAATGGCAAAATTGTATCTAAATCTTTATCCTCAACTACTCCTAAAACAACATGGAGACGATTCTTCTTTTCCTTTCTTAATTGCCTCATAATTAAACTCAGACCTTCGACATTATGCGCCGTATCACAAATAACTTTGGGGCTAGCGTTTAGAATCTGCCACCGCCCCAGTAACCCTGTATTCTTAACCACGCTCTGCAAACCCTTGGCAATATGTTGTATTCCTACGGCCCATCCTTTTTTCTGAAGTGTTCTAATTGCAACTTCTGCAGTCCGAATATTGTGTTTTTGGTAATTTCCCTTTAAATCTGAAGTAAAATTCGACGTTTTCTCATCTTCAGCAAAAATAATAGGAGCTTTTCTATCATTTGCTGTTTTCTGAAAAATACTTTTCGTTTCGGAAACCGTTTCTCCAATGACAACTGGAACTTCCTTTTTTATGATTCCCGCTTTTTCCTCAGCAATTTCAGCAAGGGTATTACCCAAAAATCGAGTGTGATCCAATCCAATATTCGTGATTATCGAAACTTCGGGTCTAATAATATTGGTGCTATCAAGCCTTCCCCCTAGTCCAACTTCGATGACAGCAACATCCACCTCCGATTTCCTAAAATAATCAAAAGCGAGACCAACGGTCATTTCAAAAAAAGACAGTTCGTTTGCTTCAAAAAAGGGTTTATGTTTTTTAACAAATGCCGTCACAGTTCTCTTTGGAATCATCTCACCGTTAGCTTTAATCCGCTCTCGAAAATCTTTTAAATGCGGTGATGTATAGAGCCCCACCTTATACCCTGCTTCTTGCAACACCGACGCCAGTATATGACTCGTCGATCCTTTGCCATTCGTCCCTGCCACATGCACGGTTTTAAAGCTTCGTTCGGGATTCTCTAGATGCTTGGTAAGGGCAATGGTATTTGAAAGATCCGCCTTATAAGCAGCCTTTCCAACCCGTTGATACATGGGTAATTGGCCAAAAAGCCACGTTATGGTTTCAGCGTAATTGATATTCCAATTCTATTTAACCAGTAGTTTTTTAGTAGCTGTTCTGTTTCCTTGAACGACCTTCAAATAATAAGCTCCAGTAGCCAATGTTGCCACATCAATTGTAGTATTCTGTGTTTTAGAAACAGGAACATCCACTTTACGCCCATTGGCATCGTAAACCTCAACCGTAATCGCTGATCCATCATTTAGTTGAATATTCACAATATCTGTCGCTGGGTTAGGGAACACGGCAATTTCTTTTTCAAGCACTTCATTTGCACCAAGGACACCCACATCAGATCGATACATAGACCGTCCATACGTTCCTGCATATAAATAAGCACTAGCCTCATCATAATGAATATCCGTAATAACAACGTTTGGTAAATTAGGCCCCCAAACTTCCCAGCTAGATGAACCTGTATAATGCATCACTCCAAAATCAGTCGCCACAAAAAGACCTTCTGAAGGCGATTCTTCCACGTCATTAATCGGTCCATCTGGAAGGTCCCCTGAAATATCGGTCCAAGTAGTTCCAAAATCGGTACTTTCAAAAATATTCCCCTGATCCTCACCATATCGGTAACCTGAAAATGTTACATAGACTGTACCTTCATTAAAAATACTTGTTTGCACCCTTGTAGTCCAACGATTAGGCAAGGTACCCGAAATATTATTCCAAATAGTACCACCATCTTGTGTAACCCAAACATTACTATCATCAGTGCCAACATATATTAAATCGCTATCAAATGAAGAAACATCAATACTGGTTATGGTACCAAAGGTTAGATTTCCTCCACCCGATCCATTTGTCAAATCGTTACTAATAGCGGTCCAATTTGCTGCGCCATCGGTTGTTTTATATAGTCGTTGCGTACCGTAGTAAAGGGTTTGAGAATTATTAGGATTGAAGGCGATAGGCGTATCCCAATTGTTCCTATCTCCACTAGCAATTCCATTTAGCGCACCGCCAAAACTAGCCCCATTGTTAATTGATTTACCCAAATTCCCCCGCTGGGACAATGCATAAATCACATCGGTATTTCCGTCTTCAACTAAAGGTTGAAAACCATCTCCACCATAAATAGACTGCCAGTCGTTTGACCCATCGGTCTGTGTTCTAATCGTATTATTATCTTGAGTACCACCATAAATTTTATCGCTATTATTAGGGTCCACATACACCCGGTAGAATTGGGTGATTGGCAGTGTCTCATCTTTGGTAAATGTAGCGCCACTATCGTTACTCACATACAGTCCTCCATCATTCCCGAGTAGTACTTGTCCAGATACACTAGCGTTAAACGCCAAGGCATGTTGATCTACATGGGCATTTTCAAAAGCAGGTCCCCAAGTTGAACCACCATCGGTTGATTTTTCTACCACAAAATCTACGTTATAAATAGTGTTCTCGTCTGTGGGATCCACGAAAATCCCTCTAAACCACCAGTGGAACCCAACATTGGTGAGTCCTCCAGCATTCATCGCTGTCCAGGTGTCACCGCCATCTGCAGTGCGATATACCCCTTGAATACTCCCCGTAGCGTCCGCGTAGCGCGCGTATAATACGCTCGGGTTTGACTGAGAAATATCAATACTAATTCTTCCCTTTAAAGCCGGATTACTTGGCAAACCATTTGTTAGTTCATTCCAAGTAGTACCACCATCGATAGATCTATGCAATCCAGAAGTCGCTCCGCCATAGTCTCGCATTTCTGGTCTACGTACGCGCTCCCAAGTGGCAGCATAAATTACATCGCTATCTGTTGGGTGATTTGCCATATCTATAACCCCTGTGATATCGCTCACAAAAAATACCTGATCCCAATTTGCCCCTCCATCTGTTGTTCTATATACTCCTCTATTGGTATCATCTCTAAAAAGAGGCCCCATAGCGCCTACGAAAATTGTGTTTTCGTCATTTGGATCAATAAGTACTTTTCCAATGCTTCCTACATTAGGCAAGCCTCTAGATTCCCAAGTGAGTCCAGCATCTGTACTTCTGTAAACACCATCGCCATCATAAGCTAAAGAACCTCCACCGGCATTTACTTCTCCAGTACCCACCCAAACAACATTAGTATTGTTCTTTGAAATCTCTATGTCACCAATCGAAAGCATCTCTTGATCATCAAAAATTGGGAACCAAGAACTACCTGCATCTGTGGTTTTAAAAATCCCTCCAGAAGCAGAACCTACATAATATGTCTGCGCCTGATCTATTGGTATTTCAATATCGGTTACACGGCCTCCTGTATTTATTGGCCCAACCAGTTCCCAAGGTGTTCCTGCCAAACGATCTACCATTTTATCACGCTTCCATTGTGCCGCAAGTCTCCTAGCATCGGTACGTATTTCACCCGTAGGATATGCGCGTTGCATAAACATAAAGTCGTGTGGAGTTTCTTTTATTTCTGAAACATTTTCTTTTGTAGTTGTATTACATGCCAAAAAAATTAGGCTGAATAATAGTAAGGCAGTTATCTTTTTCATCGCAATATATTTTAGGATAAAGATACTAATAAATATCCTAAACTATTTCGAAAATGAGGTATGCAGCTTGAACGAATACAGTTATATTTGTTATAACCAAACGCCAATTTGCTCAAAGGAATTATCTACATACTCATTGCCACCTTTGCCTTTGCCTGGATGAATCTCATGGCTCGATATCTTTCAGAGTTACATCCTCTTCAAGTTGTCTTTTTTAGGGCTTTGGGAACCTTTGTTTTTATATTTCCGTATATGCTTCATAAGAAAATTTCCATTGTTGGAAAAGAAGTGACTTGGCTCGCAGCGAGAGGAATTGTTGGCTTCATATCCTTGGCCGTTTTCTTTGTTGTAATTCAAAGAATCCCCTTGGGCCCGGCAATTTCTATACGATACATTGGTCCCGCCTTTAGCGTATTGTTGGCGGTGTATTTTTTAAAAGAAAAGGTGAATCCTTGGCAATGGGGATGTCTCCTACTTTCTATAGCCGGAGTCTTTATTCTAAAAGGTGCCGATTTTAGAATTGATACTATAAGTTTTCTACTCGCGTTGGTATCGGCTATTCTAGTGGGAACAGTATTTGCTATTGTGCGATACCTAGGCTCCAAAGAGCATGCACTCACTATTATTAATTATTTCATGATGACTTCAATTCTGGGAAGTCTTCTCTTTGCAAATCATTGGAGAATGCCAATAGGAATCGAATGGTTATGGGTTATCAGTATTGGTATATTTGGACTTATTGGGCAAGTTTTTATGACCCGAGCATTCCAATTAGCGGATACAAATACTATTGCTCCGTTTAAATATATGGAACTTATTTACGCTCTTGGTTTAGGTCTTATTTTTCTAGATGAAGAACATAGTAACCTGGCAATTTTTGGAATGCTACTTATTGTTTTGGGGATGGTATTTAACGTCTATTTTAAAAAACGTAACAACACTAATTCGAAAGGCTAAACTTGTAGATAATCTTACCTATTTGCTTCGCGGGGGCTTTGCTATCGCTGTTGAATCGCGTAGCTAATGCAGCGCGCTTTGCCGGGTCCAAAAGACATTTCGAATTATTTGTGGTTCCTCGAACTCCTGCCGTGGCATTTGTTACTTTACCATTACGATCAACCTCGATACTCACCACAACAATTCCAGCTTCATTGCAATCCTGAACAAACTTTTCCTTGTTCAATGCTTTCCTTCCACCAAGCAGATAGTTACCATCTCCATCAAGTCCTTTTCCAGTACCATAATAGCTCTTTGCATTGGGATCGCCATTAGGGTTGCCTTTATCTCCCGGAGAATCATCATTTCCTTCACCGCCTTTTGCCGTGCCTTCACTTTTTGGTCCGTTGATAAGGCTAGAAAGTGCGTCTGTAGTTTTCTTGTCTGGAGTAGGGTCTGGCTCTTTTGGAATCACTTTTTTAGGTTCCTCTTTTACCGAAGTTTCCTTCTGCTCCACTTTTTTTTCTTCCTTTTTAATTACCGGAGCATCTTCCGTGTCTTGAGTAACCACCTCGTCTTTTATTTCTGTCTTGGGTTGCGAAACTGGTGGTAGTGTCTCTTTTGGAGCCGATTTAATTGCTTCAGTAGGTTGAATTCGTCCTGTTCCTGTGTCTGTAGTTCCAAAGTTCACAGCGATACCCCGCTCTGGTGGAGGGTCTAAATAAGACAATCCAACATAAAATAACAACAGTAGAATAATCGCGTGCAGAATCACCGTGATCGTCATACTCTTTCTTTTATATTCTGTATCTAGAAGGGACAAATTTATTTCTTATTATTTATTTCTAGTATCTATTGATTCTCGCAAGAGGGATAACTGGCTTTATCCCGCCTTCGCAAATGATCTTGGACGGGCAGGCGTGTAACAGCGAAAGCCCGACCCTTTGAATCCGCCAGAGGCGGAGAAAGAGGAACTTGCCCACCCCTTGCTAAAGCTTAAGGTGACAAAGCCAAATATCAATTAGGTCGCACTGCTAAAACGACTTTATACTTATTCTTATTTGCAATGTCCATTACAAAAACGGCGTCTTCAATAGGAACTCCTTCTTCTGCCCGTAAAATAAGGGTTGGTTCTTCTTGTCCAGACAGAACAGCTTGAAGCTCTTTTTCGATATTATATTCACTTACACGTTCCTTATTTACATAGTAGGCTCCGTCTTTTGTAATGCTTACCGATGCCTTCTGAACATTTGTGCTTTTCCCTTTCGCCTTTGGTAAAATAAGATCCAATGCATCTGGTGTAATCGCAGGAGAGGTTAGCAGAAAAAACACCAATAACAGGAATACAATATCTGTCATAGAGCTCATGCTAAACTCGGCGCTTACTTTATTTCTTCCTCGTAAATTCATTACGCAGGTTCGTTTAAGATGTCTAAAAAGTCAACGGCGGTAGCTTCCATTTGATACACAACCTTGTCTGTCTTCACTACCAGGTGATTGTAACCTATGTAAGCAATAATACCAACAATCAATCCAGCCACTGTGGTTGTCATTGCGGTATAAATACCCTCGGCTAGGCTTCCCATTTCCGCCTGACCACTACTCGTTGCCAGTTGATGAAATGCTAGGACCATCCCAATTACGGTTCCTAAGAACCCAATCATTGGAGCCGCACCAGCTACTGTTGCCAAAATACTTACATTTTTCTCAAGCTTGTATACCTCCAGCCTTCCAGCATTTTCTATGGCGGTATTAATATCTTCTAGCGGACTCCCAATACGAGAAATCCCTTTTTCGGTAAGGCGAGATACGGGACTGTTTTGTGTATTACAAAGCACTTTCGCCGCTTGAATATTTCCTGAAGCCACGTTATCACGAATCTGATTCATAAAATTGCTATCTACCTCAGAGGCGGCTTTAATTGCGAACAAACGTTCGAAATAAATATAGACCGCTACAAAAAGAAGCACGAACAGCACTCCTATAATGATTTGACCGCCAAGGCCACCATTTACAAGCAGTTCCATTATGGATAGTGTCTTTTCTTCTACTATTGGCTCTAAACCTTGAGCAGCATCAGAAACACCATCCTGAATAAATAAGTTAAGCATAAATTACTCTGATTTTAGTGAATAACGGAAATCGTTTCTATAAATTGTTACATATGTGGAAATAGAACTCTTGTGATAAGAAGGAATACTCCAGCACCTGCAATAAACCCAAGAAATGCAAGCCAAGTTACTTTTTTAAGGTACCAGATAAAGTCTATTCTCTCCATTCCCATTGCAGCTACACCAGCAGCAGAGCCTATGATAAGCATACTTCCACCTGTTCCAGCCGAATAGGCAATAAAATGCCACAATATCGAGTCTGTAGGCGAATCGTACATTCCCATAGAAGCTGCAACGAGCGGCACATTATCTATTATAGCAGATAATACTCCTAATAGAATTACCACCACATCTTGATTTGGAATAGCTCCTTGTAACACCTCAGCCAAATACCTTAACGTTCCTACTGGATCTCCATTTTCGGTAGCACCATACACCAAGCTTTCCAATCCAGCAACGGCCATTAAAATTCCGAGGAAGAAAAGGATGCTCGAAATCTCAATACGAGATAAGGCTTTATGAGCAGAATATAAATGCCTTCTTTCTTTACTGAAATCTTCTTCTGGATGAATGTATTCTGAAACCAACCAAACAACACCAAGTGCCAGCATCATACCGATGTAAGGAGGAAGGTGCGTTAATGTTTTAAACACAGGCACCGAAACAATCATTCCAAGGCCTAAAAACAGCATTGTTTTACTACTAAGCAAACGTTCAGCTTCCACATCTTCTGTAGTATCAACCTCGATATCCCCTCTAAAAGCAGGCATATAACTGGCAATTACAAAAGGAACAATGAAACACACTATAGAAGGTACGACTACGTATTCAATCAATCCTAGAGCCGTTACATTCTTCGCTATCCACAACATTGTGGTAGTTACATCACCAATTGGGGACCAGGCCCCTCCAGCATTAGCTGCGATCACCACCATAGCTGCATACCAAAGACGTTCTTCTCTTTTTACGATAAGCTTTCTAAGCAGTGTAACCAGTACGATGGTTGCCGTAAGGTTATCTATAATTGCAGATAAGATAAAGGCCAAGATTCCAATAATCCAGAGCAATTTTCTTTTGCTTTTTGTTCTTACTGCTCCTTTTAAAATCTCAAACCCACGATGGAGATCAATAATCTCTACGATGGTCATCGCTCCAATTAGAAAAATGAGTATCTCCGCTGTCTTTCCAAGATGGTGCAGCAGTGCATTCTCGAAGCCATGCTCGGCTTCTTCCCCTCCTGTGAGGAAGTTAAAGGCATTGTCATGGGTATCAATCACATCGAACCAACCAGCGTGGAATCCAGCCGCTAAGACTGCCCAAATTAAAGCAGCCATAATCAAGGCTGGCACTGTTTTATCTAATTTTAAGGGATGTTCAAGAGTAATAGAAAGGTATCCGATGACGAAAATGAGAATGATAATCGATTCCATATATGAGGTTGGATTAGTGTTAACTTCTGAACCTTAAAAATAAAATTTTTAAAACAAATTAGTCGAAAAAGGAAATTATATTTTCAATTAATCGAAAAAGTTGCCCTTAATTTAACATCTCATTCGTGAGCAACATGAAAAAAGCTCCGCAATTTCTTCCTATGAAATAGAAGGAGCTTCGTATTTTATTCTGAAAATTTTTAGACCAATTGTTCCAGTGCTATTTCAAAAGATGTTTTACTTATATTTACTTTCGTTCCATTGTGATTGAATGTATTCTGAATAGCGTTTTTAATAACTTCGGAAGTATCATTAAAGATCGCCTCATCTGTCATTTGCACTTTACGTTCCATAAAGTAAGCGAATACACGTGCCATTCCGCAGTTACTAATAAAGTCTGGAATCAAACTCACACGCTCGTCTGTGTATTCCATAATGGGTCCGAAGAATATTTCTTTATCGGCAAACGGCACATTTGCACCACAGCTAATTACTTCCAGTCCTGTATCGATCATTGAAGTGATTTGTTCTTTGGTAATCAATCTAGAAGCAGCACAAGGTGCAAAAATCTCACACTCCAAGGTCCAGATACGTTCGTTCATCTCATCGAAAGGAATCATCCTATCTGCCAGAAGCGTATTTCCTTTTTTACGACGGAATAATTGCTGAATCTCTTCAAAGGTAAAACCATCTTCATTGATGATCCCTCCTGCTCTATCGATAATACCAACAATCTTAGCGCCCATCTGAGCGAGGTAATAGGCAGCTGCAGCTCCCACGTTTCCGAAGCCTTGCACTATGGCACGCTTGCCTTCAACATTTCCGCCATAAATATCATAATAATGACGTACCGCTTCTGCAACTCCGTAACCCGTAATCATATCGGCTACTGTATATTTTTTTGAAACATCTGGTGAGAAGTTGGTATTCTCGATCACCTTGATAACTCCGTGTCTTAACTGACCTATACGGTTAATTTTATCAGCTTCGGTAGGTGAAAAGTGTCCATTAAAAACACCTTCTTGCGGGTGCCAAACACCAGATTGTTCCGTAATTGGAATTACCTCATGTATTTCATCCACGTTAAGATCACCACCAGTTCCGTAGTAGGCTTTTAAAAGCGGTGAAACTGCTTTGTACCATCTCTCCAATACTCCTTTTTTACGAGGATCGTGCGGGTCAAAATTGATTCCCGATTTTGCTCCACCAATTGCAGGGCCAGATACGGTAAACTTTACTTCCATTGTTTTTGCAAGGGACAACACCTCGTTCATATCGAGGCCTTTTCGCATTCGTGTTCCCCCACCGGCAGCACCGCCTCGTAGTGAATTGATAACCGTCCAGCCTTCTGCTTCGGTTTCTGGATCGTTCCAATGAAAAACAATTTCTGGGGTTTTATTCTCGTATTTACTTAATAATTCTTTCATCTGTGAAAAGAAAAGTTGAATCGCTTATGAGGATCATAAGAACGCCGAAGTAGCACAACTATGAACTACTTTTCTTGGGCTTCGACTATGATGTCCCCCTTCGCTGTAGCTTTAGAAGACAAAGGCAAATATACTAAAGTCTTAAAAGAATTGGGGAACCATTTTTAAAACATCTTTACTTCCATAAAAAAGGGTTTGCAAAGCACTATTTTGATTTTGACAGGATATTGGGACAAATTGTACTTTTATAAAGAGCTTGTGTTTTCATAATTATAAATATAAGCTATCCGATTTTTCTGAAACAATACATATCAGCTAAACTGTTAGGATAAACGTAATAAACAAGCTTATATAAGCTAGCTAGCTGTAATTTAAACTAACAACGTATATAATTTATAGCAACTGATTCTCACGTTTAATATTTGTCCTACAAAAGTTTCATTACCTTTATCTGCATACTATGAATTTGCGGTTCCAAGCCTTGGGTAGATAAGTGTTCAAGGTTTGGACATCTTTAGTTCTTCCATGCTTTTAATAACTAAAACACGGCTGAAAGGTTCGTGCCTTCAAGGATTGCACCTGTTATTTACAAAACCGTTAGCTACAAGCAAAATGATCCCAATTGAAAAATTTAAAAAATGGTATGAAGAAGAGATCGAAAAAAGTTCAGTTAGAATACCTTCTGCCTGTTGTTTAACTTCTATAGGAATAGATGGGTATCCAAATTCTCGATTCGTATCACTTAAAGAAATTGTAGATAATAAATTTGTTATAACTGGACCGCTAAATTCAAAAAAAGGAATAGAATTACTATCCAACCCTAAAGCTTCTCTAACATTTTGGTGGACGGAAACTGAACGGCAAATTAGAATTCAAGGAGATTCAGTTCAAATTGAAAATGAGCGTGCGGATATGTATTTTAGAGAAAGAAATAAAGAATCCCAAATCGTGAGTAAAATTAGCAAGCAAGGTGCTGAAATAAAGAGCTTAACAGAATTAACTAATTTGTTTGAAAACCTAAAATCAGAATACATTGATGCTGAAATAACTAGACCGGCCGAATGGTCTGGATTTTATATTATTCCAAAGCGAATTGAATTTATGGAATTTAGTAAGAGTCGTTTTCATTTTCGAGAGTTATTTACTAAAGAAAACGGTTTTTGGAATAAAGTGATTTTGCAACCATAAGCTGCTAGCAGCTAACAACGCATAACACAAATCACTTAACTTAGTTAATAATTGACGCATCGTGCGATAGACAAACCCGTTGGTAATACTATAAGAATGACAGAATCGATTGATAAAATAATAAGTGCCTTAGAATTAGAACCACATCCAGAAGGTGGTTATTATAAAGAGACCTATAGAAGTCTTGGAGAGATTAAAGAAGAAAGTTTAGGACAGGTTTATAAAGGTAAAAGAAATTATGCTACTTGCATTTATTTTCTTTTAATGTCAGATAACTTTTCAGCTTTACATAGGATAAAACAAGATGAAATCTGGCATTTTTATGATGGATCTCCTATAAAATTACATGTCATTTCAGAATTAGGTAATCATACAGTTCATATAATTGGACGTGATTTACACAATGGAGAAACACCTCAATTTATTGTTCCAGGTGGTTGTTGGTTTGCAGCTGAAGTTATAAATAAAAATGCCTATTCTCTAGTTGGCTGTACAGTATCCCCTGGGTTTAGTTTTGAAGACTTTGAGCTTAAAACGAGAAAAGAGCTTGTTTCCTTATTTCCTGATAAAGAAGAAATAATATCAAAATTAACACATCATTGAAATACTATTATCGACAACGTATTTAAAAAATGCTCAAGATTTGGCTATCTATGAGTTCTCCCCTACTTTTAATAGCAAACAACTACGGTTTATGGATTTGTGTTTTTAAAGAATCCCACCGTTCATATACCAAGCCGTTGACCAAACACTGGCATAAACTGCAGCCCAAAGACTAGCTAGAACTTAGTACTAAAAACAGAAATGAAATCATTCCTTAAAAAATATATTGAATTTTCAGATGACGAATATAAAATGTTCATCTCTAAGGCTCGATTGAAGCACCTAAAAAAGAATGAACGGTTACTTTTCGCTAACCGAAAGGTGGAAAAATTGTTTTTTATTAAAAGCGGAATTGTTCGTGGCTACCAAATAATTGATGGGGAGGATATAACGCACCACTTTTTTTTAGAAGATTGGTTCGCTACAGATTACGAAAGTTTTTTGACAAAAAAAAAGGGTGAATTATATTTGGAGGCAATAACGGATACTACAGTTTATGAATTCAACAAAAATACATTGTTCTCCTTTTTTGAAGATGTTCCCAAGTTCGAAAAAGTTAGAACAATACAGGCCGAATACGCCTATCTTCAAATGGTCGAAAGACTTAGAGGGTTTCAAACAAAAGAATTGAAAGAACGGTATTTGGATCTTGTTTGCAAGAATTCGGAGTTATTTAATCTCGTTCCTCAAAAACATATTGCATCTTATCTAGGAGTTGCACCTCAAAGTTTAAGCAGAATAAAGGAGGCGATTAAACACATCTAATTTCTTAACATATGTGAATGCAATGCACAAAGTCAACTACTAATATTGCATAGTAAACCCGATGCGCAATGACCAAAAACTTCTTCGCCCTTATAATTTTGATGCTTCTTTTAGGTTGTAAAAATTCAGATTTGTCAAAAATATTAGAAAGCCCAGTACCCATAGACAATGAAACTAACCGAATTTGGAAGCAAGGTTGGATTTCTGTTCCAGAAAACAGAATGAATTTTTCGTCAAATTTAATCGAGCTTCCATTTGTTCTATCAAAATCTTTAGATAGTACAGATACTAATAATATACCGGTTCTAATTATGTCGGGAGGTCCCGGAAACTCTTCTTTACACATGGCAAACGGGGTTGTTAACACACCCTGGGGAAAAAACACAGATATTCTTGTTTTTGAGCAAAGAGGTACTATCCATTCTAGACCGTCTCTAAAATGTCCCGAAATAGATTCACTACGAATCCTTGGGTTAAATAATAGGCTTTGGGGTAAACAGTTAGACAGTTTAAAAGCATTGGGGACACAATTGTGCTACAATCGATTAACATCCCAAAATATTGACCTTAATGGGTACAACAGTTTGGAAAGTGTTGAAGACATTAACGAGCTTAGGAAAGAACTAAAAATTGATAAAATGATTTTATACGGTATGTCTTATAGTTGTAACCTAATGGCAGCCTATGCTCAAACATATCCAGAACATACAGCTGCCCTAGTTCTAGATTCTCCCTTACCGCATCAAGTTAATTATGATGAAGAGGCTTTTAAAAATATTGATACCACACTAATTAAAATAATTGAGAATTATTCTGGCAACACAAAACTCTATACTGATTGGAAAAATTATATTTCGTCAATAAAAAATTCCGTTTTTGAAGTATCAATTAATTCTAAGACATACCAGTACACTAAAAACGAACTAATAGATATTGTACTTTTCAAAATGAGTTCGCATCACACACTTTCTGAAACCACATCGGCAATTGAGAATATCATCGATGGCCAGCATCGAGGCATAAAAGATATTATAAAATATTATTTGGAGCCATCGGGCCAAGCCTTAGGTATGCGATATTCATTATGGGTAGCTGAAGAGTTATCACAAGAAAAAGAGGCAACTATTACGGAGCAAGAAAAAGTATATTCATGGTTAATCGATTACCCAGCCAATGATGTCTCTTTTGAAACAGCAAAAATTTGGAAAGTAAGTTCTCTATACGAAAATAGAAAATGGCCAGAATCAAGTTATGGTGGACCTGTATTGATCCTCTCTGGTCAATTCGACCCTTGGACACCCCAATGGTACGGAGCCGAAATGCTACAAGACCTTCCTAATGCCAAACATAAAATTTACGCCAAGAATTCGCATTTACCTGGCTTTACAGAAAAAGGTTTTGACGATATCAATCAATTCATCAATGCTGTTAAAAAAACCAATTAATCTATTCTTACACCTGTTCACAACACTACTAAATAAAAATTTACACTCCAATTTAAGTTTCTTAAAAGGGTGACACCCTGTATCTCGAAACCCTAGAACCCTCTCGCCACAGCACTTTATATCTGTTTACCTTTCAAATAAGACTCATTTCTCCGTAATTACACCTAGGTATCACCGAGAAAAAACGTTTGTTGGATTCGAATCGAGATTTGGATACTCTTATGCATAATCTTTCATCATATAATTTGTCTTACCACCGATTAGCAAAAATCTTTCTTAGGTTTAATAAAAAAAATGCAATAGATTTAAAAAGTATCGTCTTTTATATCAAAGACCCATTGTAAAAGGTTTTAAATGAATCCGGAATCAGAAAACAGTAAAAAACTAAAGGACTTTTTTGGTAAGGAATATCGATCGCTCAAGTTTTACGTAAACACTCGAATTAGGGATACTGCAAACAGAAATGCAGAAGACATTATTCAAGATGTGGCATTAAAACTTTTTACGGGAGCAGATAGATATGGACCTATTAATAACGTGGCTGGTTTTGTGTATCGATCCATACGGAACAGAATCATTGATATTATGAGGACCTCCAAGCAAACGGAAACATTAGAAATTGAAAGCATTATTCAGAATTTATCAGAGATAGGTGCCGAGTCATTGGAGGTACATCCTTCAGAAAAAATGATTGTTATTTTAAAACACAGTATTGAACAATTAAAACCTGGGTATCGAGATATTATTATTGCGGTGGATTTTGAAGGATATACGTATAAGGAGATTTCAGAAGAAACAGGAATACCGGAAGGGACCCTTATGTCTAGAAGACATCGCGCCATTGGCATATTATATAAGAAACTAGAATTAGAACATAACATACATTAAAATAACACCTTATGAAAAATTTATTCACCCATAAAATGAGAGGTAAATCTCCACTGGAGATTGCAGGAATCATACTATTTGGTGCTGTGGCGATCACGGGACTGGCCATTTTGTTTGGCTATATCATCATGTGGCTTTGGAATTGGTTAATGCCAGAAATTTTTGGTCTCACTACCCTCACCTATTGGCAAGCTGTTGGCCTATTCATTTTGTTTAAGATATTAATAGGCGGTTGCGGAAGCAGTGGAAGTAGCAGTTCTTCTAAGAAATCATCCAGTGAATGCAAGGATGGCAAGAAAACAGACTTTTCTAAATGGAAGCACTATGACAAATTTTGGAAAGAGGAAGGCGATGAGCTGTATAAAAACTACAAGGAGCGGCTAGCAAAACCCACTGAGGAAAGTGAGCCTACAGACGAAAGCGAGCCTCAAGAATAATTGACCACTATACAATCATCTAAACTATGTAGTTATGGAACTGTTACTATTTAGAACAGACATTAAATCAAAGAAAAAAGTAAAATACCTTCAGCCCATGCTCAATGACCATTCTGGAATTTTGGAATGGTCCATTGACTTAGAAGACATTGACAACGTACTGCGCATTGAGGCTACTGCGCAAAATATAGAAGAAGATATTATTGGCTTGGTACGTGAGCATGGCTTCTACATTAAAACCTTAACAGATTAACTCTCAACTTTTCTGGAACAACCTTGCCTTGGCTAGTGGCTTTATTGGTTCTTGAAACACAAATAAAATACTCAGGATTTTACTATCTTTGAGACTCTCTCCCTTTATTAGTAAGCACACTATGGAAAAATCCGTCTTGTAACAAAATGCGGTTTTTGTATAAATACTATTGTCTGTATACTGCCTATACAACTCTTGAGAAAAGAGAAAATGTTGAAACTAAAAAAATTATTACTAATTAACATTCTTATTATTCTAAATTATTCGTGCCAGAATAATCAAGAAATCGTAAGTGTTGTCTTTGACAAAACAGTGAATTACAAATACAATGAAGATTTAAAATCAATCAACGAAAAGGTTTTATTAAAAAACTGCTATGAGTGTAATTCAAATGGTAGCGTTTTTTTTACACGAAAACCAGATAAAATTCAATCAATCAAAATATCAATTCATCAATCCTATTTATTATCTGTATTTTGATGAAGAAAATAAATTGAAAGAAGTAGAAAAAATTTATCTTTTCGATTTTGAAGCAACAAACAAGGAAATACATGAAAGTGTATCAA
This sequence comes from uncultured Ulvibacter sp., assembly GCA_913063405.1. Lineage (GTDB taxonomy): Bacteria > Bacteroidota > Bacteroidia > Flavobacteriales > Flavobacteriaceae > Ulvibacter. The sequence continues at coordinate 19,092 of CAJXZB010000034.1, forward strand.
CAATATTTCAAAATGAAATCTATGAAATAACCCTGGATAATAATGACCAAAACGAAGTGATAAAAAACGGATTTAAATATTCATTAGAGATTGATAATACAAAACAATACTCTACTCTACTCTAATTTATAAAATAACTACGGCCAACAACGTTCATAAAAAACACTAAGATTTAGCTATTTATCCTCAGTGCAAACCTCAATAGACTTAATTTGACGCTGAAGCAATTCTTGAATCGCCCGATCATATTCATTGTTATTTTGCCGTAAAAAGTTGGTATACATTACCCCTTGTTGTTCCATAGTATTTATATTTAAACGTTTGGGGATTCTTTATTGTAGTTTACCAAATATATAAAAAATGATTTGACAAGAAAATACGTACAAATACGTATTTTTAAAAAACAATCACAGCTAAAAACAAGAACTAACCATGAGCAGATTCATTAAAATATTCGTTTCTATACTTTTAATATGCTGTAATATAAGTTGTGATCAACTAACCAAGGAGAAAGCTAGGAGTGAAATTTCTACAAATGAAACTATTACCATTGTTGATGATCATTTCATTCTTACAAAAGTAGAAAATACAGGGGCAGCAATGAGTTTAGGTGAAAATCTAAATCCAAAATTAAAGATTGTTGTTTTACAGGCTGTACCGCTGTTAGTCCTGTTTTTAATGTTTCTATATATTCTGAGAGAAAAAAAGCTTTCGAGCTTGAATGTAATAGCGCTATCCTTTATAATTGGTGGAGGCGTTGGAAATATATACGATCGGATTTTATATAATTCAGTAACCGATTTTATGTATTTAGAATTTGGTGGCTTGCATACAGGTATCTTTAATATGGCAGATGTGTCTGTTGTGGTAGGAACGCTTTTAATACTTCTGAATTCAATACTAACTGAAATCGATAAAAATCGTTTTAGAAATGCCAGCTTGTAGTACCGTATAAGGTTTATTGCTCAAGATGTAGTTTAAAAAGTTTCATACAAGGTAGTGGCAATAACCCCTTTACTGTCATCTAAAATAACCGACACTAGTTGTTTTTCTTCTTCTACCTTAAAATTAAATGGTGGCGCTAACAAGTCCACACCACTCTGCTTTTTTAGTCTAATTCCTTGTCCTGAAATAATATCTTTATTGGGGTCAAAATCTCCTTCGGGCAGGTGTTCTGTTACAATAACATATTTAAAATCCTTCAACTTACTCAGGATACTTTGTATTTCAGAATTCGATACATGTTGGAGTACTTGTCTTACTAAAGCACAATCTGCAGCAGGTAAATCATCTCTGGCGATATCCAAACATTGAAATTCTAAATTTTCTGCTTTAAATGTTTCTTTATGATGCGCTATAAGGTCCGCTACTATATCTATAGCTACATACCTCTCTGCATCCTTTACCAATTCTTTTCCTACATTAAAATCTCCACAACCTAAATCACATACTACAAGAGGACTTTCAAAAGAGCTTAGGAATGAAGTTACCGCATCTATATATGGATTGACTAACCGAGGATCATGGGAACCAAAACCCGAGTAAAAATCAGAGGTATTACTGCCCCAAAGTTTCATTGCATACACCTGCTCCATCACATCCTTGGTTGGCCAAGGCTTCTTTGTTCTTTTAGTTCCATTTTCTTTATTTTTCATAAACAATACCGTTGTATAAGTTGCATTCTGTAACAATAAAGACAACGGCTAGACTTATTTCTTTATAATTGAAAATAGCCTCTAATGCAGTATCTCAAAGTCGTTGTGTTTTTTGTGGTCTTTCTTGCTTTTGATTTAGTGTTAGACAAAGTTCTTGAATATAATTTTGAAAACGTATCAAATTATTGGCTGTCGATCTCTGGGTTTCTTTTGCCTTCCTTGCTACCGCTTACGTATTGACGAAGTTAACAAACAAACAAAAACCTGGTGAGGTCTATCGAAATTAGTTGCGTTTATTTTTTTATATTTTGGCAGTCATAGTCCTTCGATGGGCTTTTAGAAATGGAAACTCAATTCTCTTTATTTGATTTATTAATATTAATTGGAATAACCCAAGGGGTCATTACTGGCATCCTGTTATTGAATTCTAAAAAAAATAGAAGAAGCAATACCTTTCTTGCATTAGCGCTATTTTCCTTTTGCCTTTTAAATACCAAAACACTTTTACACACATTACATCTTTGGGATACGAACACATTTAGATTCTTTCCAAATGGCTTGGAACTAGCACTTCCGCCCTTATTTTATTTTTATTTAAAATCACTTGTCAACCCTAAGTTTTCGTTCAAAATCAAGGACTGGTTGCACTTTATACCATTCTCTCTATCTCAAATCTATGCCTTCGTTGTATACTTCTCTGTTTTAGGAACAACCAATTTTAATGAAAAAGATGCCATAGCTGCGAGTCTTCGTTTTAATGACATGAAACAACTTGATGAATACTTACTATTGATCTCGATAGGGTTTTATCTGTTTTATGGTTATAAAGAAGTCAGAAATTATAAAAAATGGCTTGACAATACAACATCAGACAGTACGTTTCCGGACTTCAGGTGGCTAAGAGATATTTTTCGCCTTTCTATTCTGATTGGTGTGTTTTTACTGATAAACCACTCTTTAGATATATTTTTTCATTTGAAAAATACGTCTATTCTACATTGGAATTTGCTTACCCTCTATATTACATTCTTAATTTACTATTTAGGGTTGAAAGGATATCTTCAGCCGGATTATACCTTCAGTAGAACTGAAATCCCTGTTACTAATATTTCTCCTTCCAATACATCAAACATCAAATTATCTGAAACTGTTGCGCAGCTTCAAAAAATAATGACTGAAGACAAAGCGTTTCTAAATCCTAAACTCAATATCTATGAGTTATCAAATATGATAGGTATTTCTCAAAAAAACCTATCCTCGGTGATCAATCAACACTTTAAAATGAACTTTAGAGATTTTGTAAATAAGTATCGTTTGGAAGAGGTCAAATCCAAGCTAGACGATTCAAACTACAAGAATATGTCCATCTTGGGAATAGCTCTTGAATGTGGGTTTAATTCGGAAGCAAGTTTCTATCGCATCTTCAAAAAGGCTACTGGAGTTTCTCCAAAAAAGTTTATTCAGCACAGAAAGGGAAAATAATCTACCCTTTTTACTGTCAAAACCTGTTTTGATAGTTCATTCCCAGTTCTAAACCGTCGCAATTCAACAAGGTTCTTGTCCTTTGCATAAATCAATATATTATTATGAAATATACATCAAGAAAAAAATGGATTTTGGGTAGTTTTATCGGTTTAGCTGCGGTTATTATAGCTGTGGTTCTATTTTTCCGTTATGAAGTGGATCATATACTGGGTGGAAATACTGAAGTTGTTGACGCCTCTCAATTTAAAACCCTTTCGGGGCCATTGGCTATTACCAATACAAGTATTCTGTCTACAGATTCTGAATCAATGCAAGTCAATCAAACAGTTCTTATAAAAGACAAAAAAATCGAATCGATAGGTAGAGATATTTCGATTCCAGACAATTATCATGTGATTGATGGAACTGGGCAATATCTTATCCCGGGACTGGTGGATTCACATGTGCATATTAAAAAAAGCAAAAATGATCTTTTATTGTTTGTAGCCAATGGAATAACTCATATTGGTGAAATGACGGGTATGAAAGAGCATTTCCAATGGTCTGAAGAAATTAAAGGTGGATCTCTTGGGCCTGATATTTATATAGCCTCGCCCAAAATTACCAGCTTGAAAGGTATGAGACCTACATTTAGAAGTTGGTTTGAGAAAAGACATCAAAACTATACAACGCCACTTGACGGACGTGAAGCCGTTAGAAAATATAATTCTTTAGGGTATGACGCTATTAAAATAAGCTCAGATCTTAGCGCCGAAATTTACTTTGCCATTACAGACGAGGCAAAAAAAATAGGCATTCCAGTCATTGGACATTTGCCTGTTGGACTAGGAATGGAGGACTTGTATAAATCGGGACAGTCTCAGTTAGCACATATCACATCAATCACACAGTCTATAATGTATGATTTTGGCGGGATCTCATCAAAAAACTATAAAGATTTTCTGGACTATCTTGAACGAAATTCAGACTCGATTGCTATCAAACTTAAAGAAAAGAACATAGTCATTTCATCTACAGTTTGGTTGCACGGAACCATACACAAGCAAGGCTATAATCTGCCTGATTTCCTTAAAACCATTAATCTGGAGTATATGAATCCTGGATGGGTCGAAGGCTCTATTGTTTCAAGAGGCTGGCTCCCAGGAAATAACTCTTATGAAGACCCTAGTAATATAGACCCTGAAAGCAAGAGATTAAGTGAGGTATACTGGCAAAACTATGTCGAAGCAGAACATATTATGACTCGTGCATTATTACATAATGGAGTAACCATTACAGCTGGAACAGACGCTAATGGAGCCTGTGGAGTAATTCCAGGGTTTTCACTCCACGATGAGTTAGAATCGCTTAGTGAAGTAGGGTTGAGTAATGCTCAAATACTGCATACGGCCACCCTAGCTCCTGCGAAATGGATGGGAAGTAATGCCGGTAAGATTGAAGTAGGTTATAAAGCTGATCTAGTTCTTTTAAAAAAGAATCCATTGGAGAATATAAAAAACACTAGAACCATTAATGCCGTAATTACAAATGGAAAACTTCTAGATAGAGCAGTGCTAGATAAAATTTTGCAATCCATAAAAGAAGCAAATAATAAAAGTAGAAAAATAAATATTGATGCGTTTACCAACTAAAAATAGATGTTCTCTTGTCCTTGAATCAAAGCAATCAATTAAAAACAACTCCCCCACTACAGTCTTCAATGGCTCCAGTAACACTCGACAGGCAGTTGACTTCGTTTCGCAGTCTTAATACGCCCAGCAATCCAAACACTAGGGCTTCTTTGTATTCTAGTAAGGCAGCATCTGGAACCAATAGATCCACTTCTTTGTAATCGCGAACCTTGTCTAACAAATAGGTATTGTAGGCTCCTCCTCCAGTAACTAAAACCTTGCCCCCATTTCTAAACTGCCGTGCTAGTTCTTGGGCCGCATGATCTGTAAAAGTTCTGAGCTTGTCTTGTACTAAGATAGTAGATGCATTTAACAACGGTAAGACTTCTTTTTGAACCCATTCCAGACCTAATGACTTGGGAGGCGACCGCATGTAAAAGTCTAGGGCAGTCAGTTTTTCTAACAAATCATTGTCTAGATTTCCTGCAGCAGCTAGTCGTCCAGCATCATCATAGGCGAACCCTAGTTCATTTGCCAAGAGGTTGAGCACAATATTCACTGGGCAAATATCATAGGCAATTCGTTTCCCGTTCTGTTGGAAGGAACAATTGGCAAAGCCTCCTAGGTTTAGGCAATAATCGTATTCTTTAAATAACATTTGATCACCAATGGGTACGAGCGGTGCTCCTTGTCCACCAAGACTTACGTCCTTCATTCTAAAATCACAGACTACTTGTTGTCCAGTGAGTTGCGCTATTTCGGGAAGGTTTCCTATTTGCAGGGTAATTCCTTTTTCTGGTTGGTGCAAAATAGTGTGGCCGTGACTACAAACGGCATCAAGGTTTTCAATATTATTTTCAGAAATAAATCCAGAGATAATATTTCCCAGAAATCCTGTGTATTCAACATTTAATGATTGCAGGCGTCCTTCGGAAAAATGAATTGCCTCTTGCAGACGTCGTTTCCAGTTTTTGGAATATGCAATTGTCGTAGTCTTTCCAATCTTAAAACTCCAAGTTCCTGTTTCAGAAACGCTAAAGAAACATTCTGCCAAATCGATTCCATCAAGCGAGGTGCCGCTCATCACTCCCAGAATATGATAATCCTTCTTTTTCATTTTAGTAAAATTACCACGATTTATTGAAAATATGGTAGCAATCGAGTATCTTTGCGCCACTTTAGTACAAACTACATAATTACTTAATTTTTATGGACTTTAGTCTTTCCGAAGAACAATTAATGATACGCGACGCAGCTCGTGATTTTGCCAGAACCGAATTATTACCTGGTGTAATTGAGCGTGATAACCTTCAGCAATTTCCTACAGAACAGGTTAAAAAAATGGGGGAACTTGGTTTTCTTGGAATGATGGTAGATCCTAAATACGGTGGTGGTGGTATGGATGCCGTTTCTTATGCGATTGTTGTCGAGGAATTGAGTAAGGTGGATGCATCCTGTTCAGTTATTGTATCTGTGAATAACTCTTTGGTGTGCTACGGAATCGAAGCATATGGAACGGAAGAACAAAAGCAAAAATATTTAACCAAACTTGCCACTGGTGAGAAACTTGGTGCTTTTTGTTTGAGTGAACCTGAAGCAGGTAGTGATGCCACTTCTCAAAAAACTACAGCAATTGATATGGGGGATCATTATGTACTTAATGGAACCAAAAACTGGATCACCAATGGTGGTACTGCAGATTATCATCTGGTCATTGCACAAACCGACAAGGAGAAAAAACATAAGGGAATCAATGCTTTTATTGTTGAGAAAGGATGGGAAGGATTTGAAGTTGGACCTAAAGAAGACAAACTTGGAATTCGCGGTAGTGATACCCACTCTCTTATTTTTAATGATGTAAAAGTTCCTAAAGAAAATAGAATTGGTGATGATGGTTTCGGATTTAAATTCGCAATGAAAACATTGGCTGGGGGTCGTATTGGTATTGCGGCACAGGCATTAGGAATTGCGGGCGGTGCTTACGATTTAGCTCGTGAGTACTCTAAAGTTCGGAAGTCCTTTGGCACGGAAATTTGCAATCACCAGGCAATCGCATTTAAGTTAGCGGATATGCATACGAGCATAGAAGCGGCGCGCTTGCTTGTAATGAAAGCAGCTAGCGATAAAGACCAAGGAAACAACTACGATATGAGTGGTGCAATGGCGAAGTTATATGCTTCTCAGGTGGCGATGGATGTTTCGGTAGAGGCAGTTCAGGTTCACGGAGGAAATGGCTTCGTAAAAGAATACCACGTTGAACGTATGATGCGGGATGCAAAGATCACTCAAATTTACGAAGGGACTTCAGAGATACAAAAAATTGTAATCTCAAGAGGGTTGTTGAGAGACTAACCCTTGAAATTATTGATAAAAAACCCAACCATTTGGCTGGGTTTTTTGTTTTACAAAAAGAAATCCCAAACCAATCCAAAACGGATTACAGCGTCACGATATGGATAATTGGGTGCTGAAAAATGCTCGTTCTTACTACTGAAAACGGTATTAAATTGTTCCCATTTTATGAAGATTCTTGTTTGACGGACCTTAGCGTTAAAGAAAAGATCTAACATTGGGAAACCGCCTAATTCTTGATCGTTCTGTACGTAGAACTCAGCTAGCACAGGATCATAAGCGTTCATATGATACTTTGTAAAATACTTAAAATTAATTCCGGTTTGAAGAAACAACGCCTTTTTAAACCAATGATCTTCGTAGTACAATGATTGACGTGTAACAATTTCTGGCACTTTAAAAACGGCATCTCCACTAAGTACCTGCTGATACATCACAGTATTCGCCAATCCGAATTTCTTATACCGAATCTCCTTCTCTATCTTCACTTTTAGATAATCTACGCGTTCACTCGACTGAATAGGAGTTGGGGTAGAATCGTTTGGTTTAAGTCCGAAGTATACATAATCATCAATCCCTGTATAGCTCACCGATGCATCTAACAACTTTTTAGATTTCAATTCAAACTTCAGTTCTTGAGTTTTTACATTGTTTAGACTATTCTGCCAGTTGTAATTTTCATAGTTACTCTGATTTAGCAAAAAATTAAAGTTTGGTGCTACTGAGTGTACCAAAATAGAAGCCTCTGCCCTATTATCTTCATTTAAAGCATAAGAGGCTGCACCTTTAATATAATTTCCGTCAAAATCGCCTGAAATATTGATGGCTGCTTTTCCTGAGAGTTGAAATCCGCGATATTCTTTTTCATAAGCAGCGCCAGCCTCAGTGATATTTCCCTTTAATCGGTTTGGAATTCTGCCATCATTCAAAATCAAAACAGAGTTGTAACCATAATTATAATCGGTATAACCAGCAAAGGCCGAAAGTTTACCAATAATCGAATTGTCAAACTGTGCATACGCCTTGACATTGAAATCCTCCAATTTCACCTTGCTTAACAAGTTTGCAGCTTCATAGGAGGGTCCAAAATCTGCAAACGGAGCCGTTTGTCTATATTCATAGAACTTATCCTCATAAGAAACTCTGTTCCCTATTTTCAATACTGAATAATCAAGGCTATCTCTTTTACTAATAAGTTCGTATTCGTGTTCTCCAAAAAAACGCAAACCTTCCAGTTTGTTTTCGGCATTTTCAAAATTTACGTCCAACCTTCCCCGATCACTGAACTCAGAATCATCCGCAATGAATAAAGCCAACGATGTATCTGTCAAGCCACCATTTTCTTGATTCAAAACATCTTGAGCAGTCATATGTGCTCGAATGTTATAGCGTTTGTTCTTGGTATGGTAATTTGTAGTAAAGGTAAAGTTACCGGTACTCGCTAAAATATGTTGGTATTTTCCAAGTGACCGAATCCCTTTATAAGCAACAGAAAAATTAAACTGTTTTGAGGTATTTACCGTAAAAAAAGCATCCAGTTGTTGTCCTTGTTGAAAGGCGGTTTTAAAATACAATTCAGTTAAGGGTGTAGGGACATGGAAATAATTAATGTCCTCAATGTCGTAATAGTTGAAATGATGTGACTGAGCCGCAAATAAGGGTTTTAGGTTCGATGTGTCAAAATTGTAAGCCAATGAATTGTAGGTCTGCCCAACATTGCTGAAAGGCATTAACTCGAAGTCGTCTCTTCGAAGGTAATTGTATTTATATTCCTTCTGAATTGATAAGGAAGTATCAATATACGTAGTATCTCTATCTGCCGAAACAATACGATACAAATCGATGGGAGGTTTTTCAGCTTTCTCCTTCTTCCTATCGAGTTTAGGGGAATTTCCCTGACCTCTATTTTGTGATAAAACAGTAGTCGAAACCGTCAATAAAAGAAATAGTATAAGGGTATTCTTCATCAATTTTTTACTTGAATTGCAAAATAACGAAATAAGCACCAACTATTATAGAAATTTCAGACAACAAAAAACCGAAACTAAAAAATACCGCGCTTTAAGGCCAAAACGATTTAAGTTGTTCATCAAATAACTTTGTAACTTAGTAGCATGTTGAAGCTCAAAATTCATACCGATTTAATAGAATGTGGTACCGATGAAGCTGGTCGTGGTTGTCTTGCAGGTCCAGTAACAGCGGCGGCTGTTATTCTTCCAGATGATTTCAGCCATCCGTTTTTAACAGACTCGAAACAGCTTTCAGAAAAAAAACGTTTAGAACTTAAAGAAATTATCGAGACGGAAGCTATTTGTTATGATGTGAAGCATGTAATGATGGATGAAATTGATCAAATCAATATTCTAAATGCATCAATACTTGGAATGCATCGGTCCATAGAAGGCCTTTCTACCCAACCTCATTTTATTGCAATAGATGGAAATCGATTTAAACCCTACAGGAAAATCCCTTATGAATGTGTGGTTAAAGGTGATGGAAAATATTTGCATATTGCTGCGGCTTCCATCCTGGCGAAAACGTATCGTGATGCGTATATGGCGAAGTTACACAAAGAATTTCCTGCTTATAACTGGAAAAAAAACAAAGGATATCCAACTGCAGAACATAGAGACGCTATTAGAAAATATGGCCCTACTCCATATCATAGAAGAAGTTTTAGGTTGTTGCCAGAACAATTACGGTTAGAGTTTTAATTGAACTTACCACTTGTTGAAAACAAGTCAATAAACTATTGGGTTTTGCTAAAAACTGCGAAGAATCCTAGTTATTTTTGTAGTAATGATTCATTTTCTGAAAAGATTCAAATTTGTATTTATAGCTATTGCCCTTTGGAGTTGTGATAACAAGACTTCGAAGAATGGAGCTGTTATCGATTTTATTCCTGAAGACGCTTCGGTTGTATTTAAAATCGACGATGCGAATGCTTCAGACAGAGGGTTTAGCTCTTTTAAAAACAGTCTTAGAAACAATTCACTACTCTCTGCTTTCAGAAAAACAGCACCTTTTATTGACATTTCAGAAAAAACGCCGCTGTTAGACCATCTTAATCCTAGCGTGAATAGCATCCTTAGTCTTAATCTTGAAAATGATAAGAAGGCCTCCTATACTTTTATTACAAAGATGACCTCTGGATTGTTGTTAACAGACTCCGTACAAAACAAGACCATTGAAACACTAACGCTTAATAACAAAACAATACAACGGATTACCATAGGTTCTGAAACGACCTATACAACAGTTAAGGATAGTGTTTTTATAGCCTCTTCTTCACAACAACTGCTACTGGATATTCTTGATGGTAAAACACAAAAGAATAAAGACTTTCTGAAAATATACAACATTAAAAACACCAACGATTTCTCGGCAATTCTAAAAGGTGAGGTCGTCCAAATATCGGATATTGATTCCTTAAATTTTGCTTCTTATATGGGTCTAGATGTTTCTGTTTTACCCGATGGCCTTTTTGCAACCGGCGTTGCACTTGCTAGAGATTCCGTTCCGAAGTTGTTATCCGTTTTTGAAGGTCAGATTCCACAGCAAAACGATATAGCGAAACTAATTCCAACCAAGGCATTAGGAGCCTTGGCTTTTACATTTAGTGATGCTGAGGTTATTCAATCCAAATTAAAAATGCTATCGGGAGCTTCCGTTCCTACTAATTTAAACGAACTTTTTGGGTCGGTGAATGAGGTTGGTGAAATTTATTTATCCGAAGGAAAAGCTATTGTTTTAAAAAGCATCGATCCGTCCTTAACCCAAGAAGCTGTAGCGCAATATCTTTCTGCAAATGGTGTTTTTCGTGAGATAGGTTTAAGTGCTTTTAGTGCTCCAAGTTTATTCTCCGAAGCTTTTTATCCTCTCATTAGGGCCAACACCTACAACCAGATGTTTCAGTTGGATAACTTCTTTGTTTTTGCCGAAAATAAAGCTGTCACAAAGCGAATCATTTCTTCTTATAAAAATAATAATTGTTTGGACAAAGCTAGCTATTTTGAGGGACATCAATCTCAATTGAGCAATGCCTCTTCCTTGCTATATTTTAAAATGCAGGGGAATATCCCTACATCTCTTTTGGGCTTTATGGATACTAAGGATGCTTCAAATCTGCCTATGATCTCATTAAAAAAATATCCATTGGCGGCACTTCAGTTTAGCTATGATCGAGATTTCGCACATGTGAACTATATTTGTAAGGAAGCCTCTTCTGCCAAACAAATTTCCAGTACTGTTTCAGAAGTGTTCAGTATAGAATTACCGAATGAATTGGTACAGGATCCGCAACTTTTCACAAACCATAGAACAAAAGATAAGGACGTTGTTGTGCAAGACATGACGAATACACTACACCTTATTTCGGTAAGTGGAAAAACACTTTGGAAGCAAAAACTTGACAGCCAAATTTTAGGAGAAATACAGGAGGTAGACATTTTAAGAAACGGTAAAAAGCAAATGGCTTTTGCAACTAAAAACACTTTCCATGTATTGGATAGAACAGGAAAACCAGTTGCCCCTTTCCCCATTAAATTTAAAGATCCAATTACGCAGCCGCTTGCTGTATTTGACTATGACAACAAAAGAAAATATCGATTTGTTGTAACTCAAGACAATGAAGTTTATATGTACGACGCTAAAGGAAAAACAGTAAAGGGGTTTACCTTTAAAAAAGCGAAATCAACAATAGTTCTGCCTCCAAAACATATTCGACTAGGAAACAAAGATTATATCGCCATTGCAGAAAAAAGTGGAAAGCTAAATCTATTAAGTAGAACAGGGAAATCGAGAGTAAATGTAACGAAGAGTTTTAGTTTTTCTGGAACTCCCGTTATGAAAGAAGGAAGGAATTTTGTTGTTATTACTTCGAACAATAAGAAAGAAAGCATTTCTGCTTCGGGTAAGGTAAGTACAAAAATATTGGATGTTTCTGGGAATTATTCATTCTCAGTAAAAGGAAAAACCAAAATAACTTTGGATGATAATTTGCTTCGCATTGACAACACACTCGTAGAACTTCCTTTTGGAATATACACCAAACCTCGTGCTTTTTACGCGAACAAAACTACCTATGTTTCCATCACCGAAACACAAGAAAACAAAGTCTATATCTACGACAAAAATGGCAGACTTCTTTCTGGCTTCCCATTATTTGGGAGCTCGAGCGCCGTGATTGGCAATGGAGCTAAAAAAGGCAAACTACGTATTGCTGTTAAAGGAGGCGCCAAGGAAGTGTTACTCTATAGCCAACAATAATAGGATTATTGTAACCAATATTTGACACACTGGTGCCAGCACTAAGTAGTTGATTTACTTAATATTGCATATGTTTATACTATCACAATTATAGGCAATGAGAAAAATCACATTCCTTCTCATGTTTATTACACTCATTGGTTTTGGGCAAAAATAACAACCAATCAATTTGTATAACGTCAACAAAAAGTTCACCACTTAAGGGATATACTTAAGTCATAGATTGAAGTGATTTAAACTTTTTTTGAATTGAATAAAAGGGTTGCCGATATTTGCGTTACGACACGTAAAATATTCAAAA
>CAJXZB010000035.1 GCA_913063405.1 uncultured Ulvibacter sp.
CCAACAGGAGATACTACAGTTGTTTGGACTGTAGATGATGGTAACGGTCAAACCGCTACCTGTACTACGGTAATTACGGTTGAAGACAACGAAGATCCAATCATCGCTTGTCCTATGAATGTAACGGCGAATGCAGACCTTGGTGTTTGTGGTGCTCTTGTAATCTTTGCAGACGCAATTGCATTAGATAATTGTGGTGTTGATACTGTTGTTCGAACTGCCGGTCTTTCAAGTGGAAGTATTTTCCCGGTAGGAGTTAGCACTATTGAATACACTGCAACAGACATTAATGGAAACACTTCTGTTTGTGACTTTACTATTACGGTAACAGACAACGAACCAGCGATGGCAGTATGTCAAGACATTACCATTCAATTGGATGCTAATGGAGATGCAATGATTGTTGCAGCAGATGTTGACGGTGGTTCTACAGATAATTGTGGTGTAGCTTCAATTGCTGTTGATATAGATACGTTTGACTGCTCAAATGTTGGTCCGAACGATGTAACGCTGGAAGTAACAGATGTAAACGGAAACGTTTCAACTTGTATCGCTGTTGTTACTGTTGAAGATGTAACAATGCCAGATGTAGTATGTATGGACATTACCGTGCAACTTGATCCATCAGGAACTATTACTATCTTAGGTAGTGATGTTGACGGTGGTTCTACTGACGCCTGTGGCATTGCTTCTTACGATCTTGATGTTGATACTTTTGATTGTTCAAATGTTGGTCCTAACGATGTTGTCCTTACGGTAACAGATGTAAATGGAAATGTCGCAACCTGTATGGCTGTTGTAACTGTTGAAGACACAACAATGCCAGAACTAGTTTGTATGGACATCACGCTGGAATTAGGAGCCGATGGAACTGCTATGATTACTCCAGCAGATGTGTCAACTGCTACAGATGCTTGTGGAATTAATACCACGACTGTGGATATTGAAAACTTTGATTGTAGTGATATTGGAACACCAGTAACGGTGATGGTATTTGCAGTTGACAATAATGGAAACTTAGAATCTTGTACTGCTGTTGTAACTGTAATAGATACATTAGCACCAGTTGTTACGTGTCCAGCAGATCAAACAGTAGATCCAGGAGTTGGAAACTTGTTCTATGAAGTTCCAGATTACTTCGCCTTAGGTGAAGCTACTGCTACAGATAACTGTACAGATCCATTAACTATATTCTCTCAAAATCCTGCTGTTGGAACTTTACTTCCAGACGGTGTGTATACCATCACGATGATGGCAGAAGATGAATATGGAAACATTGGTGAATGTACTTTCGAACTTACTATAGAAAGTGTACTTGGAGTAACTGATAAAGAATTGAATTTTGACAGTGTTGTACTGTATCAAAACCCTGCTAAGGAGTTTGTGATACTTAGCAACCCTCAATCATTAACATTACAACAAGCTGCAATCTATGATTTAACAGGAAGATTGATTCAAACAATTGATCTGAATGATATGGAAACAGAAAAAACAATCGATGTTTCATTATTAGCAACCGCTACGTATGTTGTGGTTATTCAAACTGAAAATGGTCAGATTACTAAACAGCTATTGAAAGAATAGCATTTTCTGGCTCCCTCTATTGGGATATACATAGAAATAGATTATACATATTAGCAGTAACGGGTTGAAAATAAGCAGTATAATCAACAATGGTAGAAAGTAAGTGATTCTACCTCAGTGGCTTCGAATATTCGAGGTAAGCCCTATTACCGAGATACTACCTTAACGGGTGTATGGCTCGGCAATCGTAAATTTCGTCTTTCTACCCTAGGAATTGGAAAACAGCACTTACTTGAAATGATCATAGAACAAGAGCGTTTAGAGAGCCTTTCTAAACGAAAACCTAAGATAGATTTAGATCACGATTTAGACATCTAAAAAAGCCACTTCAAATATAAAGAAGTGGCTTTTTTAGTGGTAGGGATTCCAGAGGTCTCCTTTGGCAAGATAGCTAGTTGTCTCATATCACGATTACTTTTAAAATCTTTAAGGGTATTTAAATAAGATTTAATCTAAGGAATAGGTGGTTTTCCCCTTTTAAAAAAAAGGATAAAACCTACTAATAATCAGCTATTTAACTTACAATTAAGACAGGTATCTTATATAAATTTGTGCTAAATAAATCTAAAATATTATGAAAATAACAACCTTATTATGGGGATTATTATTCCCAATGATTATTTTAAGTTGTGCCTCGGGTAACGAATCTAAAAGCCTAAAACAAATGGAAAACGTTGATTACATTTTTCAAGGACGAATCTTGAAGGGTGGTAAACTAGAGCTCCCAGTAGCATTGCAGGGGAAAAAAAGCAAGTTAGTACAAGTTGAAAATGTTTTGTTAAGCTCTGAAGGGCACGAAAATTTTAAGGGAAGTACAATTCAAGTTGTCTTAGATATAGATGAAAAACTAGATCCAAATATAAGTTACGTTTTTTATACAAAAACTTGGTTGTTTGGAAAAACACTTACGGTAATAGCTGACAATGTTATTGAAGGGGTAGAAATTTCTGATGTAACAAAACAAATTGAAGATTTTCAAGATAAAAAAATAAAAGACAAGTTTGACCTTTCAGAACTTATTATTGTAGGGAAGGTCGAGAATATAAAAAGAGTTAAAGCAGAACCTAGGGAACTAATTTCCGAACATTATCCACAGTGGGAAATAGCCACATTAAAAGTTCGAGAAGTTCTAAAAGGAAAGTACTCAGAAAAAGAACTACAAATTTTCTTTTCCAGTAGTGTTGATGTCCATTGGTATAAATCTCCTAAACTTACTTTAGCTCAACAAGGAATCTTCATTCTCAATAAAAAAGAGCAGTTTGTAAAAACCAAAGGGAATTTTTTGATTACCGAGACAAATGAATTTTATCCAATTTCAGATTTGGAAAAAATAAAAACCATTCTATCTAAAAAATAAGACCATGAAAAAATATTATTTTATATTTCTAGTGATATTTAGTGCCTCGGCAATGGCTCAGGTAATAAATGTCGTTAATATGACGCCAAACTCTTTAAGCAATGAAATTCAACAAGATAGTGAGCCTAACTTGAGTATTAATCCTAATAATCCTCTAGAGCTTGTTGGAAGTGCTTTTACTTTTAATCCTTCGGGAGCAACCTCAACTGCGCCTGTTTATATCTCTCAAAATGGAGGAGATACTTGGGTTCTTAATAACATTGTCCCTAGTGGTAATGGGAGAACTGGAGATATCACGGTTGATTTAAGTAAGAATAATACCTTATATTCTGGAATTCTAACAGGTGGAAGTGGTTTACAAATGCAAATATTAAGATCAAATAATTATCTCTTACCAGGCACTATGACAAGTTTATTGACTAGAAATAATGTTGATCAACCTTATGTAGAAGTGATTAGTCCTCTTGGTGGATCAGGAACTAATAATGATAGGCTTTATGTTGGAAACAATGACTTTAGCGGGGCATCAGGTAGGACGGCCTCCATTGAGCAGTCGCTGAACTCTGCAACTGCACCAGCACCAGCTAATTTAACCACAGAAAGGTTAGAAGTTAGGTCCACAGCTGGTCAAGATGGACCACCCATTAGAACCGCTACTCATCCAGATGGGACAGTTTATGCGATATTTGATAGACTTACAAATATTTCAGTACCTAATGTTACTTCAGATGTTATAGTTGTAAGGGATGATGACTGGGGGCAAGGAGCTACTTCATATAATAATCTTACTGATCCAAGTGATGGTTTAGCTGGAAGAATAATTGTATCAGGAATTACTTGGACTTTTAACTCAGGAGTGTCAGGAATGGGGCAAGCAAGAATAGGAGATCGTTTTTCTATCGCTGTAGACCCTAGAGATAGTCAAACTGTTTATATTGTATATGTAGATCGCCCTACAACTACTATTAACTCAAATAGATTAAATGTATTACGCTCTACCGATGGAGGAAATAATTGGTCTGCCACACTATTGACAGCAAATAATATTACAATCCCTCAATTAGCCGTAAACACTCTAGGGCAAGTAGGGTTATTATATCAGCAACTAATAACAGGTCAGTGGGTTACTAGATTTAGACAATCTAATGATGGAGGAACAACTTGGAGCAACAATGTACTACATCAGGCACCGTCAAATATCCCGACAGCAACCTTTGCTCCTTATTTAGGAGACTATGCAGATCTCATTGCTTTTGGAAAAGACTTTTATGGTATATTTTCTGGGAATAACTCTCCAAATAATGCCAATTTCCCTAACGGAGTTACCTATCAAAGAAATGCTAATTTCGCTACAAATTCCTTGAGAAACATAACAAACACGGCCAATGTAAATGTGTCCATTGATCCTTTTTTCTTTAGTGTGAAACAAATTTCAGATGATGAAGATTTTTATGTTAGGGATTGGACAGATAGCTCTACAAGTAATGATGTAGGTCTGGAGCCATCAACAGATCCAGTTTTTTATAACACCTCTGATGTTTGGAATCGTAGAACCAATGCTCCTGCCCCTTTTTCAGTTAATGATAGACCACAAAGCGAGGATCCACAAATAGCATCATTAGGAAATAATTTCGCATTTGCGAGGGTTCATAGAAAAGGGACTGGCTCTGCTGAAACTGTTGGATTGCATTTTTTGAAGTCAGAATTTGGGACAGGAAGTAATTATGTCAATGCCAATACTACAACAGATCCTACCTTAAGCTTTTTAGCTGGGGAATCTTCTAAGGTAATGTCTTCAGGATATGAGTGGACATTAACAGCAATAGGATCCACACATACCTGTATTGCAGTAGAAATTAGTACTACAAATGACCCTGTAGTAGTACCCACACTTTTAGGAAGAGCTCCTGGATGGCCTACGACAGACCTCTCAGTTCTTTATGATAACAATAAAGCACAGAGAAATATGGGAGTTCATACTATGGTGATGTCACCAAGTCCGGGGGGGTTGATGAGCTATTATGCTGTACTCCATAATGCAGCTCTTTATACAAGAGATATGGAACTGAAATTAGATTTACCAAGAGAGTTTAAGGGATCTGAAATATTTATGCCTTTCCAAGGAGAAATTATATGGAAATCTGATGATCAAATAGTAATACCAAAAATGCTGCCTGGAGAAAATAGATGGATTGGGATTAAAGTGCCAATGAATAAGGAAATCTCTAAGTCAGGAATGCCTATATCTATGACAGAAATAGTAGATAACATTCCAGTAAATGGATTTACTATATCTATTGGGCAAGGAACTGTTAAAGAGGTATTCTATGAGGCAGCCAACCTACACGCCAATAATTTTAATAGAATTGGAAATTTATTTGGTATTGAAGAAGCTATTGAAGAAAGTAAATTAATGGCTAGGTTTCTAAAAGGAGGATATAATTTTGAGGACTATTACAAATATCTTGAAGATAGAATTGAATTAATAGAAAAGGTTGTCAATAAAATTATTAATCTTAATGGAGAAAAAGACCTATTTGATTTAAAACGCAATATTGATGAAATAAAGAGAGCTTTGAAAGAAGGAAAAGAGGAAGATTTGGTTAATTATCATAGTTCCTATTCACAAAAATTGGATGCTTATATAACCTTTGTAGATAAATCAAAAGGGGATGTGGCAGATATCATTCAGAATATTAGATGGCAATCAAAACTTTATCGATCAAATAAAGATCTAATGGGATTAAAGGGTGTTGATAAAATGCTAGAAACTTCAGAAAGATTTATTATAGAATATTCCAAAGGAAATTTAACAGCTAAGGACTATATAAGTTATATAGAAAAGGAGGTCGTCCCAGTTTTTAAAACGACAGCAGGAACTTTACCCAACGCAGGTTTAGAGGGCAGCATAAAAAATATTGATCTAGCTTTAAATAAACCTCAAGCATTACAAAAAGCACATTATGGTTTTTTGACCAAACTCTCGAATTACGTTAAATCGTAAATTTATGTTATTTAAAAGCCACTTCTATAAACTTGAAGTGGCTTTTTTAGTGGTAGGGATTCCAAAGGTCTCCTTTGGCAAGATTGCAAGTTGTCTCAAAAAACGATAGTGTTTGTAGCAACTTGCAATCTTGCTCTGTTCTGTCCTAAAAGTTTGCTATTTGAAATTTGGCGATTACGACTTAGGTTAGAACAGACCAAATGTCCTTTCAAGCATCCCTCCCAAAAGATGCTTAAAGGACATTTGCGAATAAAGGACAAGCCAGATATTATCTCTTCACATAAACTCTTGTAGAGTTTACCCCCTCCACCGACATAATACTTCCAGATACATCAAAGGGTGCTGTAAATCCAGTTTCCTCTGTTAAAACACCACTACTAGTACCATTAAAAGTATATGTTCCATCTACTGGAGCTTCACCTGGGTCTACAAAGCGAAATTCTGTATTGGAACTAAAAGTGTAAATTCCGTCAGTAGTTTCTTGATACATTAGGACAAAGCGGGACAAAGAATAAAGATCAGAGCCAAATAATCGTTAATGGAGTGGGTACAGACCTCAACGAAAAAGAAACACTATTAGGAAGAGCAAAAAGAAAAGTAATTACTCAAATAATGATGTTAAAGCTTATTGAAATAGCTGAAGAGAATGGAGATTTTGATAGAAAAAAGTCTTACGTAGATAGTTATTATTGTCAACAAGAGCTTGTAATTGCTGACGGGAGGCTTTTCGGCAAATATTGTAGAAATCGATTCTGTACTCTTTGTTGCAGTATTAGGAAGGCCGAAATCATCAATAAATATTACCCTGTAATGAAGAAATGGGAAGATCCATTCTTTCTCACTCTTACAGTTAAATCTTGTAACGCACACAATCTTCCGAGATATATTAAAAAGTTCACTCAAGTATTTCAGAGGAAACTGGAAAAAGGTCTTGTTGCATAGAAAACTAATTAAGGTGTTTTCTTCTTATTTTTTAATACATTTTCTTAATTTAAAAGATATATTCTATTCCATTTTGGCATTCCTAAATCTGTCATTTTATTAAGAATAATGGATTTTAAAGTAGCTTTTACTTGCTGAGAGTTTTCTTCTTTAGCACTAATATTTTCTCCAAATATGGTTTTCCATCGACTAAATGTGTTTTCAACCAATGATCGCTGATGATATCCGATTTCTCTTTTCCATCTTGCCCTGCCGTGTTCTTCAATATGTTTAATGGCGGTGTTCCTCTGATGTGTATTATGATCCACTATAGCGTTTGATCTAGGAGGGATAATGATTTTAACATCAGGATGGGTAAGTCCAAAAGAGGATTTGAAATCATAACCCCCATCAGCTAGTATTATTTTAATTTTGTTTCCAGCTTGTTTGATTGCATCAGGAAATTGAGTGCCATCATGTTTTCTAGAGGAGGTGGTTTTATTGAATATAATATGTCGAGTATCCACATTAATTCCTGTATGAATCTTAATGAACTTACGAACTCTAGTAGCTTTATGTTTCTTTCGCATCCATTCTTTCTCCCCACTACACTTTAAACCACTGGCATCTATGGAGAATACTATACTTTCCTTTTGATTCCAATGACTAAGCTTTTTACCTATATCAAGTGTTTTTCTTCGGCGACAAAGGGTCGTGTAATTTGGAACTTCCAAATCAATACCTTTTCCTTCCAACAAATTCATCATAAAACCTTGAGCTTGTCTAAGAGGTAAATGATACACGTGAGAAATCATTAATATCAATTCTATTACGGCATCATTATATAGTTGTTTTCCACCTCTTAAACGAGAACCATTATAATACCAATTAGTGAATATCGTCTTATCCATCCAAAAGTCAATACGCCCTCTGCGAATTAAACTTTTATTATAGGAACTACTGTTAATCAATTGGAGCTTGTAGCCACGCATAAGTATAGCTTTACTCCAAAGATAAAAATTCTAAGTATCAAAATATCTATGCAACAAGACCCCTCCAAAGATTAATCAATTTTGGGCTTTTTTAATTTTTTTGGGTAATAGATTTTAAACACTGCTACTTGTATATAGATATATCAAATAGCGGGAATCTGAAAAACTAATTTGTTCATATAGTCGCTCGCAATTATAAAATCAATTTATTAACAAAAAAAATATAATTATGAAGACAGTATACAACCTTACTTTTCTACTTGCCCTTCTATTTTTTACGACAGGATACGGACAAGAAGTGAAGAAAAAAACAGTATTTCTAAAAAAATTTGAAAATTCTGAAACAACATTTGTAGAAAACAATCTAAAAAAAATACTAGATCTCTCAAAAAATGATCGATTAAGTTCCATTAAACATTCAAAAAAAGATAAATTAGGATATTCATTTAAACAATATGAACAATACTACTCAGGTATTAAAGTCGAACATACAGCGATAAGAGTGCATCGTAAAGGAGGTAAAGTTCACGCCATTACTGGAGAATATGTTGCGAACCTTCATGTAAATATAGTTCCAGAAATAGATGAAGTATTTGCCTTTCAAAGAGCTATGGATTATATAAATGCAGAATCTTATATATGGGATGACTCTGAAATGTATGCTTGGTATAAAAGTGAAAACAATTCGGAAAATGGAGAACTAGTAATTTGCAAAAATGCATTTGCTGCAAAAAATGACGAATATCAGTTAGCGTATAAGTTTGATATCTATGCTTTAACTCCGTTGAGTAGGTCATTTGTTTATATTAGTGCTCAAAATGGAGAAGTACTGTTAAATGATGCTACGATAAAACATGCGATAGCAGATACCCGATATAGTGGTGGACGGTTAATTTACACTAAACCTTTGGGAGGAGATTATATTTTAAAAGATGAACTTCATAATATCCAAACGAAAAACATGAATAATGGCATTTCTTATGTCGGCGCAGAGAACTTTGTAGATAATAATGATTACTGGACAGATGCTGAATGGGATAATTCCGCTAAGGATAATGCGGCTCTAGATGCGCACTGGGGAGCCGAACGGACATATACCTATTTTAACGACACGTTTGGAAGAGATAGCTACGATAATGCGGGAGCACCTATTAGGAATTATGTCCATTATAGTGTAGATTATGTAAACGCTTTTTGGAATGGAAATGTGATGACCTATGGCGATGGAGATGTAAGTTGTAACCCTCTAACATCGGTAGATATTGTAGCCCATGAAATCGGACATGCTATTTGTGATGCATCTGCGGATTTAGTCTATTTTAATGAGTCTGGGGCTCTTAATGAGAGTTTTTCAGATATTTGGGCTGCCTGTGTAGAGCATTTTGCCGATGACGAAAAAAGCACATGGGAAATGGGAGAGGATATTGGTTGTATTTTCCGATCTATGGAGAACCCAAATGAATATGAAGATCCAGATACCTACCGAGGGGATTATTGGTTGGACTACTGGGTAAGTGGTAGTGATAATGGGGGGGTTCATACTAATAGTGGTGTTCAGAATCATTGGTTCTATTTATTGTCGCAAGGAGGTTCTGGAATTAATGATCACTGTGTGGCATATAATGTATCACCAATCGGCATTGAAGACGCAGCGAAAATTGCATATCGAACAGAAACTGTTTATTTGTCTCCTTACTCTGGGTATGTGGATGCGCGAAATTTTTCACTGCAAGCCGCTAAGGATATATTTGGTCTCTATTCTGATCAATGGAATAACGTTCATGAGGCTTGGCGAGCTGTAGGTGTTGATTTTGATTTTGATATTCCTATTTATGATGATATAGAACCTTATGAAATTACCGAAGATACTGTATGGAATCTTGCTACAGTTCCGAGTGGTATTTTAAAAATTAATAATGAAGTTCACATCAAAAATGGAGCAAGCCTTACTATAGATGGAATTACAGTGGAATTTGCCGACAGCTACAAGGAAAATTTTTATTATGATTTTAACAGAACTGTTCTCATAGTAGAGCAAGGAGGGAGATTAATTGTTGAAAATGGAGCCCTGTTAACGTCTTTACAAAATTGCGATGAGACTACAATGTGGGAGGGAATTGAAGTTTGGGGAAATTCAGATGAGTCTCAAACATATGCAAATCAAGGATGGGTAATCCTAAAAAATGCTACCATATCTAATGCTCATATAGGAGTTACCTTATGGAAACCTGGCAATTGGGATGAAACAGGAGGCGTAATAAAAGCATATAATAGCACTTTTATAAATAACAGGAGGTCTGTTGCTTTTATGAATTATACAGATGAAACCTATACAGGTCGCGATAAACCAAATAAGAGTGAGTTTCGTAATGTAGATTTTATTTGGGGCGATGAATTTAATCATACTCCGCTTAATCATGTTTCATTATACAAAGTTTCTGGGGTTCGATTTGGAGGATGCCATTTTTCTGATAACAGAACGGGAGATAATTTTACAAGCCCTTATTTAGAGAATGACGGGTCTATTACCAAATGTGGTATTCGGTCTATTGACGCTAGATATTTTGTAAATGCAAGCACATTTACAAATTTAGATTTTGGAATCTATGCAAGTAATTCATCTAGCATTTATCCAATATCCGTAAGCCGATCAATATTTAGAAATAATCTATATGGTATTGAAACGATTGGTTTATTTTCTCCAAAAGTTACATTTAACAAATTTCATTATTCTGATGTAGAAAATTATTATACTGAGACGTCTAAATATGGAATCCATTTGGTAAGGACTCAAGATTTATCGATAGAAGAGAACGAATTTATAAATGTGACGCCATATGAAGATATTGGAACTTGTATAGGCATTGTAAGTTCTGATTTAGGACAAAATAATGAAATGATTCGAAAAAACACATTTAAAGGTCTCACCTATGCAAATTTAACCCAAGGAGAGAATAGAGGCGCTCTCTGGCCCTTACCTAATGGATCATTAGGGCTTAGTTTTGAATGTAATATTAATCAATATAATAGTGCCGATTTTAGAGTTTCAGATACGCTTTGGGGAGGTTTTGAAGCATTTTATGGTATTAAAGGAAATATAGGTTCATATGATCAACCTGCGGGAAATACATTCTCCGAGGAACCTGCTGCTAACTTTATTAATGATACAGGTCATTATTTAAACTATTATTATAAAGATGGTGCTGTTAATCAAGAGCCATTATATACTAGTGGTGTTAACAAAGTACCAACTTCTTTTAATGTAAGTTGTGAAACTAATTTTCCATATCACGATGGCGAATTGGGCTTTATGCAAAGTCAGTTTCACCTGATAAGGAATCAACTCTCACAACTATTACAGGTTTATGAGCAACAAGTTAATCAAGGTAACCCAGATCCAGAATTAGAAAATGAGATTATTAATTTGCAAAGCCACAAATCACAATTAGCGACATCTATACTTAGTATTTTGTATAATGTTGATGAGTTTAATGGTAGTGATATTAAAGATTGGATCATTTTTGGAGATGACACTTTATATAAAACTCAGTTAATTGATTTATACATCCAACAGTTAGATTTTACAAATGCCTATATTGAGATAAATAACCTTAGAAATGAACTTACAACCTATCCACAACAACTTCAGATAGAAATAAGTGATTTCATACGATTAAAAGAACTTATCATTCCTATTTTATCCCAAGGAAATACATTGTATGATCTTTCACAAAACACAAAGAATCAAATTACTGGTATAGCAGACAATGGAAAAGGGTTGGCAAAATATCAGGCCCAAGAGATTCTATGTTTCTTTTTTGATCAATGTATATCTCGAAACTTGACAATACCACAAGGTGGGTCTCAAAGTTCAAATAAAGAATATTCTGTAGTAATAGATAAGAATAATATTTCTATTTTTCCAAATCCAGCTTCAGACATTGCAATTATTTATTTTAAAGACATGAATATGGATGATTCATGTCGAGTAGAGATATTTAATCTTCAAGGGCAGAAATTGAAAACACTTGAAATGAAAGAACAAAAATTACAATTTGATATAAGTGATTTAAGTAGTGGATTATATTTAATTAAGGTCTCTGATGGAATAAATACTTATACTGGCAAATTATTAAAAGAGTAGATAAGGAAAATAAGTGTCTAAGTTAGAGGGTGCTATATAGCGCCCTCTTTTCGTTTTAAACTAAATGCAAATTAGGTTATATCTCAACAAATAATTAATTTTGAGATAATAAATGGGCTGTTTAAAACTACATATCGAAACTGAAGGTCAATGATAGTCCTTTCAAAAAAGTAATACATCTTAGTGGTAGTGTGGCTTCCAATATTAGATGAGAATAAGTAGTACCCCGCCTGAAGTCGGGCAAGTATACTAGGTCATTCGAAATTTTGAAAATGATTTGCCAAGAAGTCTACTGTCTACCCAATCACACTACTTAATTTAAACATAGGTAAATACATAGCAATCAAAATCACTCCAACAATTAAGGAAACTAACAATATAAATATAGGGTTCAATACAGAAGTGATTATCTGAGAACTATACTTTAAGTCATCACTATATTGTTCAAAGAGTTTCTGAAAAACAAATTCTGTTTGATTAGTTTCTTCTGCTACCTTCAATAAGGCAATCATATCCTTATCAAAGAGTGAGTAATTCGCAAAGTTGTCGCTTAATTTTTCTCCTTTGATTATGTTGCTTCCAATTTCTTTCAAAGAGCTTTGCAGCGGGTAAAATGGAATCATCTCTTGAGCCAAAGAGAGACTATTAACCATAGGGACTTTGGCATTGGTTAGCAAAGCCATTGCCTGAACAAACTGAGTCACATAAACTTTTTTCAGATAGCTTCCAATAACGGGAATTTTTAATTTTAAGCTATCTAACCTTCGGCGATACCATGCCTGCTTTTTCAGGTATCTAAGAATAAAAGGTAGCGTAAAAAGCAATAGGAACAAATAACCTCCGTATGAGGTTATAAAATTTGAAAGATCAACAATCATTTGGGTAATCCACGGAAGATCTACTTTATTTTGCTTAAAAATATCGACAAACATGGGCACTACGAATTGCATCATAAAGTAGACTACAATGAGCGCTGTAAACAGAATAATTAAGGGGTAAGAGAGCGCGCTGTATACCTGTCTTTTTTGCTCGTTCTTTTGTCTAAAAAATAGAAACAGGTCATTTGAAATGTTATAAAGTTTCCCTGTTTGTTCTCCTATTTTGATAGCCTGATATTCATACGGGCTAAAATTACTATTTGCTTTTAAAACTTCATAAAGGGATTCTCCCGCTACAATTTGTTTAGATAGCCCCAGAATTAACACTTGATTTTTTTCCTTTTTTTGGCTTTCAGCTATAAGTTCCAAAGCTTTGTTTAAACTAATTCCCGATTTAAGTAGAATCCCCAACCTGGCATAAAAATTCTCTTTCTTTTTATTGGAAAATGAATTACCAAAAAGATTGATATCCTTATTTAGAAAGTCAAAGAAATTGGAAGTTTCTTTCGTTTCAGATTTAGTAATAGGCGTTTCGAACTTAATACCCATAGTTGGTTTTAATTAAAGCATCATTTCTTTTATATAAGAAGATTGTTTTGCTGCTATCTTTTTCAGAAAATCTTAGTTTAATAGCATCTATTGTTCCTGTAGAAACAACATCTCCTGAAAAATAATAAAGCTTTTCTTTAAAGGTCAAATCAAAAGTGTCCTGCTTTCTGAGAATATACTCTTTTTCGAATTGATAAACAGTGGAATCTATGGGAGAGCCAAATGTTAGTTGACCTTGTGTGTAAGAAACACGGGCTTCAGGGAAATTTTGTAAGTCCAGAGCCAGTTGTTGTTGTAACAACTGTATTTCAGTTTTTGTCTTGTAGTTTGTTTGTATCTGCCTAACATTTCTCTGTAACAAGCCAATAACCGAGAAAGCTAATGAAACGACAATTGTGCTAATTGCCATTACAACCAACAGTTCGGTTAGCGTAAAGGACACTATTTTATGTTGCCACTTATTCATGAGATAGTTTTCTTGACACTTCTTTTTTGCTTTCCTTGTCCAAGGCAGAAATCAAAATGTGACTATCATTATTTTCAATACTAATATCCCATTTAATAGTGTCCTCGTAATATGGAAAAGTCAATTTTCTGTGGATGGATAGATATTCTAATTCGCTTAGACGATTATCAAAGTCATAGGTGTCATTTTTTAGTGTGCCTAGAAAAATGTTATTGATGGAAATGCTTCCTACAATAAAAACCACCAAAATTATTGCAGAAGCAACAAGTGTCTCTAATAATGTTGCCGCTCGAACTTTCTTTAGTACATCCATTGAACAACTCCTTTCTTCTTTTTGTCTAATGGTAAGGTGCAAAATAATTCAGATTTACTATTTCGAAGAATTTTTCCATCAAGGATATGATTAATATACCTACTTCCACCAGTATCTGTCATAAAATATTCTGTATACACACTTCCCGCTACTGTTCCTCTAAGGTCTAAATAACCTTGACAATAGATGCTTCCTAGGATAGTAGCATCTTCAGAAATAATAAGGTTTGAAGAGGGCTTGTCTTGTTTAATGTCCTGGATATACATCACATTTCCCAGAATTTTGCTATTTCCTTCAATAGCTATAGCGTTGGAAACCTCATCATTATTTTTAGAATAAAGTACTAAGGATGATGGATAACTAAGTTCAACATTCTCTTCAATTATTATACTATCTCTAGCAATTACATGTATTCGTCCTTTGAATCCTTTTTCAATTTTTACTTTCGGAGAAACAATAAGTACATCCATTAAATCAGCCTGTTTAGATATTATAATCTCTCTACTACTTTGTATTCGAATATTTCCATAGGCTTGTTCAAACACAGTTATTGGCGATTCGCTTAAAACGATTTTTTCGGGATTCTGAAATGAGTTTTTCAAATTTGATATGTTAGAAACTATGTCCAGATTCTCTTGGGTCATGCCTTCTTGAATTTTCTTCAGATATGAATTGAAACTGGGATCAAGATCTGGAAGCTTTGAACCGCTTAATAAAGTAATTCCATTTATTAACTGTTCACCGCTGAAGTAAGTGCCTGAAATTACCCCTGCCTTCACTCCAGAAGCTGGAATATAGGATTTCCCTTGAATCGTTGCTTTTCCCACCATAACTAGCGGTTTTTTATCGTCCCTAAGATACAGTGCTGTTTCTTCACTGTGTAAAGAAGTACCAATAAGTCCTATTTTATTTATTTCTCCACTGCCAATATCTGATGATACTTTTATCAGTTGAAAACCACCTCTAAAACCACGGTCAACGTTATTAGATAAAGTTGTAATATTTTCATCTGTGGGTGAAAAAAATACGTCTTCATTGCTTCTTAGTTCGTCTAGTAAACTTTCCGATTTAAATTGAAAAAAAGAGAAGGTTTGATTAAGGGTAATAAATGAAAGTAGAACCATCGTAACCATTACTGCCACCAGAATGGAAAATTGCAGGACTGATGCTTTTATTTTTGCCGCCCTCCACACTAGAGGTCTACCGTTTTGGTTTGGCCTTTAAATCGAACTGTGATCTTTTTCTGGTCGCCTCGAACCAGTTTTATTTCACCAAACTGCTCTCCGCGATTTAAAATTTGGTCTTGTCCATTAATACTGAGAATGAATGCACTATTGTTTTCTCCTTTTACCATGCCTCTGTATTGAAGTTGTGGCCAATTGATCGTAGGCTGCTTCTTTTTTTTAGGGGCAGATTTCTTTTTTGAATTCGAAATTGTTCCCATAAATGGATCTTTCTCTAATGGGATTAGACTATATACCTCTTTTTTCTTTGTCTTAGGAATTTCAAAGGTATTCGCCTGATATTTTGGATCGGCCACCGTATCTCCAGATAACTCTCCAGTGAACTTAAAAATTAAAATCCCCCATAGAATAAGTACTGTGAGTGCCAACATATATGACGTAGATTTTTTCTTCATAAATCTATTGATCTACAGTAAATGAGAAGGTGGTACTATCTCCACTTTGATTTCCAGCACCGTCAAAAGCCTTCATAGTCCAATAATACACCCTATTATCCAAGGTGGTTAAATAGTCATTGACAACTTGTTCTTTTTCAACGAGAACGGTCATAGACAGATCGCTATAAATATAGAGGCTATCTATTTCAGTACTTCCAGATATAGGAGTACGGCTCCAGCTAAAATTAACATTGCCAGAGGTAAGCGTGACTTCATCTTCAGGAGTTGTCAGCGTTGAAGCATTAGGAGCGGTTTGATCTACAAAGATCATACGGCCACTATATCCAGTAAATTCAGCGTCTTTTTCGGCCCTAACCTGCCAACTAAAGTCTCCTTCTAGAAATGTATATTGAATATTAGTTTCTGAAGTTGTTTGCTCACTTATTGTTTGCCCATTGGAATTATCAATTATTTGAATTCTATACCCAGTAGCATCCAAAACAGAACTCCATTCAAGGTTAAATACGTTCGTATTAATGATTAGGTTATCTTGAGGGTTATTTAAGACAATAACATTATCTGAAAAGTCTTCGTTGTTTCTGATTTCAAAACTTGCCGTGGTGTATGAGGTCTCATAAGCACTATTGATTCCTTTAACTCTCCACTGATAAATATTAGGATTTAATTGAGCATCAAAGGTCGAAATCGAATCTAATAATACGTCCTGAATAATTTGGATCGGGTTGTCAAAATTAGGTGTTGCTATTTGTAATTGATACCTGTTTGCATCTATTAGTGGCTCCCAATCAAAATTAATCGAGGTAAAGCTAATTACAGATCCATCCGAAGGAGCAATTAATTCTAAGTTGGTTTCACTTATGTCGGTTTCAAAAAGGGTTTCTTCGCAGGAAATCAGCAAAAAACAAATGAAAAAGGAATATATTGTCTGAAAAGTTTTAAAATAATCTAACGTCAAAATTTACAAATTTTAGAAGCAAGGTAAATGTATGAAAAGTGTTGGGTTTTTGCTAATTGAAAAACAACTCATTTTTATCGAAAATAGAACCTATATTTCTTGGATATTATTCGCTCAAAAGGTACATTTAACAATATTTAATGAGGAAATGGGGAGATTAAAAGTTAAAGCCATTACGCTTAACGAAATGTTATTTGTACTAGCAATTATTGGCGCGTTATTATTGATAGCATATCCTAGCTTTATGCCCTTGATTACCAAGGCAAAAGCACAAGAGGCGAAAATACAATTAAGTTACATTGCAACTCTTCAAACCCAATATAGATATATCAACTCTACTTACTCAAATGAACTTAGCACCATTGACTTTGAAGAACCAAAAACGGTTTTAAGTCAAGGCAAAGCGAACTATAGATATGAAATTGTTGAGGCTTCCGCTGGGTCATTTAAAGCGCGAGCAGAAGCTGTTGTGGATTTTGATAATGACGGAACTCTTAATGTATGGGAAATTGATGAAAATGGAAAACCAAAAGAAATCGTGAAAGATTGATTATTATTCTTAAAATATTAATGCTACTTACTCTTGGAGTAATTGCATATCAAGACATTAAAGACCGCCTTGTTTGGTGGTTTTTATTTCCTGCCTATGCCACTCTTGGAGGTTTTTTGTATTTTCGAACTACGCTAGATTCTGTATTTCTGTATTCTATTCTAATAAATATAATGCTGGTTATCAGTATTCTTGGAATTATTTGGCTTTATAGCAAATTCGTTTTAAGGAAGAACTTTTTGAATGAGGTCTTCGGTTTAGGGGATGTTCTACTTTTATTCGCTTTTTCTCTGGCTTTCCCGACGTTGTCGTTTATTACTTTTTTTGTGTTTTCAATCTTTTTTTCACTGTTAATTCAGCTGGTTTTGAAATCGGTTAGAAAGGAACCTTCAGTACCCTTAGCGGGTTATATGGCGATCTTTATAATTGGTATATATATTGCCTCTTGGTCAGGTCTTCACTCAACGATGTATCTTTTATGAGTTTGAGTTTCGAAATACCTGTTGAATTAAAGCAATTGATTACATCTAATCAGGCGTTTCATCATCGCATTGTTCCAATTTCAAATAACAACGGAAGTGTTGTTTTTAAAACGGATCAGGAAAACCTGGATAAGCTTAAAAAAGAACTGGAGATTATTTTAAATAGGAGTGTAGTGCTTGAACCTGAATCTTCTCAGGATATCCAGTCCTATTTGTCCTATAACTATCGTAAAAAAACGACTGGCTCGAATTTTTCATCTGACGATAGTTTTCTTCAAGACTTGCTTCAGACAGCGAAGGATTTTAACAGTAGTGATATTCATTTAGAAGCCTATGAGGATAAATGGCGTGTTCGCTTTAGGTTGAATGGGAAATTAAAAGAACAATATCAACTATCACAAGGAGACTATACGCTACTTGTGAATCAAATAAAAGTGAGGGCTGAACTTGATATTGCGCAAAAGAGAATTTCTCAGGATGGGAGAATAAATGTAAAAACAGATACCGATGAATTTGACATTCGCGTATCGACTATGCCAACGATACATCAAGAAAAAGTGGTGTTGAGAATTCTGAGAAAAGATAATGAAGCGGCCGAGCTTTCGGAGCTTGGGTTTAACTCAAAAGAGTTACAAATGTACTTGGAGGGCGTTAAGATGCCCAACGGAATAGTACTTATTTCGGGTCCTACAGGCTCTGGAAAAACAACCACATTATATGGAACTTTGAAACTTCTTAATGAAGAAGAAACTAATATTATTACCATTGAAGACCCTGTTGAGTATACCTTAAAGGGTATTAATCAAATGCAATTACATGAAGATATCGGGCTTGATTTTCCAAAAGTCATGAGGACTTTTTTACGTCAAGATCCAGATATTATAATGGTTGGTGAAATACGAGATGGTGAAACCGCTTCTATGGCGGTAAAGGCAGCACTTACGGGACATTTGGTATTGTCTACTATTCATACGAATTCGGCCTGGGGAACTATTTCTAGGTTAATTGATATGGGAGTTGAACCTCATTTATTGGCTACAACGATCAAATTGAGTGTAGCACAACGTTTGGTTCGGCAGTTGTGTTCAGATTGTAAGGAAGAGATGCATTTTTCTAAAGGAGATTTTCCTTCGAGTTTTAAGGAGTTTTCCCAAATCAAAACTCGATTCATTCACAAGGGGTGTGATATGTGTCACTATACGGGATACCAAGGGAGAAAGGCCATTTATGAAATTATTCCAATTACATCGAAACTCGAATTAGCTATTAAAGATAATGAGCTCCAAATTGATAATTACATTAAAGAAAATAACCTTAGTACCTTAAAGACGAACGCCATTGCACTAATTAATTCTGGAGAAACTTCAATTGACGAAGTCTATTCTTTACTAGCAAACTAAATATATGAGCTTACGATATCTGTTTACCATCTGTTTTTTAGTGCTTTTTTTTAGTGGATATGCTCAGGACAACATTC
Source organism: uncultured Ulvibacter sp. (assembly GCA_913063405.1). Taxonomy (GTDB): domain Bacteria; phylum Bacteroidota; class Bacteroidia; order Flavobacteriales; family Flavobacteriaceae; genus Ulvibacter. The sequence goes on from CAJXZB010000035.1 coordinate 19,315, forward strand.
GATTTAATAATTATAAAAATCAATTGGACTTACTTAAGGTCGAAGTATCGGGATTGAGTGAGAAATCGGAAGTGAGCATCCCACAGACATCATTAGGGAATTTTCTCCTTGCTATTTCAAAAGCACACGAGGTAAATATCAACGTTTCCCCTGAACTTAATTCAATTAGTATCATAAACAATTTTACAAAAGTTCCTGTGGATGAGTTACTCTTATTTTTGATCAAGGAATATGATTTGAGTTTAGAGTTTACAGGCACCATTATTTCTATAAAGAAATACCAGAAACCTATTCAAGAAGAAGATGCAATCGTTTCACTGTATGATCCAACTAACAAACTCCTTACATTGGATTTGAATAATGATAAATTGGATCGTGTTTTTAGAGCCATTATGGACGCCACAGGAAAGAACTTACTTTTCTCACCAGAAATAGAAAATAGCACGGTGACCTTATACATAAAGGATGTGCCTGTTGAAGTTGCTTTGGAAAAATTGGCTGCTACCAATAACTTAATCCTTTCAACCTCAAGAGATGGATTTTATTATTTTGATGGCGTGTTTAACAATGTAAAAAGTGATCCGTCCAGTGGAACTACATCACGCCCAAAAATTAGGCGGCGAGGAAATTTTTACTATAAAGTCCTTGATACGGTTGGGAAAAGATTAGATGTTGATTTTCAAAACACCTCAATTGCCGATGTTGTTTATACATTAAGTGAAGACTTGAAAATCAATGTATTTACGGCTGCTCCACTAGACAATGCAGGTTTTGCAACGGTTAAAGCTAAAGGAATTGGGTTCGACCTTTTGCTGGACAAAATTTTTCAAAGTGCTGTGCAATTAGAAACTGAAAATGGTGATTCTAGAAATAATAATACAGCACCTAAAGAATCGTTTACTTATAAAAGAGAAGGAAATTTATATTTCTTTGGAACGGATGATCAATTATCATTGAAGCAGGTTGAAATCGTTCGTTTTAAGAATCGCGCAATTATTGATTTTAAGGACCCTATACGAAGTACTCAAAACAATCGTAATGCAAATTTTGTTACAGGAAGTAGTAATTTATACAATCAAAATAACTCTAACAATCCATCAAATAATAGAAGAACAACTGGTTCTGCATCCGGATCAAATAGTCCAATAGAATCTATTGAAAAGATAATTCCTATAGAAGTGAAATCTGGCTTAGAAATTACAACTGATTACGAGCTTAATGGTTTTATTGTAAATGGCCCTGGTGTAAAGGTGGAAAAGTTCAAGGAGTTCATCAAAAGTATTGATGTTTCCGTTCCTTTAATCTATATCGAAGTAATGATACTTGAGGTAGATCGTACCGCTATTTTAGAAACTGGGATATCATTTGGCATTGGAGATAAACCGAGCAAAACTAGGGGAGAAGTTTTTCCATCAACAAACCTTAGAATTGGGTCTAATACAATTAATAAAGCTTTAGCAGGAACAGGTGGATTAGGAAGTCTAAATATAGGTAAGGTCCTTCCGGAATTCTATCTGGATATTCAGGCCAACGAAACAAATGGCAACTTAAAGATACTCTCTACACCTCAATTATCTGCCTTAAATGGACACAGCGCTTATCTATCAAGTAGTCAAACATCCTATTATGCGATCACCAATCAAACTATAATTGGAAGCCAGAATCCGCAAACTTCAGTAATACGAAATTATGCCCCTGTCTCGGCAGAATTGGCCTTAGATATACGCCCCATTGTTACGGAGAATGGACGAATTACTATGAATGTTAGAGTTATACAGTCCAATTTTAGCGGAGAGCGTATTGAAGAAGACGCCCCACCAGATATAAATACCAGAGAGTTTTCGTCTATTTTAAGAATGGAGAATGAGGAGTTAGTTATTTTAGGTGGAATAGAACAAATTATTAAAGATGATAGTGGTTCTGGTGTTCCTTTGTTGGCTAGAATTCCGATTTTAAAGTATCTATTTAGTAAACGCAGAAGAGAAAGTTCGAAAAAATCTTTAACTATTTTAATAAAACCGACAGTCATTAATTAATGTTTCAGGTGTTAAAAACATATGTATTATATGGGCGTCAATTCGTGTCATTAGAGATTATCTCTAGGGATGAGAGTTTGCACTATTATGGTGTTTCTGCCACCAAAAAGAATGGGGAGTTTTTGGACATTTTATCGTTTGATTCTGATTCGCTATCCAGCTTATCGAAGAACCTTTTAAAAGAGACTCATTGTTACCTTACCATTAACACAGATCAAGTACTTATAAAGGAAACTGAACTAAAGGAAGACACGGCCATGGTGACTGAAGCCTTTCCAGGTTTAATAACAGACGATTTTTATTACGAGATAAAAAGAACCTCACAGAAGGCTTTTGTCGCTATTTGTAGAAAGAATATTGTAGACGAAATAATTCAGAGTTTAAGGGATATAGGAATTAGCGTATTAGGTTTTAATATAGGTTTCGGAGTATTGGGTAACATTGAGCAGTACTTAAACTCCGAAAAAATCCAAACTTCCAAATATGTAATTCGAACAACCGATAATGAATTCCAATCATTTGATGAGGATAATAGACTGATTAGTTTGAGCTATGGCATAGAAGGAGAACAGATAAACTCGAATTATTTGATGCCTTTGGCTGGCCTATTCAATTATATCGCTCCTTCTGGAATATCATCCAATATTGGGACAAGGTCTCAGACGTTACTTCAGGATTTTAGGAGTCGGGTATTACTAAAAAAAGGACTAATTGCTGGTGCAGGGATGCTATTTTTGAGTCTTATAATTAATGCATTGCTTTTTAATGGCTATTACAATGAATTAGAATCATTACAAGAACAGGCCTCTCTTGTAGAATCTCACAAAGCCAAGTATACGCAAAAACAAAAGGAGGTTGAACAAAAGGAGAACATTGTCAATAACATTCTTTTAAGTGGAGGGTCTAAAAGCGGATTCTATCTTAATAGAATTATGGACTCGCAACCTGAATCTGTCCAATTTTCATTATTTGAATACCAACCGCTTGAAAAATCCATACGCCCAGATAAGACCATAAGCTATCAAATAAATGAAATAAAATTAGAAGGAGAAAGTATGGATAAGCAGTTGTTTAATAATTGGATTCAGCAATTGGATCGATTGAATTGGGTAGATGAAGTCTCAACCTATAAATATTCTGAAACCAGTGCTAGGGTAGCAGAATTTGGAATTATTATAAAAACTGTGGTAGATGTTGAAAAATAAAAATCATATCTACTTACTAGGGCTATTATTAGCAATAATATGCTCTTATTACTTTTCATTTTCAAAGACTATTGAAACCAAACGACAACTTACTTCTCTTAGAAGTGAGGTGCTTGGATTTGAAAACTTAGCCAATCTTTCTTACAATTTAAAGAATAAAGAGCATTTTTTAGATTCTGTTTTGGTCAAGAATAATCTTAAAAATACATCTGTTCAGAACAGCCTTTTGGATTTCCTCAATGAAGAGTCATCAAAGACCTCAGTGAAAATTGTGGCTTTTGAAAAACCACATTCCAATGTAAACGATGGAGTAAACCTAATTTCATATCAATTCACTTTAACGGGGAGCTATGAAAAAATTGAACAAATTATTTATAAAATAGAACAGGAAACGGGATATGGCAACGTAAGTCATGTTTCTTTTGAAAAGAAAAGAGACTATAGAAAAAGAAAGACATTTCTTTATGCCAATGTTATTATTGAAAATTATGATTCTCAATGATTATTCAATAGTAGAACAGCACAAATTCAAGAAAAATCCTACAAACCAACCGTTGGTTCGAGCCTAAGAGGGGGTGTTGTTTGTTGTTAACTCCTTAATAAATAGAATATTATGGTTCGATATAGAACTAGTAGGGGGAGTTCTTTTCCTTAAACTCTGTAGTGTAATTCTTTTTGCGTTGTTACATAATTCAAAATTAAATTATGTAACAACAATATCTCGCAACTTTGTGTCCAGTCTAATATAGTAAGTCCAAATTTGTTTAAAACAAAAAAAAGACTGCCTTTTTAGACAGTCTCTAAACTTAGATAATTGTACTTAATGCCTATTCCTTTAACAATTTTGTTGTATGAATATTTATTTCATTGGAAACTCTAATTAAATAAACACCATTATTCAAATCACTGGTGTCAAATTGCAGCCTCGGCTCATTCATTTCAATGTCTTTGATCTTTTGTCCTTGAAGGTTTAATAATTCCACTTGATATGGCCCTTCAAAATTTAGAAGATGGAGGGTTGTCATGCCATTGGATGGATTTGGATATAATGCTATTTCGTTATCTTGAATTTTAAGCGAATCGTTTTCTGGTAGATTGAACCTCACAACTTCTCTATGAATTAATTGTTCGGGTCTTCTCTCAAAAACATTAGTACATCCTTCAATATATGCTTTAAATAGTGAATCATCATCTGTCTCGAAACCGGGCATTAATAGGACTTCGTTTCCTGCATGATATATAGCTTCTCCTCCTGTATTTATATGATTTGTAGCTTCAATAGAATGACTTGCGTTTTGTACATCTATTTCACCTGGAGTAACAGGTGCCGTTATATTTAGGTTAGAAAGACAATTTGCTTGCACTCCAGTAACTATTAAAGAATAATCTTGAGAACCATTCGCTAAATGCCCCTTATGAGAAATGCTAATGGTGTATACTTCTCCTGGCTCAGATGGAGGAATCCAAAACTGAATTTTTTCAACATTATCTACCGAATTATCTCCCTGGGTGGCAGCTGCAGTTGGATTTAATATTCCACCCAATCTCCAAGGATAAAATGTAGTTTCTCCATGTGTCACTCGTATGTCTAAATCATTAACCAAAACAGGTGTCGCATCATCAATATTAGTACCACCTAATGGCACCCCTTTTGGATCCGTCCAAGCCAATGTCATTTCAATTAACCCTCCTATAGATAAGATATTGGTCTCAAGGGCTATATGTAACACATCTGTAGCATTATCAATTAATGTGTTTTCTTTTATTATGGATTCGTTACCATTATTGGAAATAATGCGAGCAGCCTTAGCCGCATTTATAAGCCCCCAACCAAATCTATAGTCTGGTCCATAGGAATCGCCAGCCTCATCAGCAGAATGAATGACTAATGCTCTTAATGTTGCTGATCTCATAAATTCGTAATTTAAATTTGCGTAATGCTGCTGAAGCAACAATAGAGTACCTGTAACACTTGGTGCTGCCATCGACGTTCCAGATTTCTTTGTATAGGAAAAATTTGTTTCATCTCGTGATGAATAAACCTCTAATCCATTTGCAGCTATATCGGGTTTAATCCTACCATCATCTGTTGGTCCCCAGCTACTAAAGTCGGTCATCGAGACATTGCTTGGCCCCCAATAGCTTAATACTTTGGGAACAGCTGCTACTACTAAAACATTTTTGGAAGTACTCTCAGTAGCCAATACATCATACCCGTTTTTAATACCTACTTGAGGATGTAAATTTCCATCGGCATCTTTTCTCCCTCTAACATTTCCTGCACTTTTCACTATTTGGTAAAAAGGTGCATTGTACATCATTTCGTCCCAATTGGCAGATGCACTAGAATATTTCCCAAATATATGATTTGGAACAGGAGCAGGGTTAAAAATTGCAAGTCCATACGAATGATTTGATAATAACAATCCATTGGATGCAGCCGTTGCCATTTCCATATCATCCCAATTCCAATCATAAGCTAGTACATTCCCCTTAAACGCCATTCCTTTAGCTTTTCCGTCTTCAAATTGATCTGAAGCAATAATGGTACCCGCTACATGAGTTGCATGATCAGATCCTAATGTTGGAGTTGGTGCTGTTGCTCCATCCATTTGTATTGCTCTAGCTTCAAACGCTTCATGAGTTAATCGAGTGGCACCACCATCCCAAACACCAGCCGTCATGCTTTCCCCGTGTAAAGAAAGACCCATTGGTTCGCCAGAATATAATCTATTGGCTCTTGTAGTAATACCAGAATTTTTATTGGTTGTAGTAATGTACAAGGGCGTTGTGTCATCTAACATTCCTTGTAAATCTGCAACACTACCATCTTGAAGTGTAAATTGCAATGGCCACCCATTAGCTAAAGCAATCTGCTTGTTTATAGCACCTTCATTTTTGAATTCTTGACTTAATCTTTTAAGGTAATTAACATTGGTTTGTTCTTTTATTATCGCAATCTCTTCTTGAGTTTGGCAAAAGGATAGGTGGAAAACAAAAAAACAAAAAAATGTTACAACATATTTTATAAAATTTTTCATACCTATTAATTTTGTTCATCAATATCACTTAATGACTTTCTTAATTCATCAAGTTCCTTTTGCATTTGTATTGCATATAAGGTAAGTTCTTCTATTTTTTCCATTAGTTTGGCATCCATTTCAGCAACATTAATTCCTGAATTTACAATTTCCTCTGCGCTTGGAACATTTGGTAAATGCCCCTTTTCTTTAATATAACTTTCAACTTCAGACAGCGTTAAAAGATGATAATCGTCTTTAAAAACGTAATCTGCCCAATCTTCTGAGTCTCTAAGAGCTACCTTAACTTTTTCAGTTAAAATACCTCTTCCAACATATAAGTTGTAATCTCCTTCAAAAGTTCCTTTCCCATCAGTATTAACGGCATTTGGATCTAAACCAATACTCACTTTCCCATTATCTGCCAAGAACATAAAATGATTTCCAAAACCATTTCCTTGAGAGCCATCAGGTTTCCAAAAATTTAACCCTGAAACACCTCCAGACACATACTCAATTCCCCATTGGCCATTTGGAGCATTTGCATCTCCTCCAAAAATCATCATCGGCCCACCATAAGAGTTGTTACCTGATATTTGAATTCTCCCATTATGAACATGCAGTTTACTGTTAGGATCTGTAATCCCAATTCCAGTTTTCCCATTTGGTTTCAATATTAAATAATCACTATATGTGTTAGTTATAATACCTTCTCTTCTTATTTGAAATAAACTTTCTATATTACTATTTTGAATAAAAGTGAATGGTGTCGTTATACGTAACCCAGATTCCATTGTTGCTTCCTCAGGTATATAAATATCCATCATTGCTGTTGGGGTTATAGTACCAATACCTGCATTACCATCATCAGGAAAAATATTTGATTGTGAATTTGCATACGTAATAAAAAATAATGCAAATAATGCTACTTTAAAATTTGTTTTCATAATCTCTATAATTTATTTTGATTTGTTAAAAAAGGTGTTGTTGATTTTAAATGTTTCCGGAATTAAAAATCATATTTCAAAATTATACAGAAGATAAAGACCAATATCTTGATAGCTTCTGAATGTTGTAGTCACACTTAAAATAGGTACGAATAAAAAAGTGGTGGTACGAATACCGTATAATTTAGGTGCGAAATAATAAGCCTAAAAATGAATGCCTTTTAAATTTGAGAGAAAGCTTTGGCTTACAGGTATTTTTAAATCACCAATGCAAACTTCACTTTTAGATTTAGAAGTGATTTTATCTATACGTACAATATAAAAACGATGTACATGTACATATTCAAGTTTGTCTGGTACATGATATAAAAATTTACCAATATTCATACCTATGTATAGGTTTTGTTCTCTGTATGAATATCGATGTAATTTCCTATAGATTTAACAAATAAAACTGCATCTGTTTTAATCCTAATTTCATTCCCGTTTTCTCTAAAAAAAGTATTTTTCCTTTCCTTTTAAGCGTTTTATTAATAACCAAATCAATTCTCTTGTAATATCTTTATTGTAAGTAAGTACTCTTACTTTAAAGAATGAATAAACAAGTAATCCTAAGATCAATAAAAAGAAGGCGCTAAGCCATCCTGTTTCCCAGAAGGGAGCTTGAATGGTAAATCTATAGGTTACTATTTTTTCTGAACAGTTATGATTGCCAATGCATATTTTGGATTCAAAAATATAGTCTCCTTTAAGCAATAACTTATATTTCAAGACTCCTATTTTAAAGAACAAATTTTTGCCCTAATTTATCTAAAGTAAAAAACAGTGATATAAGAATACCACTGTTTTTATATATACAAAATAGAAGTCTCTCTATTGCCTAATTCTTTATTATTTGTTTCGTAAAAACTTCACCTTCAGTATAGAATTTGATAAAATAGACTCCAGAATCTAAGTCTCTCAAATTAAAGTTTATGATATTTTTGTTGACAAATTCTTTTTGTCTAATAACTTGTCCATACATATTTAAAACCTCTACGCTCCCAAATTGCAATTCTTCAAAGTCAATAGTTATATTATTTTGAAAAGGGTTAGGGCTTATGGTCATTTTTGGATTCGCATGACAGCTGGGCATGTCATAACCAAAAACTAAATGCTGCGTAGCTCCTCCTGGGTATACTGTGAAGGTAATTAAATAATATTGCTCCGAGACTAGATTTAAATTATAGGGCTGATTAAAGAGGTTAATGGCACTTGGTGTATTCCCTTGAAATAATCCATTATAATAATTAGCTCCTACCGACCAATTTGAAGGATAAAGTTCATCAACAGAAATGTAGTATTCATCCTCGCATAAATTATTTGTTGAAAGCCTGAACGAATCACAAAATATTGGAAACTCAACAGTACCGTGTGGCGTGCCTTCTATTGTCTCAATGTAATCTGGTTCAGTAGCAAAATCTACAGAAATTGTTCCTCCGGTTATATCACAACATTCATCCTCTTCATACTCATAGTGGATAAAATGATGGCATTCCACCCCCGTTGACAATGTGAAAATAATACCAAAAGAATACATTCCTGCTTCATTAATTTGCAGAGTAGTATTAGCAGTTGATATTAAATCATTGTTTAACCACCAGTATATATTATTAATAGTAATATCACTAGGTAAGTTTTCTACATATAGTTCTCCTGTTTCGCAATTCATTGTAAGCTCTAGATCATCAGGGCAAAAAATTGTATTAGGACAGTCATCTTCTGATAATGTATAATGAATAAAATGATGACACTCAACTCCATTTGATAATGTAAAGATTATACCAAAAGAATACGTTCCAGCTTCTGTTACTTGTAAAGTAGTATCGGTAACAGAGGGTATAATGACATTATCTAAATTCCAGAAAATAGTTTCAATTGTGATATCAGCGGGTAGGTTCTCTACGTATAGCTCTCCTGTATGGCAATCAAATGCTAGTTCTAAATCATCAGGACAACAAGGCTCTTGTGTTATTGTAATACTGTCTGATACAGGCTCACATCCATTAGATGAAACAACTACTGTAATTTCTCCATCTGCAAATGTGGTCATCAATGTTTCTCCGCCTGCCTGAACTTCTTGTCCGTTATGATACCACGTAATGGTATAATTTGGATTATCATAGCCTTGACCTGCTATATTAATATTTCCTGTATAATAATCTCCTTCACAAACTACAATGTTATTTCCTAAATTTGGTTGAATTATTTCGTTTGTTATAGTAATATTTTGAAAATTAGAACATCCGCTCGCATCGGTAAAAATTAACAGATAACTTCCTGTCTGATTTGGCATAAAACATTGATCTTCTGAAAGCAATTCACTTGTGTTTCCTCCTAAAGTTGGTCCAAACCATTCATAGGTAAAACTTGTTCCATTAGGACCGCATATTTCTTCATAATTTCCATCGCAAAAAGCATAACTTGAAAAAGGTAAGTTAATAGGTGTTTCACTATTTAGGCAAAAATTATCAAAAGCAACATATCGACTGGCTGAAAATATGGTCGGACCTCTAGTTATAAAAATATGATCTATTCCATTGATAGGAAAACCTGAAGAAGTTGAAGAAAAAGACAGTGTTTTCTGTTCCTTAACTCCAGATGAGTTATTAGGCACTTCTATGGTACCCAATAATACAGTATTATTTGACCCAAATAAATCCAAATTACTTGGATCATGGGATGACTGAGGATTGTTTACAGGTGTGCCATTATCGTAAAGTCCATAAATCCCTATTTCTGGTTGCCCATTTCCATAAAGACTGGCCACGTCAACTGACAAAATATAATTTCCAGAATTTGGTTGGATATTAATAGGATTAGTAGTACTTCCCAACTTTACTTTCATTCCTTCTCTTTTAGTCGTGCTTCCAAGGTAATTATATATCCAACAGGAAGCGTAATTCCCGTCCATCGGGCTAGGTAATGGAAAATTACTAGCCGCATTATTTTCATCATATAAGTCGGCTAAATTTCCTATAGTCCAAATAGAGCTCCAAAAATTAGCTAAATGGATATTATTTGATTGATTGGTTGGTGCGGATAAAGTAGATTCAAAATTTCCATTTACTATTAAATTATCTCCTCCACAACAATTAATTTGACTATATGATGTAGTACAAACTATAAGGAGGGCAATAGCGAAAATTATTTTTTTCATAATTGTATAAAATTTAAATATTACTTAGAATTCAAATCTACTTGGTCACGGAGAACCAAGCCTTAATTTTACAGAGTTTTGTTATAGATATACCCAAAATAGGTGCGAGTGAAAAATCGTCTGGTACGAATACCCTATGTTTTAGGTGTGAAATAATTTACTCTAAAAGTGAATATCCTTTAAATTTGGGAGAAAACTTTGGCTAACGGGTATTTTTATATCATTAATAAAGACTTCAACTTTAGATTTTGAAGTGATCTTATCTATTCGAACAATATAAGAACGATGCACACGCACATATTCAAGTTTGTCTGGCACATGATCTAAAAACTTGCCAATATTCATTCGTATTGTATCGCTCCCCCTATTAGTTCTATATAGAACCACACCCCTCTCATTATTAGCAAGTTAATTAAAAAACATGCCCCCTCTTGGGCTTGAACCAACGATGTATTCGTGTGTGTTTTCCTACACTTGCATCTTTTCTATAATCTAAAAATCATTCTTATATGAAATATAAATGCTATCATTCTTGCGTGAAAATCTGTCATGCTCTTGGGGTTGAAA
>CAJXZB010000036.1 GCA_913063405.1 uncultured Ulvibacter sp.
TTATATCTCTTGGGTGTATAGAAAAAGTGGCATCATCATATAATCTTTTTATATTTATTCCTTCACCGTGTTTAAATTTGCTTTCATCGATTGATTTTATATTACACCACCACCCCCATTTGGTAAAAACAGTTTTACCTTCTTTTATTAATTCATTGTTAAGTATCATTAATAAATCCATTGTATCCAGTATTAGATTAATTTACAATCAACCTCTTAGTAGTAGCGTCATTGATTTCTACTAAGTACATTCCTGAATTTAAACTTGAAATATCAAGGTTTTCAGAGAAGCTTTCGGCAAAATCAAAATTTGCTACTCTCTGCCCTAAAACATTGTAAATTACAACTTTATTAAGAGGATTAGAGGCTGATTTAACTGTAATGTTAGTATTGGAAGGGTTTGGGTAGATTGAAAAAGAAGTATTTTCGTTTTCAGTAATACCTAATGGGCCTGATTCTTTGACAAGAAAGAAACCACGATCGTAATCGCTAATTAGAATATTTCCACTGGCGAAAAATGGGTAAACATTCCAAGCTCCACTATCCGCTCCTGCAATATCATTGCTAGGAAAGGTGTCAAAAGAGCCAATTTCCGTCATGTTTTGGTTTTCAATATCTGAAATATCAAAAACACGCATGCCCGCTCTATAACTGGCCATATAATATTTGTCTCCAATAACATATCCATTGTGGTCACTCGCTGCTAAAGTGGCAAAATAATCAAAATGATGTTGTGGATTATCCAAATCGTTAAAATCAAAAATTATAGTTCTAGTATTAATTCCAAAACCTGTTTCATCTGTTTCATCTCCTACAATAAAATAGCGCTGATCTTCTGTAAACCAACCTTGATGAGTATAACCCACATTGGTATAGCTTATTGAGGATATGTTAACAGGACTACCTTTATCAGTTACATCTACAATCACAACTTCGTTTTCATTACTTCCAAAAAGGATTTCACGTCCAGTATAATCAGTGTCCGGGCCATTATAAGTAATCACTTGTGCATCATGACTATAAGCATCCATAGTATACCCGCCAGCCGCAACAGGATTCAATGGGTCTTGAATGTTAACGAAATGTGGTCCACCATTGAAGGTATCTGTACCCACTCCGTAGGCATACCCGCTATCTTCATTAATCACAATGTTATGAGCACTTCCAAATCCAGTATAAAGAGCATCTTCTGTAAAATTTTCTGGAGGACTTGTGACCGATCTTAATCTGGTAAGATCAAAAACCTGCATTCCATGATCACCAATTTCACTAACAACGAATGCGTGATTGTTATACACTTTAACATCTCTCCACCAATATTCAGGAAATGAAGTTCCATTCGTTAGAAGCTTTCCAATGTAGATCGGGTTAATAGGATTGGATATGTCGATGAAAGCGGTACCGTTACTTAGACCAACCAATGCATATTCAGTGCCATCGACCGGATCAGTCCAACCCCAAGAATCATTTCCTGTATCAGCGTCTAAATCGTCAAGAGTAAAATGAGATTGTAGGTCATAACCATCACAGGGAAATGAGCCAGCCATTCCTCCAGTGCAAGGTGTCTGAGCAATTGTTATGGAAAAAGTAAAAAGTAAAATTGGAAGAAAAATATTTTTCATGACGAGGGTTATTTAATAGATGATTTTTTTATTATTTCGTATTCTCACTAATTACATTGTGATCTTTAATGTATAACAGCTCACGCTCAAAAAACCCTAATTAAGTGTAAGAGTATTTCTGAATGCAATTACCCTATAAAAATTATAGACTTTGAACAAATTTCTAATTTTAATCCGTTGAGGGTAAAAATGTTATGCTAAACTCAAAATTTAAAGCCTAAATGAATTTGAACAGGCATTGGTTATGGAATGTGAAGCAAAACATGTGCATACCATCTACTACCATAAAAACTTAGTGAGCCTTTACGTCGTAGATGATTTCTTTGTGGAAGTTCATTTTAACACTAAAAGAGAAGAAATAGTTAAAAGTGTACCTCATAACTCTCAAATAAAACTCAATAAATTTGCAAAGACATTTAGACTGCCAGATGATTTAACATAGGGTTATTGTACAATCAAATTTTAAAGGGTAAATCTAGTTTGTTTTTTTACAAATATATTGCAAATTATTAATTCCAATTTTTTATATCACTGTATATTAGGATGTTACATGGCTTAGATGGTTGGCTGGGGGTCAAGTGGTCGCAGGTTCAAATCCTGTCATCCCAACATAGCAGAAAATGGCTCAATTTTGTTGAGCCATTTTCTATTTGCCCTAAAGGTTTCTTTAAACTCTGTTAAACTAAAGCACATTCCTCATTATATCTTCTACCACCTCAGGATTTAGTAGGGTAGAAGTGTCACCAAGGTTAGAGGTGTCCTTCCCAGCAATCTTACGAAGGATTCTTCGCATAATTTTCCCGCTTCGGGTTTTTGGTAGCCCATTGGTAAATTGAATTTTATCCAATTTCGCAATAGGGCCGATATGCTCAGTAATGATTTGGTTTATCTCCTTCCGCAAATTGTCATGACTTCTCGACTCGCCAGTTTCTTTTAAAATTACAAAACCATATAAAGCACTTCCTTTAATTTCATGTGGGAAACCTACAATGGCGCTTTCCGCCACTGCAGGATGCTCGTTAATTGCATCTTCAATTGGAGCGGTACCCAAATTATGTCCCGATACAATAATCACATCATCCACACGTCCCGTGATGCGATAGTAACCGGTACTGTTTCGCATAGCACCATCACCGGTAAAATACCTATTTGGATAAGCAGAGAAATAAGTTTCTTTATAGCGTGCATGATTTCCCCAAATAGTTCGCGCCATGGCTGGCCAAGGAAACTTAATGCAAAGCCTACCACTAACTTGGTTTCCAGTTAGTTCTTCACCATTCTCATCCATCAAGGCAGGTTGAATTCCAGGTAATGGCAAAGTGGCATATGTTGGGATTGTAGGAGTAGAAAATGGAATAGGCGAGATCATAATTCCTCCCGTTTCTGTCTGCCACCAAGTATCCACAATTGGACTTTGTTTATTGCCAATATTGTCATTATACCAGTGCCACGCCTCTTCGTTAATTGGTTCTCCTACCGTACCTAAAATTTTTAACGATGACAGATCGTATTTCTCCACGAAATCCAAGTTCTCCTTTGCCAAGGCTCTTATAGCCGTTGGTGCCGTATAAAATTGGTTTATTTTATGTTTTTCTACAATTTCCCAAAACCTCCCCCAATCAGGATAGTTAGGAACGCCTTCAAACATAACTGTTGTCGCGCCGTTGGCTAAAGGTCCATAGACGATATAACTATGACCTGTAATCCAACCAATATCTGCTGTACACCAATAAATATCATCTTCTCTATATTGAAAAACGTTCTTAAAAGTATACCCGGTATATACCATATAGCCAGCAGTAGAATGTACCATTCCCTTGGGTTTACCTGTGGATCCAGAAGTATATAATATAAAAAGTGGATCCTCAGCGGCCATAATTTCGGGTTCACATTGAACTTGAGCATTATCCAAAAGTGGTTGTAACCATTGGTCACGACCTTCCTTCATTTCTATTTCTGAATTAATTCTATTTACTACCAAGACTGTGTCAACTCCATTACAAGACAATAATGCCTCATCTACAATTCCCTTTAGGTCGATTGTTTTGTTGCCTCGGAAAGATCCGTCACTCGTAAGTACCATTTTACAATCGCAATCGTTGATTCTTGTCGCCAACGCCGTTGCTGAAAATCCAGCAAATACAACAGAATGTATTGCTCCAATGCGCGCACAGGCTAAAACCGAAACAGCCAATTCTGGGATCATTGGTAAATAGATGCAAACTCTATCACCCTTTTTAATGCCCTGAGACTTTAGTACATTAGCAAACTTGCAGACACGTTCATATAATTGATTGTAAGTGATATGCACTGCTTTTTGAGAAGGACCATTCGGTTCAAAAATGATTGCAGTTTTATCTCCTTTTGTATATAAATGTCGATCAATACAATTTTCTGTAATATTGAGTTTGGCGCCTTCAAACCAGCTAACTTCAGGTTTATTTAGATCATAACTCAAAACATTATCCCAACGCTTGCGCCACATAAAATTCTCTTCAGCAATTTCCTCCCAAAATCTTTCCGGATTTTGCACCGATTTTCGATACACTTGAAAATATTCTTCTAAACTTTTAATATGATAATTACTCATAAATACCTCTGGTTGTATGTTGTTGGAGATTGTATTGTTAAAAGTACTAAAATTGTTCTGTTTACTTAAAAGCTTCAGAAATGATTTTTTTCCAAGGCATCAATAGAAAGCATTAATGGCTGAATCATAATTCTTAATAACTTTTACTGTAAGGTTTAGAACAAAGTTCCTACTTTTACAGTCTTAAAAATTTGAAGGAAATAATTATGTCTGATACTATTGAAAGAATAAAATGCCTTATTATTGGCTCAGGTCCAGCTGGCTATACTGCAGCTATTTATGCAGCTAGAGCAGATTTAAAACCTGTTATGTATACGGGTATGGAACCTGGAGGTCAATTAACTACAACTACCGAAGTTGATAACTTCCCTGGATACCCAGAAGGAATTGATGGACCAACGATGATGGTACAGTTACAGCAGCAAGCTGAGCGCTTTGGAACCGAAGTGAGAATAGGAATGGTGACTGAAGTTGATTTTAGTAAAGAAGTGGGAGGAATTCATAAGGTAACCGTTGACAATACAACGCAGATTGAAGCCGAAACCGTTATTATTTCAACGGGAGCTACTGCAAAATATCTAGGATTGGAAAGTGAGCAACGTCTTCGTGGAGGTGGAGTTTCTGCTTGTGCCGTATGTGATGGATTCTTCTACAAAGGACAAGATGTAGCCATCGTTGGAGCAGGTGACACTGCGGCTGAGGAAGCTACTTACCTTGCAAATATTTGTAACAACGTTACAATGTTGGTTCGTAAGGACTATATGAAAGCTTCCAAAGCAATGCAGCATAGAGTTACATCTACAAAAAATATCGATGTACGCTTCAATACCGAGATCGATGAGGTTTTAGGTGATATGGTCGTAGAAGGTCTGAGAATGAAGAACAATCAAACCGAAGAAAAGGAAGAAATTGCAATTACAGGACTTTTTATCGCTATTGGACATAAACCAAATACCGATATTTTTAAAGGTCAATTGGAAATGGACGATACGGGATATTTAATTACTGAAGGAAAAAGTACGAAGACAAATATACCTGGTGTATTTGCTAGTGGTGATGTTCAAGACAAGGAATATCGTCAGGCTGTAACGGCTGCAGGAACAGGTTGTATGGCTGCTTTGGATGCTGAAAGATATTTGGCAACCGTTGAAACTGAAGTAACCGCTTAGACTTATCAGTTTATATAAAAAATCCGAGCAGATTTTGGAGGGACGGATTTTTTATATAATAGGTTTATTTATTGTTTGGTAAAAGTTAAGAAGTCGGTTGTTCCATCGCCACTAACATCATACAGAACGATTTCATTAGTAGTAGCCGATGTAATGTGCCAGTCTTCTGAAATTTCATCAAAGAGGATACTATTTGGAAATGTTAAGATTAGTTCTTCATCATTTTCAATACCATCGTCATCGGTCGAATCATTACTGGAATCTTCGTAGGTCCAAGTACCATTTTCGGCAAATAAATCATTTGCGGCATTTACGGTTCCGCCCTGATTAAAGGTGAAGGTATAGGAAGCAAAATTACTTGTTTCGTCAATATTGTCATCAAAATAATAGGTAATCTTCCAAGTACCTTTGGTGATGTCCGTAGTTAAATTGGCGAAGTTATTTGTATTGTTGTTCGAATTGTCGTCATTTTTACAAGCGAAAAGGACTAAAAGGGATAAGGCAAAAATAAATGGTTTCATAGTTTGTTTGTATGAGGTTTCTACTATTAACGGTTTAGAAAACCTCATATTTCTTAACATACTGGTAAGAAACCGTTAATTCTTAAGGATCCAAGTGATCATAACTTAAGGCACGAGCCAATTTCCATTCGTTGTTTTCCAATAACCAAAGATGTGTGAATCGGGCAATATTTCCTACGGTTTCGTCTTTGTTAGCATGTTTTTCAAAAAAACGATGGGTTCCTTTTTGAATTGCTCCATAAATTTCACCGTTTCTTTTCAGTTCAAAAACCTCTAAACTTTTAGCAACTAATTCTCTTCTGGATTGATAGGTGGTAGGTGATTTGCAAAGCCCTTCTTTGAAATTTTGAATAAACTCTGCCTTTGAATTAGTTATTCCTCCTTTATCATGGTAAAACTCGAAATCCTCACTTAATAATTCTTCAAAGGGCGACATAGTACAATTGTTGAATCCAACATTAAATAATAAACTGTCTTTTTTTTCTAATTGAGAGTAGAGTTCTGAAGATCTTTCTACTTGTCCTATTGCCATTGTGCAAAAGAGGATGGTTAGTATAAATATAAACTTTTTCATAGTGTTGAATTAAAAAATCCGTTTCAAATCTCATTGCTATCAAAAGATTTGAAACGGATTCGAGTTGGTTAATTAATTTGATTTACATTTTTCGAACGCTTCCAGAACGACCACCATTTTTGGATACTGCCGAAGGATTCCCATAATATCTTATCGTACCACCACTTGTTGCTTCGGTTTCTAAGTTCTCCTTAACGTTGACCGTGATATCCCCACCACTAGAGGCATCAGCATCACAATTAATTACTAATAATTCTTCTGCGTCAATCTCACTGCCGCTAGAGCTTTTTGCTTTCAGCCTAGTCGCTTTTCCGCGTACTTTAATCTCAGCTCCACTACTAGTTTCAACATAGAGGTCTTTTGCAAGTACTTCTACTTCAATATCCGCTCCACTACTTGCATCTAAGCTAATGTTCTCATTTTTTACAACAGAATTTACAATAACATCGGACCCACTGCTTGCAGCAATTTCAGATAATTCTATATAGGTAACATGTACTTTCTTAGCTTTTGATCTTCCTATGCTTCGCTTTGTACCAATGGTTAATCTTCCATTATGAACCTCAGTTTCAATAAATTCCATTAGGTTTTCATCTGCTTCTACAACTACTTTGTTTTCTGAACCTTTCGTCAAGTAAACATCCAATCCAGCACTGCCTTTTACCTTGCTAAAATCTCTAACATGGCGTTCTTCGGTTACTACATTTCCGTTTCCACTTTCTTGTCCAAAACCTATATCGAAGGCACAAGAGTTTAACATAATCACTGCCAGAGTAGCAAAGAACATTTTGATAGTTTTCATAATCTTTTGGTCTTAATTGTTAATATTAATTTCTACATCGTCTTCGTCGTTAAGATGTATTTTAACGCCATCTTCATTAATCATAATTCGATCTGAGTTTTTGTCTTCGTCAAATTTTTGATCTACTTCTTTTTCCCAATTGTTTTGATCATCATCATTCCAATCATCATCATTGTCCCAATCGCTCTTTTCTCTTGTTGGACAATCAAGACATTCCGTTTCATCCTCTAAGATTCTCAGGTATTGCTCTTCGTCTCCATTGTCAAGAATATCATTATATCTTGAACCATTTCTATGAAATGAATATGTGTTGTCTTCAGCATATAAAATTGAGCCTATCGGCAGATAAAGGACGATTTCAACTTCTTGGTCCCGATATTTTTGTTCTATGTCTGTTATGAAGAAGCCATCTAAAATCAACTTACCATCTTCAAAGGAATAGTTATAATCAATGGCTTCTGCTCTCTTCTTTGCGTTCAAGAAACTACCCCCTTGGGCCGTTCTTTCGATTAGCAATCTTCCAACACTATCACGAGTGTGCCTTACAATTAGACGTATGTCGTTTGAGTAGATGATTTTCTCATCATTTATATCATATTCAATTTGTACACCACCTTGTCTACTTACATCATAACTATATTGCTTGTCTGCTCTCATTGCAATTCTTAATGTGTCTCCAGTTCTTATAGGGATAACATCTTCTGTAATTACATCTCCATCGTATGCTTGTTCTGTAGCTTGTCTAATTCCAAGAATTCCAAGACCGATAATAGAAATCACCCAAAGAACCGCAAGGATGATTTTCGCTTTCGAACCAATTGATTTTAGGTTGTCAATAAGCAATTTAAGCCCGATAATAAATAGAGCAAAGAATGGAATACCTACAGCAAGTAAGGCCAATAGTGAGAGTAACCATATTGGGGAATTTGTAGTATCGACAAGTGATATGTAGTCCATCATTTCACCGTGTCCCCAAAAATCAATCGAACCGAAGGTAAATAGACCAACTACTAAACCAATAAGAGTGGACAATGATGTAATAATTAATAGTATACCAAAGAATTTACCAAAGATTTTAAATATCCCAAGAATTAAACTCCCGAT
Source organism: uncultured Ulvibacter sp. (assembly GCA_913063405.1). Lineage (GTDB taxonomy): Bacteria > Bacteroidota > Bacteroidia > Flavobacteriales > Flavobacteriaceae > Ulvibacter. The sequence continues at coordinate 8,383 of CAJXZB010000036.1, forward strand.
TGAGTCAAAAAAACCTGAGGCTCCGCTTTTTATATTCTTACCATATTTACCATAGTCCGCATTTTTTACTTTGTCTGTAGCGCTTTCAAATTGTTCTTTGAGTTTTTTTTCAATATTTGAAATATTGACAGGTTCTCCAGTCATTTTTAGTTTGTCTGAAGTGCTTTCGGCCGCAGGAACAATAATCCAAAGTAAAATATAGATCAAAATTGGGCTACCAAAACCTATTAAGACAAGAATTACCCATAAGAGACGAATCCAAATAGTATCAATTCCTAGATAATGCCCTAGTCCTGACGATACACCCGATATAAATTTGTCATCAATATCTCGAAATAGTTTTCTCGAAGATGATGAACTGCTTCTTGTTTTTCTCTTAGACTCAAAACCACTGTCTTCAAAAATCTCTTCATCTACCACATAATCTTCAGGCTGTCCCATCACTGAGATTACTTCATCCAATTCTTTAATGGAGATTACCTGTGTACTACTTTCAATTTTTTCAGAAAAAAGTTCAGCAATACGGGCTTCAATATCTCGTATAATCTCATCGCTCCCTTGGGGATCTGACATCGACTTCTTTATGGCATCGAGATAGCGTGTTAGTTTTCCGAAAGCATCTTCATCGATGTGGAAAAATGTGCCTGCTAAATTTACATTTACTGTCTTTTTCATTTCTTAGTTTTTTCGCTGGTTACTCTAGATACTGCTTGTTGCAATTCGCTCCAAGTGGTATTTAATTCTTTTAAAAATAGTTTTCCTGTTTCGGTAAGTTCGTAGTACTTCCGTGGAGGACCTCCTGTTGATTCTTCCCATCTATAAGATAGCAATCCTGCGTTTTTAAGTCTGGTAAGCAACGGATAAATTGTTCCCTCTACCACAAGAAGTTTTGCGTCTTTCAGGGTCTCTAAGATATCTGAAGTGTAGGCCTCTCCATCCTTTAAGATAGAAAGGATACAGTACTCCAGTACCCCTTTTCGCATTTGCGCTTTTGTGTTTTCAATTTTCATCTGATTCCTTTTTCTTTAAATAACTGTTCGTTTTTGATGATGCAAGTTGGCGCTATTAATTCTGAATGCTCGTCACGCATTTGGATCTCTACCTGATAGGTACTAGATACCGTTGCATCGTTAACTTCGGGAGGAACTTCTGTTCCTAGGAAGTTTAAGACAGCTGCTAATACTAAACTAACTAACGTGGTCATTTTTTGATTGGTTTTGTTCTGAAACTGGTTCAGGGTTGATTTTGATGAATGATATGCTCAATGGGTAGTTGTAATGCTCCCCTTTTGATGCTTTTATTGTCGCTGAAATAACGGCGTATAATTCGAAAATGAATAGTCCAAATAATAATATGGATGCCAAAGCAATTAATAAGATATATCCCGAAAGATTCTTTATTTCTTGAAATCTAATTTCGTGTACTGTGTTGTCGACGGCATCTACTAAGGAAACAAGATCCACGGCAAAAACCATAAAAAATGGAATGCATAATGCTCCAACAATCAATGCATATAATAGGATGCTAAGTTGGAAGTTAATTGCTTGTCTTCCGTGTTCGTTTACAAAAGCTTTTTCTTTATTCAAAGTCCATAATAGGAGCGGTGCAAAGAAGTTGGCAAATGGAAAGAAGTACTTTAAGAAAGTCGATAGATGTATTAAAGCACCTAAGTTTTTTTGATTGTCTGTAACTGAATTGTCCATTACTTATTAATTTCTTATACAAATATATGTCTTTTAAAAGGTATTGTGTTACGCATAGTAGTAAATATTAACATAGAATTAACATTTGGAATGTCAGTTATAATTGTAATATCTTAGCCGAAATCTTTCGAAATGTTAATAAAACCAGGGCAAATCAACACTTTTTTACTTTTTAAATTGCCTTCGGCCTATTTTACAGGCGTACGGCTAAAATCTATTTCTGAAACTTCGTGCGTAACTACTGCAAAGCACCGTTGGATCAATCAGAATCCATTTAAATCTATGTTTTGGGCGGTTCAGGGTATGGCTGCAGAACTAAGTACTGGGGCCTTAGTAATGTCTAATATTAAAGAGAGCGGCAAGTCCATTTCAATGTTGGTAGCGAATAACAAGGCGACTTTTACTAAGAAAGCCCGGGGCCGAATTACATTTACAAGTAATGATGGTGATCTTATTAAGCAGGCGATAGAAACAACTTTGGCAACAGGCGAAGGACAGACCTGCTGGATGAAGTCTGAGGGGCGAGATACACAGGACGATGTTGTTTCTAAGTTCGAGTTTGAATGGACTGTGAAACTGAAAAAGTCAAAACCTAAAAGTTGATTTCTATAGAACTTAACTAAGCATTACAATTAATTTAGGTTATTGGTGTAACAAATCTTCTACTGCACCAACCTATTATTGAATCAAAAAATATAATTTAAATGCAAGCACACGAAATAGACTACACTATATATGGTGAAGAAATGCAATATGTAGAAATTGAATTAGATCCAAATGAAGGGGTTGTAGCTGAGGCCGGAAGTTTTATGATGATGGACAATGGTATTAAGATGGAAACCATTTTTGGAGACGGCTCGTCCCAGGATAATAGCGTAATGGGAAAGATATTTGGAGCAGGAAAACGATTGCTCACAGGTGAGAGTTTATTTATGACAGCTTTTTACAATACTCTTGATGGAAAGAAACGAGTTAGTTTTGCATCTCCCTATCCAGGAAAAATCATCCCAATAGATTTACAAAGGTTTGGAGGTAAGTTTATTTGCCAGAAAGACGCATTCCTTTGTGCAGCGAAAGGAGTTTCCATAGGAGTAGAGTTTTCAAAAAAATTGGGTAGAGGTCTTTTTGGAGGAGAAGGCTTTATTATGCAAAAATTAGAAGGTGATGGTATGGCATTTGTGCACGCTGGTGGTACTACAGCGACTAAAGAACTTGCCGCTGGAGAAAATCTAAAGATTGATACGGGATGTATTATTGGCTTTGATAGTACTGTAAATTATGATATTGAATTTGTTGGGGGTATTAAGAACACTATTTTTGGAGGGGAAGGACTATTTTTTGCATCTTTAACAGGTCCTGGAACGGTATACGTACAATCACTACCTTTTAGTCGTCTTGCAAAACGTGTTTGGATGGCAGCTCCAAGAGGGGGAGGTAAAGATAAAGGTGAAGGCAGTATTCTGGGTGGATTAGGAGATTTATTGGATGGAGACAACAGATTTTAAAGTGTTAATTTATTCACATTAGGCCTTTTTGCATTGTTTTTTTCACTACATTTAGAGTAGCTAATCCAAAAACCAAAACTGCCTATTCTTGAACATTACCTAAACCCTCAATAATTAAGTTTAAAATATGGCTAGAGCAATGTTTGACTACACTAAAGCTGTACTTGCAAAAGTAAGTTTTGATGTTAATCTATTCTGTAAAGAGTTGAAAAAGGCAATGACAAGATTGCTTCCCTATGAAATAGAGGAGCTGAAAATCTGGATTGACTCTCTTATAAAACAGAAACCTCAATTAAATAAATGTTTAATTTTACTAAATCCATAAAAAAAACCTCCGAAGTAACTTCGGAGGTTTTTTTCTTTTAAAAGGGTTTATTTTAAAGGACTTATTATTTTTACATCCTGAAAAGCAATTGCGCCTCTCACAACACCAGAAATAACATCGTAAAGCGCATTTGTAATCTGCATTTTCAATTCACTTTTACTATAAATGATACTTACTTCCCTTGCAGGAGATGGCTCATTAAAATAATGTAAATTTTTAATCTGACTTTTAGGAACATCTAGTGTATGCAAGTAGGGCAGTAGCGTCATTCCAAGACCTTCATTAGATAATTTGATAAGGGTTTCAAAGCTTCCACTTTGAAGTTGAAAGTTATCATTTCTAGAATGTTTTGGAGACTTGCATAAGTTGATTACTCCATCTCTAAAACAATGACCGTCCTCGAGTAAAAGTATATCATCAATATCTAGATCAGTACTATTTATTTTCACTTCCGAAGACAATCGATGGTTTTCTGGGATGTATCCAACAAATGGCTCGTAGTATAGTGCTCTTTCCTTAATCTTTTCATGCATTAATGGAGTTGCGGCAATAGCCGCATCTAAATAACCATCAATTAGCTTAGTGATAATATCATCTGTGGTTAATTCTTCTATTTTGAGTTGGACTTTGGGGTAACGGTTTGCGAAGTTTTTTAAGAACATCGGGAGTAGGGTTGGCATTACCGTTGGGATAATCCCAAGCCTAAATTCACCTCCTATATACCCTTTTTCTTGATCCACCACATCTTGCATTCGTTCAGCTTCATTTACAATATTATGCGCCTGACTCACAATTTTTTCTCCTATTGAAGTTAATACTATTGGTTTCTTACTTCGGTCAAAAATTTGGATGTCAAGTTCTTCTTCTAACTTCTGAATTTGCATGCTCAACGTGGGCTGAGTAACAAATGTCTTTTGAGCCGCTTTAGTGAAGTTTTGATGTTCTGCAACCGCTAGAACGTATTTTAATTGTGTTATCGTCATGATCAAGTCCGTTTACGCAAAGATAGGTATCGGTATTGATAAAATCTATTTAACACCTGATAAATTAAGCTTTTTCTTATAACAAAAACACTCTCAATTAATGAGGGCGCTTATATATTTTCAAAAAAGGTTGGTTTACATTCTAACTTCCAGTTCGATCGGGGTTTTAACAACTTCAAATTTAGCATCTGTCCATTGAGGAGGGCCATAGCTCATTGGGTTGTTGGACATACCATACATTTCTAGAGGCATTCCGTTATAATCGAAATCCATAGTTTTATTCAAGTTTTTATCATGATATAGGATTATTGCATACTCTCCAGGAACAACATCCTTAAAGGTTACGGTGGCTTTTCCATCGATAATTTCACCAGTTAAACCTTCGGAAGGGTTTTTCATAAAGTTGGTCTGGTCATAAAGCCCAACAACAATATTGCCTTCACTGCTTTGTACTGGAACGGAGATGGTAATTGTAGTTCCTTCCGGGCTAGTTTCAGATATTGCCTGAGCTGAAAGTATAAAAGAAGAAAATGTTAATGCGATTGATAGAAATAAAGTTTTCATAATTATATGGTTTTAATGATTAATTCTGAAGCAAATATCAGGGAGATACTCATTTAGAAATAAATAAACCAACCGAATTGTAGAAAACGAATGATGAAACGTAAATTTTAGTTCTAAAGCAACCCTCTAGATTTAATTTCTAGGTATTTGTTGATGGTATTAACCGTTAGGTCCTCAGGCTTTGTTAGAATAGAGTATATGCCATATTTCTTAAGCTCATTAACAATAAGGCGTTTTTCAAAAGCAAACTTTTCGGCAATCACCTTGTCATAAACTTGTTGTATGGTGGCCGCTTTATTCTCGATTACTTTGTTTAGTTCTGTATTTTTAAAGAAAATTATCACCAATAAATGATTCTTTGCAATGGCCTTTAAATAGGGGAGTTGTCTATTTAAACTATCTAAAGTTTCAAAATTTGTATAAAGCAGTATAAGGCTTCGATGATTAATATGTTGCTTCACAGTTGAATAAAGCCTACTGAAGTCACTCTCGAAAAAGTCGGTTTTTACATTATAAAGAGATTCTAGAATCAATTGCATCTGTGAGTTACGTCTTTCTGCAGCTACTATGTTTTCAACCTTTTTTGAAAAGGTGAGCATTCCGGCCTTGTCATGTTTTTTTAATACCACGTTACTAATAACCAACGAAGCGTTTATAGAGTAATCCAGTAAACTAAGATCGTTAAAGGGCATTTTCATAGATCTACCTCTATCTATAATTGAATACACTTGTTGTGACTTCTCATCTTGAAAAAGATTAACCATAAGGCTGTTTTTCTTTGCAGTAGCCTTCCAGTTTATTGTACGTAGATCGTCACCTAGAACATACTCTTTAATTTTTTCGAACTCCATGCTATGACCAATACGTCTTATTTTTTTTAAACCACTAGCTATTGAGTTCTGATTGATATTGAGCAGTTCAAACTTTTTAAGTTGTTTAAAACTGGGATAGGTTTTTACTAGACTCGTCGAGTCAAAAACGAAACGTTTTGCAACCAAACCAATTTTCGATGAAGCAAAAACATTTAATTGCCCAAAGTAGTATTCCCCTCGATTTTTTGGGATTAAATTATAAACTAATTTTTCAGTTTTTCTTGGAGCTACTGATTTTTTGATTTTGAAATCTCGGATTTGAAATTGAACAGGAATTTCATCAATTATTTCGCAAAAAACCAAAATCGGGTAATTGTTCCTTAATTCCAAATGAACTTCGTTTTCATCTCCATTTGAAAATTTTTCTGGAAGCAGGCGAGTAGCTTCAATTTTGTTTCTACCTAGAAAAACTATCAAAAAATCTATAACAAATAGAAGTAATAAAACAACTATCGACAGCTGGGCTATGGTAAAGAGAATGGGAAGAAAATAGCTCAATATAAAGAGTACCACGATCCCAATACTGGCATAGAAAAAAGTTGGTTGAATATAAAAAGGTTTAAATAGATTCACTTTTGATTATCTAGGTATTTCTATTTTCTCAATTATTTGCTTGATGATATCGTTGCTAGTAAGTCCTTCCATCTCTCTTTCTGGAGTGACTATAACTCTATGATGTAATACGGGGATAGCAGCACGTTTAATATCCTCTGGGGTAACAAAATCTCGCCCTTCCATTGCGGCAAAAGCCTTACTTGCTTTTAGGATAGAAATAGAAGCCCTTGGAGATGCTCCAAGATATAAAAATTGATTACTTCTTGTGGCAACAATAATTTGAGCGATATATGAAAGTAAATGCTCCTCGATTGAAACCTGAGAGACTAAATGTTGGTAAGCTGAAATTTGTTTTCCTGTTAGAAAGGCAGAAATCGCTTCTATTTTCGAGGCATCTTTCAATTTATGTTCTCTATTTAAAATCTCGATTTCTTCTTCTAAGTTTGGATAATCTACATTTATTTTAAACAAGAAACGATCTAATTGAGCTTCGGGTAATCTATAAGTACCTTCTTGCTCGATTGGATTTTGGGTTGCCAATACCATAAATGGAGATTCGAGTTTGTATTTGTTTCCATCAATTGTAATTTGCTGTTCTTCCATCACCTCAAAGAGCGCCGCTTGGGTTTTTGCAGGGGCTCGATTTATTTCGTCAATTAGAATCATATTCGAAAAGATTGGGCCTTGTTTGAACTCAAATTCGGTAGTTTTTAAATTAAATACTGACGTACCCAAAATATCACTAGGCATTAAGTCTGGTGTGAACTGAATTCTACTGAAATCAACAGCTAGTGTTTTGGCTAGTAGCTTAGCTGAAATAGTTTTGGCAACACCAGGCACTCCTTCAATTAATGAATGCCCTTTTGCCAATAACGAAGCTATAAGCATATCGATCATTTCGTTCTGTCCTACGATTACTTTACCAATTTCCTCTTTAACTTTACCCATGTTACTGCGTAATTCTGTTAAATCTAAGCGATTCTTGAATTCAATATTTGACGTTTCCTTATCAGCATTGGTCGGTTCATTAGTTGTATTGGGAGTTTGATTCTGTGGATCTAACTCTTGGTTGGTCTCTTCCATAATTATTTAGAATAAAAATCTTCTACTAATTTATTTAGATGTATCAAATTACTTTCAAAATACTGACGCTTATTTTTAAGCCATATCATATAATTTACAACTGCTTCTACCTTTGTCTTTTTTACACCAGACTTTAAAGCTAATTTATCTATAAATTCTGGGCCGAGATGCGAAGTGTCCATATTATAATCCATTCGGACTTTCTCTAAGAAATATGTCGTCTTTTTCTCGATTAGGTTTTTATGATCTTGAGTTTCAAAGTATACATTTGAGATGGTATTAACAAATGCCAAAGTCGTATTTTTTAAGGGCTTTATTATTTGAACTACACGTTGTCGCCGTTTAGCATTAAACACTATAAATAATAGTGCTAATAATAGGGCAAGGTACCAAGCCCATTTAAAAGGTCTTTGTTGTAAGAACCAACCTAGCTCCGATGATTTTTCGATATCTCCGTCGTATGCCGTTTGATATTTTGAATAGGAGTCAAAATAAATGTTCTCAGAAGGGATATAAGACAAAACACCTTCTAGATATTTATACCTCTCCTGTTTTAAAATATTATAATTCGTAAATATTTTTGGCTCAAGATGAAGGTAGATAGCTCCTTTTTCAAAAGGAGCTTTGATAAAGTTTACTCGCTTTTCCTTATTGTTTGTATATCCAAGTACAGTTTGATTTATACTGTCGAATTTACCAAAGTAAAAATCCCCTTCGTTTTTATCGATTGTTGTATTTTTTGACTTGAGTTTCTCATCTATAAAAGATAGATAAGAAACGCTATCTTTTTCATTCCCTATATAATCGATATCCAGTTTAAGTGTGTCGGCTAATTTACTTGGGAGATAGTAATCTGATATGAATAGTGTATTTCCTTGACCAGTGAAGTATAGAAGTTCTTCAACAGATTCAGAAGTTATTGTAGTTGAATTTCCTATTTTCATATAGGTTCCTTCTGCAATGTGATCTCCGTAGCCATCTTCCGAGTTTGCATAGAAATAACTATCTGGCTGATGATAAAGTGTTCGTATCTTTTTATCATTAAAAAGGACTTTTAATTCCTTATAAAATACACTAAGACCATAGGGTTTGTTGCTTTTTTCATTGAAAGACTCTTCCCAATCTACCGTATTAGTAAAACTTAAATCTAAAGTCAAGGCAAGGGTTAAGACCATAGCAATTATAAGACCAATGACTAAGTACATTCTTTTCATCGTTCAATTTTTTTAATGAGATGAATAAAATTGTCTTTGGCCGATGTGTATTCTTCTTTATTAATAAAAAATTCACCGTACCAAATATAATTGTAGAGATAAGAGGTGTAGGCAAAGTTTTTACTAAATTTTTGAGATTTTATTTCATTGAAATACTCCGCATTGGTCTTGTCCTCTTCTAGCTTTATGTAGTTCTTAAGGCTTAGTTTTTTAAGCACTAAAATGTAATAATAACGGATAGCCAACCTGTAATCATTGCTTTTCTCAGCTTCTTCTATTAGTGAGTCCACATTGGCATCGGCGATATTCTCTGCGGTAAAATTTTCTGGCTGTTCTATCTTTTGATCATTATTTCTCCTAAACAAACCTAGGCTTTCTTCTCCCAATAGAATATAAACTAGATAAAATACAGCTCCAATTAAGGCAACGATAAAGATCCAATTAGGAAATCTGAAATTCTGCCAAATGTTGATGTCGTTTTTATTATTTTCCTCTTCTAGTTTAGGATCTTTCTCGGAGTCTTTAAAGTTGGTGTAATTTCCACTTCCCGAGGTAGAGGTACCTACAGTTTTTTGCCCGTCATAATTAAATTTACGCCCCGAATAACGTTCCTTGAAATCCGTTTCGAAAAATCTTTCTTGGGGCTTTACTGCTGTGTTATCTTGAGCGCACAGATCTCCTATGTTTATGGAAATAATAAACAAAAAGAATACATACCTGATTTGTTTTAGATAACTCATCAATTTTCAGATTTTGACAAGTTTTCCATTATATCGTTATGAACGCGAAAAGGATAAATGAGGTAATAATAGCTTATAAAACCAAGGGTACAAAGAATAATGAGTACGGACAACCAATTTGGCATTACATTCGAGTACCTGGTAACAAAGCCTTCTAGAAATCCAGCAGCAAAGGTAAAGGGAAAAGTACTGATCAATATTTTAATCCCAATTTTCGCACCCTTTTTAAAAGAATCTAAACGCGAATACGTTCCTGGAAAAAGAATACTTGCACCTAGAATTAATCCTGCAGCAGCCTCGATGACAATGGCAAATATTTCCATCGATCCGTGAATCCAAATACCTCGAACACTCTCCCAAAAAACCTCTTTTTCATAAAAAAAATATTGAAATGAACCGAGCATCACGCAATTTTTAAAAAGAATCCATAAGGTACCTATTCCACCAAATATACCCAGGATGAATGCAATTAGCCCTACTTTTAAATTATTAATGGTTATACCAATAAAACTGCCCCAATTACTTCCACTTTTATAAACCGCAACTGGATCACCGGATTCAATATTCTCCAGAGTCATATCTACATAAGAATCACCTAAAATTGATCGGACAAATTCACCATCATTGGCTGCTGAAATAACTCCAATAGCTGTAAACAATGAAAATACCAAAAAGGCAATGTATACAAACTTTCGATATTGATGCATTAGTATAGGAACCTCGGTTTTCCAGAAAGTTATGAATCTAGTTGTACCTTCTCTTTTCGTTTTATAAATCTTCTGAAATGCCTGTGCTGCGATGTGATTTAGATACTCAACAACCTTACTTTTAGGATAGTAAGTTTGCGCATATGATAAATCATTAATTATCTGAATGTATTGCGAGGCAAGCTCATCAGAGTCTTTAAAATCATTATTGAAGATTGCTTGCTCAAAGCTTAACCATTTTTCTTTATTTTGCTTAATAAATGCAACCTCTCTCATACGTTCGATAAATTAATAAAGAATATGCCAGAGTTACAAATTAATACTACCCAAAATGTGATAATCAATTACACCGCTGCAGGCGCTGGAGAACGATTGCTGGCATTTATTATTGATATGGTCATTAAAGTTGGTTATTTAATGATATTGGGAGGAATATTTGATGTGTTTGAGAATATGGATGAATGGTCCCAAATAGGAATTAATACGATTTTGAGTTTACCAGTAGTTTTCTATACTCTGATCCAAGAATTATATCTTGACGGACAAACACTTGGCAAAAAAGCACTCTCAATTCGAGTTGTTAAAATTGATGGCTATCAAGCCTCTTTAACAGATTATGTGATACGATGGTTCTTTAGAATCGTAGATGTTTATATTCTTGGACTTGGTTTTTTCTTTGTTGCTTTCAGTAAAAAATCACAACGTATTGGTGATATTGTGGCTGGAACTTCTGTAATTTCATTGAAGAATAATATTAAGATGAGTCATACCATCTTGGAAAATTTAAAGGATGGATTTGTTCCTACCTATCCAAGTGTAATTAAGCTTTCAGATAATGACGCTAGAATTATTAAGAATACTTTCTTGGTTGCCAAAGAGGCAAACGATTTTAAGACACTTATTAAGCTTAGAAATAAAATCGTTGAGGTCGCTGAGATCAAAGAGAATAGGCATAGCAACGATATCGTTTTTATCGATACTGTATTAAAAGATTATAATTATTATACCCAGGACATGTGAGTTTATTTTTAATCATAGATATTTTAGGGACCATTGCTTTTGCAATTTCGGGAGTATTGACTGCCCTCAAACACAGAATGGATCTTTTTGGGATATTGATCATAGCCTTTGTAACAGCGGTAGGCGGTGGAACGCTAAGGGATGTGTTAATTGATGCCGATATTACATGGATGCGAAACCTAACGTTTGTATATGTAATTTTTGGTTCTGCGGTGTTCGCTGTGATTTTCAGGAAAAAACTGAGCTACATCCGTAGGTCTTTGTTTCTCTTCGATACAATAGGAATTGCTTTATATACCATCGTGGGAGTAGAGAAATGAATAGCGGCAGGTTTTGTGCCGGTTATTTGTGTAGCTTTAGGGACAATGACAGCTTGCTTTGGCGGTGTGATTCGCGATATTTTATGCAATGAAATCCCTATAATTTTCAGAAAAGAGATTTATGCCACAGCTTGTATTTTAGGAGGAACAGTTTATTTTTTGTTGTTAAAAACAACACTGTCCGAGGATATTATAGTACTGATTTCGGGTGTGTTAGTTATACTTGTTAGAATATTGGCGGTGTTGTTTAAATTGTCCTTACCAAGTATTTATGGTCAAAGTGAATAAAAAGAGCAACCCCTGTTTTTTAAGACATAGATTGCTCCGTACTCACCTTAATAGGAAAATCTAATCCTTGAGTACTGTTTTCCTAGTCATAGTTCCATCTTTAAATGTTACTTTAAGGAAGTAGGTCCCAGTTGGGAAATTACTAATGTCAATTTCCGTTCTTCTAGAATCATTTGGACTCATGAGTCCAAATAGGTTCAGGCTACCAAATTGATTAACCAATTCCCACTGTAAAATGTCCTCATGACTTTCTAGACTAAATTTGCCAAAGGTAGGGTTCGGATAAATTTTCACCGATTTGACTTTTTCGGCTTCCATATTCTTTTCTTCCATGATTGTCTCGCTTTCAGCTGTTCATGGTTTGGTTGGTGTGCAACCATCTATAAAGGCTCTAAACGTTGCACCAGATTTTGCATAAAAACCAGGTTTTAATGATAAAGTAGTTCCAGTGTCATATGCAGCTGTTCCTCCACTAAAAATTACATTCGTTGCGTGAAGCGTAATTTCTGAATCATCAATGTCCGTTTGTCCACTGGTAACATCTTGAGTTTTGTTAAGGTGTTCTGAGCATTCGGGCAGGGTTGTGAACTCTTCAGGGTTGCTCCAGTTTTGTGAATACGACCCGTTTGCACACTTTGCTCGTACCCGCCATCTATAACCCGTTTCGAAGGCTAGGTTGGTTAATGTATGAGATGCACCTGAACCGCTATAAACCACATTATAAGAGCCACTTGGCAGTTGTTTGAGTTCCACTTGATAACCAGTACTACTGCTTACAGGGTTCCAACTAATATCGGCACTTATATCTGTAATATTCGTGGTGTTGAGTCCTGTTGGAGCAGCTAAATTACACGGAGCCAAAGTCATGAGATTTTCTATTGAACTCCAATCACTAAAGGCACCATTTGTACATTCTGTTCGAACACGCCAATCGTAGCTAGCGCTAGGTGATAATCCTGTAATAGTAATGACTAGTTCCGGAGTTATTACTAGCCGTGTTCCAATTGCCACTTCCCGATACACTATATTGAGAATGATAACCTGCACTCCCCGAAACTTGATTCCAACTTATTGAGCGCTATTGCTTGTGATATTTGAGGTAGTTAAACTCCCTGGAGGAGATAATGAGCAGCTTTCTGCGATATAAGTTACTTCTATGGTTATATCTTCCTCATCAGGGTTGCTGCCTCCACCATCCGGATACCATTCTGCTTTAAATTCATAAAGAAGAGTTCCCGTTTGTGAAGTTTCTAACTTGAATCTAAATTCGACAATATCATTTTCATCAGAGCGTAAAAATTCTATACCAGGAGAATGAATTAAATAACCTTCTGGCAGAAATTGGGCGGTAATCTCCCACCTTCTTGTATCTGGTTGTTTTCCATAACAGTTAATCCTAACATTTGCTGTTACCTCAACTCCAGATGGTGTGGATATTGATTGGTCAAGTGGAGTATATGTAACATAATTTGGTTCAGTAAATCTATTTTGTCCATTGACACCCAAGCAAATAATGGTGAGAAAGATAAACAGTATTTTAAATTTTATTTTTTTCATCTTGTATGTTTTTAAATTAATATTTATTTGAAACCATACAGATTACTATTTATCTGTTATTTCATTCTCTAGTTTAATTATACGCTTCTCTTGCTCAATGGTATAAAGCGTCAACTCTTCTATTTTTTGAAGCAATAAATTGGTCATTTTACTTAATTCTAACCCATTTTCTTGAATCTCTTGAGCTGAAGGTATTTCTGGTAAGTGGTTGTTTGCCTTTGTATAAGTCTCAACCTCTTCTAATGTTGGCATTATGTAATCACTTTTAGAGTTGATGCTCCATTGTAGTATTTTTCAAAAACATAATCTGCAGGAACGTTAAGATCTACTTTTACCTCTTCAGCATGAATTTTACCTTTTACACTTAATGACTCATCTGGATTTACACTACCAATCCCAACTTTACCGTCATTATTGATTACCATGCTAATCGCCTCACTGCCAAAGTTTCCATTAGCAAAAATTGTATTTCCAGGACCTACATTAGTAAGAAGGAAATCGTTCGATCCCGGTGCTACTCGCATTACAGCATCACCATTAGTAGAAAGTGGTGAAAAACAACCATTGCAATTTGACATTCCTAAATCAATCCATTTTCCATTTGAGGAATTTTGTAATTTTATTGATGGATTATCATCCCCCTTCTACCTGTAATAATGAAGTTGGATTGTCGGTTCCTATTCCTACGCTTCCAGTAGCCGAAATTTGAACTCTATTTAATGAATTTGTAAATAGGCTAATTCCTTTTTCACCAGATACATAGGTGTTGTAATTAGGATCTCCACCTGGTGTGATAGACGGAGCCTCGTAGAAGCCAAATCCACTGGTGTTAATGTTGAATCCATTGTATTGAAATTTATCACCAAATCTTGCTGTAATTCCAACGGTGTTATTATTTGTATTACTTGATTCAATTTTTGTTTGGCTGCTAAAATAAGAAGTGCCATTTACGTGAAGTTTTGCAGCTGGAATTTCAGTTCCAATTCCAATAGATTCTCCTCTAAATGTCATTATGTTGGCATCACCTAATAGAGTATTATACCGAAAATTTAACAATCCAGAATAGCTTCCATCGTCCTCGTTAATAAACTGGTAGCTTATCGCAGGAGTGTTATTAAACTGAATATAATTGTCAAAACCAACTTCGTTTTCTAGGGCTGTAAATTATCCAAACATTGTAGAAGACAGCGCTACAAATCCTAATGCTAAAAATAACTTTTTCATAATAATAAATTTTAAGTTTAATGATTAATAGAAGAAGACATATATTACCTTAAAGATTACTGTTATATCAAAGGCTAACAATGGCAAATGCATAAGTGCAGATACTTATTTCATATTCGTATGTGTAAAATCTAATAGCTGATTCAGTATTTTTTTAGAAAAAAGAAGAAAAAGAGTTTATAACAGAGTGATTACTCCATTACTTTTATTTCGAGATATACATTCTCCAATGGCCACTCATCGCTGCTTTCAGTTTCAAGATTGGCTATTTTTTTAACAATATCCATTCCTTTAGTAACTTGAGCAAAAACAGTATAGTTGCCGTTTAAATGACTTGTTGACGTTTTGGGGCCTAAAAAGATAAAGAATTCGAAAGGAGCAGATTTTTTATCTGGGTTTTCACGATATTCTTTTGCCCCAGAAATACTTCCGTAGCTATGAACCCTGCCTTGATCAAGTTCGGCAGGAAGTAAATAGTCTTTTCCAATTTCTGCTCTCTTTTTTGGCGTCGATCGCAAATCACTATTTCCACCTTGAATAATAAAATTTGGAACTACGCGATGAAAAAAGGTTCCATCAAAGTATTTTTGTTTCACTAAATAAATAAAGTTAGCACGATGTAGAGGAGTGTCTTTATATAATTCAATTTCTATCGTACCGTGTTGTGTGTTGATGAGTACTTTAGTTTCTGGATTCTCTTTCCCGTAGCTGGTTAAAAACTCAACAACATTCTCATTAGTTATTTTTGGATATTTGTCGGGATTAGATTTATTTTTCCCTGAGAGGGCATCTTTTTCTTGAATGGAATCAATATTTTTTTCTTTTAAGGCATCAACTTTTACTTCGGAAGCCTTTTTCTTATCTTCACAGCTTGTGCAGAGCGATACTAAGGTAAGTGCTAAGAAAAGAAAGCGATAGGTAAATGACATTTCTAGAATTTGAAAAACAGATTGTAAAAGTAACAAAATTGGTGCTTCCAGGGGAAGCTATTCAATTAAAAATGGCTCCTATCGAACGGTTACTAGAACTTAAACAAAAGGCACGCGAAGTAAATTCTGCTAGGAAGGCTGGAGTTTTAGCACTTTTTTACCCCTGTTCAAACCTTGAGCCCCATCTTGTCTTAATTCTTCGAAAGACCTATAAGGGAGTTCATTCGGCACAAATTGGATTTCCTGGAGGAAAACAAGAAGACGAGGATGCTTCTTTGCTTGAAACGGCCCTTCGTGAAACGGAAGAAGAGGTGGGAGTAACAAGGAATTCGGTTTCTGTATTAAAAGAATTAACCGAAATTTATATACCGCCAAGTAATTTCTTCGTCCAACCCTATATAGGTATTACTCCAAAAACACCAAACTTTAGACCACAAGAGGATGAGGTTGAGTCTATCATTGAGGTGCCGTTAAGTCATTTTATGGACGACGAAGTCCTTATAACTAAAAGCTTATCGACATCTTATGCCACCAACATTGAAGTTCCTGCTTTTCTGCTAAATGGTCATGTGGTTTGGGGAGCAACTGCCATGATGCTGAGCGAAGTACGAGAATTGCTTAAGCAGCTGCTGTAATTGCTTAATTTTGTATCTTTGCCTTTCCGCTTATTTCCAATGAAAAGTTACGTGTGTTAATTCGACCAACTCATCTGGAACTATGCATTTTAATTTGAAGACAACTACATGGGGCTTTTTAAAAAAAATCCATTCGGACATATATTATTTGTAAAACTATGGCTCATTAGGATCTTAGGCGCTTTGACGCATCGCAGATTTAAGGGTTTTAATGAACTAAAAATAGAGGGGAGCGAAGTACTTAAAGAACTGCCAGAGACTAACGTGCTTTTTGTGTCAAATCACCAAACCTATTTCGCAGATGTAGTTGCTATGTTTCATGTGTTTAATGCTGGTTTGAGTGGCAGAGAGGACAGCATTAAAAATATTGGATACTTGTGGCGTCCTAAACTTAACCTGTATTTTGTAGCAGCCAAAGAGACTATGCAGTCTGGATTGTTACCCAAGATATTTGCCTATGTAGGCTCGGTTAGTATTGAACGTACCTGGCGTGCTGAAGGAAAGGATGTGAGTAGACAAGTAAAGATGAGCGATGTAAGTAATATTACAAAGGCATTAAATGATGGTTGGGTAATCACTTTCCCCCAAGGAACCACTAAACCTTGGAAGCCTATTAGACGTGGAACTGCCTATCTCATAAAAAAGAATAAACCCGTTGTTGTCCCAATTGTAATTGATGGTTTTAGAAGATCTTTTGACAAGAAGGGATTGAATGTGAAAAAGAAGGGAATTCTGCAGTCTATGGAGATTAAAGCCCCACTCGAGATAGATTATGAAAATGATGCGGTAGACGCTATCGTAGAAAAATTGGAGTTTGCAATTGAACAACATCCATCCTTCTTAAAGGTTATCCCTTCATCAGAAATAAAAAATCAAGAAGCCCTTAATAAAGAGCGTGAGTGGAAATACTAAACTAGAAAGTTACATTTCTATTTTACGCAGCTCGTTGTAATTTCCTTTTAGACGTTTCAACAAAATTCCATAAATAATACGGTAAAAGAGAAGTATCAAAAGAACCAGTACAGCTCCAAATATAAGTTGACTTATAAAGAACACTGAAGTAAAACTCTCCTTAGGAATAGCCCCATATCCTTCAAAGTTTTGAATCATAAGATCATATAATTGCTCTTTTTTAGTGTAGTAATAGATATTAACACCTAATAGAAGAAGCACCGATGCACTTACATTATACACTACAAAGTATTTCACTGTCTTACGCGTATTAAGAATACTCTTCATTAAGTCTTTGACGGTATCTGTAATTTTTATCGAGCGATAATTAACATAGAAAAGATATATAAAAAGCGCGAAAATAGAGTAATGGATAATATTGACAACCAAAAACGTTGTTTTTAGTCCCATGCCATTATTGATTTCCTTACTCGACTCAGGAACGAAAAAAGCCAAAATTGTCCAGAATAATAATTCTGCGATGCTAATTAAAAAAATCCATTTTACAATAGAAGAAGATTTTTTAAGTAACATCTGGTAAATGTCTTGATACGACAACTTAGGGAGATCTTGTTCCCTGCTTTGCCATTTTTCCTTTAATAGTTCTAAATTATCCATTGGGGTTACGGATTTAGTATCGTTCGTAATTTTTCCTTGATTCTATTCATCTTTACTCTAGAGTTTACTTCTGTTATACCTAAGGTTTCGGAAATTTCTCTGTACGATTTGTCTTCCAGATACAAGAAAACTAACGCCTTGTCTATATCATTTAGACTTTTTACAGCGTTGTACATTAATTTTAGTTGTTCCTCCACCGTATCGTCATAGGCTTCCGCAGAAATTTTAAAACTTACACCCTGAAAGTCTTGTGTATTAACTCTTCTTTTGGATTTTCTGTATAAGGTAATCGCGGTATTTAATGCCACTCTATACATCCAAGTGCTAAACTTAGAGTCACCTCTAAATTTTGGAAATGCCCTCCACAACTGTATAGTTATTTCCTGAAACAAATCATTATGTGCATCGCGGTTGTTGGTGTACAACCTACATATTTTATGCACAATGTTTTGGTTCGCTTCTAGTTGGGTTACAAAACTATGTTCGAGTTCTTTACTCAATGATGGATCGTTAGCTATTGCATTAGTAGAATTAAAGAATGATTTGTTACAAATGTGATAAAAATTACTCAATTTTGAAGCTCTTAGAAGAACAAATAGTAACTTTGTAGTAGACCTTTTTACTATGAATATTCCTAATACTGACATCCCTCGAATTGTTGTTATTGGTGGTGGATTTGGAGGTGTTTCTTTGATTAATCAATTACAAAATGAAGACGTTCAAATTGTGCTGTTCGATCGTCATAACTACCATACATTTCAACCACTTCTTTATCAGGTTTCTACGGCAGGCTTAGAACCAGATTCTATTGCATATCCCCTTCGGAAAGTTTTCAGAAAAAATAAAAATTTTCACTTTCGTATGGCTGAAGTTCATCAGATTCATCCAGATTCCAATAGGATTGAAACATCTATTGGAAATTTGTCATTCGATTATTTGGTTATAGCTACAGGAACGCGTACCAATTTCTTCGGAAATAAAAGTATTCAAGAGAATAGTATGCCTATGAAAACAGTGCCTCAAGCACTGGATATTCGTTCATTGATGCTTCAAAATATTGAAGAAGCTGATCTCACCAGCTCCGTAGTAGAAAGAAAACGACTTCTAAATTTTGTAATAGCTGGTGCAGGCCCTACAGGTGTTGAACTTGCGGGTGCTTTGTCCGAGTTTAGAAAAGGAATATTAAAATATGATTATCCAAACCTAGACGAAAATGAAATGCAGGTGCATCTTATTGAGGGATCGGATCGAGTATTGAGTCCAATGAGTTCGAAGGCTTCAAAAAAGTCAAAGAAATTTCTGGAAAAACTGGGTGTTAATGTTCATTTAAATACGCTTGTCAAAGATTATGATGGACAAACTGTGGTAACAGACGATGAACGTTTTGAGACTGCAACGTTTATTTGGGCAGCCGGTGTTACGGGAGCTCCGGTTACAGGGCTTAATGGAAATTCATTGGTTAATAGAACAAATAGGTATAAGGTAGATTATTTTAATAAGATCGATGGATATGATAATATTTATGCCTTAGGAGATATCGCTTTAATGTCTACAGATGCTTATCCTAATGGACATCCGCAGGTAGCACAACCCGCCATCCAGCAAGGAAAACAACTTGGTAGAAACTTTAAGAAGTTATGGGCGGGTAAAGCGATGAAACCCTTCAAATATTTCGATAAAGGTACTATGGCGACCATAGGAAGAAATAAAGCAGTAGTAGACCTCAAAAAAATGAATTTTGGAGGTGTTTTCGCGTGGTTCCTATGGATGTTTGTGCATCTCTGGTTTCTAGTAGGATTTAGAAACAGAGTGATTACCTTTTTTAACTGGACCTATAGCTACATTAATTACGATAGAGCAGCCCGCTTGATTATTCGTCCGTTTAAAAGGAAATAGCTAAAATTTAAAGCTTAGTCCAGCTTTACTTTAATTGGGCCACCATTGTTTACCCAACCTCCGCCAATCTCATCGATATTGACGTCTAATTCATCAGTGGTGTCTATGCTGTTGATATTTACTTTTACTTCATCATAAGTGTCCACACTCTTGATATTTACGTTTAGCTCATCGTAGGTGTTAATATCCACAATACGTACGTCGATAGTCTCGGACATAGGAGCTAGAAGCGTTGTGGTTTCAGTAGAGCTGTTAGAGGCATAGGCCGAAGGAATAATATCGAAATCTTTTACAACATTCAGTGTAAGGCAAAAAGCTATAACAGTGAGAATGGTTTTGGTATATAAATCGGTTTTCATAGGTTGAAATATTTTAAGAGTTATTGATTTATTTTTTAGCTAAACCTCAAATATCGTTCCTCGTATATGTAACAAGTTCTATTTCTTCGGCTTTGCCTCTTAGGTGTTTCTTTCCAAGTAAGGATTTTTCAACTCCTTGTGGCATTTCTGTTGCAATTTTTGAAAAAGCCGATGAGGCAAGAATGTCTACTTCAAATTCACTACACATTCCTTGAATTCTTGAGGTTGTATTTAACACATCTCCAGAAAATGCTATGTCTCTTTTTATTTGCCCAATTTCGCCTACCATTACAGGTCCAAAATGATATCCTGTTCTAAATAGTGGGACAACATGATATCTTTTCAAGTACACATCAACTTTAGCTTCAATTAGTTCGTTCATACGGTAGAAACAGTGAAGCGCATTGGCATTTTTAAGACCCCATTTCATTTTCCAACTTATCACAATCTCATCACCAACGTATTGATAAACCTCTCCACGGGTTTCGATAATTGCTGGAGCTATATCATTAAAAAAGTCTTTCAGAAAATTAAAATATTTCTCTTCACCAAGCTTTTCGGCGATGCCCGTGGCATTTTTTAGATCGGAAAACATAAAAATACGTTCTTCGTTCTTGGGTCTAAAGTAGCGTCCCATCAAGTAATCTGGAAATACACCAGGCCCATACTTATCATTTACCATAAGTACGATAAGTGTTACAATTACAATTCCTAACCAGAGAATAAAGTTTTTAACAAACATCCAAGTTCCAAAGAAAAAATAAGTCTCTTCGATTACCTCTGGATTGAATAAGGGTAGATCGAGGTTTTGTGAACTGATGTATAGTGCGCCAGACATGCTAACAACAATTGCCGCCAAAGTGTAGGCGACAACAATAAGGATTAGGGCTTTCCAAAATGCATATTTTCGCAACCACCGTTCCATAAGATTTACAGTAAAAAAGCCGCCTATTAGTCCCGCCGAAACCGCTACTATTAATACTGCAATGAAGGCCGATTTAAAATCGTAGGCCGAGGTCAAAGCTCCTTCAACTTCTAAGGTTTTATACTCGTAAAGAAACAAGAGAATCGAAATTATTGTCCAAGAAATCAGAATCCAAAAGGCTCTTCTTAAATAAAACCATAACTGCCTACGGGTATATTTTTTAAGCTTCATCTGCTTTTAGCAATTTTTGTATTTGTCGTTCAAGCCTTTTCCTTCCAGAATCATAGGCATACACTTTTCTAGACGGCTCAACTTAGTTTCTTCTCTTTTGGCTCCTCCAATATGATCTGCATATTCTCTTTGCTTTCCTGGAGTAAGTTTTTTAAATGCCGAATCAATTTTTTTGTTTCTGGATAAAGCTTCTTGAACTAAAGGAGGAATAGAAACACCTGTCTTACGCTGTGGTTTTACTTCCTTTCCCTCAATTGAATTTTGCATGGCTTCTGAAATATACTCCAGAACTAAATCGTCTTCTATCTGGTCACTTTCTTCAAATCGCCATTGTCGCAAGGCTTTGGTAACTCCTTCTTGCGCGTTGATCAGTTTTTTTTCTTTGTCTTTAAGAAAAACTCCTTGATGAAACCACAAACAAAAGTGGTTTTTAAATCCAGCAATTCCAATAATTAGTTTGCCATTTATGGAATAGGAGGGAGTCCCCCATTTTAGTTCTTCCTTAAGTCCGCAACTATTTAGCAGATTCCGTAAATGGATTATTTGTTCCCGCCATTTTTCTTGCTTTTCAATATAACCCTCAATTGTTTTAGAATAGCTAATGGGCATCTCGTATTAACTGAAATTTAGTTCTTCACA
>CAJXZB010000037.1 GCA_913063405.1 uncultured Ulvibacter sp.
GACAACTATCTGTGTTAGGGAATTGTTCTTGAAAATCAAATAATGATAGGCTTTTGAATCTTTGCTCCATAATAATGTTAACTATAACCCCTAATTTACTACTATTAGAAGTAATTAAAAAACGCCTAAGTCAATAAATGAAAACGACCGAACATATTTTACATATAGCTAAATTCAATAACAACTGTCCAGGGTGCTATACTACTGATGGGCTCAAAATTTCTTTTGTTCAAGAGGAAATAGAAAACAAATTCCATTCAAAGATGCAAAAAATAGTGGCAGAAACCTTATACTGCCACGCCTGCAACAACATTATTTATCCAGTTAACTGGAACGAAGATATAGATAGAGTTTATCAATATCATAAAAAACAGGCGATTCCCAAAAGTTCACGAGTTAGACTACAACCTATTACCTATGGAATCATTTTATTCTGCTTTGGAGCAGTTGTAGCACTAATTTATTTTTTAGGAAATAACTAATTTAAATTCCTTTGAATTTTTTCGGCAAGCCTTGAAAATGCTTCAGAAGTCATAGAAGCCTTATGAGAAAATGTCATTTCTTTCATGTCATTTAGTGGAATAAGGTGGACGTGTACATGTGGCACTTCTAATCCAATCACAGATACTCCAATACGCTTACATCGCACCGTTTTTTCTAAAGCAATTGCAACACGTCGTGTAAATTGCATCAACTGAAGGTAGTGATCCTCCGTCATGTCAAATACCTTATTTATTTCTAATTTTGGGACACAGAGTGTATGTCCTTTAGCGTTCGGATTGATATCCAAAAAAGCAATAAAATTCTCATCTTCCGCCACTTTGTAGCAGGGAATTTCACCATTTATTATTTTTGTAAAAATAGAGGCCATAATTAGTCTCTGGAGATTTCTAATATTTCAAATTTCATGGTGCCATTTGGCACTTGTATTTCTGCAATTTCACCAACCTCTTTACCCAACAAGCCCCTACCTATCGGAGAATCTACAGATATTTTGCCCGCCTTTAAGTCGGCTTCGCTTTGCGCCACCAATTTATAAACCATCTCCATTCCGTTTGTTTGATTCTTAATTCTAACATTAGAATGCACTAGTACCTTCGAAGTATCCAAAATAGATTCATCAATAAGTCGGGCGTTGGCATAAACCTCTTCAAGCTTAGAAATACGCATTTCTAGCATACCCTGTGCTTCTTTTGCCGCATCGTACTCGGCATTCTCGCTTAAATCACCTTTATCACGGGCCTCGGCAATTGCTTTTGACGCATTAGGGCGCTCCACATCTTTAAGCTGATTAAGTTCCTCTCTTAACTTCTTTAGACCTTCAGCTGTATAATAAGATACTTTACTCATAATTCTTCCGTTTGTGTATTACAAACTCATTTAACATTTAAATACAAAAAATCCCATGCGCAGACGGGATTTCTTATACAAATATACTAAAAAATAACTTCTTGCATATTTTATAGTATTTTTGGCATCAAATTTTTAATTCAAAATGAAGAACGTATTTATTATCTTTTTTATTGGGATCACTCTTTTTTCTTGCAAAAAAGATGATAGCCCAAACGATAACAATCCAAATTTATTGAGCCCTTTGGTTAACACCAACCTAAACCTCAACCTTCCTCAATACAATTCCTTAAAATTTCCAAATAACAGTGTTATCATCTCACAACAAGGTATAAAAGGAATCATAGTCTATAATGTAAATAATGATCTTTACACGGCTTTCGAATTAAGTGACCCAAACCACATCCCCAGCAGTTGCTCTAAAATGACCGTTGATGGCATCATTGCAACCTGTCCTTGTACAACTGACACAAATGAGTATGACATTGTAACTGGACAACACAAAACAAATCAGGGCTTATTTCCAATGCAGCAATACCGAGCGATTAGAACGGGAGACAACCTTCAAATTACAAATTAAAACTTAATCGTTGCTCCTACTAAAAAATTGATCTCTGCCTGAGGGTAATAGCCTGCACCTTCAATAGTAGTAACAATATTTGGATCAGTCCAAGTATCATCGAATGTATAGAAGTATCCGTTAGAAACATACTTTTTGTTAAAAATGTTGCTCACTAGACCAGAAAATACAATCGATTTTACCACTGGAACAGTGTCCAATGTGTATACCACATTAAAATCATTGATGAAATAACTTTCAAGCTTAGAAGTTTCGCTATCAATATTTCCCATAAACTGTTCTCCCACATACTTTGAAAGCAAAGCCAATTGAAGATTTTTGACAGGTCGATACTCAATGCGGTTAGCAGCAACAATTTCAGGAGAAAAAGAAATGTTTGTAGCTCCTAAGTTCACCAGAGAACCGTCTCTGGATGTAACAAAATCAACATTCTTATTGCTGCTAATTGCAATATTCGGTACGAGTCGCATTTTTTCTGAAATAGCTATTGCTGCATCAATTTCAATTCCTAGACGGTAACTTTTCCCACTTGTGGCTCTAATTGGAGCACCCACATCATCAATTGCCCCAGTAAGTACCAATTGATCCTTATAATCCATATAGAAAACATTCGCATTTAACTTTATTTTTTCTGAACTATTTCTCCAACCCAATTCGAAATCATCTAATACCTCGGGTGTGAAAATACCTTGCTCAAAATCACTCCTTCTCGGCTCTCTATGGGCTCTTCCATAGGAAGCGTACAATTGATTTCTTTTATTCATTTGAAAAGATATCCCCGCCTTAGGGTTAAAAAAACTGTGCTTTCTTCGTTCAATTAAAGGCACTACATCCGACGTGAACCCACTCGTCCTATAACTAACGAATCGTTCCTGGATATCCACATAAACTCCCCAAGTTTCGTTTACTTTATAGTTTGCTTTAGCGAAAGCTGTGAATTCATTTTTATCTCCATTTCCAGAGTAATACCGATCCCTTATCTCCAATCCACCAGCATTTTGCGCCCAAATCACCTCTCCAAAGTGGTCTCCCCCATAATAGCTATAAAAAACGCCTCCGGTTATATCCAATTGGTTGTTCTTGTAATTTGCATTTGCGTTTGCCGCGTAAAAATTGTTATTCAACCAACGGCGA
This sequence comes from uncultured Ulvibacter sp., assembly GCA_913063405.1. Taxonomy (GTDB): domain Bacteria; phylum Bacteroidota; class Bacteroidia; order Flavobacteriales; family Flavobacteriaceae; genus Ulvibacter. The sequence goes on from CAJXZB010000037.1 coordinate 3,065, forward strand.
CGAATTAAATCTGTGGTTTGAATCATTTCACCACCAAGCTCGATTGATATAAGACCATAATCGGCAAAATCTTGGTCTTCTTTATACTGCTCAAAATATCCTCTTCCGTAGGTATAGTTTAGAGAGACATTGGTACTCCAAGTATTATTAAATCGCTGGTTCCAAAGGATCTGATAATGATCCTGCGAATAATCATCCACCTCCTTATCATAGAATTTAGTTGCCCCATCAGAATCTGTGTAAATCCCGGAAGGATTAAAGGTGCGGTCATTCTCTAAGGTTTCGGCATCAATTCCATTCCATGCCTGGTAGGTTTCTTCATTTCCACCAAAAGCCAATGCTTTAATTAGCGTATTATCCGCAACATAAGCCCCTTGTAAAAAATAGGACTTCAAATCGCTAGTGGCCCTATCGATATAACCTTCAGACTTGATGGTAGATAGTCTTCCTGAAATTTCTATATGTTCCTTTAGTAAACCCGAGCTAAATTTTACATTATGCTTCCTTGTCTCATATGAACCATAAGAGTTAGAAAATTCCCCGAAAGCTTTTTCTGAAGCTGCATCGGTTAGAAGGTTCAAACTGGCCCCAAAAGCCCCAGATCCGTTAGTAGAAGTTCCAACGCCTCGCTGCAACTGTAAACTCTGCACAGACGAGGTGAAATCGGGAAGATTAACGAAAAAAGTACCTTGACTTTCAGCATCATTAAAAGGAACTCCGTTAAGTGTAACATTTACTCTTGAACCGTCACTTCCACGCACTCGAATATAGGTATATCCTACTCCAGCTCCAGCATCACTTGTGGTAACCACCGACGGTAAATAAGAAAGCATATAAGGAATATCCTGCCCTAGGTTTCTCTCCTCAAGTTCTTTTTTGCCTATATTGGAGTGCGCTACGGGCGAATCTGCCGTAACTCGAACAGATCGAACAAGTACTTCCTCCAGGTTCTCTACTGGAATAGAATCATTAACTTTTCCTTGAGCAATAGTTACCGTTATTGTAGATAATAAGGCAATGGAAATGAATAGTGTTTTCATTCGTAAAAATTTAGTTACGAATAAAAGGGGTAATTATTCTTTATAAAAATTAAACATTAATTCCGACTAGAAAGATAATTTCGAGTTCGTCTGTCTGCAACTCATTAAGAAGATTAATTAGTTGTTTTCTTAACGTTTGGCTTCCTTAGCGGCATTACCCGCCCAGGTTCTATGGGTATAATCTCAGCTTTTTACAGCACCCCTTTGAGATGTGGCAAATATACAATATCTTCATAACACTTAGGACACTTTTTTCACATAAGCTGTTTAGTTTGTGTTTTTATAGGAATTGCTATTGAAAATGAATCAGGCTAAGAACGAATTCACGTTAAAAATTATCCTCAGCTATCTAGTTATTGGGTCTATTGCTGTGGTAGTAAGTGCTTTTCTATATTCTGAATACAAGGCCTATATCAATAGGTCAACCGAAGATACCTTAGATCAAAAATTCATAGAAACTGGAACTTTAATTAACTCAATCTATGAAACAGATGGGTTCTCTCGAATCGCCTTATTGACGAATAAAAAGGAAGACTTTGAACTTTACAAAGCAAAAACAGATTCGCTTTTTAATCAAATTGAGCACTTAAAAACACTTATGCCAAATGAATATCAAATTGAACAATTAGACTGCGTAAGAACCCTGCTAGTTGAAAAAAGTAAGAACATAGAGCAATTACATGTCTTGAAGCTTACGAGTAACAAAGATTCTTCTCTTGACGATATCCTAAGAGAGATTAGAAAACTTGAGGATCGAATTGGGAAAAGTACTGTGGAAAATATGGTCAATAATCCTGCACAATTGACAAAAAAAGAACGTCGAATTTGGCAGAACTATGCTGATTGGTTAAACATTACTGAGCTAACAGACACTAATAAGTTGAAGGCAAAAACTGTCGATTCGATGCTCGTAGCCTCTAGATTTATAGTTTCTGAAGCAAAAAAGGTAAATTCTCGCATTAGACAATCGTTACAGCAAAAGGAAAATGAACTCATAAGAAATGACCTTACCATTTCTGACCAACTTAGATACATTATTACGGTATTGGATACTGAGATAACTAAAAACAACGATCTAGAAAAAGAAAGCAGACTGGCTTCAATTCAACGTACATCATTGGTTTTGAAACTTGCAGGGATCCTTGGCTGTTAATTATATTATTGTTTTCGTACATTATCATTACTGATTTCTTTAGGGCAGAGAAATTCAAGAAACGGCTTCAAAAAGAGAAAAGTCTCGATACTGCATACCGAGTATTAAAAAGAGAACATAAATCTTTAGAAATGGCTTATAAGCTTTCAGAAATACGCAATTTAAGATTTAAGGATTCAATTGTTCCAGCTTTAAATACGGTGGTAAAAGAAAAGAATATCCAATTTACCAACCTTGATGAAAAAAACCAGCTCCAGAAAGAGAATTACCATAGCCAACTTAAATCTAAAAACGGTAACTTCTGGAAAGGGGTAGGTGGTGGTACACTGTTGGGGTTATTGTTGATGGTTGTATTTGGAGGGTAGTGCTAAATTAAAAGAAGAAGTGTCCAAAGTTTATTTGATAAAAACCCTGAACACTACCTAAAAAGGACTTATTAACCTAAGTTAATACTAACCTCATTACTCCATTTTTGTCCGGATGTTATTTCTGGAATGACATTGACTAATGCCCGGTATTCCTCATTTCCTCCTTCTTGATTTCCGACGTTAAATTCACGTCTAACAGTAAAAAATCGAGTATTTTGACCATCAGGTCTAATAGCCCTACTATCGACCCATGTCATAAAATCGTCTGGATCTCCATGAGGTCTTCTGCTAATACCAAAATTAAAAGCCCCGTTTTGCGTTGGATGATACGTGTCGAGTGCATCATCTCTCTCAAATAAAGAAGTGTACAGCCCGAAAGCTAAATTGTGAGCTACTTCAGAGCCTGAAAAATTAATTAAAAATGTTACTTCCGCAAATTCTAATGTAGAATTTACTCTCCCCATACGTAATTGAACATTACTACTTTTGCCATAATAAAATGTTTCATGCATTGAACTCATTTTATAAAATGCTGGTTCATATTTGTTATGGACAAAATGACTGTGAAATTCATTAATAGTTGGCAGGGAAACAACCCAAAATATAGAAGTTATTGGCTCAAAATAAAAAGGGTAAAAACCCTATTTTTACACCTATGACCCTAGACGAATATAAAACCCTAAATGAATTTGAACAAGCGGTAGTATTGGAAACCAAGGCGAAACATCTTCATACAATTAATTATAAGAAGAATCTTGTCACCCTTTATTCTGTAGGTGATTTTTATGTTGAGATTCACTGGAGTTTCGAAAAAAAAGACGTCGTAAAGGAGGTAGCTCATAAGGATGAGCGGAAACTCAACAAGTTTTCAAAGACATTTAGACTGCCAGATGATTTGATATAGGGTTATTGTGCAATCAAATTTTAAAGGGTTATAATTTTTTTATGAGCTTCATCAATCACTTCAACAGGAAATCTTCCCGAATAAATTGAATGAACAGAATTTTCAGAATGTCCTACTATTTGTTTTGCAATTCTTTCATCTATTAGTAAGTTTTTGGCTCTATTAATGAAAGTATACCTAGCAGATTTTGTAAGAGGTCTTCTAGTAAGGTCCAAGTCTACGACACTCTTAGGGAATCTTTTTACAAAATTTCTAACAAAGTTTGAATAACTTTTGTGCTTATATATAGGAACTAGATATGGACTACACTTATACCTATCAAGTATTTCTATTGTTTCTGGAAATAATTTATTAGAACAGAAAACACCGCTATTACCTTTGCCTCTCCTAAACTCAATTCTTCCATTTATTACATTTTTATCATACCTTAACTTAGCTAAATCAAACATATCAATTCCACCTAAGTAAAACATTAGAAGCCAATAATCTCTGTTGGTATTCAATACTTCTTTAGAGTGGTTTTTATATAGATAACTTGGAATAGTGCAAGTGTTTTTTATTTTAGAAACGTCCTGGTCACTTAGGTATTTATCTTCAGTTCCTTGTAGCCTAGGTCTAATCCCTTTAAAAGGATTTTCCCCGTCATCAAGCTCATTCCAAATAGTGTCAAGCCTTCTTAAATATGTGTGAACTGTACTTGGTTTATGGGTTTTAGAAATTGTATTCTTATATTCTTTTACAACTCTAGGGGTTATTGATTTGAAATCTCTATTTGGATAAAGTTTATTAAAACTATTTAGTGCATCCAAGTAGCCATTAACTGTCCTACCAGTCTTTTTGTTCGCGACCTTAACTCCGGATTCATAAAAATCGTCTTTTGATAAGCTGAAAACAAAATTTATTGCATCATCAATATTTGAATATCTTAGCTCAGCCTCATTCATTTTCTTTTGAAACTCGTGTAGAATGTCAATTACTATATAGTAATTAGGGTGGGATTTTTTAACAAAATTATTTTTCCAAGACTTTGATTCAGAGAAAACTTTTATTGATTTTAGGGTTTGGTTGTAGTTGTTAGTGAAGCATATTTTTATAGGATGCCTCTTTCTAGTTTTTGATCTAGTATCTAGGTAGAAATATATTTACATTAATAATGTCCTTAAAACTACAAAAACTAAGAACATTAGCACAAAAATAAGCACTATAAATACTTTTTGGGAATAAAAAAACCCCTATTTAAAGGGGTTTAACTTTTGTGACCTGGCTGGGGCTCGAACCCAGGACCACCTCCTTAAAAGGGAGGTGCTCTACCAACTGAGCTACCAGGTCTTCCTTGAATGCGGGTGCAAATATACTATCATTAAATTAAATTTTCAAAGCATTTTAAATTAAATTTGAAGAATATTTTTAAACCCCTTGGGAACGAGGTAATATACTGTCTAAGTTTTATGAAAATAGTATTAATTGGTTATATGGGAAGTGGTAAATCTTCTGTTGGAAAACAGCTGGCTACCAAATTAGGATATCAGTTTATTGATCTAGATGTCCGAATTGAATTGGAGGAATCAAAAACGATTCCTGAATTATTTTCTGAAAATGGAGAAATCTATTTTAGAAAAAAAGAAAATGAAGTATTAAGAGATATAGTTAACTTGGAACATAATTTTATACTGGCAACTGGAGGAGGAACCCCTTGTTATGGCGATATAATGCACTTTTTGTCTTCAGAAGAAAAAACCCTTACAGTTTATTTAAAGACTTCTTTGGATATACTTACTTCCCGCCTCATGTTAGAAAAAAATGAGCGCCCTTTAATATCTCATATTGAGGACAAAGTTTCTTTGAAGGATTTTATTAGAAAACATCTTTTTGAAAGATATTACTATTATAATCAAGCTAAAATGCAAATTAATACAGATGAGCTTTGTGTAGATGAAATTGTCACGGCAATTGTCGCTCAATTATTCTAGAACTGCTCTGTCATTGTTTTTCTCGAAAATTACGGCTACGTTCTCATTAAGAGAGGTTGATAATGATATTCCTTTAAAGTCCGCTTTTATTGGATACTTTTTATGATTTCGGTCTACCAATACAGCAGTCTTAAATTGTTTTAAAGGAACATTAAGAAAATGTTTGACCCCATAAATTAAGGTAGTGCCAGAATGTAATACATCGTCAACTAAGAGTAGTGATTTACCCGTGTACTCTTCTTGTAATAGGGAGGTTTGGATAGGGTTTGTCGGCATTTTTTTATCGATAACAACCTCACATAATAGAACTTTTATTGGAGAGATTTTTTCAAGGATTACCTTTAGCTTTTTTGCAAGCAGAAAACCATTTTCTTTAATTCCAGCTATGACAACTTCGTCGTCGTCTACATTGGTTTCATAAATTTGATAGGCGATACGCTTCAATTTATGTGCAATCTGTTTTTTATTAAGAATTACCGTACAAGATTGGGTCATTTAATACTTATTTTCTTCAAAGATAGTAAAGGTTTTATTCTTCTTCGTTATCTGTAAAATGGTCAAGGTCTCTACGATCCTTTTTTGTAGGTCTTCCAATTCCTTTTTTTCGGTAGTAGTTTTTAGAATATTTTAAGAGCTCACTCCGGTCGAATGCTTCTTTTGGCGTAGTATCCTTACGGTATATATCAACCAACTTGGCACCCAACCTTCTTTCGGGTAAATCCAAAACCACAAAAGAGTAATTAATCTGATTTTTTCTAACACCAATGCGATCTCCAGGATAAACTTCTCTTGATGGCTTTATAACAGTTTCATTCACACGTACCACTCCTTTCTTGCAAGCTTGTGTTGCGACACTTCTTGTTTTAAAATAACGGATACACCATAAATACTTATCAACCCTCATATAAATACTCTAAAAACTACGTTAATCTGTTCCACAAAAATAGGAGAAAATTGTATCTTGCGCCATCAAAAAAAAACGAATGAAGAAAGTATATTTTATTGGAGCTATATTTATATTTATAGTTATATCTATTTTGTCTTGTAAAAAAGATGATGATGGGGTTGATGTTATTCCACCAAGAGACCGAGGTGAAGAGGCTATTCCATCTACTGCAGAAATTGAAACATACTTGAATACACATTTCTATAATTATGAGGATTTTGAAAATCCAGGTTCGGATTTTGACTTTAAGATTCGTTTCGATACAATTGCAGGAAACAATAGCTCAAGAATACCATTGATAGACCAAGTTTCTTTTAAAAATGTGAAAGATCGCTTGGATGAATCTGTGACCTATAAATTGTATTACTTGAATGTTATCCAGGGAGAAGGAGAGTCGCCAAATTTTCCAGATATAACATCTATTAATTACGAAGGTACTTATCTAAATAATGAGACTAAGGATCAAGACAATAATTTTGTCAATACATCTGAATTGTTTGATAGTTCGGTTCTTCCAGTAACATTTGATTTAACTCAAGTGGTTCCTGGACTTCAGGATGTTCTAGTTGAGTTCAATGCTGCAACAAGTTCAGAATTACTTTCTGATGGTACCACTGGTTATGAAAATTATGGTGTAGGAGCTGCCTTTATACCTTCTGGTCTGGGTTATTATGTAACCACCCCTCCGGGAATACCTGTTTATTCGCAGTTGATTTTTACCTTTCAACTTGTTGAATCGGAGATTGGGGATCAAGATGGAGACACTATTCCTTCAATCTATGAGGATATTGATAATGATGGAAATGTAGCAGATGATGATACCGATGGAGATACAATCCCTAACTTTGTTGATATTGACGATGAAGGAGATGGTAGGCTAACTAAGAATGAAGTCCTTGAAACTGTATATCCAGCTTTTTTGGAAGGTACAGATGAGCCTATTCTAGCGTCGAATGAAGTAGAGACGAAGAGAGTGGCCGAAATCGATGAAGTTACAATGGAAACAATGATTACTATTACCACTATTACGTTTACAGACATTGATGGAGATGGAACGCCAGATTATTTAGATCCAGATAATTAATCTATTTATAAATTAGTTATATAGAAAAAGCCTCGCATTGCGAGGCTTTTTTACTTGAGGCCAAACTTGCCATTTCATTGACAAGCGGGAACAAAAAAGATTACTTACGTGCAATCACTTTTAATGCCGCTTTCACGATTGCCTCGGCATTTAATCCATATTTCTCCATTAGTTGTGCTGGTGTTCCAGATTCACCAAAGGTGTCCTTGGTAGCTACAAATTCTTGAGGAGTTGGGGTGTTTTCTGCCAATACGCGAGATACACTTTCACCAAGACCACCTAAGAAATTATGCTCTTCTGCTGTCACAATGCACCTCGTCTTACTAACGCTGTTTAAAATAGCTTTATTGTCTAATGGCTTGATCGTGTGAATGTTTATCACTTCTGCTTTTAAACCTTGTTCATTTAATGTCTCGGCTGCAATAAGGGCCTCCCATACTAAATGGCCGGAGGCAACAATGGTTACATCATTACCTTCTTGTAAATGTACCGCTTTTCCTATTTCGAAAGTTTGATCTTCTTGTGTGAAATTTGCTACTTTTGGTCTTCCAAAACGCAAATAAACTGGACCGTTGTACTCAGCAATTGCCAAAGTAGCAGCCTTGGTTTGATTGTAATCACAAGTATTTATAACCGTCATTCCTGGAAGCATTTTCATCAATCCTATGTCTTCTAGAATTTGATGCGTAGCGCCGTCTTCTCCTAGAGTCACTCCCGCATGTGATGCACAAATTTTTACATTTTTATAACTATAAGCTACACTTTGCCTAATTTGATCATAAACCCTTCCGGTGGAAAAGTTAGCAAAAGTTCCAGTAAATGGAATTTTACCTCCAATAGTCATTCCTGCTGCCATCCCAATCATATTTGCTTCAGCAATTCCTACCTGAAAAAAGCGCTCAGGATGATTTTCTTTAAACTCGTCCATCTTTAATGAACCGGTCAAATCGGCGCATAATGCCACCACATTCGAATTTGTTTTTCCTAGTTGGGTAAGTCCTGCACCAAATCCTGATCTCGTGTCCTTACTTCCTGTGTTCGTATATTTTTTCATCTCAGTAATTTCAGTTTTAATAATCCCCAAGGGTTATAGGGTTTTGTGAAAGTGCTACCTTTAGTTGCTCATCATTTGGTGCTTTACCATGCCAGGCGTGAGTATGCATCATAAAATCAACGCCATTGCCCATGACAGTATTGAGTAATATACATATAGGTTTACCGTTCCCTGTTCTTGACTTGGCGTTCTTCAGGCCAGTAATAACAGCATCGAGGTCATTTCCTTTTTCAATCTCTAGAACATCCCATCCAAAGGCTTGAAATTTCCCTTTTATGTTCCCCATAGGCAACACATTATCTGTGGAGCCATCTATTTGCTGACCATTTAAGTCAATAGTTACTACAAGGTTGTCAATTTTGTTTCCAGCCGCATACATTATGGCTTCCCAATTTTGACCTTCTTGTAATTCTCCATCTCCACAGAGTGTATACACCAGATGTGAATCGTTATTTAATTTCTTAGAAAGAGCAGCACCAATAGCGGCAGATATTCCTTGTCCCAGTGAACCCGATGCAATCCTAACTCCTGGTAAACCTTCATGGGTGGTTGGGTGTCCTTGTAATCTGGAGTTAAGCAATCTAAAAGTATTTAATTCATCTACGGGAAAATATCCTGAACGTGCCAAAACACTATAGAAAACAGGTGAAATATGACCATTAGAAAGAAAGAAAATGTCTTCATTTTTTCCATCCATTGAAAAATCTTCATTGCGGTCCATTAGTTCTTGATAAAGTGCTACAAAAAATTCTGCACACCCTAGGGAACCACCGGGATGACCTGAATTGACTTTATGTACTTGTCTGAGAATATCCCTGCGAACTTGCGTTACTAACGCTTCTAAATTTTGTAAATCTGACATGCGAATGTTTGGTTTTTCAGCTCCAAAAGTAACGTATTCGACAAGGGACACAAAGCCGATTCTTGAGCAGTTATTAACCATTTGCTAGATTTAGTTAACATGTTTTTATTTAAGGACATTTCAACAATAGTCCCTAATAAGTTTATTGGAATAGTGATAAACACTTTTCATTTTTTAATCTGTAAATCTTATAAGAGATGGTATCTTTGTCCTTTCAGAAAAAATAGTAGATGGAATTCAAATTAGAAGCTAAAGACACGAATGGTGGGGCACGAGCAGGCTCAATAACCCTAGACCATGGTACGATTGAAACTCCAATCTTTATGCCAGTTGGAACCGTGGGAACGGTAAAAGGAGTTCATCAAAAAGAGCTAAGGGATGAGATTAATCCAGATATTATTTTAGGGAATACCTATCATTTATACTTACGGCCACAAACTGCAATTCTTGAAAAGGCTGGAGGTCTTCATAAATTTATGAATTGGAACCGAAACATTTTGACTGATAGTGGAGGTTATCAAGTCTATTCACTTTCCGAAAATAGAAAAATAAAGGAAGAAGGCGTAAAATTCAAATCACATATCGATGGAAGTTATCATGTATTTACTCCAGAGAATGTTATGGAAATTCAAAGAACTATTGGAGCGGATATCATTATGGCTTTTGATGAATGTACACCATATCCATGTGACTATAACTATGCAAAACGATCTATGCATATGACGCATCGTTGGTTGGAACGTTGTATTAATCACTTGGAGAAAACTCCATTAAAGTTTGATTATAATCAAACATTCTTTCCAATTGTGCAAGGAAGTACCTATAAGGATCTTCGGAAACAATCGGCAGAGTATATTGCATCTGTAGGAGCTGAAGGGAATGCAATTGGTGGGCTTTCTGTTGGGGAACCTGCAGAAGAAATGTATGAAATGACAGATATTGTCACTGCCATACTTCCTGAGGATAAACCTCGATATTTAATGGGAGTGGGTACCCCTATTAATATCCTTGAGAACATTGCACTGGGAATCGATATGTTTGATTGTGTGATGCCTACTCGTAATGGGCGAAATGGAATGTTGTTCACAGCTCACGGTACCATTAATATTAAGAATAAGAAGTGGGAAGCGGATTTTTCGGCCATTGACGAAATGGGTATTACCTGGGTCGATACCGAATATAGTAAAGCTTATCTACGCCATTTGTTTACCGTTAATGAAATGCTGGGAAGACAAATAGCTACTATTCATAACCTTGGATTTTATCTTTGGTTGGTTCGTGAAGCTAGAAAACATATCTTAGCAGGAGACTTTACTTCTTGGAAAACTATCATGGTAAAACAAATGGACAAACGTTTATAAAAGTATGCTCAGCATTCTAGATAAATATATTCTTCGCAAATATTTGGGGACATTTTCCCTGTTGTTACTACTTTTTATTCCAATTGGTATTACTGTTCATTTATCAGAAAAGATTGATAAAATATTGGAGAATGAAGTTCCATTAATGATAGTCCTGAAGTATTTTCTAGATTTTACCGTCTACTTCGCGAATCTATTGTTTCCTCTTTTTTTGTTTCTTTCGGTAATTTGGTTTACTTCAAAACTTGCCAATAATACAGAAGTCATAGCTTTTCTTAGTAGTGGTGTTTCCTATTATCGTTTTTTGCGACCTTATATGATAGGAGCTACTGTGGTATGTATTGGTGCTTTTGTTTTAGGAATGTATTTGGCACCAAAAGCCAGTAAGGGATTTAACGAATTTTACTATGAATACCTTAAGAAAGGAAAGAAAGATAGGGACCAAACAAATGTGTATCGACAGATAAATGATAATGATTATTTGTATGTGAGTTATTTTAATGTGAACGAAAAGTCCGGGAGTAATTTCACTCTAGAGCGTTTTGATGGTAACAAAATGACGTATAAGATTTCAGCAAAGCGAATTAAATATAATGAAGAAGATAGTACATATACCTTAAGTAATTATTCTAAACGATATATAGGCGAGAATGAAGATAGATTAGAAACTGGAGCTAAACTAGATACCGTTTTTACTTTTGAACTAGAGGACCTAACCCCTGTGGAATATATTGCTGAAACGCTTAATTTACCAGAGCTAAATAAATTTATTGCACGAGAAAAGGAGAGAGGATCTTCATACATTAATAGATATGAGGTGGTGCTTTATAAGCGATGGAGTCTTCCAGTATCTGCTTATATCCTAACGATTATTGCGGTAGCCGTTTCTTCGGTGAAGCGTCGTGGTGGAATGGGAGTGAACTTGGCCATCGGTATTGCTATAGGAATGATCTTTATCTTTTTTGATAAAATTTTTGGTACGATGGCTGAGCAAAGTGACTTTTCACCTCTAATAGCTATCTGGTTTCCAAACATTGTTTTTGCCATTTTAGCAATTTACCTTTTAAGGAATGCAAAACGATAAGCTGTTAAATTACCTTCACTTACACTTTATTGTCTTCATCTGGGGATTCACAGCGGTATTAGGCGCACTCATTTCAATTGAAACAATTCCATTAGTGTGGTATCGAATGTTATTAGCTTCTGGCTTTATATTTCTATATGTAAAATTCAAAAAAGAAAGATTACAATATCCAAAGAGGGAGCTGGCCGGCTTTTTTTTATGTGGTTTAATCATTGCGCTGCATTGGTTAGCTTTTTTTGGAGCGATTAAAATATCTAATGTTTCGGTGACCTTGGCTATCATGTCAACAGGAGCTTTATTCGCATCCTTGCTTGAGCCATTGCTATATAGGCGAAGGATTATCTGGTATGAGGTACTCTTTGGAGGAATCGTGGTGATTGGATTGTATATAATTTTTAAGGTCGAAACTCAGTATGTTTGGGGAATTGTTTTAGCCTTATGTTCTTCGTTTTTAGGGGCGTTGTTTTCAGTAATAAATGGAAAATTTGCGTTAAAATATAAGGCGTCTGTGGTATCCTTCTATGAGATTTTCTTCGGTTCCGTATGTATTACAGTTTATTTGGCAATTAGCGGAAGTTTTGAAGCTTCTTTTTTTAAGGTTTCAATAAATGATTGGGCGTATTTGCTCATCTTGGCATCGGTCTGTACTGCGTATGCTTTTATTGTGTCCATTCATGTAATGAAATGGATTAGTCCGTATACGGTAATGTTGACTATTAATATGGAACCAGTTTATGGAATTATACTTGCCCTACTTATTTTAGGGGATTCTGAGAATATGAGTCCAGAATTTTATTATGGAACCGCCATTATTCTTATTACCGTAATAGCAAATGGAATAATTAAGACTTCCGTGAAAAGAAAAAAAAGACGATTACCTAATACCTAAGAACAATATTTTATATTTGTAAACTAAGAAAAACTGAACTTCGAGGAGTTATTATGGAATATCTTGATTTTGAATTACCTATAAAGGAACTGCAAGAGCAGTTCGAGAAAGCCTGTCAGATTGGAGAGGAAAGTGATGTTGATGTTACAAATACTTGCAAGCAGATTGAGAAAAAGCTGAATGATACCAAAAAGGATATCTATAAGAATTTAACACCTTGGCAACGAGTACAGCTGTCTCGTCACCCAAACCGTCCTTACACCATGGATTATATAAATGCCATTTGTGGGGATTCTTTTTTGGAACTTCATGGAGATAGAAACTTCAAAGATGATAAGGCAATGGTTGGAGGCCTAGGAAAGATTGGTGACCAAAGTTATATGTTTATAGGTCAGCAAAAGGGATATAATACAAAGACCCGTCAGTACCGTAATTTTGGAATGGCAAACCCTGAGGGTTATCGTAAAGCTTTGCGTTTGATGAAATCTGCGGAAAAATTTGGAGTGCCAGTTGTTGCTCTTATTGATACACCAGGAGCCTATCCAGGTTTGGAAGCAGAAGAAAGAGGACAAGGAGAGGCTATTGCTAGAAATATTTTTGAAATGACTCGCTTGAAAGTGCCAATCATTGTTGTCATTATAGGTGAAGGAGCCAGCGGGGGTGCGTTAGGAATTGGCGTAGGAGATAAAGTGCTTATGTTAGAAAATACGTGGTACTCCGTTATCTCTCCTGAAAGCTGTTCTTCTATTTTATGGAGAAGTTGGGAATTTAAGGAGCAGGCGGCCGAAGCGTTAAAGCTGACAGCTAATGATATGAAAAAACAGAAACTTATCGATGTTATTGTTAAAGAACCTTTGGGGGGTGCACATAGCGATCGAAAAAAGACGTTTGTCACGGTAGCAGGTTCTATTGAAAAAGCATATGGTGAATTAAAGGACTTATCACCAAAAGATTTGGTAGCACAGCGAATGGATAAATACTCAGAAATGGGTGTCTTCAAATCCTAGTTGTAATGATACCAGCCCTTTCGAAAATCTGAAGTTTTTGCTTTAGTTTTTTTTGTACCTTATTAACAATAATTCAGAGTTTTCAACAGTTGAAATGTTAATGACCAGTGAACATCGAAATTTTCATTTCCATAGTTGCTCTTAACATTTTCTTTACATTCGCTTAATGGAAAAAGTAAAACCTCACACTTCGTATCCGCCTCGTTCCGGACAAGTTATCTCGCTTGAAAAAGGAAAAATACCGCCACAAGCTACTGATTTAGAAGAAGTTATACTTGGAGCGATGATGATTGATAAGAGAGGAGTTGATGAGGTAATCGATATTCTTAGTGCTGAGGTATTCTATAAAGAGTCACACCAGCACATATTTGAAGCCATTCATATTCTCTTTGAAAACAGTGAGCCCGTTGACTTATTAACCGTTTCTTCCCAGTTAAAGAAGAATCAAAAACTAGATGCAGTTGGAGGAGAATTCTACCTTATTCAATTAACACAAAAAGTGTCGTCTTCTGCCCACATTGAGTTTCACGCACGTATTATTCTTCAAAAGTATATTCAGCGTAGCCTTATTAAAATTTCTAACGAAATTATTGAGGATTCGTATGATGAAACTACTGATGTTTTTGATTTGTTAGATACAGCAGAATCTAAACTCTATGACATTACACAAGGAAATATTAAGCGTTCCTCCGAAACTGCACAACACTTGGTAATCCAGGCGAAAAAACGAATTGAAGAAATTGCAAATAAAGAGGGTCTCTCTGGGATTCCGTCTGGTTTTGCAAAGGTTGATAAATTGACATCTGGTTGGCAGCCAAGTGATTTGGTGATTATTGCTGCTCGTCCAGGTATGGGTAAAACGGCGTTAACACTTTCAATGGCTAGAAATGTAGCGGTTGAGCATAATATTCCGGTTGCTTTTTTCTCGCTGGAAATGGCTTCTGTGCAATTAATAACACGTTTGATTTCTTCTGAGACTGGATTGAGTTCAGAAAAGCTTCGTACAGGTAATTTGGAAAAACATGAATGGGAACAGCTTAACGTAAAAGTAAAGGGGCTTGAAAAGGCGCCGTTATTTATAGATGATACACCATCACTTTCAATATTCGATTTGCGGGCTAAGGCCAGAAGATTGGCTTCACAACATGGAATTAAGCTGATAATGATTGATTACCTTCAGCTTATGACAGCTGGCGGAAGTCAGAAAGGTGGAAATCGTGAGCAGGAGATCTCGACTATATCAAGAAATCTAAAGGCCTTAGCTAAGGAGTTAAACATTCCGGTAATTGCATTGTCTCAATTATCACGTGCGGTTGAAACTCGTGGAGGTAGTAAACGTCCATTGCTTTCAGATTTACGGGAGTCAGGGGCTATTGAGCAGGATGCCGATATCGTGTCTTTTATTTACCGTCCTGAATATTATAAAATTGATGAATGGGATGATGAAGAACGAACTCCTACCGCCGGTCAGGCAGAATTTATCGTTGCTAAGCATCGTAATGGTGGTCTGGATGAAATTCGATTAAAGTTCGTTGGTCATTTAGGTAAGTTTGAGAATTTAGAGACTTTCGATTTTCCAGCTGAATTCCATTCTCGTATGAATGATGCTGCTAACGATGATACTTTTAAAACTGAAAACCTTCCTTCTGCTAATGAAGCGTTCGGAAGTTCAATGAATAATGATTTGTCGGCAGATGAGGATAACGACGTTCCCTTTTAACCAATTCCGTAACCCGTACTTAAAGTTTTCTCAATAAATTCTATTTGAATTAAGATTTGGCTTAAAATTTGTCGTTATATTCGCATCATGACGCGATTACTTTCAGTTGTATTTCTATTATTATTCTCAATAAATGCCGCTGCTTCTTATATTCTTATTCCTATGGATGCAGAAGGACAAAAGGAACATCTGAAAGCCTATGGTCTTACATATTGGACGCTAGAGAAACAGGCGAAAGTAAAATGGTTGCTTAATTATCGAGGAGGTTCTTTCTTGTTGCCAGATTCCGAGGAGATTAGAAAGGAATGTCAGATTCGAGGTATTTCTTTCGAAGTTATTTCTGATGGAAAAACGGAACAATTACTAACAGAAATAAGCAGCCCTTCTAGAAATATGGAAGCCGTGATTTTGGAGAAAGCACCACGTGTTGCTGTTTATTCTCCAAAGGGAAATTTACCTTGGGATGACGCTGTTACCATGGTATTGACCTATGCCGAAATTCCTTATACCGTGATTTATGATGAAGAAGTATTGGAAGATCAATTATTGTTATATGATTGGTTGCATTTACATCATGAGGATTTTACTGGACAATACGGAAAATTTTATCGTGCGTATCGCGCTGCACCTTGGTATATTCAAGAAAAGAAGAAAGCCGAAGCTTTGGCGGCTAAATTGGGTTATGAAAAGGTTTCCGAAGCAAAAAGAGATGTGGCCTTGAAGATTCGCGATTATGTAATTGGAGGGGGCTTTATGTTTGCCATGTGTAGCGCTACAGATAGTTTTGATATAGCTCTAGCTGCAGAAGGGGTTGATATTTGTGAACCCATGTTCGACGGTGATCCAAGTGAGCCTGGTTATCAAAGTAAGATAGACTACAATAGAACCTTTGCTTTTAAGGACTTCACTTTAGAGAGGAGCCCGATGGTATATGAGTTTTCTTCAATTGATATGACTACAAAACGTAGAATTTCAAAAGAGAGAGATTATTTTACGCTAATGGACTATTCAGCCAAGTGGGATGCTATTCCTTGTATGCTGGTACAAAATCACACTGCCTTAGTAAAAGGGTTTATGGGGCAAACGACTTCATATAAGAGAGAGCAAATCAAATCGAATGTTTTGATTATGGGCGAAAACAAATCGAATGGAGAAGCTCGTTATATTCATGGTATTAAGGGAAAAGGATTTTATACTTTCTATGGAGGACATGATCCAGAGGATTACCAACATAGAGTAGGAGATGCCAAAACCGAATTAGAGTTACACCCTAATTCTCCAGGTTATCGTCTCATATTGAACAATGTGTTGTTTCCCGCTGCTAAGAAGAAAAAGCAGAAAACCTGATGGTTTTATCCTAAGCATTAAGACTTCCACTTATCCTTCCCAAAACTAATTTATAGATATATACCTATCTTTACTTTATCTATGGGTAAAGGGCATACAAAATATCTCACACACCTTTGGCAGTCGATTCTTTTTTGGGCGATAACGATGCTATTACTTGGAGTTTTTAGATTTTATGGAATCGATACTGAAGAAGGAATCTTAATTAAAGCTGGATTTGAAGATACTTTCAATCTAACAAATATCCTTCCAATGTTTGCCTTAACTGGGTCATTGATAGGAATAACATTTGCTTCGATTGAATTTTTGTTTGAAAAATATTCTTCAAAAAGAACCCCTCTTGGCCTAGATATTTTGATAAAAACATTCCTTTATTTTACTGTTCTAATTATAATTGCTACAACGGTTATTGAGTTTGCTGTTAGGATTTATGATTTAGATTTAAACAATGATCGTGGTTGGTGGCGTACAAATAAAACTTTTTGGATAGTAATAATTTATGTGGTTTTAGCTTCTATAGTTTTTTCATTCATTAAAATTTCCAACGAGAAATTTGGAAAGGGTGTGTTTCTGAAAATGTTGCTCGGGAAGTATAAAAACCCAAAGGAGGAAAAACGTATTTTCATGTTTTTAGATTTGAAGGCCTCCACAACGATTGCAGAAACCCTTGGACTATAGATATAGTCAACTAATACAAGATTGTTTTTATGACGTCAACGATGTAGTATCCAAGTATGACACAGAAATTCATCAATATGTTGGTGATGAAGTTGTTTTAAGTTGGCCATATGCAAAGGGTTTAGCTAATAAAAATTGTGTTGCCTTATTTTTTGAGTTTCAGCGTGTTTTGGTCTCTCGGAAGTCATATTATAATGACAAGTACGAGCTTATACCGGAATTTAAAGCTGGATTACATGGTGGAAAATTAATGGTTGCCGAAGTTGGTATCGTCAAAAAAGAACTTGCATTTCACGGCGATGTGATTAATACTTCAGCTAGAATCCAAGCAGAATGTAATGCACGCATGTGGCAATTTTAATTTCTAAAGAATTAAAAAATGATTTAAATATAGTAGATAATTATTTTACGACGGTAATTGGAAATGTTCTTTTAAAAGGAAAAAATAAAGAAATAGAAATATTTACGATAGCTCAACTATAACTCTTGTCTCAGCGTTTTAATGTCTGTTGTTAATTGTGCAATGGCTGTTTTGTTTAGCCCGTTGTAGATCCCTCTTATATGTCTGTTATGATCTATAAGTACAAAATTTTCGGTATGTAAAAAATCATCTGCTTCCTTTTCAAGACCCAAATCTTCTTCTACGAAATAAGCCGTTCTACCTAAGTTATAAATTTCTTGACGATCTCCAGTTACCAGATGCCATTTATTTGGAATAATTTCTTTGGCTTCTGCATATTCTTGTAAAACTTCTGGTGTGTCGTGATCTGGTGTTACAGAATGCGATAACAATAGAACTGATTCATCCTCTTTGAATTCTTCTTGCAATAGGCTCATATTATCTGTCATTTTTGGACAAATTCCAGTGCAAAATGTAAAGAAGAAATCGGCTACATAAATTTTGTTCTCAAAGGTTTTCTCGGTTATTAGGTCATTATTTTGATTGGTAAGACTGAATTTTGGTATTTTATGAAAAGCTTGAAGCTCCGAACTATTAGAGTCTATCCATCGAGGTGTGAACTCAGCACTATCGTAATATGGAAGCGTTTCTACACGGCTGTTATTTTCCGAAGAACTATTACAACCTGTTAACATATATACTAATGTTAGTAGACTAAAAATTTTTATACTGAATGTCTTCATCGTTTAATTGATAACAGAGGTTGGAACGTTTTAATCCGAAAATTCTGCCGTTCTTAACTTCATAGTTTGCATATAATTTTCCATTTTCCAACCAAGCTTGTTGCAAGCCGGTTTCTTTTCCCTGGTTACTGGTGGTCTGTCTTGATAGCTGTCCATTTGGATACCATTTTTTTTGGATCCCGTGTTTTGCCCCATCAAAGTAATTGGATTCCATACTAAGATTCCCGTTGGGCCACCAGGACTTCACTTTGCCTGTGAGACGATTTGCGACGTAGGTACAAATCTTTTGAAGACTCCCATCAGGGTAACGTTTTTGGGCAGTTCCCTCTTTCTTTCCATTAAAATAACCAACCTTTTCGGCTAAAATTCCATTCTCATGATAAACCACTAAAAACCCTGAAAAGGGTTGGTTCTTATAGTACCATTTTCCTTCACTTGGATGAAGAACTATTTCCTTTTTTTCCACTTCAATATCTGCAATAATTTTAACCTCATTGTTTTCATTACAACCTGAGAAATAGAACAGAGCTAAAAAAAGACTAATTAATACTACTCGGTGTTCCTTGATAGTCACCAGGAAAAAGGATATAATATATATTGAGATATAATTCATTTTCTATATGATAATGATATTCTGCTTCGGTTGTATGTTGCGTAGTGCTTGTGTGTCCCCCAGAAGCGTCAAGACCTGTTGGATAAGTTCCTGTTGAGTTACATTTTCTTCCGTAGATAAAAAATCCATCGGCTAGAATACCAATTAACTCATCGTCATCATTAGACCATGCCTTTGGTTCTAGGTGATAGTGATATTCGGCAGGACCAATATGGGCTCCAGTATAATCCAAGCTCACAGCTGCGCCGTCTAAAGGGCCATTTCCTTCTTGATCATTAAATATAGCCGCACCGCTTACAGCGATTCCAATAGCGCCCAAATTAGTAGCGGTTGGGCTGCTGGCAAGCTCAGGGTTAGTTGAGACTCTTAAGGTCGCTGAGCCGTCATAGTTTGGTATTAGGCTTGGTGTTAACATGACATCTGGCTCCTCAATATAAAGTGCTTCTCCCACACCCCAATAAACTGAAGTGTGATTTGGCAGTCCGTTTGTCTCGATAACGACCTCGTCTCCATCTAAGTAAATATCTGTATTGTTAATGTCGAATTCTGCATAGGCAGAGTGAAGTTCTGTTATAGAGGAGTCACCATCGTCCGTTGCGACATCATCATTATCATCGCTACTACAAGCAATAAATGCAGTTAGTAGAACGGCTAAAACCATTAAGCCCGATGCTAGTTCTTTTTTGTTTTTCGGTTTTTTCATAATTGAATGTTTAACGGTTTATAATATTAATGTTGTTTTCTTTTAGATCCTTTTTTTCGTTTTGGTTTTGGAGCTTTTTCCAATTCTTCCTTGCTGATAAATCCGTCTGCGTTGGCATCTATCTTTTTAAAGTCATTCTTTAGAGGCCTTTCTACTTCTTCTTCTGAAAGTTTTACGTCTTCATTACTATCCATCAGTTTAAATATTTCTTCGATTGAGGGACGTTCTTTTCTTTCTTGTCTTTTTTCAGAAGATTGAGCCGTTAAGTTCAGTGAAAATATCAATGTCAAAATTCCCGTTAATATTCCGGTTTTTACTAAGTGCTTTTTCATAATTATAAGCTTTAATGTTCACTTCTAGGACTCTAAAGATCTATAAAAGTTGAATGTAATACGGCTGTTTTCAGTGAATGAAAGCTATTCTTCAGCGAATGATGGCTCTCCTCCTCTGAAGTGTGTTTTTTTGATAGTCCTTGAGGGTAATAAACCAAGTGCAGTTGATTTTTAATTTTCTTTATTTGTAGTATGAATAGATCAAAAAGGTTTCTTTTTCAGGTATTGTTTTGGTTTTTAGTGTGGACGCTATTGTGGATGGGGCGGGACTGGAGTTCACGTTATTTAACGGAGAATGCAATGGCTTTTGTCGTTCAAGTTTTGTTGATTGCGAGCCTTATATTTTATGCTGCACCCCGGCTACTATTAAAGAAGAAGTA
This sequence comes from uncultured Ulvibacter sp., assembly GCA_913063405.1. Taxonomy (GTDB): domain Bacteria; phylum Bacteroidota; class Bacteroidia; order Flavobacteriales; family Flavobacteriaceae; genus Ulvibacter. The sequence continues at coordinate 23,703 of CAJXZB010000037.1, forward strand.
CGTCCAGTTTTTTCTGTTTTCGATATTAGCTATAGGTATCTGTTCTTTTTTGTCCTCTAATTTTCCTCCAGGTGCAAATATGCCACCTCCAAGAGGGAATATGGGCCCTCCTGGCGAAATGCGAGGTGCGTTTAGAAGAATAGGACCTTCACGTTTTTTTGTTCATACACTTCTCATTGCTGTTTCTTACGTAATTTCGGTTTTTATCGAAACATTCATCTTTGCTCAAAAAAAGCAGGAAGAGACTATTGAGAATAAAAATGAGATGCTTGAAACGGAACTTAAACTTTTGAGATCTCAGATAAACCCGCACTTTTTATTCAATGCGCTCAATAATATTTATACGCTTTCGGTAATAGATTCTAATCAAACTCAACAAAGTATAAGTTACTTGTCAAATATGTTGAGATATGTGTTATATGAATGCGATGAGAAGTTAGTTCCGCTGAAAAAAGAGATAGATTACATCGACGATTTCATTAAATTATATTCGCTTAAAAGTAGCGAACCTTATAACATTACTACTCAATATAATATTACCGATAGCAATTTCTTAGTTGCGCCAATGTTATTCATTCCTTTCGTTGAAAACGCGTTTAAACATAGTTACATTGAAAACCATGGAGATTCTTTTATTTTCATTCACATAGATACTACGACTCAAAATATTCAGTTTGAAATCGAGAATAGCCGGCCGCAGGATGTAATGCAGAAGGATGAGGTTGGAGGCATTGGGCTTGATAACGTAAAGAAAAGATTGTCTATCTTATATCCTGAAAAACATCAGTTGAGTATTCTTGAGTCTCCAGAAACGTTCAAAGTTAAACTTAATCTAGAAGTAAGTGAAAAGAGTTAGATGCCTTGTTGTCGATGACGAAGAATTGGCAAGAACACTGCTTAAAGCCTATATCGAAAAAATAGATTTTTTGGAATTGGTTGCTACAGTTGAAAATCCAATTGAAGCAAGCTCTATTCTTAAACTGGAGCAGATTGATGTTGTGTTTTTGGATATCCAGATGCCAGAACTAAAGGGTACAGACTTGGCAAAAATGATTGATGCAAGAACCCAAGTTATTTTTACCACTGCTTATTCTGAATATGCGTTAGAGGGTTTCGAATTAAATGCTTTAGATTATCTATTGAAACCAATTACGTTTGAACGTTTTTTACAATCTATGAATAAAATTGAAGCCAAAAAACTTGTTGCTTCTGAAGCATCGACCATAACTGTTAAATCTGGATATGACCTGCATAAACTTAATTATAGTGATATTCTTTATATTGAAAGCGATAGTGAGTATGTGGTGTTTTATTTAGCCGATAAGAAAATAATGAGCTATCAGACACTCAAATCGTTAGAGAAACTATTGCCTGATCATTTGTTTATGAGAGTACATAGATCTTATATTGTAAATAGGGAAAAGGTAACGGGTTTAAAGGGTAGGGATATTGTATTAAAAGATATCAAGATTCCAGTGAGTTCCACATATTATGATGTGGTAAAGAAGGAATTGTTTTAGAACCGATAGAAAAAAGATAAAATAAAAGAAGCCTGCTCAACTGAGCAGGCTTCTTTTACGAAATAATAGTGTTAGTGTCTTATTTTACTTTCTTTACAATTGCTTCAAAAGCTTCTGGGTGATTCATCGCTAAATCTGCTAAAACCTTACGGTTTAATCCGATTCCGTTAGACTTAACCGCTCCCATAAACTGAGAATAAGACATTCCATGCTGACGTGCACCCGCGTTGATACGAGTAATCCACAATGCTCTAAATGTTCTTTTTTTGTTTCGTCTATCTCTGTATGCATACGACATCGCCTTATCAACGGCGTTTTTTGCAACAGTCCATACGTTTTTACGTCTTCCAAAGTAACCTTTGGCTTGCTTAAGAACCTTTTTTCTTCTCGCTCTCTTTGCAACTGAATTTACTGATCTTGGCATAATTTTAATTGTTTTTTGTAGCAGGCGACACAAGGCGTGTGCTTTTTTACTCACTCAGACGGAGGTCTATGTTTTCAGCCCAACTCCAGGGTTTAAATAATTTGTTTTAACCGGTTAAGGCAATTACATCATTCGAAGCATTTGCTTAACGTTACTCTCATCGGCCTTGTGAACTAGTCCATCATGGGTCAATGCAAGCTTACGTTTTTTAGACTTCTTTGTTAAGATGTGACTTTTAAACGCATGCTTTCTTTTAATCTTACCAGTACCTGTAAGCTTAAAACGCTTCTTGGCACTAGATTTTGTTTTTTGTTTAGGCATGTTTCCTACTTTTTATTTATTATTTCGCACTTCATCCATTGTAGCTTAAAAGCATAGGTTGGATTTATTTTTATAATGACTCCCAAAAAAAGGAGATTAATTGAATTTATTTTTTCTTAGGTGCGATGAACATAATCATCCGCTTCCCTTCAAGTTTTGGCATTTGTTCAACCTTTCCTAATTCTTCAAGCTCCTGAGCTAATTTTAATAATAAAATTTCACCCTGGTCCTTGTAAATTATAGAACGTCCTTTAAAAAACACATATGCTTTTAACTTAGCACCATCTTTTAGGAACTTTTCAGCGTGCTTCTTTTTAAACTCATAATCATGATCATCAGTATTAGGGCCAAACCTAATTTCTTTAATAATCACCTTCGTCGCCTTAGACTTCATCACCTTTTCACGCTTCTTCTGCTCGTAAACAAATTTCTTATAGTCTATAATTTTACAAACAGGAGGAGATGCATTTGGAGAAATTTCAACTAGGTCTAGTTCTTGCTCGTCTGCTAACTCCAATGCTTTACTTAAGGCATAAACCCCAACTTCAACATTATCGCCAACAAGGCGTACTTCTTCTGCACGAATTTTTCTATTAATTCTGTGCTGATCTTCTTTAATTATCCTTGCGGGACCCCTACTTCTTTTTCTTCGTATTGCTATGACTAAATCTTTTAGTTAACCGTTAAACTCTTTTATTTCATTTTTTACTGCTTCCGAAATCATCTTGGAGAAAGTTTCAATGGACATTGTGCCTAAATCACCCTCACTATGTTTCCTCACAGAAATCGTATTGTCTTTTTCTTCTTGCTCCCCTACAATCAACATATACGGGATCTTATTCATTTCAGCTTCCCGAATTTTCTTCCCAATAGTCTCATTTCTATTGTCAACAAGGGCGCGAATTTCGGCATTTTCAAGCAAATTTAAAACTTTTTCACCGTATTTTTCATATTTTTCGCTCAATGTCAAAATACTTACTTGCTCTGGCATTAACCAAAGGGGGAAATTACCACCTGTATGCTCCAATAAAATGGCTATAAATCGTTCCATGCTTCCAAAAGGAGCACGGTGAATCATTACAGGACGATGCATCTCATTATCACTTCCTTTGTATTCTAATTCAAATCGTTCAGGTAGGTTATAGTCAACTTGTATTGTGCCTAATTGCCAACTTCTTCCGAGGGCATCTTTAACCATAAAATCAAGTTTCGGACCATAAAAAGCGGCTTCCCCTTTTTCAACAACATAATCCAGGCGTTTTGATTGTACAGCGTTTAATATTGCCTTCTCTGCAAGATCCCATGTGTTAACGTCTCCAATATATTTCTCTGGCTTTGTTAAATCTCTAACCGAAACCTGAGTCGTAAAATTTTCGAAACCTAATGATCCAAACACGTAAAGCACCAAGTCAATCACTTTCTTGAACTCTTCGTCCAATTGATCAGGAGTACAGAATATATGTGCATCATCTTGAGTAAACCCTCTAACTCTTGTTAGTCCATGTAGTTCTCCACTTTGCTCATATCTATATACTGTACCAAATTCAGCAAAACGCTTTGGTAGATCTTTATAAGACCAAGGTTTGCTATTGTATATTTCACAGTGATGAGGACAGTTCATTGGTTTTAGGTAAAACTCTTCACCCTCATTTGGTGTTTTAATAGGTTGGAAGCTGTCTTCACCATATTTGGCATAATGACCAGAAGTTACATAAAGTTCTTTCTGACCAATGTGAGGTGAAATTACCATTTCGTAACCAGCTTTCTTTTGGGCTTTTTTAAGAAAGTTCTCGAGGCGTTCACGAAGTGCAGCGCCTTTAGGAAGCCATAGAGGTAAACCTTGTCCAACTCTTTGAGAAAAGGTAAATAGTTCTAATTCCTTTCCCAATTTTCTATGATCTCTTTTTTTAGCTTCTTCCAATAAAGCTAGATATGCCGTGAGATCTTTCTGCTTTGGAAAAGTGACCCCATAAATTCGAGTTAGTTGCTTGTTATTCTCATCTCCACGCCAATAGGCGCCAGCAATACTCATCAATTTTATCGCTTTTATAATACCTGTATTAGGAATGTGACCTCCTCTACATAAATCTGTAAAAGAGTCGTGATCACAAAAGGTAATCGTACCGTCATCTAGGCCTTCAATTAATTCGACTTTGTATTTGTTGCCTTGTTTTTTATAATAAGAAAGAGCATCTTCTTTAGAAGATTCTCTTATTGAGAACTCATGCTTGCCACGTGCAATCTCTAACATTTTGTCTTCAACAGCCTTGATGTCTTTTTCTGCGAAAGTCTCTTCTCCAAAATCTACATCGTAATAGAAGCCATTTTCAATAGCGGGTCCAATAGTAAGCTTTACACTTGGATATAATTGTTCTAGTGCCTGTGCTAATACGTGAGCAGATGAGTGCCAGAACGCTTTTTTGCCTTCATCATTGTTCCAGGTAAAAAGAACTAGACTACCATCCTCCATTAGAGGGGTGCTGGATTCAATAGTTACTTTATTAAATGAAGCGGAAATTACATTTCGAGCGAACCCTTCACTAATACTTTTAGCGACATCCATAGGAGTAACCCCTGCATCAAATTGCTTTACACTTCCATCTGGTAAGGTAATGGCTATCATAGTCAAAAAATTTAAGAGGCAAAGATACTACGAGTTTCCACATTTTACAATAAGCGGAGGGCCTATTATGTTTCTTTTTTTACTTGGTTAGTTTATTATTTCTAGAGCGCTTCCGCCAAAGGTGAACCAAGCTTTCGCTACTCGCTTCCTCCATATTCCACCTTTGCCGGAGATGGAGGAGAGCTTAAACAGCTCGCTCAATCTCTAGCGCAAAAGCGATACTTGTAAAATAGTATATATATAAAGGTGTAAATAGATGTAAAATTTTTATTTGAGGTAACTATGAGTTTTTCAAAGGCTTATAAAAATGAAGGAAAAAAACTTCAAAAAAAACTTTGTATTTGTCTTGTGGGAATCAAAAAGCAATCTATCTTTGCACCCGCTTAGAGAAACAAATAGTGTGTTTCGGAAAAGCAAAACAACGTTCTTAAAAAAGTTTTTGAAATATTTTTAATAAAAGATTGCAGAAACAAAAAACTGTTGTACGTTTGCACCCGCTAAAAGAATGAGTGATTCAAAAACACAAGTTTTAGAAGTGAGTAAAAGAAGTAAAAAAGTTCATTGAGATATTGAAATTGACAGCGTAGGTTATTTCGAGAAATTGAAATAATCGACAAAGAAACTAAACTAAGTAAGAATACCTGAGAATTTTTTTGAGGTTAGATAATTTGTTGTTTAATATTATTTAAGATTATACGATGAAGAGTTTGATCCTGGCTCAGGATGAACGCTAGCGGCAGGCTTAACACATGCAAGTCGAGGGGTAACA
>CAJXZB010000038.1 GCA_913063405.1 uncultured Ulvibacter sp.
ACTTCAAACACAAAACCATATGATAGCGTATCTGATAAACAAGGGGACTACTCAACTTTAATTCCATCTGATAAAGTAATAGTCTTACTTCAATATTATTATGTCGTTTTTTAGCGGTCGTAATTCACGAATTACGACCGCTAATTCAAGAACCAAGACCTACTCTTGTTGTTTTCTAATCAAAAACCTCTAATATTTGAAAAACAAATAGCAACCGATGAGGCTTCTGAACTATTATTAACTGGGGAGTTGATGCAAGTGAAGTCTCTAAGGTTGTTGTTTTTAATAGAGGCGAAATTATCTTATGACCAGTATAAAAATCTAACAAAACTAAAGTCCTCTACGTCCTTTTTCTTTTTTAAGCAATGTTAACTCCCTACTTGTTTGACCGGCCACGGATGTATTCTCCTCTGCTCTACGAATTAAGTAAGGCATTACATCTTTAACTGGGCCAAAGGGAATATATTTTGCCACATTATAACCTTCGGTTGCAAGGTTAAAACTAATATGGTCACTCATCCCATATAGCTGACCAAACCATACCCTAAGGTCATTTATTAAAATGTCTTTTTCATGTAACAAGTCCATCGCCAAATAGCTGCTTTCTTCATTATGTGTTCCCAAAAACAGTGAAATGTCATCAAGGTTATCAAGAATATATTGCATCACAGCATTAAAATTATCATCTGTGTCCTGCTTAGTCTCACAAATTGGAGATCGATAGTTTTTATCTTCGGCACGATCATTCTCCTTTTCCATATATGCTCCACGAACAACCTTGAATCCTAACCTATACCCTTTTTCTCTTGCTTTTTTATGCTGCGTCTTTAAATAATCGAGTCGATCCCAACGATAACATTGCAATGTATTATATACTATTACGTTCTCTCTATTGTATTTCAGCATCATCTCTTCACAAAGATCATCTGCGGCATCCTGCATCCAAGATTCTTCTCCATCAATTAAAAGTGAAATATTACAATCAAACCCTGTTTTGCAAACCTTTTCGTAACGTCCTTTAATTCCCTCCCACTCCAGTTTTTCGACCTCCGAGAGCGTATTCTTTTCAGTTATTTTTTGCCAAATTTCAAAACGTCCAAAGCCGGTGGGCTTGAAAACAGAAAATGGCATGGTAGGTTTTTTCTCAGCAAAACGGGTCAACTCTATTACCTTATTCATAGTGGCATCGAATTGAGCCTCCTCTTCCTTTCCTTCAACAGAATAATCCAAAACTGAACTCACTCCCGCATTATTCAGGTTGTCAACAACTGGCATACAATCCTTTTCATTTACCCCTCCACAAAAGTGATCGAAAACAGTCGACCGTATTAACCCTTCTACGGGCAAATTTAAGTTAAGTGCGAACTTGGTAGCGGCTGTTCCAATTTTCACTAATGGCTCCTTAGATATCATTTTAAAAAGAAAATACGCTCTATCAAGTTCAGAATCACTTTTTAATCTAAATGCGGTTTCGGTATTATCGAAAAGGGATTTTCGTGTCATAAATAAAAAATAATGTAAGCAAATATACTTAGATTTGACATTTAAATAAACTACAAAGTAAGTTTCGGTTATATGAAGAATATCCTCAAAGATCGTGGTTCCATCTATGGTAATAAAGATGCCTGGGCTAAACTAAAAAACAAGATACAGGAATTGGCCCCCTCTAAAACATTCATACTTACCGATATAAACACGGAAGAAAACTGTCTTCCATATTTAATCAAGAAAATTGATTTAAACGATTCGCCAATTATTTTATCCATCAAAGATGGAGAGGCACACAAAACCATTGATACCTGTCTTTCGGTTTGGAGCGAACTTTCTGAAAATGGCGCAGACCGAAAAAGCTTGCTGATCAACCTTGGAGGGGGCGTCGTGACAGATTTAGGGGGCTTTATTGCGTCCACGTTTAGACGGGGAATCGAATTTATTAATGTTCCAACTTCCCTTTTATCCATGGTAGATGCTTCTGTTGGCGGAAAGAATGGTGTAGATTTAGATAGTTTGAAAAATCAAATAGGAATTATTAGAAACCCTCTTTGTGTTTTAATAGATACCAAATTTTTAAAGACAATACCAGCAGAACAAATTACCTCCGGCTATGCCGAAATGCTAAAACATGGCATTATTCATTCCGAAGAATACTGGAAGGAACTAAAAGAATTTGATATATCCAATACTACGAAAACAGAAGAATTGATTTGGGAGTCGGTTCTAATTAAGAACCAAGTGGTCTCAGAGGATCCAAATGAAACTGGGATTCGAAAAACCTTGAATTATGGACACACCCTTGGCCACGCTATAGAGTCCTACTGTCTTGAAGAGACCAGTAAAACCACATTGCTGCATGGAGAGGCAATAGCTATAGGTATGATTTTGGCAACCTATATATCCTCAATACTGCTTGAATTTCCAGCACCAAAACTCGAAGACATCACCGCGGCGATTTTGTCAAGATTCCCAAAAATCGCGTTTAACGAAAAAGACAGAGAAGAGATAATAAAGCTGCTAGTTTATGATAAAAAAAACAGCGATGGAAAGGTGTATTTTGTTCTTTTACATGACTTTGGAAAACATAAGATTAATTGTGAAGTCCCTAATAGTTTAATCCATAAGGCTTTCTCTTTTTACAGAAATTACAAAGAATAATATAAGCCCCTCTCACCGTATTTGTTTTTTAATTCGATGTATCCTTATAAAATATTTTTAATTTTAATGCGATGAGAAGGGGTATTGTTGATTTTAAAAAATCGACTCCCAAAATTTTATCACCCCTAGTAGATAAATATTCCTGTGGTTATGGCGACGACCGCGTAATCATCTTTAAAAATTCTCAAAATGTGCCGGTTGAAGCCATTGAAACTCTTACAGATGACACGGTATATCTCGTAAAAGTTAGTTCTCGACTAGAAACTAACATGGCAATTTTTGAAGAAGAAGATTATAACGATTCCCATTCTCAAGAATTCATTGAGGACCTTAAAAACAAACTAGACAAAGAAGGGTGAATTAAAGGTATCGTTCTTCAATAAGATTTTTATGATGGATTTCATGTCCGCAAATAATAAAACCAATAGATCGTACAGAAAGTTCATTTCCATTAGCTTTACCTCCTCGCTTTAAAGCTTCATCACTCAGGCTAGTAAACAAATGAAGCGTTGCATTGCGCACCGAGAAAAACTCTTTTAGTAAATCATCCAAATCTCTTTCATTGGCATTACAGTTTGCTCCAAATATGTTTTCATCAAAACCTTCTATAGAACTACCAGCATTCCGGGCAAAATACAAAGCTCGATAGCAAAAAACTCGCTCTGTATCGATAAGGTGCAGCAAAATTTCCTTTGGAGTCCATTTTTCCTTAGCATACTGAAAATGCAACTTAGCGTTGGGTATTGTTTCGAAGAATTTGTTCGTAGCAATAAGTCCAGACTCTAATGCCTCAATTAGCGGAAGATCATCTACTAAATCGACGTAGCCCTTATAATATGAAAAATATTCCGTTTTTGTAATTTCTGAAGCCTTCATAATACTATATTTAGGCTAAAGCTATAAAAATAACCTTTACCAATTGGTAAAGGTTATTTTTTAACGAAACTATAAGACTTTATATTTCCTTAAAGATAGAATGCATTAATCGTTTCTTATCATTAATACTTTCTTCAAGAGAAATCATGGTCTCAGTTCTTGTAACTCCCTCAATATCATCTATTTTATAAATTATGTTCTTTGCGTGTCCAGTATCCTTTGCTCTAATTTTACAAAAAATATTAAACTTTCCTGTAGTGACATGCGCCACAGTAACATGAGGAATATCATTAAGCCGTTCAAGAACAAATTGTGTTTGTGATGTTCTATGAAGGAAAACACCAACATAAGCAATAAACGAATAGCCCAATTTATTATAATCTAGACGAAGTGAAGAACCTGTAATTATACTGGCCTCTTCCATTTTCTTAACCCTTACGTGTACTGTACCTGCAGAGATTTGCAGTTTCTTAGCTATATCGGTAAAAGGGGTTCTAGTATTTTCAATAAGCATGTCGAGAATCTGGTGATCAGTATCGTCTAATTTAAATTTTGCCATTTTCAATATGATAGGTTATGAAGAGCAAAAATAATGTGAATTATTCTGTTAAATGCTATTATTTAGGGAAAATTATTACAGAAAAATCGCCTTTTCTAGTAATTGTCGAAATTATCTGCCCAACAGTAATTTTTTCTTGCGAATCTATTAAAATTCCTTCACCCATCATATCAATCTCCATATGCCCAAATATTAAATCGCACTCATTTATCAAATCTATAACTGCTTCAAAATAAATTGCATCGTTTCTTAAAACTTCGGAATATTGAATTGCCAAGTCAATAGTCTCCTTGTCCTCTCCTACTCTAGCGTTTCTTATTATCAGATCTTTGAAATTGATCTTATTTTCAGGTATTTTAAAATAATCGTTGAAATCAATAAGTCTCTCAATAGTACCATTAATTTCGAATAACTCAAGAAATGCATGAAAAATAAATTCCCTTGTACTTTCTCGTGCGTAATCATCCTCAAAATGCCCTGCTTCAAAAAGTATGGTAGGAACTCCCGTCATTTGAAAAGTATCTCCCACGCAATTTGCATTAAACGCATCATCATACCTTCCTACCATATCTGGAATCAACTCCTGCAATGCTCTATTCAGGCGAACGATATGTTCCATTGCAATCTTTCTGGATGGCGTCAACCTTCTTGCCTCATCTGCGGAAGGTGCCAAAAACGAAACCGTCGCAGACTTTCCAGACTCAAAACCATAAATCGATCGTTGGTCATGCAAATTCAGGCATAATTCGGGTTGTGTTTCTTCAAAAACGGTTCTTAAAACCTTGCTTTCGCTTTGAGAAAGATTCTGTGCGTCACGGTTTAAATCAACCAAATTCGCATTCTCACGAATGTAGAGCTCAGCTCCATCAGGATTAAGTATAGGTATTACATAAAATGTAAACCTTTCTAAAAACAGCGTTATTTCCTTCTGAAAAAATTCAGTCTGGCCAATAAACTTTAAAAAATCAAAAATTGCTTTGGTTGTGGTGGATTCATTTCCATGCATTTGGGACCATCCTAAAACCACTTTTGTACCTGATCCTATCTTTAGAAGTGGGATGTCCTTTCCTAATTCTGAAACTCCAGCTACCGAAACTTCAACTAGATCTTTGGAGGTTTCCAACACCTTATTTAAATCCTCCAACCTAATATATCTGCCTTCAATACGAGACTCAAAATGCGACCTAAACCAGCTTCTATAATTCATACAATTTATCAGTGTTGACAAAGGTAACCAAAGCTAAGTTTACAAGTGTAAACATTTATTTTTGCTTTTTTTGTCTACAGTTGTAACCACCAAGTCGTTTGTTCTTACTGAAAGTTTAACACAATTTTATAGAATTAATTTTTTAACACTCAAAGTTATTATTATCAGGTATTTAAATCATTTTATATAAAGTAAAAATTTTATATCTATTAAATGATTATGTGATTTATGTTGCAGTTAATGAAGTAATATTTTACATTTGTAAACGTTTTTACATCAAACAATAGTTTACAATGGTAAACACTTCAGGTTTTGCTAATAGGCTTCAAAAAGTACTCGAATATTACGGGGTATCTGCTACTGCATTTTCAGAAGAAATAGACTTCAATAGATCTACCATTTCTCACCTCCTATCTGGTCGAAATAAACCTAGTTTGGAATTCGTAATGAAGGTTCTTCAGAAATATCCTGAAGTAGAATTGTATTGGCTACTAAATGGCAAGGGGAGCTTTCCTTCAGAACAAAAGACCCCTCCCACTTCGATTCACAAAGCTAAAATTGATGCTTCACCCGAAGTTTCAGAAGTATTTTCGGAAAAAAGAACCCAGATTTCGAAAAAACCCATTGAACGCATCGTTGTTTTTTACAAAGACGGAAGTTTTAGAGCTTACGAACACGAGTAATTCCCATAAATTTTCAGAAATTTACATAAAATTAATTCTATGCGAGCTACCCTTTGCTTAATCCTTATAACCGTCTTTTCTAGCTGCTATAATGCGGAACGGAATTGCGAAAAATTTAAGACTGGAACCTTTGAATTTAAGGCTGTAGTAGGCACAGAACTCCTCACAACTACTTTTATTCGATTCGATTCGATAGAAATTGATTATTTTAGAGGCAAGGCAGACACCTCTTCTATTCGATGGATCAATGATTGTGAGTATATAGTTAAAAAGCTAAACCCTCGCAACAGAACCGAAGAGAAAGCCATTCATATGAAAATACTTACAACTTCTAAGGAGGAGTATCAATTTGAGTATAATGTGGTTGGAGATGAAAACAAGCAAAGAGGTACAGCTCAAAAAATTGAATAAGTAACCATCAACAGACAGTAGTATATTATGTTTGAAATCTTAACCTCACCAGATGCATTTGTAGCACTGCTTACTCTTACATTCCTTGAGATCATCTTAGGAATAGACAACATTATCTTTATTTCCCTTGCCGCCAGCAAACTACCCAAACAACATCAAAAGAAGGCAACGAATATTGGTTTGTTCCTGGCTATGATTATTAGAATTATTTTGCTGTTTGGCATTTCTTGGCTCGTTGCAATGGAAGCCCCGTTTTGGCATATTAACCTATCATGGATAAAAGCTGGTATTAGTGGGCAAGGAATTATTTTATTTATAGGAGGGCTGTTCCTGTTGTACAAAAGCACAAGTGAAATTCATGAGAAGGTTGAGGACAAAGGCCATGATGAACGAGAGGTCAAGAAAGGACGTGCTACTACCCTCACCAAGGCGATTGTACAAATATGCCTCATCAATATTGTTTTCTCTTTTGACTCCATTTTAACAGCAGTAGGAATGACGAACGGAATAAGTGACAATCCTACAGACGCATTAATTATAATGGTGATTGCAGTAGTTATCTCGGTATTGGTAATGATGATCTTTGCTGCTCCTGTTGGACGTTTTGTGAACGACCATCCAACGGTACAACTATTAGGGTTGGCCTTTTTAATCCTAATTGGCTTTATGTTAATTGCGGAAGGCGCCCACCTTTCACACTTGGAAATATTTGGATCTGGAGTAGGGATAATCCCAAAAGGATATCTCTATTTCACCATAGCTTTCTCGCTTTTCATTGAATTTATAAACATGCGTTATCGCAAAAGAACTTCTTCCATCGTTTCAGATATACACGAGGATGAAAATTAAAATAACAAGATCTAAAATTGAAATTATGAGTGACTATACAACTACCTGGAGCAAGCAAGAGTTAAGCGCTTATGTTTTATTGTATTGTGCCAATGCCAATCTTTCTGAAACAGAAGAAAGAAACCAGCCTGATTCGATCAAAGGTAGATCCAGAACATTACAAGACCATCCACAAGCGGTTTGACCGCGACAATGACTATTAGAGCATTTCTAAGATTAAGGCCGCTGTGGATCGTCTGGGTTACTCAGAAGCTCAAATTCATAACTTAATTGAGGAGATAAAAACATTGTTTCTGGCGGATGGAACTTTTGACCAATCGGAAAAAACGTTGTTTTTCGGATTGAAGAAATTACTAGGATAGCTAGTAGCGTTACTCGTTTTTATTCTTCAAAAGGGTATTCTGTTCTTCTATTAATCTCTCAATATTAGAGAGTAACTATATATTCTTTGGAGTAGCAACCTCTTCATTTTTAGGGTCTTCAGACTTAGACTTAAATCGATTCATAAATTTTATTACCATAAAAATTGTAAAAGCAACAATTACAAAATCTATCAACACTTCGATTAGCTCACCATATCCAATAGCAACTTGTTCCGCATTCTCTGAAGCTTCCCTTAAAACCCATGTCCTACCGGAAATATTTACACCCTCCGTCATTAAGGATAACGGCGGCATCACTACTTTTTTCACCAAGGTGTTAACGACGCTGTTAAAAGCAGTTCCTATTACAACTGCAACCACCATATCGATCATATTGCCTTTTATCGCAAAATCCTTAAACTCTTGTATAAACTTATTCATGCCAAGCTGTTAAAACAATAGTGTTTGACCTTCATCATCGGTTGATGGTTCTGACGCAGCCGAATCATCACCTGAATCAACCGAAGGTTTCGGTTGAGATTTTCCCTTGGGTTTTTCTTTAATCTCTACCGGGGATTCAGCCACAGCACTATTCGTTTCCAAAGCAACATCTTCTTCATCTACCACCTCTATTTGCTCTGCAGCCACAGGTTTTGGAGCCTCATACGGCAGCGGTTCCATAGCATTAATCCCTAAAACCTTGTCTTTGGTAAGCTGATTCCCCATTGCAGAAATCCCTTTTACCGAAATAAACTCTTCTAGATTTAATTCTAGGTTATCTTGCCGATCCTTACCCCGGCTTTTAGCAAAGACGACTTCAGCCATTGGACGATAATCCGTAAACACTCTTTCCAAATATGACTTTGAGTGTTCCGTAATAATTAACTCATCCTTATCTGGATGGTCAATAAGGAATCTTTTTACATAGAACAGTTCTTTCTCCCCTTCCCAATAGATGGCAGAAACTGGTTTTTTAGGGTCCCATTTCTCCAATACAATCATATCATCATCAAAACGCAACGTCAGTTCAGGAATAACGGTCTTTACTTTTCCTTTTTGATTAACAACTAGCAGTCTATCTTCTTTTCTGAACTCACCTAGAAGCTCGCCTCTGGCATCAACATTAAGACGTTGAACGGTATCATCAAACCATATTTTACGAGGCTTAAGCGTAGAAAGACCTTTTTCTTTAAGCTCGATTCGTTTGACTACATACTTTGTAACAATATTTCCCTTAGCCCCCCTCCCTTTCACCAATAAGTCTGCAAAATCTAAATCGAACTTTAATTTTTTAATACTTCCGCTTTGACGCAACAAGACGGTCACAACCTCAGCTTCACCATTTGGATTTGCTGTAAAGTATAAGACCTTCGAGCCTTTGTTTCCATTGGTTAAGTCATATTCTTTATCCCTAGTTACACTAGTAACTGAAAAGCGTTTCACATAGGTTGGCCCTTTGGCTCCGTCTTTATAAATTAAATTGTAAATAGTGCGTTTATCCTTCTTCTTGAAAACGGCTACATATAGAATACCCTTGCCAATAAAAGTCTTGGCATCTACTTTTGTAATCATTACTTGTCCACTCTCAGTAAACACAATGATATCATCAATATCACTACAATCTGTAACATATTCATCTCTGCGCAAACTAGTTCCCACAAAACCTTCTTCTCGGTTTACATACAGTTTTGTATTCCGTATAACAACTTTTGTCGCTTCAATATCATCAAAGATGCGAATCTCAGCTTTTCGTTCTTTCCCCGCTCCATAATCCTTCGTTAAACGCTTAAAATAATCAATAGAATACTCAATTAAATTCTTTAAGTGATGCTTAACCTCAGCAATGTTATCTTCGAGTGAATCAACCTTTTGCTGAGCTTTGTCAATATCAAATTTTGAAATACGTTTGATTCGAATTTCAGTCAGTCTAACAATATCATCTTCGGTGACGGTTCGCTTTAAATGTTTGATATATGGTTGCAATCCTTTGTCAATTGCCTTGATAACTCCATCCCAAGTTTCCTCTTCTTCTATGTCACGGTAAATTCGATTCTCAATAAAGATTCGCTCCAATGAAGCATAATGCCATTGTTCTTCTAATTCATGTAACTGAATTTCAAGCTCACTTTTCAATAGAGCCACGGTACGATCTGTAGAACGACGTAACATTTCAGTAACACCAATAAACAAGGGCTTATTATCTTCAATAACACAACCTAAAGGAGAGATAGAATTCTCACAATTAGTAAAGGCATAAAGTGCATCAATAGTTTTATCAGGGGAAATACCGCTTGGAATGTGAATCAATATTTCAACATCTGCAGCAGTATTATCTTCAATCTTTTTGATTTTAATCTTCCCCTTATCATTTGCCTTCAGAATAGAATCAATAAGAGAAGATGTGTTTGTTCCAAAAGGAATTTCATTGATAACCAGCGTATTCTTGTCCAACTGATTTATACGAGCTCTACTTCTAACCTTCCCACCACGTATACCATCATTATAATTTGTAATATCTACGATACCTCCTGTCGAAAAATCTGGATATATGGTAAAACGCTTTCCTTGTAAATGCTTTATTGAAGCATCTATCAATTCAATAAAATTATGTGGCAATACCTTGGTAGAAAGTCCAACTGCAATACCCTCAGCGCCCTGTGCAAGTAGCATTGGAAACATCACTGGCAAATTTACTGGTTCCTTCCGTCGCCCGTCATAAGAAGCTTGCCATTCTGTAATCTTAGGATTATACACAACGTCCAGAGCAAATTTTGAAAGACGCGCTTCAATATATCTAGAAGCCGCAGCCCGATCACCTGTAAGCACATTCCCCCAGTTTCCTTGGGTATCGATCAATAAATCTTTTTGACCAATTTGCACCATTGCATCGGCAATACTAGCATCTCCATGTGGATGATACTGCATTGTATGCCCTACAATGTTTGCCACCTTGTTGTAGCGCCCGTCATCCAAATCCTTTAAAGAATGCATAATACGCCGTTGAACAGGCTTAAAACCATCTTCTATAGCTGGCACAGCACGCTCCAGTATTACATAACTTGCGTAATCTAAAAACCAATCCCGATACATCCCAGTTACTTTGGTAATTGTATCCCCAGAGGTATCCTCATTATCTCCAAGATAATCTGGCCCTTGGTTTAATTCTTCTTCGTTTGGATTTTGATCTTCACTCATTAATCTTCAACTTTATCCAATTCAACTTTAAGATTTTCGATAATAAATTTCTGTCTGTCGGGTGTATTCTTACCCATGTAAAACGAAAGTAATTCTTCTATGCTCATGGATTTATCGAGCATTACTGGGTCTAAACGAATATCTGCCCCTATAAAATGCACAAACTCATCTGGTGAAATCTCACCAAGCCCTTTAAATCGAGTAATTTCGGCCTTTGGCTTAAGTTCTTCCATCGCTTTTCTTCGCTCATCTTCCGAGTAGCAATAAATCGTTTTCTTTTTATTTCTTACTCTGAATAATGGAGTCTGCAGAATATAAAGATGTCCTTCTTTAATCAATTCAGGAAAAAACTGAAGGAAAAAAGTGATTAGCAACAATCTAATGTGCATTCCATCGACATCGGCATCCGTCGCAATTACAATGTTGTTATATCGAAGATCCTCCATAGACTCTTCAATGTTCAAGGCTGCTTGCAACAAATTAAACTCCTCGTTCTCGTATACTATTTTCTTTGAAAGGCCATAACTGTTTAGCGGCTTCCCTTTTAGACTAAAAACCGCCTGTGTGTTTACATCCCTGC
Source organism: uncultured Ulvibacter sp. (assembly GCA_913063405.1). Lineage (GTDB taxonomy): Bacteria > Bacteroidota > Bacteroidia > Flavobacteriales > Flavobacteriaceae > Ulvibacter. Next base: position 11,375 of record CAJXZB010000038.1, read on the forward strand.
TTTTAGTAATACTACCACTCGCTGAATCTCCCTCCGTTATAAAAAGCGTAGACTCTAAGTTGCGTTCTTTCTTGGTATCTCCTAAATGAATTCTACAGTCCCGTAGCTTTTTATTATGAAGACTTGCCTTTTTTGCACGATCTTTTGCTAGTTTACGTATTCCAGAAAGTTCTTTACGCTCCCGCTCTGCTTGCATAATCTTACGCTGCATGGCTTCGGCAACATTGGCATTTTTATGTAAAAAATTATCGAGTTGTGTTTTTATAAAATCATTTATAAAAGTACGCACGGTTGGCAGACCGCCACCCATATCAGTAGAACCTAGTTTGGTTTTTGTCTGGCTCTCAAAAACCGGCTCCATTACTTTAATGCTAATAGCAGATACAATCGATTTACGAATATCACTTGCCTCATAATTCTTTCCGAAGAATTCTCGTATTGTCTTTACCAAACTCTCTCTAAAGGCCGCTTGATGCGTCCCTCCTTGTGTTGTATTCTGACCATTTACAAAACTGTGATATTCCTCGCTATACTGAGTTTTACTATGCGTTATCGCAACTTCAATATCTTCTCCTTTTAAATGAATCACAGGGTATAACATATCCTCTTGGGACATATTATCCTCTAGTAGATCCTTAAGTCCATTTTCAGAAAAATACTTTTCACCGTTAAAATCTATTGTCAGTCTAGGGTTTAGATAGACATAGTTCTTAAGCATTTTGGCGATATACTCAGTGCGGTACTTATAATTCTTAAAGATAACCTCATCCGGAATAAAGGTTACCTTGGTTCCCTTTCGTTTGGTGCTTTCTTCAATTTCAGAATCAACAGTTAATTCTCCCTGAGAAAACTCAGCATTCTTAATTTGATTATCACGAACGGATTCAACTTTAAAAAAAGACGACAGCGCATTTACCGCTTTGGTACCAACTCCATTTAGTCCAACCGACTTCTTAAAGGCACGACTGTCATATTTTCCTCCGGTGTTCATCTTGGAAACCACATCGACCACCTTTCCCAATGGAATACCACGTCCAAAATCACGAACTTTAACCTCTTTATCTTTTATGCGGATTTCGATGGTCTTACCAGCTCCCATGACAAATTCATCGATACAGTTATCGAGAACTTCTTTCAGTAAAATATAGATACCATCATCCGGAGACGACCCGTCACCTAGCTTTCCAATATACATGCCAGGGCGCATACGGATATGTTCCTTCCAATCAAGGGACCGTATATTATCTTCGGTATATTTAGTTTCCGCCATAAAGTAAAGGGTGTAGCCACGAATATAAAATTATCGTTCAAAATGAGAAACTCAATTGATGGAAAGTAATTAACAATAAACCAAGTCTATTGTTAGTAAGATTTTTTGTTGAAATCTCGGCCTATTATCGTAAAAAAAACATCTCTGATTTAAAGGCGTTTAGTTCAATGAATTCTATTGTAGGGACTGTTTTACACGTTAAACCTAAAGTGCATTACATCACCGTCGTTTACAACATATTCTTTTCCTTCTACACCCATTTTACCAGCTTCCTTGACTTTAGCTTCACTTCCAAACTGTACATAGTCATCATACTTGATGACCTCAGCACGGATAAATCCTTTTTCGAAATCGGTATGGATTACTCCAGCGGCCTGCGGTGCAGTGGAACCTACAGGGATGGTCCAAGCACGCACTTCTTTTACACCAGCAGTGAAGTAAGTTTGTAGATTCAATAGGTTGTAGGCACCACGGATAAGCTTTGCAGAACCAGGCTCTTCAAGACCAAGGTCTTCCAAAAACATTTGACGTTCCTCAAAAGTTTCTAATTCTGTAATATCAGCTTCGGTGCCAACGGCAAGTACAATAACTTCAGCATTTTCAGAAGCTACCACTTCTTTTACTTTATCTACATAAGCATTTCCATTTACAGCACCGCCTTCATCAACGTTACATACATACATGACTGGTTTATCGGTAATAAACTGCATTTGCATGATAAACTCCTCTCTTTCAGAATCCATTAAATCTATTGCTCGTACAGAAATACCTGCCTCCAATCCTTCCTTTACTTTCAACAATGCAGTCTCTTCTTTCTGAGCTTCTTTATTTCCCGTTCGAGACGCTCTCTTTACTTTTTCAAGTTTCTTATCTACTGTCTCCAAGTCCTTAAGTTGCAATTCAATATCTATAGTCTCTTTATCACGAATTGGGTCCACACTCCCATCAACGTGAACAATATTGTCATTATCAAAGCATCGAAGTACATGTAAGATTGCGTCTGTTTCTCGAATATTCCCAAGAAATTGATTTCCCAAACCTTCGCCTTTACTTGCTCCTTTTACAAGACCTGCAATATCCACTATTTCTACAGTAGCAGGTAATACTCGCTCGGGATTCACTAGTTCTTCAAGCTTCAACAATCTGCTGTCTGGTACATTTACCACACCAATATTTGGTTCAATAGTACAAAACGGGAAATTTGCGCTTTGTGCCTTTGCATTAGATAAACAATTAAAAAGTGTTGATTTTCCAACGTTTGGTAATCCTACAATACCTGCTTTCATTTTTCTGAAAAATTTTGAGATTGCAAATATACAGCTTCAAACAAACATGGCGTCAATTTTGCTAAATAGGTTTTTAAGAAAATATGAAGGAGTTTTCTTTGAAATTTTAACATCTTAACGAAAGATTGTACATTTAACCCGAACAACATAAATTCCAGAGAGATGAAAAAAATTACATATTTGATCGCGATACTATTGCTATCTGTAACAAGTGTTAATGCACAAGAAAATGTGAACGTTAAAAAAGAAACTGTTACGAAGAGAGTTATTACTAAAGGTACTACAGTAGAAACTACGATTACCAATGATATTAAGGAAGAAAGAGACGTTATTAAAGTTGAAGAAACGGAATCTATAAATCAGGTGCCAACAGTAATTTCAGAAACTACTGAAAAGACGGAAGTAGTTGTTGACACTGTAGTTGCCAACGAACAAAATGAGCGTATGGTTGAAGAATACCAAAAAAAGGAACAAGCAGAAATCCAAAAATCAATAGAAGAACAAAGAGCTGAGAAAAAGCGCATTGATTCTGACGTTGAAGCTATTAAAAAGGCAAACCTCGCCGATGATGAAACCAAAAACAAGAAAGTAAAAAAAGCTACGAAGAAAATTGACAATTAAATATTGATCCAATCTTTTTTGAATTCTCTTTGGAATACTTTTTGCTAATTCTTTTCTCAATTGACAGAAAGACTATATATTTAACACGTAAACTTATAATCCACACAAACACATGAAAACATTAAAACTTACATTTGCCACTGTTTTGCTTTCAGCATTTACCATGACTGCACAACAAGACGCTAAAGCAGCAACTAAAACTGAAGTTTCTAAAGAAGTAAAGGAAGAGGTTAGAGCACCTCATAAAATGCAAGAGCAAAAGAGAGCTGCTAACAAAGTAAATAATAAAGCTACTACAGGTCAAGATTCTGACGCAGCAAAAAAAGCTGCACCTGGTACTCCAACTAAAAGAGTAGTGGCTAAGAAAACTGTATTAACATCAGACGAGAAAGCAGCAAAAAAAGCCGGTGTAAAAAATGACAATTGATCTTTAATTGCATTTCTAAACTAAAATACCCTGCCTCTGGCAGGGTATTTTAGTTTAGAAAACTCTCTAATGCTATCCCGTAAGCTTCAAATGACATAAGATCGTTGTGTTTGCCATCTGGAATAGTAATAAACGTAAGCTTATCACTGTTCACCAATTTCGAGAGCCTTACTCCCGATTTATAAGGGACCACCTTATCCTTAGTACCATGGAATATCAAAACTGGGCAACTCACCTTGGAGATAAACTTATTGGACGGAAACTTATATTTCAGTAAATACTTCATTGGAAGGATTGGTATTCTATTGTTTGCAGCTTCAGAAAAATTAAAAAAAGGGGTTTCTAAGATTAATTTTGATGGCTCGTTCTTTGAAGCAATATAGGTCGCAAAACCCGTCCCAATAGATCTTCCGTAAACCGTTATCTGATTTTCAGGATATGATTCTAAAGCGTAATCGTAAAACAACTGAGCGTCTTTGTATAAATTCTCTTCGGAAAGCTCGCCAGTACTTTTTCCGTAGGTGCGATAATCCATTACAATCACATCATATCCATACTTGGTAAAATGTGACGTGATTCCTCCCCATCGTGACAAATCTCCTGCGTTCCCATGAAAATATAAAACCACACCCTTTGGATCATCGAGTTTAAAATGAAGCGCGTTTAACCTTGCTCCATCTTCAGAATCAAAAAATAACTCTTCAAAAAGTTCTTGAAATTGATAAACATAATCTTGCGAAAGCTTAGTAGGTAAAAAGATAAGTTTCTCCTGCATAAAATAAAGTCCTATTGTAATCAAAACAATCGCAGAAACGATAAGAATGAAGCCCTTCTTAACTCTGCGCATGCTATTTTTTATATGAATGTTGCACTCCTATGCTTGTGGTAGTTAAATCAATTTCTTTTTCTTCAGCCTTAATAATCTCGCTAAGAATTTTATGGTATTCTTCAAACGTATTCATGTTTTTATGGCCTCCACCTATTACAGGGTACAATCTAGTTTGTTTGGGTTTTATCTGTGAGAGCTTCACGCTACTTTTAAAAGGGATCAACTTATCCTGAGTACCGTGAATTATTCTAATAGGACAATTTACATACTTTAACCATTTGTATGTTGGCATTGGATATCGCAAAATAACCGATAGCGGCATAAACGGCATATATCGACTTGTTACCTTTGTCAAACTATAATATGGCGCATCAAGTATGAGCATTTTTGGATTGTTCATTGAGGCCAATTTTGTTGCAAAACCCGAACCCATTGACCTACCATAAAGAATAATATATTCTTCGGAAACCCGTTCACGAATTTTATTGTAGATATACTGAATGTCGTGTTTTATGGCTTTCTGAGATCGCTTCCCTGTACTCTTTCCGAAGCCGCGATAATCCACCATAATTACATCATAATTATTTCGAGTAAAATCAACAGCGAACTTTCCCCAGCCTTTAATGCTTTTGGAATTACCTTTTAGATACAGAACCACTCCCTTAGGACTCTTTACTCTAAAATGAAGTCCGTTAATGGTTGCGCCATCTCTTGTTTCCAGGTTGTACTCCTCTACTACCTGATTCTCATAAAGAAACTGAAAGTCCTTAGCTAGCTTTTCAGGCTTGAATAAAAAGTACTCCTGCAAATAGTATAAGGCAATACTAATCCCGACATAGATAACAAAAACCCAAATTGTAATGTGCAACCAAACTGGCATAATTAGTCTTTGCTCTAAAATACAAATTTAAAAGATGATTCCAACTAAGTCTTATGAAATCGACATTTTAGTCTTGCAATTTACTATGAGTACATAATAAATTAACGCTAAGGGAATGTTAAGGCAATAATATTGTATCTTCAATCTTTTTTAAATTATTATTAACCAACAAACCTTACACATGAAGAAAATTACCTTATTATTAATTACCCTTTTCTGTACATCTTTCGCTTTTGCTCAGATTACGGTCGAGGGAGTGATCGCAGATAAAAATGGTATGCCGGTCTCCGGGGCCAGCGTTATTGAAGACGGCACAACAAATGGAGTAATTTCAGATTTTAATGGAAATTACTCCATTACTGTTTCTGAAAATGCCACACTAACAATTAGCTATGTTGGATTTGAAACTAGCTTTATTGAAGTTAAAGGACAAACCAAATTAGACGTAAGCCTTTCCGAAGGAGTGAGTCTTAGTGAAGTTCTTGTCGTAGGTTCAAGGGCCGTGGCACGAAGTAGAACGGACACCCCTCTACCAATCGATGTTTTGTCACCTGAAGAGCTAACATCTACAGGACAAATGACTTTTGACAAAGCCTTGCAATATAGAATTCCTTCCTTTAATACAGTGCAGACGCCTGTTAATGATGCGACTTCTTTATTAGATCCTTACGAAATTAGAAACATGGGACCTAGTCGTACCTTAATACTTATCAACGGAAAGCGTAAGAACCTAAGTGCATTATTGTACACTCAAACCTCTCCAGGTAGAGGTGAGACAGGAGCCGATATCTCTGCAATTCCAACAGACGCAATAAAGCGTGTTGAGATTCTAAGAGATGGAGCCTCTGCACAATATGGGTCTGATGCGATTGCCGGAGTAATGAATATTATCCTAAAAGACAATACAGGTGGCGGTTCTGCAACCCTTAGAACAGGTATTTCTTTAGAAGGTGATGGTGAGACTGTTGGCATTAGCGTAAATAACGGTGCCAGTATCAACGAAGACAAAGGTTTTGCTAACTACACCATAGATTTATCTAAGGTAAATCAATCCAATAGACCAGGAACAGTAAATGCTGCCGGGGAAACTGCAGATTTTACTGGCGGAACCCCTGAAGATCTAGCTTTTGTCAACGAATTTCTTTCTCGTAGACCAGATGCAGGAAACATCAACGGATCTCCTGAAACAATGGCCGCGAAGTTTTTGGTGAATTCTGGTTACGATATAAGTGACGAAACCGAGCTATATTTTAACGCCGCCTATGTGTACAAAAAAGTAAACAGTTTTGCGAACTATCGTACACCGTATTGGAGAACTGTTGACGCCTTTCCTTATCTAGCCGACTTTTTCCCTGGAGATAATCCAACTACAGCCGGAGGATATGATGGTTATGTGCCAACTTTTGAAGGAGATTTGAGTGACTATAACGGAACTGTAGGCTTTAAATCTGAAAAGAACGGATGGTTTTATGACCTAAGTTTTACAACAGGTGGAAATACACAAACCTATAAGGTGAATGACTCTCATAATAGAAACGAAGTTTTTGCCCCGGCATATGACCCAGACACAGGTACTTTCGAACCTATCGAATTATACAGAGCAAAAAGTCCTGTAAGTTTTGATCCAGGAGGAACACGTTTCAGCCACAATGTAGGGAACGTTGATATTTCAAAGGCCTTAAATGACGATGTGACTGTTGCTGTTGGTGCCGAGTTTAGAACAGAAACTTTTGAAGTGATTGAAGGTGGCTTAGCATCTTATGACGGTGGTGGTGCAGATTCATTTGCTGGAAACAGGCCAGAAAACTCTGGAAAATGGAACCGTTATAACTTTGGAGGATATTTTGATCTTCTTTGGGACATTAATGACGATTTCCTTGTAAATGGTACTGTTCGTTCAGAAAATTACTCAGATTTTGGAAATGCCTTCGTTTGGAAAGTAAGCTCAAGATATAAATTCTTAGATGATAAGTTGACATTGAGAGCGTCTGGATCAACAGGGTTTAGAGCGCCTACCCTTCACCAAATCTATACACAAAAAGCGCAATATAGCTTTGTTCCTGGTCAAGGTATTCAAGTAGGTGGATTGGTAAACAACGTTTCTCCTCAAGCTAAATTATTAGGCTTGGATCAATTAGACGCTGAAAAATCCACAAACTTTACTGTTGGTTTTGGTGCGAAAATTTCTCGTAAGTTTAACTTTACTATAGATTATTATAATATCAGCGTGGAAGACAGGATCGTTCTTAGTACTGAAGTAACACCTCCAGCAGCGCCGTCATCCGGAGAAAATCCATTTGAAGGCTTGTCTGATTTAAGTTTCTTTGCGAATGCTATCGACACTAAAACCTCTGGGATAGATTTTGTTGCTAACTATAAGGATATAGGTCTTTTAGGAGGATCGCTAGGGTTTAGTCTTTCAGGAAACTATACGCTTCAAAATGAAAGAGACGGAGCTGTAAAGAACCCAACTTTTGTAACCGAAAACAGTCAATCTATTATTAATGAAACTCAAGAGGCATTGTTTTTTACCTCACGACCAGAAACTAAATGGATCCTTGGTACTAACTTTGACATTGGTAAGTTTGGTTTCTCTTTGAACAACACTTATTTTGGAAAAACAGAATTCGTACAACAAGGACTAGCTACTACTTCATCTGACGTAGTAATCAATCCTGGTGCATCAAATGAGTTTGTTATAAATGATTTAGGAACAGAGTTTATACCAAAAATCGTTACAGATTTAGCTATTAACTTTAATTTTAATTCTGAAGTAACACTTGCTATTTACGTAAACAATCTGCTGAATGTACTTCCAGAATGGGAGTTTGTTGCAAAGACTGATGCGGGGCAAGCCATCATAGATGACACCTCTACGAATGCTTTAGGTATTACGCCAATTCAAGAGCAATCTAACTTAATTACATTTAACCAACGTTATTCTCAAATGACTTACGATGGTTATCACTTTAGTCAATTAGGAACGATGTTTAATTTTAGCTTAAACTATAAGTTTTAAGTTTTAGAATTTAATAATAGAAAAAGCCGTTCAGATTAATTTCTGAACGGCTTTTTTATTTAATATATTTTAGAATCTTATTTGTGATGCATAAACGACTGCTTCCCTAACAAGGCTTCTTCCGTTTCTACATTATCGTCATCTGGAATACAGCAATCAACTGGACATACAGCTGCGCATTGCGGTTCTTCATGAAACCCTTTACACTCTGTACATTTATCCGCGACAATATAATATATCTCATCACTTACTGGTTCCTGAGTTTCATTTGCATCAACAGATTTACCGTTAGGAAGCACTAAACTTCCTTCTAGATCCGTTCCATCTGCATATCGCCAATCATCCGCACCCTCGTAAATCGCCGTATTTGGACATTCTGGTTCGCATGCGCCACAGTTAATACATTCGTCTGTTATTATAATTGCCATCGGCTATTCTTTTTCTAACTTTGCGCAAATTTAATGCCTAAAAAGGGCAACTCCAAACTAAGTATGCAATTACAGGAAAGAATTAACGCTTTTGTAGCATTAGGGCAATTTCTAGGTCAGTTTTCTTGCGAAAATCCTTCGGAAGAAAAAAGCCTCAAGTTTAATGATGTTTATTTCGACGGAATGCTTCAGAAACTGGTAACAGCCAAGAATCATAATGGTTGGTTTACATCCGAAAACCTTTACTTCGCTTGTAAAAGTTGGTCCGAAGCACTTTCCGAAGAGAACCTAAATAAATGGACTTCAGATTATACCCTTACTGAAACTTCAGACAAAACCATCGCCATTATTATGGCTGGAAATGTACCCTTAGTAGGATTTCATGATTTTCTTTCTGTCCTCATATCTGGAAATAAAGTGCTTGCAAAACTATCGTCTAACGACAAGATTCTTCTCCCATATTTAGCAGAGTATTTAATTAAAGTTGAACCAAAATTCGCAGATAAAATATCTTTTACTGAAGAGAAATTAGAAAATTTTGATGCGGTCATTGCAACTGGAAGCAACAACACGGCGCGTTACTTTGATTATTACTTCGGAAAATACCCACACATAATTAGAAAGAATAGAAACTCGGTAGCTGTTTTGACAGGAGATGAAACTCCTCGGCAACTAGAGGAGCTCGCGGATGACATTTTTAGATACTTTGGCCTGGGTTGTCGCAATGTTTCTAAGGTTTTCTTTCCTGAAGAATATAATATGGATAGTTTTTTTAATGGAATGTTTTCTTGGAAAGATATCATAAACAACAATAAATACATAAATAATTACGATTATAACAAAGCCGTCTATTTGATGAGCAGTTTCGAGCTGTTAGACAATGAATTTTTATTGCTGAAGCAAGACACTGGTTTCTCCTCTCCAATTTCGGTAGTATTTTATGAAACCTATGAGGACCTCAATTCTTTAAAGGATAAGCTAACTCTTGAGAAAGAGAATATCCAGTGTGTTATATCCCAAGCCGGAATAAAGAATGAGATAGATTTTGGAATGGCCCAAACACCACAGCTTTGGGAATATGCGGACGGTGTTGATATCTTCAATTTTTTGTTGAAACTCTCTTAATAAATTAATATTAATTTCATTCTTGATAGACACTTAATTTACATCTTTGCAACTTGAAAATCAATAGTATTATGAAAAAGCACAATTTTAGCGCCGGTCCCTGCATCTTACCACAACCTGTATTGCAAAAGGCAGCTAGTGCCATTAGCAATTTTAATGGTCTTAACCTTTCGCTTATCGAAATCTCGCATCGAAGCAAAGATTTTGTCGATGTTATGGAAAATGCTAGAACTTTAGCTTTGGAGCATTTAGGACTTCAGAACAAAGGCTATAAAGCCCTATTTTTACAAGGTGGAGCTAGTCTCGAATTCTTAATGGTTGCATATAATCTATTGGAGAAAAAAGGAGCCTATTTGAACACGGGAACCTGGGCGGATAAATCTATTAAGGAAGCAAAATTATTAGGAGATATTGATATTGTTGCTTCCTCTAAAGAAAGTAATTTCAATTATATTCCTAAAGGCTATAGTATTCCTTCGGATGCGGATTACTTCCACTGCACAAGTAACAATACCATCTTCGGAACACAAATGCAGAGTTTTCCTGATACAGATGTGACACTTGTTTGTGACATGAGCAGTGATATCTTTTCTCGCGTAATGGACTTCTCAAAATTCGATTTAATCTACGCCGGTGCTCAAAAAAATATGGGACCCGCTGGAACGACACTCGTGGTTGTAAAAGAAGAAGTTCTTGGAAAGGTGTCTCGTACTATCCCATCAATGCTGGATTATAAGGTACACATTTCAAAAGACAGCATGTTTAACACGCCCTCTGTATTTCCTGTTTATGTTTCTATGCTAACCCTCGAATGGTTGAAGGAAATAGGAGGCGTTTCAGAAATAGAAAAGATAAACAATGCTAAAGCCAATTTACTTTATTCTGAAATAGATCGCAACGCCTTGTTCAATGGTTTTGTAACAAACAACGAAGATCGCTCTAAAATGAACGCCACCTTCACGCTTGCAGATGACAGTTTAAAAGATAGTTTTGATGCAATGTGGAAGAGTGCGGGAATTAATGGTTTAAATGGTCACAGAAGTGTTGGAGGTTATAGAGCATCAATGTATAATGCGCTGCCACTAGAAAGTGTTCAAGTACTTGTAGATGTCATGAAGGAATTAGGAAGAAAAGGATAATTATTAGAAATAAACATTTAAAAAGACTCAATGAAAGTATTAGCAAACGACGGAATTTCAACCTCAGGCGTAAAAGTTCTTGAAGAAGCAGGTTTTGAAGTAATCACAGTAAAAGTCGCTCAGGAGCAATTGGTGAACTATATTAATAAACACCAAGTAGATGTACTTCTGGTTCGTAGCGCAACTACCGCCAGAAAAGATATGATTGACGCCTGTCCTAGTCTTAAAGTTATTGGTCGTGGCGGCGTTGGAATGGACAATATAGACGTTGATTATGCGCGTGAAAAAGGACTTCACGTAATCAACACACCTGCGGCTTCCTCGGCCTCGGTTGCGGAATTAGTATTCGCTCATCTTTTCACGGGTATACGTTTTTTACATGATTCTAACCGAAATATGCCCTTGGATGGTGACACAAGGTTTAAGGATCTTAAAAAGAACTATGCAGGTGGAAGTGAACTAAGAGGAAAAACTATTGGTATTATTGGCTTTGGACGAATTGGCCGTGAGGTAGCAAAAATTGCTTTAGGATGTGGGATGAAAGTAATCGCAAACGATAGCTTTGTAGGTGAAGGCGATATAACTCTGGATTTTTATGATGGACAGCAGGTAACTCTCAAGATTAAAACTGAACCTATTTCTGAATTGATTAAGCACAGTGACTATATTTCTTTACATGTTCCAGCTCAAAAAGAATATGTTATTGGAAAAACGGAAATAGAGCAAATGAAAGATGGAGCGGGAATCATTAACGCCGCTCGTGGAGGGGTAATTGATGAAGTAGCTCTAGTTGAAGCCTTGGATAGTGGCAAACTTTCGTTTGCTGGATTAGACACCTTTGAAAACGAGCCTATTCCCGCGATAAAAATACTGATGAACCATAAAATATCTTTGACCCCACATATCGGTGCAGCAACAAATGAAGCCCAGGATAGAATCGGCACGGAACTTGCTAATCAAGTTGTAAGCATTCTAATGAATGCTTAGCATTTTTGCTTATATTTAGATATTCATTTTAAAGCAAACACAGAATGGCTTCAATTTTAGATTTATTAAACAGTGACTTAGGAAAGCAACTTATTAGTGGCGCTAGTGCACAAACTGGGCAACCAGCAGATAAAACATCGTCTGTACTAAGTATGGCACTCCCCTTTTTGTTAGGAGCAATGAAAAAAAACACTGCTACACCAGACGGAGCGGCCGGATTATTAGGTGCCTTAGGGGGTAAGCACGATGGTAGCATCTTGGATAACTTAGGTGGATTCTTTAGTGGAGGTGTTGATGAAGCGGTACAAAAGGACGGAGAAGGGATTTTAGGTCATATTTTAGGTAATAGCAGACCGAATGTAGAGAACGCACTAAGTCAGAAATCTGGTATGGATGCTGGTTCTGTAGCACAAATATTAAAGGTAGCGGCACCAATTCTTATGGGTATTCTTGGAAAACAAACACGTCAAAGCAATGTAAACGACTCAAGCGGTTTAGGGAGTCTTTTAGGAGGAATGATGGGGAATCAAACTGCACCACAGGACCAAAGTTTCATCGAGTCATTGCTTGATGCGGATGGAGATGGAAGCATTATTGATGATGTAGCTGGAATGGTACTTGGTGGTAATAAGAAAAAAGGTGGCCTCGGTGGTCTTTTAGGAGGATTATTCGGAAAATAATTTTTCTAAATCATATAATTAAAGCCATCCTTATTGATTTGGATGGCTTTTTTAGTTAAAAGAGGTTAAAACCTATTTTTCAGAATGTCTTTTTAGTAATTTTATAAAAAATTGTCATGAAATATTTAGCAGTAGTTCTTATCGTCGTAATTAGCCTCTATAGCTGTGACTCTGGTAAGTCGACAATGAATGGAAAAAATGAGGTTGTTACTGTACCTAATGATACCATTCGTATTGCAAATGACGAACTAGAATATGAAATCATCATTATTGAACCTGGTTTCGATTCATGGATGGTTACTCAACCCCCAAAAGGACATTATGGAATATCATTCTTGGAAGGAAAGAATAGGAACTTTGTTAGTGTTTACAATGACAGAGTAAGAAATTCTATGAAATATTCGACTATCTTATATCCTCAAGAAATAAATTATGACCTAGGAACGCATTATGGTCTTGAAGTAAATTATATGCTATATAATTACTTTGTCTATTTTCAACAGAAGTACAAACAAAAATTTATAGGAGGACGATATTGAAAAAGTTAAAAGAACGATGGGGTATAGAAAGCAATTGGCAAATATTTGTAATCTTACTAGTCTTTGCCATAACTGGTAGCTCAGCCGCCAAGCTAGCAGAGCCCCTTACAGAGCTGATTGGTATTTCCAAAGAGATTGGAGGGTTCCTATATTGGACGATAAGAATTTTAATTATATTTCCAATCTATCAGGTTTTGTTAGTGTTTTTTGGATGGTTATTTGGAGAACACAAATTTTTCTGGAACTTTGAGAAAAAGATGCTACGAAGAATGAAACTAGGCTTTTTATTTAAAGATTAGTGAGTCTAAAAAACAACATATTATCTTCTTTTATCGCTGGCTTATTAAGCATTGCGTTGTTATTTCCCTCCCTTGTCGAATTCGCTCACACTGTAGAAGGACACGAACATGTGGCCTGTGATGATGTTAGTACGCATATTCATGAAAAGAACTTGGATTGTTCACTTTGTGATTTTCAATTTTCTACTTTTCAGTTAGTGCTTGTTTTTCCACAGGACAATATAGTTCCTGAAATTTTCTCAAAGCCGCAAGCACGTTCTACTTCTGCTGATAAAAGCACCAATCTACACTATTTTTATCTTCGAGGACCTCCTTTTATTTCTTAATTTTTAGATTCAAGTAAAGTTATTTAAACAATTTAAAATTAAGAAGTTATGAAATTCATATATCTTCTGCTATTTGGATGTATTTTCATTTCCAAAGTAGCAGCCCAAAACTCGTTATCTGGAAAAATTACAAATCAAAAAAACCAAGAGGCATTAATCGCAACAATCTATTTTCCACAATTGGAAAAAGGAACAATTGCGAATATTGACGGAAATTATTCTATCACCAATATTCCGCAAGGCACATATAAGGTGATTTACTCACTATTGGGTTTTAGCACAACCTCAAAAAAAATTACATTTTTAGAAAATGAAGCTATCACCGAAAACATTGAAATGACAGAAAGTGCTGTAGAAATGGAAGAAATTATCATTTCAACACCCTTTCATAAACTACAGAGCGATAATGTGATGAAGGTAGAACGTGCGTCTGTAAATGATCTAAATACTGCGGGAGCTGTTACTCTTTCTGAAGGAATCTCAAATATTGCGGGGGTAACTTCCATTTCTACAGGTGTTGGGATTGGGAAACCAGTCATTAGAGGCCTTAGTTCTAACCGAGTTCTAACTTATACCCAAGGAGTACGTCTGGAGAACCAACAGTTTGGAGATGAACATGGCCTAGGAATAAATGAAGCAGGAATTGAAAGTATTGAAGTGATCAAGGGACCCGCCTCCCTACTTTATGGAAGTGATGCGCTTGGAGGAGTACTTTACATTAATCCAGAGAAATTCGCAGCTTCGGGAAATATAAATGCGAACATAAATAGTACTTATTTTTCAAATACACTTGGTTCTTCAACCAACCTAGGGATTAAAGCCTCCTCTGAGAAATTTAAATTTTTAGCCCGCGGAGCCCATTCGATCCACAGTGATTATAAAACTGGAAAAGGTCTTAATGTCACAAATACTCGTTTTAATGAAAAAGATTTTAAATCTGGAGTGCAATTTCAAGGAACCAAATTGAAATCCACTCTTCGCTATAATTACAACCGCTCTAACATTGGAATTCCAGAAGAAATAGGTGTACAAAGCGATTCAAAAGATTTGTTATCTCCTTTTCAAGAGATTGACAACCATATTCTAAGCTGGCAAAACAAATTATTTCTGAATAACTCAAGTCTGCATGTCAAGGCTGGTTATATTTTTAACGATCGAAGAGAATTTGAAGAATCCGAGCCTGATCCAGCACTACAGCTGAAACTATCTACATTTAACTACGATGTCAAATATAACTTGCCGGAGTTTGGAAGATTTGAAACGATTATTGGTTTGCAAGGGATGTTTCAGGAAAATGAAAATTTTGGAGAAGAAGTTTTAATTCCGGACGCGAAAATTAAAGATATTGGTTTTTTGGGCACAAGTCATTACCACCGTGAGAAAATAGATCTTCAAGCAGGAATCCGTTTTGACGTAAGAAAAATAGAAAGTGAAGAAGTTCGAGACATTTCGGAAGAAGACTACATTGGCGCTATCGACAGAGGTTTTAGTAGTTTTAACGCTGCCCTAGGCGCAAAGATTAATCTTACCGAAAAAGTAAAGGGTAGACTGAATCTAGCTAGTGGGTTTAGAGCTCCAAACCTCGCAGAGTTAGCCTCAAATGGAGTTCATGAAGGGACCAATCGCTATGAGATTGGAAACTCAAACCTAAACAATGAACAAAATTTTCAAATCGACTTATCGTTAGAATTTAGGAACGAACATTTTGAGATCTCCGCTAATGGTTTCTATAATGCCGTGAGAAACTATATATTTATTAGCCCTACCAATCAAATGATAGCCGAAAATTTTGTCTTTAACTATGTTCAGGATGATGCTTACCTATATGGAGGAGAGTTTGGTATTCATATCCACCCTCATCCTATAGATTGGCTACACCTTGAGAGTAGTTTCGAAACAGTGACTGGCAAATTAAGAAGCGAAAGCTATCTTCCTTTGATTCCAGCGAATGTTCTTCGAAATACCTTCAGAATTGAACTAAACGAAGGAAAACTTCTGAAAACTAATTATGTTTTTATCCGATTGGAAAACACCTTTACACAAAACAATAGCAGCACTTTTGAAACTTCTACAAAAGGGTACAATTTATTGAGTTTAGGAGCTGGAAGCAAACTGAGTTTGAATAAATTGAATTTAGGTCTGGGAGTGAACGTCACTAATCTAACAAACGAAGATTATGCTTCTCATCTCTCTAGATTAAAACAAGATGGTATTGGAAATATTGGACGCAGTATAAATATTTCTGTCAAGCTATCTATATAAAAAAGAACCCTCTAGAAATAAAATCTAGAGGGTCTTTATTATTCGTTTACTTCAACTTCTATAGGCTGCATTCTTTGTTTCTCTCCTTTCCAAACAAAAGTATAGAGCCACATTAAGGTGAATGTAGGAATGAAGTCTGTCATTGGGAGGATCTCTTCAATAAACACAATCCACGATGCGATCTTACCCTCCTTGCCTTCGTACATATCTGACATTTTTTTTGCTGCATATGGCGCCCAAAGAATATCAAGAATCGGACCTATCATTGGAATTGCCATAGTAAGCATTCCAACAGAATCATAAATGATTCCTCTTCGAAGTAACTTATATTTTGAGTTTTGCATGAGCTTAAATGTTATAATTGTATTATCCTATATAACGCAAGAAACATACCAAGATTATGATAAATCATTGCTAATCAACTTAAGAAACTCACTACGGGTTTCTATTTTCTCAAACTGTCCTCTAAAACCGGAGGTGGTCGTAACACTATTCTGTTTTTGAACACCTCGCATCATCATACACATATGTGATGCTTCTATTACAACTGCGACTCCCTTTGGTTTTAAGGTATCATTAATACACTCTAAAATATCATGAGTTAATCGTTCCTGTACTTGCAACCTACGTGCAAAAACATCTACTACACGTGGTATTTTACTTAGCCCAACAATATGTCCATCAGGAATATATGCGATATGAGCCTTTCCAAAAAACGGAAGAATATGGTGCTCACATAGTGAATATAGTTCTATGTCCTTTATTATTACCATATCGTTATAATCTTCAGCAAACATGGCACCATTCAAAATTTCTGCCGGGTCTTGACAGTGACCTGAAGTTAGAAACTGAATTGCCTTTGCAGCACGCTCTGGGGTCTTAACGATTCCTTCACGTTCAACATCTTCTCCCACACCTTTAAGAATTTTAGAATATTGATCTTTTAAATCATCCGTAACCTGCTCACTATATTCTTCAAAAAAATTATATGACCCCATGTGTTATTCTTGTTTGTGAAAATGACAATTATCTAAGCGATAATAAAAGCTTTCTTTTAACTTTTTTTTAATATATCTGACACTTTGAGAATGTTAGTTTTGCTAAGCTATCCCCATAATTTTATAAAATTCAATATAGTCATTCTCTTCAATATGATTAAATATTTTTTAGCATTCATTTTTTTTCTGAATTCCCTTGTAAGTATATCGCAACAACAAAAAAGTATTGAAGCTTCCCGCATTGACAATCCTCCAAAAATAGATGGTATTTTAGACGACGCTGTATGGAAATCATTATCAACGGCAGTTGATTTTAATATGTATGAACCGGAAAATGATATCCCAATCCCTTCTGGGTATGAGACTGAGGTGAAAATGGCATATGACAATAAGGCTACCAATTTAGGCACTTAGCTATTAATATTTTTTATTAAACAAGGTTCTGCCTTAATCATTCTGATCATTAAGTTTTCAAAGAT
>CAJXZB010000039.1 GCA_913063405.1 uncultured Ulvibacter sp.
TGAATGAATATTGTTACAGGTTCAATCGCAGTTTTATGAAAGAAGGAATCTTTGAAAACTTAATGATCAGAATGATTCAGGCAGAACCTTGTTTAATAAAAAATATTAATAACTAAGTGCCTAAATTGAAGCTTCTATTAGAGCTTTTCCGTCTTTACTAGTTGAGAGTTTTTGATAAGGTGTATGTAGAGTTACATTCTCTAAAGGTAAGCCCAAAACCTCTTCAAGCTCAACACAACGAACAATGAGTCTCTTCTTTTTTTTTAATTGTAATGGACAAGTCTTGTAGAACTCTATAGTCGAACAAGGTGTTTTCCTGAAAAAAGGAAATAGCGTCTGAAAGTTTATTGAAACTAGAAAGATCAACCAAATAGCGATCTACATTCTTGTCTTTATAGGAAAATGTACAATTAAATTGCTTTTCAATCAAAACAAAGGCTTCCTTAAGTGCTATAACCCTTGACGTATTCTGTGCGCTTGTAGAAAGGCAAAAAAGATAAAACAAAAAACCTATAAAATACTTTCTCCGGAGAATCACTAGTTCTTCATTTTAAGGGTCACGACAGTATCCTCGATTAGATAGGTTATACCTAATGGGATGGTAACCGACTTCAGAGCCGTTTCCAAATTATCGTGGGTAGAACTACCCGTAAAAATAGTGTTTTTAGGAATGTTTTTAAGATCAATTTTCACATTATATTGACGCTCAATTTCTTCGAAAACTTAAAAAACAGGAACACTTTTGAAAGCGCTCTTGTGCTCCATCCAAGACGGTTGAATATCGATGGTTAGGTCTTTGAAGATTTGATTGTCGAATGCTCTAAAGCTTTTCCCGGAAGGAATTTTATATATCTTGCTATTGTAACTTACCTGTACTAAGCCCACATAGCAAATAACTTCAAAAAATGTTGGACGACTTTTTACGTTGAATTCAGTACCCAAAACTTCAACTGTTCCTTGGTCTGTATGCACGGTAAAAGTTTTGCCCTTTGCAACTTTAAAGTATGCCTCCCCTTTTAAAGAAATATTGCGATTCGAATCCCAGTTTTTTCTTTGAACGAAAGGCTAGAACCTGCATTGAGAATAATATCAGATGTATCTGGAAGCTCAACTTCTGTTCTTAATCCATTCTCAGCATAATAAGTGGTTTCTGAAGTATTGAAGATGACAAAATATAGCCCGAACGCTATTATAAAAACAGCGGCAATCCTTAGGATCCAAATAGTAAATGACGCTATTGGTTTACCCTTAGATTCCGTTATTTTTTTTGTCAATTCGAGGTAATTCTTATCCCTGTCAAACTGAGGTGCCTTAAAGTGCTTGGCAGCTGCAGAAATCTTAAGATAAGAGCTATGCTCGTCCAACTTCTTAAACTCTGCTAGCTCCTCCTCCTTAAGGTTATTATCTAACCACTTTGTAATTAAACTATACTTTTTCATATCAACTACACTTATAAAACAACTTACCGTTAAAAAATCCTACCACATTTATTAATTAAATTTCATCGAGATCTTTTCGAAGCGATTCCAACGCTTTATATATTCGTTTTTCAACCGCTTTTCTGGAGAGCTGCAACATTTCTGCAATCTCTTTATGGCGTTTTCCTTCTACGCGGTTTAAAAGAAAGGCAACTCTTTGCCCTTCGGGCAGTTTTGCTAAGGCTCTCTCGTATTTTTGAAGATATTCACTTTCTTCTAGAATAAATTCTGGTGTTTCATTGGTATATTCCTTTGGTTTTTTTCGTTGAAACTTTAACACTACCTTCCGATGTTTGATATCGTTAAGAGTGCTGTTATTAATAATTGTGAACAGAAAACTTTTCGCTTTCTCTGGAGGAACGCTTTTACAATTATTCCAAAGTTTAATAAAAGCCTCCTGCACCTTATCTTCAGGGCTAAACTGTTCTCCATTTAAAGTTGGAATTAATGAAGCTGTAGGTGGAAACCATGATTACCCAAATCCTGGAGATTTATTATGTGCCTCATTAGCTGCATGCTTTGACAATACCATTAGGATGATTTCAAATAGAACAAGTTTTTCATTCAGGGAATTGTTACCTAATAGTGCCTTCCGAAGTATTATGTTTAAAGTTTTTTTAGCTAAAAAAGTTATGTGGTAGTTACGATAATTTTAGTTTCTTATTTAATTAAGTATTAATTTTCTTTAATCACATACGAAACAAACTAACTCAATTTCTATATCTAAATTAACATTAGGTAATTTAGCCATAGGTATTAAAGCACTAGATGGCTTAGCTCCTTTCATAAACTTACTTCTTTCTTTAAGAAAGATATCAAAAAATTCCCGATCATATCTTGTAGTGTATTGTTTGATCATAGTTATACACTCTGGCTTTGAACCTACTTCTTTAAGAATAGTTTCCAATCTTTCAAAAGTTATTCTCATTTGTTCTCCTAAATCTTTAGGAATTCCATTGCCACTTCCTGCATTAATACCTGACACATAAACCATTCTTGCATTTTCAGGAGCTATCGTTGCATAACTATAATTACTACTAGCAGTTAAACTCTTTGGATTTACATACGTTACTTTATTTAAGGTGTCTTGAGAAAGTGTAACTTTCTTGTTTTTTTGACACTGTTCTTCTTTTGATTTAAACTGACAACCAATTAAAAGAAATACAAAAGATAGCGTTAGAAAGAATTTTGTTTTCATTTTTCCAATAAAGATACATCATTTAATTAAAACCTTATAAAGTTGCTTTTTCTTATTTTTTTAACTCTTAAACAGAATATTTTGATTATTTATTGTAAGACACCTAATAATGTTAGGTTTTCTAATTGCGTTTTGGGCAACACCTATTATGACTGTTGGACATCTTGTTTTTGCAATAATGACGACCATAAATATTTTACTTGCTGTAAAATATTTAGAAGAAAAAGATCTTCAAAAAGCTATAGGGGGGAAATACGAAGATTACCAAAAAAAAGTACCCATGATTATCCCTTTTACAAAGGGGAAAAAATAAAATAAATATGATGATTAACTCCGTATTTATAATAAATGAAATCGTGAAGGTCTCTAGAAAGTTTTTCCTATAGCTTTGAAAAAACCTGTTTATCACATACATTTTTAAATAGGGGTTTACTCATTGATGCTTTTTAGTAAAGATAAAAATATGATTTCTGGTAGGAATTCTTGTAGGAATTTTTTATCTTTGATTGTTATATATGAAAAAAAGAAAATGAACCTCTTTACAAAACTTGTCTCGGCATTACTTTTATTAGTTGTAATTTGGTCCTGCCAAAAAGAGGAGTTTACTATTGTTGAAGATCAGGAACAAAAATCTTTTTTAGGCGATTCGCTACTTAAAGGCTTGCTGCAATCTGTTGCATCCCATGATGGGTCGTTTGATGATCTAATTGACGCGTCTTCTTGTTTCAGTATTGGCTTTCCGTATGAGATTGTAAAGGATGGTAGAAAGCATTTGATTTCTTCGATTAATGATTTAACCTGGATCACTGAAATGGATGTTGTAGAACCTGTGTTTCCAATGGACATTTCATTTGCAAACTATACAAAGACTGTAGTGATGAATACTGCCGATCTTCAAGAGTTGAAAAATGGATGTGCCAATGGACAATTTTTTGATGATAGAATTACTTGTGTTGATTTTATTTACCCTTTGAGTTTGGCCGTTTATAATACTGGAGATTCTTCTTTCGAAACTATTATATTAGACCACGATAAAACTACTTTTTTGACTATTCAAAATTTTGAAGAGAATACGCTAGCCAGTATTAATTATCCAATCGAGATAAAAATTAATGACGATGTGATTCTTACTGTTTCTTCAGATGAACAATTGAAAAGCCAAATTTTGAATTCAATTCCACTCTGCAACTAATCACCTCCTGTCGTTTTTCTGAAATATCCACTCGACCGAGGAGTAAAATGTTAAAGAAATACTAAAATCAAATTTACAGGGAGTAATTTCTAAGTTGTTATTTTATTTTAAATCACATTAAACAAACTTATGAAACCCCATTTTAGAATTTCAGTGATTGCTCTCCTCACTATTTTTGTCGTCTCTTGTGACAACGACAATAATGGCAATGTAATTACTCCATTTGACCCTACAATATCGGAATTTGTTACAGCGAATTCTGATTACTCTTTGTTATTAGCGGCTCTAGAGCGCACAAATTTGACAACTACGTTAAACGGTACCGATGATTTTACTGTTTTTGCACCGAACAATGCGGCCTTTGCAACCTTTCTAAACGATAATGGTTTTGCAAGCCTCGATGACGCTCCAGAGGATGTACTTAGAAATGTTCTATTGAATCATGTTGTAAGCGGAACAAATGCATCTCAGAACCTCACAACTGGTTATATTAATTCCTTGGCAGTTTATGGAACTACTTCGAATAATTTAAGTCTATATATGGACCTCAGTAGTGGTGTAGCAATTAATGGGGTTTCAAACGTAACAGCAGCAGATGTTGCTGTTTCAAATGGGGTGGTACATGCAGTTGATGCTGTTATAGGATTGCCTCCGGTTGTAACTTTTGCTTTGGCAGACCCAACATTTGACACCTTTGCCGCGGCCTTAACAAGAGCAGATCAACCTGACTTTGTAAGTGCCTTAGTTACTTCGCTTGGATCCACTCCAGCACCATTTACCGTGTTTGCACCTACTAATGATGCTTTTTCAGCTCTTTTAACCGAATTAAGTTTGGGAACCTTGACGATATAGATACGGCGACATTAACAGCAACCTTAAATACACATGTAATTGCGGGCGTTAATGTTCGTGTCGAAAACCACGTAGATGGGTCGCTCCAACGTTAGGAGATGCTGTTGTGATAGATGTAACAAACGCAACTGTCACAGATCAAAAAGGTAGAGTTAGTACAATAATAGCAACTAATGTTCAAGCCGCAAACGGCGTGATACATGCTATTGATAAAGTTTATTACCAATGTAATTTGTCTTTCAGAGTATATATTTATTGATAAAATTGTGAAACCGTCTTCTTATTGCGGTGGGGCGATTTTTTTATTGTATAACGAGAAAGCATTTTTTGAAACGGGTAAGCCTCTTAGGTTTATTCGAGAAAGCAAATTGAAACCAATTTTGTGGATACCTGCCTCAGAAGCGTGTCATAAATACGAAATATACCACAATTAAATTCCTGGCGGATTTAAATTTAACAAATTTACTATGTACAAAAATGTGTTCGTTTGAGTGTTTCATAAACTCGTTAAATTTTGAAATATTGAGTGGGATTAATTTCGAGCTGTCTCGGTAGTTGATCCAGATAACTTGGCCAATACATAAGCCGATATTGCCATT
Organism: uncultured Ulvibacter sp.; assembly: GCA_913063405.1. Classification (GTDB taxonomy): domain Bacteria; phylum Bacteroidota; class Bacteroidia; order Flavobacteriales; family Flavobacteriaceae; genus Ulvibacter. The sequence continues at coordinate 5,320 of CAJXZB010000039.1, forward strand.
ACAATATCACGGACCGCAACGTCCGCGTGATGCCAGGTGAAAAGTAGACTTAATGCTATAAGTAACAGCCAAGCAGATACAATTGTCGCGCCTAATTTGGTTTTGGTGAGTACTACTATCCCAGCCGCGATTTCTATAACGCCAACGATCATCATAAATGTTACACTGTCTATTGGAATAAGATCCGCTAAGCTTGGAGAAATGTACGTCTCCCAGTTGGTCAGGATGTTTGCAAACTTGTCCGCACCTGCGGCAATCGGTACCAATCCAAACGTATATTTTAGAATGGTTTGTAGTATGTTGATTTCTGAAGTGTTTGCTAAAGTTGTCATTGTTTAAATGTTTTGGTTATGCTCTTTTGATGCCCTAAAGCAGGTTCGGTTACAAAATTTGTAACTTTGATTAGAAGAATGCATCTAAAGGATAAATAAATATATGGAAGCATTATCAGTTGATAAGTTTACTGCTATTAAGATTTCTGATACCGAAGTGGTAAAACGCGTACTGAAAGGAGAGAAGGAGTTGTTCGAAATCTTAATCCGTAGAAACAACCAAACGCTATACAGGGTAATTAGAAGCTACCTTAACAGTGAAGATGATATTAAGGATATTATGCAGGATTCGTATATAAAAGCGTATCAAAAACTGGAACAATTTAATGAAATGGCTGCGTTTTCAACTTGGTTGATACGAATAGGTATAAATGAAGCACTTCAATTCCTTAGAAAAAGTAAAAGAGTGTCTAATAACTTCGGAAAAAAGGAGACTATTGATGCCGTTTTTCAACTTCCGGATACAAATCAAATGAACCCTGAAAAACAACTGATAAAAATAGAAACACGAGCTTTGGTAGAAAGAGCTATTGATCTATTGTCAGAAAAATATCGTGCTGTTTTTGTGTTACATGAAGTTGAAGGAATGACCAATCCCGAAATTGCCGCTTGCCTGGATTTAAGCGATGCAAATGTGAAAGTGCGTCTTCATCGGGCAAAAAAATACCTCAAAGAGGAACTCTATAAATTATCTTCCGATGCAACGGTCTTCGAATTCGGTAATCATAAATGTGATGCCGTAGTTCTTAATGTTATGGGCCGTATTTAAACAGTATTGAAGTAATTCTTTCTTGAAGAAACTTCTGTTCTTGTACAGATTGCGTTAGGTCTATCGCTTTTTTGTAGTGCGAAACTGCCTGGACGTTCTCTTTCATTCGCTCTTTAATGGCTCCAAGGCTTGCATGATACAAGTAATAATTTTTCAGCACCTCAATATTCTCTAGCTCTGTAATAGCATTTAGCGCCAATTTTGGACCATTTAATTCTAAGATAACAAGACATCTGTTTAAAGCGACAATGGGATCATTGGAAATTGACAACAACATATCATAATATGCTAATATGGCACCCCAATTGGTCTCTTCATAGGTTGGTGCATCACAATGTTGAAATGCAATTGCTGCTTCGATGTGATAATTAGAATAGGTAGAACCCAAACCAGCCCGATGTAAATACCATCTTCCAGCCTGAATAAGTTCCTTATTCCAGGTACTTCGATCTTGTTTTGATAACTGAACGAGTTCACCTTTAGATGATAAACGACTTTTGCTACGGGCCGTATGAAAGCACATCAACGCCATTAAAGCTTTAGCTTCGGAAGTGTTAGTTTTTTTATTACCAAGCAAAGAATTGCAAAGATGAAGTGCTTGAGATATTAAGTCTTCCCTAACCAGTTCTTTTGAATGTGTGGCACTATATCCTTCGTTAAAGAGCAAATAGATAGAATTGAGTACCGTATGTGTACGAGATTCAATTTCTTCATCTGAAGGGATGGTAGGCTTGATTTTATTTTTTCTGAAATACTCTTTTGTTCGGTAGAGGCGTTTGGAAATGGTCTCTTCTGAAGTGAGAAATGACCGAGCTACTTCCTTGGTGCTGAAACCACAAAGGGATTTTAGTATAAATGTAATCTGATTCTCTTCTGAAATTTTCGGATCACAACTGGCATACATCATTGCTAGGAAATCGTCTTGTATTTGGTTTTCTTCCCAATAGTTGTTCATCGTAGCGGTCAAGGTATACTCTGAAGTAAGTAATTGTTTTGCAGGATCTGAAAAATCTATCGCTTGATTGTGTTTATTCTTTCTAATAACATCTATGGCTTTGTTTCTAGCTGTGCGGTAAAGCCAAGCTCTTGGATTGTCAGGAATACCACGGAACTTCCAAGTCTCAAGGGCACTTACCAAGGCATCTTGAACAACATCTTCGGCCATTTCAAAGTTTTCGGTTCCAAAGATTTTTACCAAAACCGAAACCATCTTCCCAGACTCATGTCTAAAAAGATGGTTCAAAGTTTGATCGATGTCTTTGGATTCCTTCAAGAAAAATTACATTTTTGCAATCTCTCTTACTTCAATTGAACAGTCACGTTCAAAACCCGGGCAGCCACCGGCCAAAGATGCCGCTTCATCCAAACTATTCGCGTTTACAAGCAAATATCCCCCAACTAGTTCTTTACCTTCGGCTAAAGGACGATCAGTAACTTTAGTTCCCCTTTCGGTAAGTGTTTTGGCTTCATTGTGAAGTGGTTCACCGGCCACTAATTTTCCTTCTTGGGCGAGGCCTCCCATCCAAACTTCCCAATCTTTCATATGGGCCTGCATTTCTTCAGGTGATTTGGTAGACATATCTTCTCCACCTCTAATAATAAATAAATACTGATTCATTGTTTTTGATTTTAAAATGTTATTAATATTTCATTGCTTCCTTGGTTAGGTATTTTTTTAACAGCCCCATCTGTCCAATATCATAACTTTCATGTTGCGCAAGGAATGCCAATGTTCCTCCGAAGGAAAAATCACCAATTGAACTCTTTAGTGGACAATCTGCGGCCAAATGTTCTTCTGTAACAGATTCCAACGCATCCTCTAAAAGCTTGGTCGCTTTTTTCCATTCCTGTTTAATTTCCAACAAAGTGGGGTATGAATGGCTTTGATCAAACGGTTTGAAGTTTTCGAATCTACCATCATATGGGTTCCTTGTAGGTTTTCCTAGCATAGCAAGCATATTGAATCGGCCCCAACAAGTATGTTGCAATCCAATTAAGAGGGTTGTTGTGATCACTTATTCTATCTTGTGCCATCTCTTCAGTCACGCCTTCTAATGCGTTTATAAAAAGGCGACTGTTCATATTTAATATAAGAGCTGAATGTTCTAATGATTTTTTCATTATTTTAAATTTAATTTTGTTTGATGTCTTTATGACGGATTATGATTAAATTTTTGGACACTCAAATGAAATTATTTATAATTTTTACTTCCGAACGCGTTTCCTTCTCCAGTTTGACATAATTGGCGGAGACTTTCTAAATAACGTCCCCAAGAGAAGGAACAGCCCGCATAGAAGTCATTTTGCTCTTCCCAACCATTGTGAGAAAAACGGACTCTAGTTTTATTGTCGTTTTCATCTAGAGAAAAGATAAAAGTATGTCCTTCCCATCCGTGTTCGCTACCCATGCATTCCCAAACGATTTTCTCATTAGGAACAAATTCAATAATCTTCATTTTAGGTCCTTTAAATGTTCCAAAGTCAAACTGAATTGAGCCTCCTAAAACAGTAGTTCCTTCGGTTTGAATAGTCCACCGGCTAGATAGTCCTTCAATGGTAGAAAGTGCTTTAAAAACATCTTGTTTTGTGGAACCAATGTGAAATAAATGTTTAATAGAATAACTCATAATAATACGTTTATACGTCTAAGACGTATTCTTCTTAAAAATTTGGACATTTAAGCGAAATTATTTTTCATTAACTCTCTGGCCATATAATTTGATAGAAACAAAAAGTGCTACTTTGAGGCAGCAATGGCTCTTTCTGCCCATTCTTTTAGCAAAGAAGAATCTAATAACATTTCTCCGGGGATAGAATAATATGGCATTCTGCTATGTTTGTGGGACCATTTGTCTTCAAAATCTAGCCGGTTTTCATCGTTTGTTTTCAAAAAATAGTTCCTTTAGAATCGACCATGCCAAACATTTTCCCATTGTGAAAGGTCCCATATCCTCCAAACATTCTTTTGTTAGGTATTCCATTAATTTCGTGAAGTTTTTCCAATAATTTATTTGTTTCCAATTGTGAGTCATTCGTCTGCTTGTCTCCTTTGATTCCCATGATTTCATCGATTTGTCACTAAGGTACTAATTTAACAACAACGCTGCTTAGAAAAATAGCCCTACCTTTGGCGCTCACAAGGAAATAATACTTTAGAAGACCTACTCTTGGAGATTGTTATTTCAGAAAAAAAGCATATGTCATTTAAATCTTTAGGGCTATCTGATGCCCTGCTGAAGGCAATCAGTAAAAAAGGATATACTATTCCATCCCCAATTCAACAAAAAGCTATTCCAAAAGTATTAGAACGAAAAGACGTTTTGGCATCTGCGCAAACCGGAACTGGTAAAACGGCTGGTTTTGCCTTACCGATTTTGCAAATTTTGTCCTCATCTCGGCCATTGCGCCAGCGCCCTGTAAGATGTTTAGTATTAACACCTACACGAGAGTTGGCAGCACAAGTTTTACAAGATTTTAAGGAATATGGAGAGTTTACTGATCTTCGTTCAACGGTTGTGTTTGGAGGAGTAGGGGCGAACCCGCAGATACGAACACTTCGACAGGGGGTGGATATTTTAGTTGCGACACCAGGACGATTGTTAGATTTACATAGTCAGAAAGCTCTTTCATTGTCAAAAATTGAGGTGTTGGTTCTAGATGAAGCAGATCGTATGCTAGACATGGGTTTTTTACGAGATATTAAAAAGATACTTGCCTTGATGCCTTCTAGAAGGCAAAACTTATTGTTTTCCGCAACTTTCTCAAAAGAGATAAAACAATTGGCGAATGGATTTTTGCATCACCCAATAATGGTTGAAGCCACACCCGAAAATACCACCGCAGAAAAGGTAGATCAATTGGTTTATAAAACTAACAAAGGGAAAAAAACTGAACTTGTTATAAAGCTCATTTCTGAGGGAGACTGGCAGCAGGTTCTAATATTTACACGAACCAAACACGGTGCGAATCGCTTAAGTGAAAGGCTAGGTAAAAGTGGAATTTCTTCAGCTGCTATTCATGGTAATAAGAGCCAAGGTGCAAGAACGAAGGCTCTTTCGGGCTTTAAAAGTGGAAAAGTTAGGGTCTTAGTGGCAACAGATATTGCTGCGCGTGGTTTAGATATTCCTTTGCTACCACATGTAATTAACTATGAGCTTCCCAATATCCCCGAAGACTATGTGCATCGTATTGGTAGAACTGGTAGAGCGGGGGCCAGCGGACAGGCCATTTCTATAGTAAGTGTTGATGAAGATGAGTATGTTCAAGGTATAGAAAAATTGCTCGGAGAACCTTTGCAAAGTGAGACAATAGACGGCTTTGAACCTACCGAATCTTTAAAAGAAATACTCGATAAGAAAGCAGAGAACAAAGCTCAGAATCAAAGAGGTCGAAAAAAAGATCGCTCAAAAAACAACCCCAAAAATTCCAGTGGTTTTAAGAGGAGGGGTAGGCGATAAAACTTACTCGTTTTCTTTCGGACTATATGATAAATCCGCACGCATATAGCCATTTAGGGTTTCTACTTTGATAATAGACTTGAGCAATTCATCGTAAATTGGCGTTCTGGCATCTCCTAATAGCTCCTTATTTTCTTTTCTAATTCGTTCGTAATCTTCTGCACTGCGCGCTGAGATTGCCACAAGAATAAATTGTCCTGCTGCTCCGAAACCGCTTCGGTAAACCCTATAGTGCTCGTTAGAACCTTTTTGGGCATACAATGCTTTAAATTCCTTTGCGAGCTTTAACACCTTCGGGAAATTTTGAGGTGTGGTATACCAAAATTCCAGTTTCCTAAATTCCATTCCTGGTTGAACTATATCGACACCGTTCGGCATATACGAAAGTTCTTTGTCCAGATGAATGATATAATCAATATGGGTGTCATAACAGTTGTCAAAATTGTCAAACAATTCATTAAATTCTTCAGAACCCATTTTCTCTTGTAAATGAGAGAATCGACTGTTATCCAAATCTGCCATATTCTTGATAGGAGTAAGAGAGAAATAGCGAAGATCGTCAGTAGATACTGTTATCCAATTTGCTTTCTTAATATTATAGGTTTCACAATTCTTAGCAAGGGTGGTACAGTATTCCTCGTAATCTGCAACTTTTGACGGATATACAGGATCTTCATGAACCCAATATGCTTGAGATTCACTTTCCTGTGCTTGTTGGGAAAAAGGGCATAGCAATAAAATACCCATAATAAGTAAGGCGATGTGTTGTGTTTTCATGTTGACAGGTGTTATGTTAATTTAATCAAAAATGGAGTTGGAGATAAGGATGTCTATTATAAGCCAAAGCGTGTTCTTGAAATTTTCAAGAATCATATTGTAATAAATTGTGCCCTCGTTGAGACTTTAATAAATACGCTAACCATCAACTTTTAGGTTGCATTTGTATATATGTTGTTGTTAAAGTTCATTGAACTTCTTACTAAAGATACGCAAAGTTTTGAGGATAAGGAAGGTTGAATGTCGATTTAATTAAAAATAAAGGTGATAAAACTGAAACTTCCTAAGAGGTGTGATGGATAAACCCGATATAAATTTTGATTTTTATTATCAAAATATTTTATGATAAATATCCACCATTTCTTAATACAATCTTTCTTTGAAACTCACACTTCAATTAGTACCTTTGCCATTGGACTTCGAAAGCCTAGTTTGAGAAGTTTATGTATAAAATGTATTAAGACTATGTTCGATAATTTAAGTGATAAATTAGATAAAGCGTTACACGTCCTCAAGGGACATGGAAGTATCACAGAAGTAAATGTGGCCGAGACTTTAAAGGAAGTTCGTCGAGCCTTACTTGATGCCGATGTTAATTTTAAGATAGCGAAGGAGTTTACTAATAGAGTGAGGGAGAAAGCCTTAGGGCAGGATGTATTAACTACGTTACAGCCGGGGCAATTGATGGTGAAGTTGGTTAAAGACGAGCTTACCGAGTTAATGGGTGGAGATGTTGCTGGAATTAATTTACAAGGTACTCCGTCTATAATTTTAATGTCTGGACTGCAAGGAAGTGGTAAAACAACTTTTTCTGGGAAGCTTGCGAACTTCTTAAAGACTAAAAAAGCGAAGAAACCTTTATTGGTGGCTTGTGATGTTTATCGTCCTGCTGCGATTAATCAATTGCATGTGGTTGGTGATCAAATAGGCGTAGAGGTTTTTAGTGAACCTGAAAATAAGAACCCGGTTTCTATTGCTCAAAATGCAATTGCTCATGCAAAGCAAAATGATCATAATGTTGTCATAATTGATACAGCAGGTCGTTTAGCCGTGGATGAGGCCATGATGACGGAGATAGAAAACGTTCATAAAGCAGTTCAACCCCAAGAAACACTTTTTGTTGTAGACTCAATGACAGGGCAAGATGCTGTTAATACAGCGAAAGCTTTCAACGATCGACTTAATTTTGACGGAGTAATTCTCACCAAGCTTGATGGGGATACACGTGGTGGGGCGGCGATCTCAATTAAGAGCGTGGTAAACAAACCAATTAAATTTATTGGTACAGGAGAGAAGATGGACGCTATTGATGTGTTCTATCCATCACGAATGGCAGATCGTATTCTTGGGATGGGAGACGTTGTTTCTCTTGTTGAGAGAGCCCAGGAGCAGTTTGACGAGGAAGAAGCGCGTAAGATTCAGAAGAGAATTGCAAAAAATCAATTCGGATTCGACGATTTCTTGAAGCAGATTCAGCAGGTAAAGAAAATGGGAAGCATGAAGGATTTGGTAGGTATGATTCCTGGTGCTGGAAAAGCATTAAAAGATGTAGATATTGATGATGATGCCTTTAAAGGAATTGAAGCTATTATTCATTCGATGACACCTAGTGAACGTAGCGTTCCTGCAAGTATTAACTCAAGTCGTAAAAAAAGAATTGCCAGAGGTAGTGGTACATCGGTGCAACAAGTAAATCAGTTGATGAAGCAATTCGATCAAATGAGTAAGATGATGAAAATGATGCAAGGAGGAGGGGGCCGTAAGATGATGCAAGCAATGAATAAAATGCGATAAATTTCACATAACCAGACCCTATTAAACACTTCATACTATGACGCTACTTGACGGAAAGAAAGTTTCAAATGACATTAAAGATGAAATTGCCGTTGATGTAGAACGAATAAAATCTCGAGGAGAAAGGGTACCGCACCTTGCGGCAGTTCTTGTGGGCGAAGATGGAGCAAGTTTGACCTATGTTGGGAGTAAGGTAAAAGCTTGTGAGCGTGTTGGGTTTGATTCTACACTAGTCAAGTTACCCGATACTACGACTGAAGAAGAATTGCTTGAGAAAATAAAAGAACTGAATGAGAATTCATTGATTGATGGTTTTATCGTTCAGTTACCCTTACCTAAACATATCAATGAAGATAGAGTACTTGTTGCTGTTGATCCAAGCAAGGATGTAGACGGTTTTCATCCTGAGAACTTTGGTAGAATGGCGTTAGAAATGGAATCTTTTATTCCCGCTACGCCCTCCGGAATTTTACAGCTCTTGGAACGTAATAATGTTGAAACAAAAGGAAAGCATACTGTTGTTATAGGAAGGAGCCATATTGTTGGGCGTCCTATGAGTATCTTGATGAGTCAGAAGGGCGAGGCCGGTAATAGTACAGTAACACTTGCACATAGCCATACCAAAAACCTTTCGGATTTTACAAAAAAAGCAGATATCATTATCGTGGCGTTAGGAGTGCCAGAATTTTTAACCCAAGACATGGTTAAAGAGGGAGTTGTGGTCATCGATGTTGGAATTAGTCGTGTAGCCGATGCAAGCAAACCGAGAGGTTATGCCATAAAAGGCGATGTCGATTTTGAAAATGTTAGTAAAAAAGCTTCCTTTATAACACCAGTCCCAGGAGGAGTGGGGCCAATGACAATTGCCATGCTGCTTAAAAATACGTTGATTGCAAGAGAACGACGCAAATTGAAATAAGCGTTACATTGTTTAAACCACTGCTTCATTGTTACCATATTCGGCTCTGTAGATTCGGAGTATGATTATAAATAAACTAATAAGAAGTGGACCAAAAATAAGTCCTATAAAGCCGAAGAGAGGCACACCTACGATAACCCCGATAAGTGTAATTAAGGGATGGACGTTGTCCAATTTCTGAAGTACGTATAAACGGATTATATTATCTGTTGATCCTACCACAACCAACCCGTAAATAAGGATTCCCCAAGCTTGAAAATTATTTCCGGTGGATAGCGAAAGTATAAAAACCGGAAGAATACCGATGAGGGTTCCCACAAAAGGAATCATCGATCCAATGGTTACAATTACAAACCAGAAAAATGGATCTTCAACCCCAAAAATCCAAAACCCTATTAGCGCTATTATACCTTGAGCTATTGCAACCAGAGGTATGCCAAGGGCATTAGAGCGCACCATTGCTTTAATCTCATTACCTATAATTTTTATGTTCTTTTTTCTGAAAGGAACAACATCTATGAGAGATTTGGTCACGGTTCGCTTGGCGGTAAACATGTAGTATAACATAAAGTACATGATACCAATGGCGATAACAATTCCGAACGTACTACCAGCAATATTCTGAAGACTTTCAGACAGCCAAGTAGAAACAGCTGACACGTCAATTTGTGAGCTAAGGTCATACCCTAAGCGATTCTCCCAATTGCCTAACTGCAGCTTAAACGCGTCAACAACCCGTTCTGAATTATTTACTGCATTTCCTATTTTATTAGTAAGCATAAAGATTATTCCAGTAACAGGAAGAAGTATCCCAACAAAGGAAAGTAGCATTAAAAAGGCCGCAGCTAAACTAGGGCGCCAACCTTTGCGAACCAAAACGATCATCCACCTTCTCATCAATACATAAATGGTTATTGCTCCTAAAACTCCAGATAAATAAGGTAGCATCTCTCTAAAGATAAGACCACCCATTAGAATGATAAGAAGCAGAACGAATATTTGTTGAATTATTTTTAAACTAATATGTGGCATATGATTATTTAGTAAAAAGTTGATCGATATTTTTAAATGCTTTGAATTCTAAAGCGTTCCCAGAAGGATCCTTGAAAAACATAGTGGCTTGTTCTCCTACTAAACCTTCAAACCTAATATAGGGCTCAATAATAAAGGAGGTGTTACGTTTTCTCAGTTTTTCTGAAAGTTTCCAAAATGAATCTATATCTAAAATCACCCCAAAATGGGGAATTGGGACATCTTTTCCATCTATGGAGTTGGATACTTCTTCCAAAATATATTCCTTATAATGAAGTACAAGTTGATGTCCAAAGAAATTAAAATCTACCCAATGATCGCTGCTCCTACCTTCCTCGTAACCTAAGGTATCGCGGTAAAAAGTTTTGCAGACTTCCAGATTATCAACTGGAATAGCCAAATGGAAGGGACGAAGGTCACTGTTCATAGTCAATCATTTTCAGTTCCGATGAGATAATTAATACTGACAGTTGCGAGTTCATTGTTTGGGAATTTGGAGAAATGTTTATCCACGGTTTTTAACCCAATTTGTTGAATCACTTTTCGAAATACCTCTAGTTCTAAGATATACTGGTCTGAAAATCCGTGAGTAGCATCATAGGCTGTTGTGGCCGTTTTTCCAATATTTTGAGCTGCAACTTCCGTATCGATCGTGTGCAATTCTATTAAGAGCAAACCAAATTTCTTGATATATGGCTCCCACTTTTCAAAATGTTCTTTTAGGTTTCCTTCCACCTCTGAATTTGAAAGTCGGTTACCACAGCTTGCAAAAGCTCCGGTGGAGGTGCTTATTGCTAAATTTTTCTCCTTAAGGGGTGTCCACGGTCTATTGTGGTCTAGAAAAGTACGGACGTTTAATAAATCGCATAGTTCAATATTATAACTTTCTTGAATGTCTTCTTCAAGTTGCTTTGGGTCTCCAATGTCACCCCAGATCACCTTGGCCCAAATATCTGCCTTCACTAAGTTTGCACGTGTTACTTTTAACGCAGCCTTATTATAATCAACACCAACCAGAAATAGTGGGTATTGTTCTAAAAGTGTTCCTCGTTTAGTGCGCTGTTCAATAACTTCAAAAAGGTGAATTAGAAAAGCACCATTTCCACAGCCCATATCCAAAATGCCCTTAGGTTGTTCTTCAATTGGTCTATTGAAAAGCTCGATCACTACTTCGTCTATCTTCTTAAAATAGGCAGAATGCGCGCCACCACTTCCCCAGACGTTCATTTCGCGATCCACATGAATTTCATGGGCGTTAGGAATAGAACTTCGGAAGATATTGGGATTACCGAAAATTAATTCATCCACACGTCTAAAGGTGGGGATATAGGAAACTGTCACTCCATAAGCCGAAGAACGCCGTGCAAAGAATAACCCCTTATTGGTAAAACGATAATGATCATTCTTTTTGCTAAACCATCCTAGAAATGTAAAAAAGTCCAAGATTTTGCTAAAACTAATTGGGTCTTCATGAAACTCGTCTGCACTAAAAGATGCTTCCATAAAGTACTTGTGAAACATTCCGTCCATCCCTAAGAAAACAGTTATGGGACCAACAAGTACTCCTTCAATATGTCTGCTTATTTGAGATTCAATCTCTAGTGTAACAATATCTTCGGAAGTTGCCGCATATTCGTTGTTTTTATATTTGTTCAGAATTTTATTAAGAATAGAGAATTGTTCCATCTCGAAATGACGTGGGTGAAACTCTTCCGAAACTTTCATAAAATCGACCACATCTTTATATCGATTTGCAAGGTCAAATGCGATAGCACTTTTTTCATTTTTTGAAATCTTGATAGTGTCCGCGGCCGCATCAACTTCATAGTTCAACCATCCCTGAGATGCTAACATTCGTAACCCAACGTTGAGGTAGCCTTCGTTTGCAGAAAACGTTTCGGAAATGACAGTGAGGTTATTTGGATTTTCTTTCAGGATAAAATCAAGCACACCTTTCTTTTTTAAGGCGTATGCTACAGGAGCTACGGCAATTCCGTCAAGGTGCCTAAATAGTTCGTCTCGATAAGTGTTTTTTTCTGCGCTAGTGAGCATTGTTTATTTTGAGAAAAAAGGTACTACTATTCTTCATATAAAAAAAGCCTTCTGAGGTGAAGGCTTTTCAATTTGCTATAAAATGGTTTTTAATTCATTTTTCTTTTCCGGCAATGAATTTTCCAGGTGGGATAAGTAAGCGTTTTGGTAACATTTATCCATTCACCCGCCCAATCAAAACCTTCAGCAGTAATGTTTCTGAAAGTAATTCGGTAAAAACCATCCATTCCGTTTGGCGCTTTCTGCTTTTGATAAAGAACGATATTTTTTCCTTCTTTGCTTCCCGCCCAAGTGGAAAGCTTTGTGCTAGGTTTTCTACTCGAATATCAATGCACATACCATTTACTGCTATCTGTAACAAATTGTCGAATGCTCCCCGAATGACCACCATCTTCTTTAATAGTCTCATCTTGAACTGCCGTTCCGTTCATGATATATTTAAATGTCCAAGTCATTTTTTGTGAATTCGCCCAAGATTTGTCAGCTTTTCTTATGCTTGAGTCACAATCGCAGATTCCAATAAAAGGATCGTATTCTCCAATTTGATAGGGTGCTTTTGGATTTAATTGGCCAAAAGGATGGGTACGTTACTTCATAATTTTCTTGTGCATTTGATACGGACGTCCATATTAGGATTATAACAATACTTATTAATTTAATCATTGTAAAAAAGTATTTAATAATTATTTAAATGCTACTACAATTTTTTGAGTCGTTTTTAAGCCTTTATCATTGCGAGCAACGAGCAGATAGATTCCTTCTCCTAGGTTGGAGGTGTTCCATGTGATGGTGCTTTTTACATCAATGGAATTGATCAACTTTCCAGAAATATCAAATACCTCAATTATTCTATAGTTTTTTTAAATTTCTGAACTTAGGTTAAAGTTGTTGCCAATAGTAGGGGTGACAAATATTGTATTTTGTTCATTCTCCGAAATGCCTAAGGTAACATCTATTGCCTTGATGAAGTTTGGGCCAGCCAAGGTGCCTCCATTATCCCATTGACCAATAAGAGTACCATTAGCTTCATATTCAACTATTTTGTTATCGCCCCTGTCAGAGATCAACAAGTTACCATTGGGTAGGTAGGTATGTCCTTCTGGATTTACAAGCCCGGTAATAAAGTCCTCAATATAGTCTCCAGCATTGCTGTATCGTAATACTTTCCCTTCGGTGTAATCTTGTACCAGCATATCGCCATTGTTATCCCACCAAAGAGAAGCTGGACTTGAAGTATAGCCGAGTCTATAAAAGTTTCAAGAAAAGCACCGTTTGTATCGTATTTGCGAACCGTACCAGATCCAGGAGTTATTCCGAAGAGAGAAATATGGAGATTTCCTTGATTATCCCATACCAAACCAAGGCCTTGTGGCGCAGAAGGGGTAAAGGCTCCTAAGTAATTTCCTTCCAAATCAAAGTAGACAATTTTTGAAGTTTCGGCTGTTGTTCCCCATTGTGTGACGTATATCCTGTCGTCAGGGCCGATGGCCATTTTGGAAGGTCTAGTTAAATCAAAGTTGCTGTCACTCCAGTCGCCTAGATATTCGCCAGTTTCAGTGTCAAATTTTTTGATTTGCGGATTGTTCATTCCAGTTACTAATAAGAAATCATTTGGATGAAGGATGATATCTTGTGGGTTGCTAAGTCCTCCGGCGTCTTTTTCAATGAATTCTTCAATATAAGTTCCATCTTCTTGATAGGTGTTTACCGCGTTAAGAACCCGATTACTTGCATAATACCGAATTTGCGATAGCGCGTTAGCGGTAATAATGAAGGTGCATAGTACTAAAAGTATTTTTAAATTTTTCATAGCTTCAATTATTATAAGTTATTATACTTCAAAGCAATGAAGATATTTTGGTAGATGTAAGTAAAATGCAGAGAGCTTAGAACGCTTTGCAATGAGGGACAAAAGGGTAAGGTAAACTTTTATAATATTGTGGTGAGCGAAGTTTTTTTTGCAGTAAATGAGAACTTCTTATTAGGCAATATAATCTTTGACAGATTTTAAATTACTCTTGGATACGGCAATTTCTAATTCGTTATAAAGTACCAGTAAAGGAGAACGGTTAGTGTTTAATTATTTCACCATTGTCATATTTACAATTGTTTTTCTATGTACTCTAAGAAAAGGAAGTGATAGTTTATTCTCAAGTGCCTTCAAATTGCTCCGCATAGTATAAGATTTTCCATTTTCCAAATGCAATTTCACGCAGTAGTCATCGGCTTCAATCCATTGAATTTCTTCTACCGGAATAATTCTACGTTTGTTGCCAATCTTAACATTTAAAATGGTGGTTTTATCGTTGATTTCAGACTTCAACTCGTTATAGAGCTTTAGGTTACTATCCTTTAATTCTGAAAGTTCTTGAACTTGAAACGGCAATTCTTCAGAAACAAAATAGAAATGCAAAATGATGGCTATCGCAATGTACCCCAAAATATAAATAGGGCCTTTTGAAAAATATAAAATGGAATATAATCCTGTACCAACAAGTGCCAAGAGAAAAAGTCTCCGTTCTCGACCATTTGTATTGTAGAAATGATAACAATATTAATCGAAACCAAGAGGAAAATAAAGAGGATGTATTTCAAAAAGTGACTAAGGCCAAACCTCTTGATGATGGTCTTTTTCTTTGCATAATAAAAAAGGAAAAAGCCTAAAATCATCCAAATTATCCATCGATAAGATTGATTTTTTAGAATCGCATGGAAAGTCACATCTCTACCAAGATCAAGTTTTCTGATATAATACAATTGCTGAAAAGTTTCAAACGTAATAGCAAGGAATAGTATCACAATGACAATTGTGATGCATCTTTTAGATTTAATAATGTTTATTCTTTGATGCTTTCCCAGCCAACCATAAAATATTTAAAGCTGGCATCATTTGGTATTTGACTAGCTTCTATTTTTACACCTGGGTTGTAACGTAAATTCTCAGGCAGTTCTTTTTTATCTATTGTAAGAAAGACATCACTTCCCTCCAAGAAAATAACAACAGCACTAATTGTTGTTTCAATATTGGCAATAGTATAATTCGCCTTTACATCTTTAAAGGTGCTTCCCTTATGGAGTCCTTTTTTGGTTTTATAACGATTGTCAAAGATTTGAACATTGGTAATTACAGCATTGGGATCACTTTCATCCTCTGGTGAGAGCAATAATAATTTAGCCCCTCCTTTTTCATAGATTTCAACTTCTCCTTGCGTTCCTATCGCGTCTTTAATAGGGTTTAACTTAACAATTGAATCATTGGCGAATAGTGAATCCACTTGCTTCATTTGAATTTCTTTAGTTAAATCTCCAATTACACCTTGCTGAATTAGGAATGGATCGGTTTTCTTTTCGCATTGCACAAAAAATAGGGCCGTAAAGGCACCAATAAATATAGTTTTTTTCATTTGTTGTAATTATTCTTTTAATTCTAACGCAGCATTTTACCAAGAATTCCCAATACGCTGCGTATAACGGTTGGGCTTGTTAGTGTTCTAATAATAGTACTTCGAGTTGATCTGCTACTCCGGCGTCTTGAAGAACTTCGAGAAGAGCGATTGGCTGCTTCTTTTTCCTTTTTTGCTTTTGCCTTTACTTCTTCTTTTTCGGCAATTTCAATCTTTTTGTTTAACAATTCATAAGCGCTTTCACGATCGATTAGCTCATTGTATTTCTTATTTAATTTTGAATCATTGATAAGCTCCTTAAGCTCGCTTGGCTCTAAAACGTCCATACGGCTCATAGGTGCACGGAGCATTGTAGCTGCTAAAGGTGTTGGAATTCCTTTTTCGTTTAGAGCAGAGACCAATGCCTCGCCAATCCCTAAAGAGGTAAGTACTTCATCTGTTTTATAATATTCCGAAATAGGGTAATTTTCTGAAGTAAGCTTTATCGCTTTTCTGTCTTTGGCTGTAAATGCTCTTAAGGCATGTTGTATTTTTAACCCCAATTGACTTAAAACTCCATCTGGCACATCAGTAGGATTTTGTGTCACGAAATACAGTCCGACACCTTTTGATCGAATCAATTTTACAATACTTTCAATCTGATTAAGGAGTGCTTTACTAGCCTCCTTAAAAATAAGGTGAGCCTCATCAATAAAAATAACGAGTTCGGGTCTTCCGCTATCTCCTTGCTCTGGGAAGGTTGAATAGATTTCCGCCAATAGGCTAAGCATAAAGGTGGAAAACATTTTTGGACGGTCTTGGATATCTGTAAGGCGGATGATGTTAATATATCCCATTCCATTTTCGTCTACTCTTTGTAAGTCTTCCGTTTCAAAAGATTTTTCACCAAAAAATAGATCGGCACCTTGCTGCTCCAGTTCAACTATCTTTCGCAGAATAGCCCCTGTAGACGCAGTAGAAATTCTTCCGTAGTCTTTCGCTAGCTCTTCTTTTCCTTCGTCTGTGGCATATTGAAGAATCTTCTTAAAATCTTTAAGATCCAGCAATGGTAACTTATTGTCGTCACAATACTTAAAGATTACCGAGACGATACCAGATTGGGTTTCCGTAAGATCCATAATTCTAGATAGCAAAACAGGACCAAATTCACTAACGGTTGCTCGCATGCGCACTCCGTCTTGTTCGGAAATAGAAAGTACTTCAACTGGAAATTTTTTGGCGGTAAAAGGAAAGCCAATTTTTTCATGACGTTCGTCAATCTTTGGGTGTCCTGGGCTTGGCTGAGCAATTCCACTTAAATCACCCTTCATATCCATTAATAATACCGGGATACCTTTTTCTGAAAGGTTTTCGGCCAATACCTGTAGTGTTTTTGTCTTCCCAGTTCCTGTCGCTCCTGCAATCAATCCATGACGGTTTAGCGTTTTTAGCGGAATTTTAACCAAGGCATTGGTAAGTGTTTCTCCTTCGAGCATTGCTGCACCTAAAGTGATTGAATCTCCTTTAGACGTATAGCCTTTTGTAATATGATCGAAAAAAGCGTCTTTATCTGCCATCAGTATAATTTTGGATAAAAGTAGCAATTGTAGACTAGCTTCTGAAATATATACGGCTGAAATATTTCAAAATGTAGTGTACTTAATTCATTTTTTCAATCGAAAAATCTGAAGATCCTGGGGAACGCATGATAGCAGTATTACCTGAAGCTGCTCTAATAATTCGGATGCGAACAACATCATTAGCATTAAGCTCAAGAACTTCATTCAAGTGAAGCGAGCTTTCTTCATGACCCTCAAGTACTCGTAAATAACCTGTAGTTGCATATGCCCCAACTTGACTACTGTTACTGTAATATACATCTCAGGCGCCTTTCTTATCAAAGTAGAACTGCTGAGCAATGAGACGTTCACATTAATTTTATAACGCCCAGCCTCTGCCACCTGAATTGAGTTTCCTGTTGCCTCGAAAAGGGTAGTATTGTCATTCCAAACTTCTGTTCCATAAATTGGTAAATTAGTCCCAGCGAAAGCGTTCATATTGGTAGTAACATCCGTATTCGAATATTTTGCAGATTGAGATATATTAGAGCTTACCGTACTCTTCACCTCGACAGTAACCCAATTCGGGATTATAGAACCACTCGTGTTATATTCTATTGTATTGCTGTCTGTATTATAAATCAGTAAGCCTGAAGCCGGACCGCTAATACCATTTCTATCCGAAGTTGTCATTCTTGGGAATCTAATTCCTGAAACTGAAGAACTACTTTCTAATGCGGCGGATATGTCTACGGGTTCTGTATTAATCCCTATTTGCGCTTCTATTGAAATAGAAAAAAGAAGGATGAAAAAGATAGAATATAAGGCTTTCTTCATTATAAAATCTTTTCAATATAAATATTCGACGTCCCAGTGGATCGAAGTAAAATTTCTTGGTTATTTCCAGACCTAACGATATTTACTGGTTAATACTTGACCTGTGGTTATTTCCAGAACTTCTCTTAGGTGTAACGAGGATTCTTCGTGACCGTTATTGCTTCTTATATATCCCGTTGATCCGTAAGCTCCTACCCCAGTTCTGTCTATTGCAATTCTTATTTCAGGAGCATTTCTATCTGAGGCCGTTGAATTGATAAATGATACATTAATTATAACTTCATACCGTCCAGTATCGGTTATAAGAACTTGATCTCCGCTTACTGCAAATAGAGTTACGTCATCATTCCATTCAGAAGTTCCAAAAATAGGTAGAGAAATCGCTGCGTTGGGATTCACGTCGGTTGTGATATCCGTATTAGAGTATTTCATTGAAGTTCCAGGGGTTGCTACCGAAACAGCGGTTAAACTTAAAGCTTGCCAAACTGGAGTAACTGAATTATTTGAATTAAACTGAATTTCATCTGAATCAGTATTATAAACCATAAGACCGTTAGCAGGGTCAACAATTGCATCGCGTTGTAGGGATGTCATTCTTGGGGTTAAAACACCTCTATCTGTAGATACGATGTCTAATACTGAGGAGTTGTCTGGAGAAGTGGTGCCTACTCCAACTTGGGCGCAAATGGAAGATGAGCCTATGAGAAAGGCTACGAAAATGTGAAATAATTTCATAGTAATTTTCTTACAAAGCTAGAAGGTTGAAGTCATTAAAACCAGATTTACAAGTGTTTTCTATTTAAAAAAAGCAATATTCGTTGAACCGTACTTATTCACGGCTATTGACTGTCCAAATCTTAAAATTTCCTTATATAATGGAGGCTCAGCAGAATCTTATTAATGGAAAGCAGTCGTTTTGTTATGTATTATATCTCTATCTTTGCGTGTTATGCAAAAGGAAATTCAAAAAAGAGTTGATGCAGGTGAAATGCTTCCGTTAATGGAAGCATTTTATACTATTCAAGGAGAAGGTTATCATAAAGGAACTGCTGCCTATTTCGTTCGGATAGGAGGTTGTGATGTTGGATGTCATTGGTGCGATATTAAAGAAAGTTGGAATGCCAAGCTGCATCCACCAACGGAGACCAAGAAAATTGTTACAAATGCCTCAAGATATTCGAATACTGTTGTAGTTACTGGTGGAGAACCATTAACTTGGGATATGGGCCCCTTAACGTCACAATTTAAAGAAAAGGGGATGCAGGTTCATATTGAGACGTCTGGTGCCTATAAGCTGACAGGTGTTTGGGATTGGATTTGTCTTTCACCAAAAAAGATAAAGCTACCGCAGGCTGAGATTTATAAAGTGGCTCATGAACTCAAGGTGATTGTTTTTAATAAAGACGATTTTAAATTTGCCGAGGAGCAAGCTGCTAAGGTTCCTGAAGATTGTATTTTGTATTTACAACCCGAATGGAGTAACAGAGATAAAATGATACCTTTAATGGTGGATTATGTTATGCAAAATCCTAAATGGAAGGTCTCGCTTCAAACTCATAAATATCTAAACATTCCATAAATTAAAAAATCCACTAACCAGAGGCTAATGGATTTTTTAACTAATTCTTTTTTAGATTACTTTTTAACGGGAACGGCTACTCTTACTTTATCCCAGCCTAAACGCTATATCAATTCCTGTTTTACTTTAATTAAAAGCTATTGAAAATGCTTCCAGAGATTCATTAGCCATGGTTACTGGAACCTTAATTCTAGCAACATCATTAGCTTCTTTATAGAAATATGAACCCCAAGTGTTTAAACCGGAGTTAACAATAATCGTCCATTCCTTTTCTCTGGGAATAGTTGCTAAGGTATA
Source organism: uncultured Ulvibacter sp. (assembly GCA_913063405.1). Lineage (GTDB taxonomy): Bacteria > Bacteroidota > Bacteroidia > Flavobacteriales > Flavobacteriaceae > Ulvibacter. The sequence goes on from CAJXZB010000039.1 coordinate 25,107, forward strand.
GGTTCCAGCCTTTACAATTCTATCACCCAGCGTCATGTCAGCATAAAGGGTAAGTTCAGCAGCTTCATTTGCCCCACTTCTCCACACTTCTCCATTTGGAGCTAATTTGCCCATTGGCAAGCGAATAACTGCACGTTGATTTACCAAAACCATTAAACTACCCACTTATTGTTAATAACATAGAGGATGCAATAAAAAAAAGCGGATCGATCTGCGAATTCCCAAAACACAACTTGCACGAACCTTTGGAGTCAATCATAATACCGTCTGGGAATGGACTTGCAACAAAAAAGTGGACATTTAGTTAAGACTCATGCTGCTACTTTTTGATTAAACATTTCGGTTTCAAATTCCTTTATAGTTTTACCGATTTAGGCACTTAGCTATTAATATTTTTTATTAAACAAGGTTCTGCCTTAATCATTCTGATCATTAAGTTTTCAAAG
>CAJXZB010000040.1 GCA_913063405.1 uncultured Ulvibacter sp.
ATCTTTGCTCCATAATAATGCTAACTATAACCCCTAATTTACTACTATTAGAAGTAATTAAAAAAAACCTAAGTCAAAGAATTTAAAACAAAAAGAAAATCAAATATTAAGTATGTGGCTACTACCGAAGATGATTTAAGAAACCATTATGCCAAATTTCCTTTTGGAGTGATGGATTCATACCAAGTACTTCTATTTATGTCAGCACATACTGAAAGACATATCTATCAAATTGAAGAAGTAAAGGCAGATCCTAACCTTCCGAAAAAATAATTAGGATAAATAAAGAATTACTAAAAATTAAAACCTCGCTATAGGCGGGGTTTTTAGATTTCTAGGCTCCCTTTTCCTTCTCTTACCAAAATAGGTTCATCACCAGTAAGGTCAATAACGGTTGAAGGAATATTGTCACCATAACCACCGTCTATTATTATATCCACAAGTTTATTCCATTTCTCATAAATCAACTCAGGATCTGTAGTATACTCAATTACCTCATCTTCATCGTGAATAGAGGTTGAAATGACGGGATTTCCCAACTCATGAACAATCGCCTGCACAATTGAGTTATCGGGAATTCGAATTCCTACCTCCTTTTTCTTTTTAAATACCGTTGGGAGATTGTTATTCCCTGGAAGAATAAAAGTGTATGGACCAGGAAGTGCGCGTTTTAAGAGTTTAAAAGTAGAAGTATCTATTTGCTTTACATAATCTGACAGGTTGCTTAAATCTTTACAAACAAAAGAGAAATTAGCTTTTTCCAATTTAATACCTTTTAGTTGTGCTACACGTTCTAACGCTCTGGTATTCTTAATATCACAACCCAAAGCATAGACCGTATCACTAGGATAGATAACTAATCCCCCTTTTCGTATTACATCGACCACCGTCTTTATATCTTTCGGGTTTGGGTTTTCGGGGTAAATCTTGATAAACTCTGCCATTCCAATTTCTTTGCTCTTTAAAATTAACCGATTTTTTCTGAAAAGAGATGATCTTTCCAATTACTTAACATAAATCTTACAATTTTACGTTAGATATAAAAGCGCTCACCTCTATGAAAAAATTTCTTATTCTTTTTATAATATCTATTGGTTTGGGTATATCGATGATTTCGTGTGACTCAGATAATGATGGTATTTCAGAGATTGATACCACGTTACCCCTCCAAGCCGAGACTTACCTTGAGGTGTCCTAAGGAGCTCATTCACAACAGGTATACGATCTTTACCTTCCAGCAAATCGTTCTAACACCAAAACAAAAGGTTATTATCCTAGTACACGGTGGAGGATGGAGCGGAGGTGACAAAGAGGATATGAATGGCTATATTTCCCTTGTACAGGACAACCACCCAAATCACGCAGTGGTAAATATTAACTATGTTTTGGCAACTACAACATTGAAGGCATTTCCGAACCAATTTTTGGATTTGGAACGAATTATTACGAAACTTACTTCTGAAAAGAACTCTTTACAAATCTTACCAGAATTTGGGTTCGTTGGCGTAAGTGCTGGAACTCATATTTCCTTAATGTATGATTCTCAATATGACAGCGAAAATAAAGTAAAATTTGTATGTGATATCGTGGGACCAAGTAATTTCACTGACCCTTTTTACGCTAACAACCCAGCGTGGTCAATATTATTGGCTTCATTAATAGACGAAACTGCATATCCAAATGGCACAAACTTAGCCGAAGCAACAAGCCCTGCTTTTCAAGTCTCGGGCAATACAAGTCCGTCGATTTTATTTTACGGCGATGAAGATCCTCTTGTTCCAATAGCTAACGGCGAGGTGTTGGAATCTAACTTGAGTAATGCGGGTGTCACCAATAGCCTTACAGTCTATTCTGGCGGGTACGGAAATTGGGATGCTCCAAGCTTATTGAATCTTCAAGTGCAGTTAAGTACTTTTATTAGGTCTCATTTGGATATTGACTAGTTTCAAATTGAGTACGACAGTCACTAAGTTTTTCGCTAGTATCTCTGTCAATATAATATGTAGTGTATAAAGCTTCTCCTTTTTACAAGTAGCTATGTGACTAATACCTGTGGCTTTTTTGTGCTTTCCGTGAAAAAACTAATATCTTTAATCACAAATTAGACGCTGTGCATACCACACTAGAATATTCTATAGTCGCCATTGTTTGTCTTGTAACAACTGTTGTAATGCAGCGAATTTATAGTAAGGAAAAGCAACGTGATACTGGGAAAATGGCAATCCAAGGAATCAAGTGGTTCGGACTTGCGATTTTAGCATGGGGAATTGGAGCAATACTTAACCTAGTTTTTACCAATATCCTACAATTGGATCCAACGCACAAAGTAATTATATATACTGGCGTTTTAATCTCGCTTGCCAATTCGTTATTCATACTATTATCACTTCCTTCAATTCAACATCAAAAAGAACCTGGTATTCTTGTCCGACTTGTACAGCGTTTTAGTACTAAAGAATTTATAATCCTTTACAGTGGTGTACTTTCTATGATAGCCTTTGTTTTTATTGCGACAACATTCAATAACGAAGCAATTAGTAATAATTTTATTTGGCTAATAGACATTCCTATTTCGGTAGTTGTTGCTTTTGCCTTATTACTCGAATTGAACAAGGCTTTTTCATCACGTAAGATGAAATTTATGTATTTCCCAACGTTCGTATTGTTTTTACTTATAATCGTTGCCGTAACACATCGCATCATCCCTCAGGATAGAGTAGTTCAGTTTGTGGATCAGGAATTCTGGTCGTTCGCAGGAACGATTACTGCAATTTCTTTTAAGTTCTTATTTATCCTTTTATTTTCAATTCTATTATACAGCTGGAAATTTCTTTCAGAAAAGGAACAACAACAATCACTCTCTAATGGCCTTTCTTTAGAAAATACGAAACTAAATCAACAACTCGAAAAATTTAGCTTAGCAAATGAAAGTCACCTAGACACCATTAAAAGCCTTAAATCTGAAAATTTGAAGCTAAAAGAGTTATCCAAAATAGAACTTTCCAAACGTCAGAAGGAAGTTCTGGCGAATTTAGCCTTCTTCGGAAAAAACAAATCATACTCCGAAATTGCCATAGCGATGCACATAAGCCTCGATGGATTTCAAACACATATTCACCAAATAAAAAAACTGTTGAACATAAGTGGTGCTAGGGGAAAACAAGAACTTATTGACTTCGCCAATGAGCAAAATCTACAAGATTTTAAAACCATTGAAATAACTACAAAATTAAATGGTTAACCATTGCACCAAATAATTAAAGGTAGTGTGTAACCTTTTATGAATTATGCTTTTGAAGCAACTTGCTACAAAATCTATTCATTTATGTCGCTATTACTTCAGTCCACAACACAAGTCACCTTAGACGATCAAATTAACATACAATTTAGTAATGCCACGAGTTGGTTCACGGATGCTATATTCTATGAAATTCCAATAACTGAAACCATGGGAATTCCATGGACTTTAATCGTACTCATTATAGGTGCAAGTTATTTCACGATCTACTTCAAATTTGTAAACTTCACTGAGTTTAAACGAGCAATTAATGTGGTAAGAGGGAAATATGACGCCTTAGAATCAGAAGGAATAGTCTCTGTCTCTGAAAATACTTCAACTATGGATAGTGATCAGCCGGACACCATACGTGTAGAGGGTCAAGGTGAAGTAAGTCATTTTCAAGCCTTAACAGCAGCAATTTCAGCCACCGTTGGATTAGGCAATATTGCAGGTGTTGCTATTGCGCTTTCTATTGGAGGTCCAGGTGCGACCTTTTGGATGATACTAGTTGGACTACTTGGTATGTCTTCTAAGTTTGTTGAATGTACCTTAGGTGTTAAATATAGGGAGGTAAATGCCGAAGGAACCGTTTTTGGAGGCCCTATGTATTATTTGAGGAACGGACTTAAAGAACGTGGGTTCTCGAAATTAGGAAAAACCCTAGCTGTAATTTTTGCCCTGATGTGTGTAGGTGGTTCATTTGGTGGTGGTAATATGTTTCAAATAAACCAGGCATTCAAACTGTTTGAACATGTAACTGGTGGTGAAGAGAGTTTTATACATGGAAACGGATTGTTTTTCGGAATTATAATGGCCATTCTCGTTGGTGTTGTAATTATAGGTGGTATCAAAAAAATAGCAAACGTAACCGATAAAATTGTTCCGATAATGGTTGTTCTATATGTTCTGTCAATTCTAATAATTTTGGGTCTTAATTTTGAAGCTATTCCAAATGCTTTTAAGGAAATCTGGGATGGTGCTTTTAATCCACAAGGAGTCGTCGGTGGAGTCGTCGGTGTATTAATTCAAGGATTTAAGAGAGCCGCCTTTAGCAACGAAGCAGGAATTGGTAGTGCTTCAATAGCTCACAGTGCAGTAAAAACAAACTTTCCTGCGAGTGAAGGACTGGTGGCATTACTAGAACCATTCATTGACACCGTGGTGATTTGCACTATGACTGCTTTGGTATTAATCATCACAGGTCAAATTGAAACCGGAATGGTAATCAATGATGAGCAAGGGGTCGTACTAACGGCAAATGCATTAGCCAGTGGGGTATCTTGGTTCCCATATTTGCTATCATTTGCAGTTATTCTTTTTGCCTTTTCTTCTATGATCTCTTGGTCTTATTATGGATACCAAGCTTGGAGTTATTTATTTGGAAGAGGTAAGAAAACCGAATATACCTATAAACTTATATTTTGCGTTTTCACTGTAGTTGGAGCAGCCATTACGCTAGGGGCGGTGACCTTGTTCAGTGACGCCATGATTTTTGCGATGCTAGTTCCAAATATGATTGGTTTATTCTTATTAAGCGGAAAAGTAAAAGAAGAACTTACAATTTATAGAAAAGTACTTAAGGCGAAATAACTAAGAATTCAACACATTAAGCTTAACCAATCGAAGCAAGAGTTTTTTAAACCTTCAAATTCTGTTGAGTACTTTTATAAACACTCACCTAACTATAAATTAACAGTTACTTTGAGTTTTTTAGAACCGCAGCCTTTTCTGTCATATAAGAAATAGCTGCTCCAAAGGAAGATATACCTGTTATAATCAATACAACAGCAATAATTCTACCAACATTAGTCACTGGATATAAATCGCCATAGCCAACCGTAGAAATAGTAATAATACTCCACCAAAGGGCATCTTCTGCGGTTTTTATGTTACCAACTTCTTGCTCAACATATAACACTGCCGTAGTAGTAATTACCAAAATAGTAAATGCAGTAAACACTACAAAACCATAAAGAGAACTCGCCTTATTCTCTTTTATAAATTGTACTAATAATTTTATAGATTTAATAATTCTAAATACCCTGAAAATCCGAAACACGCGAATATATCGCAGCTCACTTACCACAGGAATAGAGGACAACAGGTCCAACCAACCTATGGTATAGAAGTATTTCCATCTATTCTTAGCAATGTATAGCTGTTTCACAAAATCGTACAAAAAGAACAGACACAATACAAAATCGAAAAAAGTGATGAGTCTGTCTATTTCAGAACCAAGTGGCAGAAAAAAAGATAAAGTGAGTAATGCTATACTAAATATAGACAGTAGCATTATTACAATATTAGAAACCGAAATCATAAGTATTAATTCTTAAGTACTCGCAATTTAGCAAATCGAAGTAACAGTTTTTTAAGTCCGCCGTTTTCAAAATTAATTTCAGCCTTGGTATCTGCTCCTACCCCTTCAATTTTTGTGATTCTCCCTTTTCCGAAGCGAACATGTTCTACTAAGGTTCCAACATTAAGGTTTGCTTCAGCGTGACTAAAGTTTTTGTCCGTATCACTCGATACAGGCTTTAATCGACGCAGTTTACGCAATTGATCCTGAGTTGGGCCTTTAGGAGGTGAACCAGTCGTTGGTTTTCGCATCCGAAGTTTACTTTTGTCAACCTCATCAAAAATATCTGAATCCAATAATGGTTTATAACGGTGTTCGGTTATAGGGGTAAGATATTCTAAATAAGATGCATCAATCTCTTCAATAAATCGGCTAGGTTCAGCATCTATTAATTTCCCCCAACGATAGCGAGACTGCGTATATGTAAGATAGGCTTGCTTTTCAGCCCTTGTAATTGCAACATAAAAGAGGCGACGTTCCTCTTCAAGCTCACTTCGCGTGTTCATACTCATTCCACTTGGAAACAAATCCTCTTCCATTCCAACCACGTACACATATGGAAACTCTAAGCCTTTCGCTAAATGAACGGTCATCAATGCCACTCTATCCTCATCACCTTTCTCATTGTCAAGGTCTGTTGCTAAGGCAACGTCTTCCATAAACTCGGCCAGCGTTCCTGATGCATCCGCCAATTCCTTTTGCTCCTCCACAAAATCACCCATTCCATTGAGCAACTCTTCGATATTCTCAATTCTAACTATTCCTTCAGGGGTTCCATCTTTTTTTAATTCCTGAACTAGTCCCGTTTTCTTGGTTACAAATTCTGTTATCTGAAAAGCATCTGAGCTATCATTAGTAACAGCAAAACTCTGAATCATCATTGCAAAATTCTGCAACTTCGTCTTAGTCCCGCTATTAATGTTCAAATCGATTTTATCGATATTCTGAATCACTTCAAACATCGAACGATTGTAATGATTCGCCGCCACTATAATCTTATCGATAGTCGTACTTCCAATTCCTCTTGCAGGATAATTTATAACTCGCTTTAAAGCCTCTTCATCTTTCGGGTTCAGAATTAAACGTAAATACGCGAGAACATCTTTGATCTCTTTACGCTGATAGAAACTGAGTCCTCCGTAGATTCGATAAGGTATATCCCTTTTACGTAGCGCATCCTCCATCGCTCGAGATTGTGCATTGGTTCTATATAAAATAGCAAAGTCACCATTCTTTGCCTGTTCATTCATTTTGGTTTCGAAAATAGTACTCGCCACAAAGCGTCCTTCGTCTCCATCGGTCATTGTGCGATTCACTTTAATCTTAGCACCTTCATCATTGGCTGTCCATACTACCTTATCTAAACGTGTTTTATTTTTTTCAATAATACTATTCGCTGCATTTACTATATTCTTGGTAGAACGATAGTTCTGCTCTAGTCGATAGACTTTTACATCATCATAATCCTTCTGGAAATTAAGGATATTATTGATGTTTGCTCCTCGAAAGGCATAAATACTTTGAGCATCATCTCCTACTACACATATATTCTGAAACTTGTCACTTAATGCACGTACTATCAAATACTGACTATGATTAGTATCTTGGTACTCATCCACCAAAATATATCGGAACCGATTTTGATATTTTGCCAAAACTTCAGGAAAACGAGTAAGCAATTCATTTGTTTTCAAAAGTAAATCATCAAAATCCATTGCACCTGCCTTAAAACATCGATCTACGTACGCCTTATACACTTCTCCTAAACGAGGAATTTTTGCCATTGCGTCTGCCTCCACCAATTCAGGATTATTGAAATAAGCCTTGACCGTAATCAAATTATTTTTATAGGAGGAAATTCTAGAATATACCTGTTTGTATTTATAGATATCCTTATCAAGATGCATGTCCTTGATAATAGCTCGTATTACACTTTGAGAGTCTTGAGTATCGTATATTGTAAAGTTTGATGGATAGCCTAATTTATCTGCTTCAAACCGAAGAATTTTTGCAAAAACACTATGAAAGGTTCCCATCCATAGATTCTTTGCTTCACTATTTCCAACAATTTCAGCGATACGTTTTTTCATCTCGCGAGCGGCCTTATTGGTAAAGGTCAAGGCCAAAATACTGAAGGCATCGACACCTTGAGACATTAGATAGGCAATACGAAAAGTAAGTACTCGGGTCTTTCCAGATCCCGCACCGGCAATAACAATCATGGCACCATCTTTTTGAAGGACCGGTGCACGTTGCGCATCGTTAAGCTGTTCTAAATAGTTCTGCAAACTTTGGTTTTTTTCGCAATACAAGCCGTGAAATTAAGCAAAATACAAGGAAAGGAAAGGAAGAACTTTCAGAATTTATAAACAAACAATCTCATTTTCGGTTTGGTTAAATTTGAATATCTTTAACTCAAATATGAAAGCCTTATGAAATCCAACAAATTCCTGTTTATTGCGCTTCTTTTTACCACATCTCTCTTTGCCCAAATGGACAAAGATCTTCTCCAAGATATTGAGGGCATTGAATCGGAAGTAATTGAATGGCGTCATCATTTTCATCAAAATCCAGAGCTTTCTAACCGAGAGTTTAAGACCGCTGAAAAAATTGCCAAACACTTAAAATCCTTAGGAATAGATATACGGACCGATGTTGGAAAAACTGGGGTTGTTGGGGTTCTGAAGGGAGACGGAGCTGGTCGAGTAATTGCCTTGAGAGCAGATATCGATGGCCTACCTGTTACCGAACGCAATGAGCTTTTGTATAAAAGCGAAGTGGTAACAACCTTCTTAGAGAAAGAAACAGGAGTTATGCATGCTTGTGGTCATGATACACACACGGCTATTTTAATGGGTGTTGCAGAGGTTCTTTCGAAGCATAAAAACTTGATCAATGGTACCGTGAAATTTATTTTTCAACCTGCAGAAGAGGGACCACCACCTGGAGAAGAAGGAGGCGCTAAATTAATGATAAAAGAAGGCGTTTTAACCAATCCTGATGTTGATGCAATTTTTGGGCTGCATATTAATTCTGGGACTCCAGTAGGAACCATTAAGTACAAATCCGGTGGAACCATGGCAGCTGTGGAAAGATTTGTGGTTAACGTCAAAGGAAAAGGGACACATGGTTCTGCACCTTGGACTGGAGTAGATCCTATATTAATTTCAGCAAAAATAATAGATGGTTTTCAAACGATAATCAGTAGAGAATCCAATCTCGTACAGGAACCAGCGGTAATAACCGTGGGAAAAATCACTAGTGGGGTTCGTTTCAATATTATACCAGAAACAGCAGAACTTATTGGAACCGTGAGAACCTTGGATCCTGATATGAGAACTCATATTATTCAAAGAATGACCGAAATGGCTTCAGATATTGCTAAGGCTTATAATGGAAGTGCTACAATCGATTGGCAAAATAACACCGTAGTTACTTTTAATGACCCTGACCTTACCTCACAGATGCTCCCTACGTTAGAGGCCGTTGCTGGTAAAGAAAATGTGAGTACTATGAAGGCGTCAACAGGAGGTGAGGATTTCTCATTTTTTCAAGAAAAGGTGCCAGGTTTTTATTTCTTTTTAGGGGGAATGACCCCTGGAAATACAACACCATATCCGCATCACACTCCTGATTTCAAAATAGACGATGCCGGGATGTTGTTAGGAGTGAAGACTCTTTCACAGATGTCTATAGACTATTTGAACAAAACTAAATAAAAAAAATATTGATGGATACGATTATCGAATTCGTAAGTGGTATCGCTTGGTGGGTCTGGGTCTTAATAATCCTTGGGTTTATTGCCCTGCGTGATATTTTTCAGCGCAAACATACAATTCAGCATAACTTTCCCTTGCTTGGACATCTGCGTTATCTATTTGAAAGTATAGGTCCAGAAATGCGACAATATTTTGTCGCTAATAATCGAGAAGAGCTTCCGTTCAATAGGATAGAGCGAGGGTGGGTATATGCGAGTTCAAAAAAAGAAAACAATTATGAAGGCTTTGGAACAGACAGAGATATTTACGCCCATCAACATATTTTTATTAATAACGCAATGATTCCTTATCAAGTTGGTAAAAATCATCCAAACGCAATCGATAAAACCTTTCTCCCCTGTGCCAAGGTAATGGGTGAATTCAATAAACGAAAAAGACCCTATCGTCCGGCTTCGATTATTAATGTTTCTGCGATGAGCTTTGGATCTTTATCGGCAAAGGCAGTTGAATCTTTAAACAAAGGAGTTCACATTGCGGGAGCCTATCACAATACAGGAGAAGGCGGACTTTCCCCTTATCATAGTAATGGCGGTGATGTTGTTTTTCATTTCGGAACGGGATACTTTGGTGTTCGCGGTGAAGATGGAAATTTTTCCATGGATAAAATGATAAAGCTAGTAAAAGACAATCCATTTATCAGGGCCATTGAATTGAAACTTTCTCAAGGTGCGAAGCCCGGTAAGGGCGGTGTATTACCAGGAGCTAAAATCACTTCTGAGATTGCTAAAATACGTGGCGTAGAAATTGGAAAAGATGTTTTATCACCTCCAAATCATAAAGCCTTTTCTAACATTCCGGAAATGTTACGCTTTATTGAGTCCATTGCCGAAAAAACTGGCCTTCCTGTTGGAATAAAAGCCGCAATTGGAAAGTTAGAACAATGGGAAGAACTAGCAGATTTAATGAAAGAAACGGGAAAAGGTCCAGATTTCATAACAGTTGATGGAGGTGAAGGAGGAACAGGTGCCGCTCCACCAAGCTTTGCAGATCACGTGTCCCTCCCTTGGGTGTATGGTTTCGCGGATTTATATAAATTGTTTCAGCAAAAAGGACTAAGCGAACGCATTGTATTTATTGGAAGTGGTAAGTTAGGCTTTCCAGCAAAAGCAGCTATGGCCTTTGCTATGGGGGCAGATTGTATCAACGTCGCTCGAGAAGCAATGATGAGTATTGGATGTATTCAGGCGCAGATATGTCATACAAATCGTTGTCCAAGTGGGGTTGCGACCCAAAGTAAATGGCTTCAGAATGGAATTAATATTCCGTTGAAGAGTGAGCGATTAGCCCAGTATTTTAAGACCTTCAGAAAAGAGCTTATAGAAATTACCCACGCAGCTGGGTACGAACATCCTTGTCAGTTTAAAATGACAGACATCGACGTAAACGTAGATGACCATAATCTGTCTAAAGAACTTGACAGGACCTATCTATACAATAAAACCTATGTTCCTTTTACAAATATGCAAGCTTTGAAAAATTGTGAATATTTGGGTGGTAGGAATTAAAAAGGTTTTATCGATTTAGCCTCTACTTGTTGAATAAACTTAAAAACACCTTTCTATTATTTTTGGAAATTGGTACTCTACGTCCACTTTCGAGAACCACATAACCTTCGTTTTCAAAACTTCTTACTTTTTCTATATTGATAATGTGAGATTTCCCTACTCTATTCTTATAGAATTTTTGGGATCCTCCTTCTTTGTGATCACTTTTATTAAGTTTTGAGTTTCATCCAAACAAAGGATGTTGTACTCATTTTATATTCTTTAAAAGGGGAATTTTTATGGAGAGTTGCTCTTTTGTTTAAAGCCATACTCTCTTGGGGAAGAATTCTGGAGTAAAACTAACATAGAGGAGACATGTATAAAATACTCATTTACAGAACGGTAGGATTGAATCTAGGAAATAGGGATTTCATTCCATAAACAAGGAATAACAAGAAAAAGCCCTTGTAACTCGAATTGAATTACAAGGGCTTTACCACTAATTGAGTTAAGGCACTATTTTTTAATTAATTTATACGTCTGTGTTTTCTTATCGGCATCAAATACTTTTATGAAATACACTCCATTATTTAAGTCTCCAACATATACCTGAGTTTCATTGCTTAAGTTTCCACTTGAAACAACTCTTCCTAGGGTATCTATTACCACATAAGATTCAAGAGATTTTAATGTGAAATTCACAAATTCCGTAGCTGGATTTGGGAATATTGATCCCTTTTTAAGTCCATTATCACTTACTGATAAGTATACCGAACAAGGCTCAATAATATAATTGAATCCAGTAGCCCCAATTGACGCAACGGTCATTGTTGTTGGTATTCCTGCTGAAGTAACAGGTACGAATGTTACATTCAACGGATTAGGATTGATAACAATAGGAACATTTTCACATTCGTTTCTTCTGTTTAAATCTGTTTTAAACAGTTCCATGTTTGTAAGACCTCCAACGGTTCTATATCCTACGTGATAGTAATACGCCGTTCCATCTGTATCTACTTGAGGGAAACTAATGTCTGGATAGTACATTAAAGGCAATTGTCCATTCCAAAAATTAAATTCATCTCCAACTGGTTCTACATGTGGAACCAAATATTGGTAACTCAATCCAACAGGGTTACCATTGGCCTTCTCGAACTCATATACAAATAAGCTACTATTGGCAAATTGTGAATTACTATTTACATCTACCCAATTTTCATCTCGATCATAGCCCGAAATTATTAGATTATCATTGCTAGTAAAGGATTCCATAATCTTGAAACCATATTTGTCCTGATCATTACCAGAAGCATACCAAGACTTTGCTCCGTTAATTACTCCTGTCGCATTTCCGTATACAGTAACTCCAAAATAATGTGATACTGAATAATTGTTTAGCATAAAAATTTCATCAGTTGCAACATCGTAATACGCATCCACGCTCACATCTTGAGAGTTTCCGAAGATATAGCTTCGATCCCACATCATAACTCCCATTAAATCAATTTTGTGTGCTAAAACTGCTTGTTGGACAACATTGGCATTAACACCTGTTGCACTTCCTGTAATAAAGAATCCATCAATAGTTTCTGTAATTCCGTTTGCAAAATCATAATCAAAATTGTTTATAGGGTTGTTCGCGTCAATCTCCGTAGACCACATTGGCACTAGACTAATATCTGTACGTAACACATATCCAATGTTATTGAAATTACAAGTTGTATCCACATTGTAGCAATCACTAAAGAACCCTACAACAACAAATCCAGGATCGGGTACTGAATCCCCATCGGCATCAGAATTTGTCCCAACAATCTTTAACCCTCTGGAGTTAAAGTTTGGAGAAATAATTCCGTAATGGTTAAAACCTGTAACTGCTCCAGTTGCTGAGTTTACTTGAGAAATAAACGTTTGCTTCATTGTTCCCACATCAATGGATCCAGTAAGGAAAATTTCGCCATCGAAAATAGTAATATCAAAAACACGTGCTTTATCTAACGGTGTGTTCGAATAACGTTGTACCCATACTACACTTCCATCTTCTTTTACACGATGTAAGGTAATTTCTTCATTGGTCATGGTTGTATCAAATTGATTCGCAGCAACAATAAAGTCGCCAGTACCATCATTTAATGGTTCCATGTTAAGGTCGTGATAGTTTTTGCTGCCTACTCCTAAGCTTTCTTGAAAAGGTCCTTGACCGAAGGCATTAAGTGCTACTAAAAAAACACTGATTTGAAAAAGTAATTTTGTTTTCATGATAATTAGATTTAAATGATTAATTATTGGTTTAAGGGTTTCAAGGTTCGTTGAACTTTATTTTACCCCTCTTATTACTATATCAATCCTCTTTAAAAATTGTTACCCCTCTTTAACTAAAAATTATCCCTCTTTAGGAAAACATTAGCCAATCCACTCTCTTTATTGACTAATTATTTTGGGTATATCAATTGGGAAAAACCTATTTTGCAGTTACACATACTAGCATCAATGAAAGAACGTTTATTTGATCACAGATTAAAATGTGCTAAGTTTGTTGTCCTAACTAAATTTATATGGAAGAAGTAACTCAAATCATTAATTATGTTGCCTACCTACTACCAGCCATTGTTGTTGGGCTTATAGCTTACTATTTTTTTAAAGGACATACGGCAAACGAAGAGGGACGTAGACGATACTTAATACAAAAAGAAGCTCAAAATAAGATTCTGCCAATGCGTTTGCAATCTTATGAACGTATTACATTATTCTTAGAACGGATTGACCTAAATAAAATATTAATTCGAGTTAAACCCTTCTCGGATGAAATTTCCAAGTATGAGGAACTTCTAATTAGAAATATAGAACAAGAGTTTGAGCATAACCTAACACAACAAATCTATCTATCACAAGAGTGTTGGAATCTAGTGAATGCTGCCAAGAATGCCACAATTCATATTATTCGTCAAGGAGCGATGCACGAAAAAGATGGAACTGCAGATACGATGCGAGAGTGGTTGCTTCGCAATTTTATGGAGGAAATTACACCCTCTCAAAAAGCACTAGTCTTTGTTCGGAAAGAAGTCAGTGAACTGTTCTAATCCTTGATTAATTATTCTTTTATAAATTTCAAGGTTTGAACTATAGAGTATTCATTCGAAATTATTAAAAAACACAAACCCGTAGCAAGTTGATCGTTGGATAATTCTACATGACCATCTTGTATCGATTCTTTATAGTCAGCAACTTTCTGTCCTGAAGCAGAATAAACAGAAAACGTGAATTCCTCAGAAACTTTCTGAGGGAAATTTATGTATAAATATGAATTTGTTGGATTTGGATACAAACTAATTGAATTTTTAACCCCTACATCACTTAACCCAAGAGTATCTAAAATAACTGTTTTTGTTGATGTTATATCACAAGTACTTCCAATTAAGGTAACTTCATACACCCCATCTTGGGTGTATACATGAATTGGGTTCTCATCTGTTGAAGTAGACCCATCACCAAAACCCCAAGAATAACTATCAGTAAATAGCGAAGTATTATAGAAGCTATATTCCAAATTATCTCTTGAATAAGTAAAATCCGCCACAGGATCATATTCTCCAATATACCAAGTGGATAAATTATCGAATACTACTTCTTCCACTGCATTTCGTATTATGTCAGCATCCGCAGAAGGTAGACCGGCGTCATAGGTTACCAGGTTAGGGTTCTTTCTAAAAAAAGTCGTGTAAAACGTTAATGCCCCTGCATAGCTGCCGGCTAAAGAAGGGTGGTTTTCGTCTGCATCATAAAACTCCAACTGAGGATGATTCTCCCTTAAATGCCGCCAAACTGCTCCAACTGGAGAAGTCACCGCCTGATTGTCATTTGCCATGTACAAATATCGTTGTCTTAATAAGTCATCCATACCTTCATAAGTACAAACAGGAGGCCAAACACTACAATTTGAAGCATCTCCATTTTTTCGCCCCCAAGTCATATAAAAAGCAGTTTCCGCACAAGGGTTATATTTAGAATACTATCGTTTAATTGTCTTGCATATGGATACACCAACGCTTCGACCTCGGTCTCTGTCAATGATGGTCTCTGACTTTGCTCTTGTAATACAACAAAATCCCAGTCTCCCGATTTTATCTTGATATGCGTACCAGTATTTACAGAATGTAACTCTAAGGTATATCCACCAGGTGTATGGATATCTTTAACAATAATATCCCCTGCAGATAAAGCAACATCTTCTACCAATTGTGGAAGATCATTATAATAGGTATAACTATTTCCCAAAAACAAAACTCTCTTCGCCTCTTGAGAATAACAGCAACAAGTGATAATGGAAAACAAAAGAAAGACGCATTTTTTCATAATACTAAATTTTTACGGTCGGTTAAACTCGATGTACCCAAATATGGTCTAATATTTATTATTTCTTAAAAAACTTCAACGTGTTTCCAGTATCAAATCTCAAAATATACACTCCACTATACAAATTATTGGTCCTAATCTTTTCAGAATCGGAGACAAATCCTTTACCCACTATGCTTCCTAAAACATTATAAACCTTATAGGATTCTATTTTCGTTAGTCCAGAGACTCTAATATAATCACTTGCAGGGTTTGGATATATTTCCAAATCCGAAAATAATTTATAATCGTTGACAGAAAGTGGTGTATCAAACTTAGAGATTTTATCAAAAGGGCAAAGAATCCCCCGCAGCTTGCTGTGATTGGGAGTTTCATCTAATGAACTTTCAGCTATGTACAAATGTTCATCATAAATTATTGTTGCATTAGGCTGATTAAGCCCTGCTAAAATCTCTTTTATGACAGTAGGAAAGGTATCTGTAAGGGCAACCGAAGTAACTTTATTACCTTCAAACTCAGATATATATAATCTGTCTCCATTAATATTAATTCAAATAGGACCATTTAATCCCGACACAACTTCCGTAGCCATAGGTGTGATAGCAGTAATATCGACTACGAATATGCTATTCGTGTTGAACTCTGCAATGTATAAGTCATTATCCTTAATGGCTATTCCTGCAGGACCAGCAACACCTGTGATAAAAGTGGTAAGGATTGGTGCAGGATCTGTAATATCTATCTTGGAAACTCTACTTCCCGAAAATTCTAAAATATACAGATCGTCCCCAATGAGCTGTAAATCTATTGGCCAAAATACATCTGTTACGACATCTGTAGTTTGCGCTTTAAGTTGGTTAACGTGTAAAAATAAGTTGACGATTAAAAAAAGAAGCGTGATTTTTTTCATATAGTACGTTGAGATGGTTATTAACGTATAGATAATCAAAATTATTCAATACCTATAAAGGTTTACTTGTTGGCCCAAATTCCCTAGGAATCCAAGGTTTTAATTTCGTTTAGTTCGGAGTTTTTCCGCTTAGCGTACTTAAAACCGCTTTTCCACCATTTAGACATCAATTTTTTATCGAAAATCAAAGAATTGGTTGTTAAAACCGTTGGGGTATAATAAAAATTAATAATGGCGTTATGATTTCCAGCTACAAATTTTCCAATTCGTATGTTTTGCTTTTCAACACGATCCAACATATACGCATGCATGTTGGTAAGTAAGGAAAATACATTCTTTGATGGTAAGCGGTTGTAGTAGGTAACTTCCGTTTCTAAAATTATTACATCGACCGTGGTAGCACCCCTGTTAATTGCTTCTTCAATCGGCACCATGCTTCCAAATCCACCATCGGCATATTCGCACCCCCCCTTTTTTACCAAGCTCATAAAAGGCACATAATTACACGAAATCCAAATCCAATCACAAAAATCTGTATAACTAAACTCTTTAATAGATTTATATTCTACTGCATTTAAGGACAGATTTGAAACCGTAACCACCACATCTTTTTCGCTATCCTTCAACCTGTTAAAATCGGCTTCGGAAAAGGTATTTTTAATTAGCTTTCTCAAGTTATGGCTTTCGCCAAAAGTCTTACTGCCACGCATAAAGTTTCGTAGTACACCAAAATGGTCGATCATGATTTCCTTATACCCATGCTTCCATTTTTTGATTCGAAACGGACGAATATTAAAAATGCTTTTTTGGTTTACCGAAGTATATATATCCTTGATTTTTTCTACCTGGCCCAAGGCCAAATACGGTATCAACAAACTCCCAGTAGAAGTTCCTACAAAAAGGTCATATTCGTGGTCTAGCTCTTCGATTAAAAACTGCGCCACTCCTCCTGCAAAAGCTCCCTTACTTCCTCCTCCCGAAATCACCAATGCTCTCATTCTTCCAATTTAGTTTTAATATACTGTTTCTCTTTTTCTGAAAAAGAATCCATTCCTGCTAAAATTAAGGCCTTATAATCCTGATTTTTTAGAAGCTGATCTAATAACCCTCTGGCATATTTTCTGAAACGCCACGAATGGTGCACCGCAGCATTTACAAGACTATTCAATGTAGCTACATTCCAAATTTTCAGCTCGTTCACGTATCCAAAAGCCGATTCTCGAATTTCAAAGCTATAGTCAGAAGACGTATATCGCTCCAACTCTTCCTTAAACTCATTGGTTTGCCCAGATCTATAGTCTGGATCTACTAACGCCAACACCAGCCATAACTGACGGATATTCTTATTCTGAAAACCTTCAATACCTTCCATCTTATCAAGGTATCCACCTCGCTTTTCTGGAAATTGTGTCCAAAGATTGTATAAAGCAGCTTCTTTTGTGGTATAAGAAGCATCATCTAGTAAGGATTCATAATCCTTCTTTAACTCCTTCGGAATGGTCTCTAAAGACAGTGCTATTGCCTGGCGGACATATAAATTATTACTCTTAAAAGCTTTTTTATATAAAGAGACTGTTTCAGAAAGAGGCTCACCAACCAATTGATAAATCGCCTCTTGGCCTGAATAATCATTAGGAAAACTTAGTTCAGTCTCCATCTGAATGTATTTTTCTTTTAAAGAGGTTCCGCGTAATGCAGAAACTTTAAAGTAAGAAGTAATAAAAGGGGATCGTAGTAGTGATTTATACGCTTGCTCTGCTTTAAAAGCACTTTGTACCAACCAATCTGCCTCAAATTGTTCTAAATCCTGTCCCGATGCTGCTCTCACTTCAGTTAAAAAATCATCGGTAATAACATTCTTATAACGATGTTTCTTCAAATAACTCTTAACCGCTATTTTAAATGCCTCTTCCCCTATTTGTTCCATTAATATATGCAAAGCCCAAGCTCCTTTTTCATAAAACGTAAGTGAACTCGCCTTTGGGTTTAGCAAAGATTCCCCCTTCCCATTATCACTCAACGCCTGTAGTTGTTCTGCGGATTGAAATAACTTCCAATAATAATAATCCTCTCCAAAAAGTTCCTTCTCTGCTAGCAATGCATAATATGTGGCAAAGCCTTCATGCAGCCAATGATGGGTCCCTTCAGCCTCCGTTACCAAATTACCAAACCATTGATGTGCTAATTCATGGGCATTGACGTTTACGAAATTTCGATCGTTGAACCCAATCGAATCCACAACAAATGCTTCAGAAAAAATGGTCGCAGTAGTATTTTCCATACCCGCATAGAGAAAATCACGAACTGGAACTTGCTTATAATTTTGCCAAGGATAGGAAACCTCTATTTCCGTTTCTAAAAAATCAAATATCTCTTTTGTATATCTATAGGTTGGCTCAAACTTGGTCTTATCTTTCACTTGGTAATAGAGCTCTAATGGCACTCCAGAGCTTGAAGTTAATGATTGTTTTTCAAAATCGCCAATTGCAAACGCTACAAGATAACTTGCCATTGGCTTTTTCATATCGTATTTCCAAAAGTTTTTACCATTGCTTTCTGAAATAGATTGCAATTTCCCATTAGCAATAACCATCTTTGTGGAGGGAGCAACCACCGTGAGATCGAATTCGATTTTATCATTCATATCATCAAGACTTGGAAGCCAATGCGACGTATATTTCCCTTGACCCTGAGTCCAAATTTGATCTCCAGTAAAATAAAGTGTTTGCTTGGGGGAAGCTTGATACTCAAAAAAGGTCGTGTATTCTCTTTCCTCCTCAAAACTACCTACAAGCCATATTTTATTTTTAACAGCAACGGCTTTTACACCTTCTAATGCCACCTTACTAACAGACATATTTACAGCATCCAAATAAATAGAGTCCGTTTTTTGAAGCACTTCAAAGGTATATCTAACCGTACCAATCACTTTTTTTTCTGAAGGCAAAAGTTCGACCGTGGCATTAATTTTTTTAAAATCAACAAAACGGGTCTGTTGCCCCATCCCTATCTGAGTCACAAACATTAAAACTAACCATTCTAAGACAACCAAATTCTTCATATAATTGACATCTCTGTTATAAGTTAACTTTCAAAAATGATACCTAAAAAAAGGCTATTCTTCCGAACAAAAATAGCCTTATAAAATAATTTTATTGAGTTATACACTTAGTGTCTGTTTTATATTTTTATGATAAACAGGTTTAGTGCTAACCATTCTTTGAATAGCTTTATGAAAAATACTTTGTTTA
>CAJXZB010000041.1 GCA_913063405.1 uncultured Ulvibacter sp.
TTCAACCTACTAGCGTTCATTGTTATAGCTCTCAAAAAATTTAAAAAGAAAATAATAGAAAAAGTCTAAATCATTTCGATATGATAAATCTTATTGTGTTTAAATTTAATAAAATAACCCTTAAAAAGGCCCGAAGGAATATTGGACTATCTCTTTTGTTTTTCTTGCTCTCTACAACTATAAGAGCCCAAGAAGGAATCGATAGTTTAATCATTGATTCAGAAAAATTTATTTTTAGGGAATTTAATGAAACATTAGATAATATCTCTATCCTTGAACTAATGGATAAATACGATCAAATTCCGGAGGGTCTCCAAAAGGCTAGGGTCGATTTTGTTCTAAGCCATTATTACTCTTCTATATTTGATTATTCAAAGTCTCATTATTATGTCGATAAGTCCAGGGAACAATATTTCAAGTATAAAAGCTGGGGGAATTATGTTCGTGTTTCCAAAGACCTTGCGATGTCTTTAAGAGATCTAGGAAAAACCCATTTGATGGAGGAAGTCCTATTAGATGCCATAGCTATAGCGAATAAAGAAGGTGTTGGGCATTTAATATTAAAACCATTACATGAAATAGCGATCCACTATTCTTACGATCTTAATGATTCCCACAAAGCAATTGAATATGGATTGGAGTTTTTAGATACTTTAGAAAAATACGATTCCCTAGGGATTAAAAGTGAAGACTTTGTCTATGCCAAATCTGTTGATACCAATATAGTCTATTTAGAGATGGGGCGTAGTCATATAGATATCGGTCAGTTGGTTACGGGGAAAGTTTATTTGGAAAAAGCACTGGCTTTTTTTGAGAACGACTATGAAAAAAGTTTGCGCATTTATTCCCATTTGATCGACTGGTCAATAAAAAGCAAGCAAACAAATGATGCTACGATAAATTATATAAAGGAGTATCAAAATATTGTAAAAAAAAAGAGAGAGGAGGAGAAATCTAGGCTTCAGATTGTCTCTAAAGAATTAAAAACCATTGAACTATTGGAAAACAAGCTTGAAAAGGAAAGGCTTGAAAACCAATTCTTGAAAAGGCAGAGGTTAATCATTTTAATCGCTTTTTCGATTTTCTGCACACTATCCATAGTGTTAATAGTAATTTTAAAAAGATATAACAGTGTACAAAAAAAACTGAATAAAAAATTAGCTGACGAAAAAGTTCTGCTACGGAGTATTGACAGAGACAGAAACATGCATTTGTCAATAATCGCCCATGAGTTAAGAACACCGATATTTACTGCAAAAGGGTTATTAGACTTTTTTATAATTAATGTCGACTCAAATGGTGAAACTTTAAAACAAATAAAGAGTTCAATAAATTACCTTTCCTATACGATTGAAAACATTTTATCAATGCCTGTATTTAAAAACAATAAAATTGTTCAGGATGAGCTAGTTATCAAAGAATTTTATGTTATAGAGTATATCAATGAGGTAATCAACAACTACCGATATCTAGCATCCCAAAAGAGAATTAAAATTAAACTATTTGCCAAAGATATTCCCGAAGGAATAAAGGTTTTGGGTATTAAACAAAACATAGGACAGGTACTGAGCAATTTGTTGCATAACGCAATAAAATTTTCCCCTGTCAATGAAACAGTGATAATCTCCATATCAAAAATGAAATCGGCTCCCAAAACGCTCAAACTAGAGTTTTCAGTAGAGGATAATGGTCCTGGGATAAAGGAAAGCTCAAAATCTAAAATATTTCAGTATAGGAAAAAAGTTATTTTGGATAAAGAGAAAAACACTGAAAAAACTGAAGGACTAGGAATTGGGCTATACATAGTGCAAAAAATACTTAAAACACAAAATTCTTCAATCTTTATAGAGTCTACACCGGGAAATGGCGCAGTTTTTTATTTTACCCTGGAATTTGAATTGGCCCTTGATGAAGGAAAAGCTAAAAAAAAAGCCCTACGAATAGAGAATACTAGCTCAAAGCTAAATATATTAATAATAGATGATAACAAATTGAATGCATTGGTAGCGAAAAAGATTGTGGAGAACTTAAACCATGTTGGGTTTAGCTGTACAGATGAAGAAAACTTTATGCAAATAATCGAGAAAAAATCTATTGATTTAGTGATAACGGACATTAATATGCCCAAAATCAATGGATATGAAGTCTCTAAACTAGTAAAATCTTCATACAATATCCCTGTTCTTGCCCATACAGCTGTAAGTGATATATCCATGAGGGATCAATTAGTCCAAGAATCTAGATTAAATGGGATTTTGGTCAAACCCTACACAAAAAAAGATTTATCTCAGAAATTAATTGAACTCCTCCATTAAAAAAACACTTTTTACTTTTTAAGAAAAAACTTGTTTTTTAAGATAGAATGCCTTGACGGTAATTTTCCTTCAGTATAAAACTTTTCCTTTTTTTGTGCTTATTTTGATAAATAGTCGATAAATCTACTTCTATCGTTGTTACATTTTTGGTAATGCATAAGAATACATGCTAAAGCCAGTACCTAAATTTAAGAACAGAAATTCATCTTCAGATTGCGCCAATTTCTGAAGTTCATCGTGGAAATAGCGATTTCGCATACAATGTAGAATCTCATCTTCAAAAGAAACATTTTCAAAAAAACTTTGGGTCCATTTTTCAACAGATGGGCGCAGCCAGAGTTTGGCAAATGGGTTTCTGCTCAGGTTCTCATGCCGTGTTCTATAATGAGCAATCATGAAAGCTGTATCGTGACTTCTATATTCAAATTTATGAGTTTAAGGATAGTAATTCTTCCAGATAATCCCTAGTATTGGAAAGTCTGGGTACCTTATGTTGACCACCTAGTTTATCTTTATCTTTTAGCCAATCATAAAACAATCGCTCTCTAGCGCAATGTATTTTAGGTGCGTTTAAAGTAGTATTGTTATAGCGCTTTGCCTCATAATCACTATTTACATCTTGAAGCGCCTTATCCAGTATTTTCCCAAAATTTGAAAAACTTGATGGGGGTGTTTTAAATTCAATAATCCATTCATGCGCACCTTTTTCCTTTCCTTCCATAAATATTGGGGCGGCAGTATAATCCACAATCTCACTTTGGGTGAGTTTAGAAGCATTTTTTAGAGCTGTTTCGGCATTTTCAATAATCAGTTCTTCCCCAAACACATTGATATGATGTTTCGTTCGCCCTGTTACCTTAATCCGATATGGATTTACAGATGTAAAACGAACGGTGTCTCCAATTTTATAGCGCCACAAACCTGCATTGGTAGTAATAATAATAGCATAATTTTTGTCTTTCTGAACTTCGCTAAGTGGAATTACTTTCTCTTCAAGAGTACCGTAGGTATTCATTGGAATAAACTCATAGAAGATTCCATAGTCAAGCATCAATAATAGATCTTTTTCTTCATTGTGATTTTGTATGGCGAAGAACCCTTCTGAAGCATTATATGTTTCATAATATTTAAAATCGGAGCTAGGGAGCAACTTTTTATATTGATCTACATAAGGATCAAAACTCACACCGCCATGAAAATAGACCTCAAGGTTTGGCCAGATTTCAAATAGATTGTCTTTGTCTGTGGTTTCGGCCACATTGTTTAGTAATACCAACATCCAAGAGGGAACACCGGCCAAGCTTGTGACATTCTCCTTTATTGTTTCATTAACGATCGCCTGCATTTTAGTTTCCCAATCATTCATTAAAGAAACATCACTGCCAGGAGTACTGCTGTACTCCGCCCAAAAAGGCATATTGTCTATAAGGATGGCAGAAAGGTCACCAAATACGGTTCCATTCTCTTGATAGAGTTCCTTACTTCCTCCTAGCTTAAGGTTTTTTCCCACGAACATTTGAGAGCTAGGGTTGTTGTTGAGGTACATGCAGAGTAAGTCTTTGCTGGCCGCATAATGGCAGTCTTCCAAAGAATCAATACTAACAGGTATAAATTTACTTTTGGCATTCGTAGTCCCACTAGATTTTGCAAACCATTTAATTGGAGTAGGCCAAAAAATGTTACTTTCTCCTCTTCGGGTGCGCTCTATACGTTCTTCGTTTTGCTCATAAGTAGTTATTGGAACTCTATCTGCAAACTCTCTATAAGACTTGATATCTTCAAAACCATATTCCTTACCAATTTCCGTGCTTTTGGCCTTCAGAATTAGACCGTGTAATAGTTCTTCCTGTACTTCAATAGGATACTTTAGAAACAACTCAATTTGATGAATCCGTTTCTTCAAGAACCATGAGGCAATAGAATTTACTATGGGGATCGGCATATTTTTGAACTATCTTTACGCTATAAAAATAACGATTTTCTTCATATGAATTACGAGGGAGTATTAACAAAAATGCAAACTGAAGTTGGATCACCAATTCAATACTATTTGATCTTCGAAAATGATTTCTTAAACGTAAATCAATTGTTGAACAAAAAAGTTTCGATTAAATTTGTTGGCTTTAAATGTCTTAACTGTGGTTTGGCTAAAAAGATTTACCGACAGGGCTTTTGCTATGATTGTTTTTATGAAATTCCGCAAGCGGCAGATTGGATTATGCGCCCCGAATTAAGCACAGCGCATCTGGATAAGGAAGATCGGGATTTGGAATATGAGAAAAAAGTACAGTTGCAACCGCATATTGTTTATTTAGCTAATAGTAGTAATGTGAAAGTGGGAGTGACTCGTAAAACGCAGGTTCCTACCCGTTGGATTGATCAAGGAGCGCACGAGGCTATTGAAATAGTAGAAGTGCCTAATCGCTATCTCGCTGGAATTACCGAAGTGGCTTTAAAAAATCATGTAGGAGATAAAACCAATTGGCGCACCATGCTTAAAAATGATATACAGGATGAAAATTTAGTTGATTGGCGTGAAAAGCTGAAACAATTCATTCCTAAAGAAGCAGCTTCTTATTTCTTGGAAAGTAATACTGAAACGAACTTAGAGTTTCCGGTGATTCAATACCCACAGAAACCCAAAAGTCTTAACCTCCAAAAAACACCAAACTATGAAGGTGTATTAAAAGGAATCAAGGGACAGTATCTCATATTTGAGGATGACACTGTTTTTAATGTGCGAAGCAATGAAGGAAATGTTGTAGTGATTTCAGTTAACTAATTAGAAATCGTACTCCTTGAACCATGGCAATTGCAATGAGAGCAATACCAACACCTTTATATAATTTTGTTTTGCTTCCGTTGTTCTGAGATACTTTTGAACTCCATTTTCCGTAGCCATAGAGTGTAACTACTTTACCCGTGTAAATTCCTGAAAAGAAAAGTAACAACAGTGTCATAGGGCTCATGTCTGAAACCGAAAGTACATACTTGTGCGTTATTGAAATGGCCAATATCCAGAAGAGTAAGACTGGTGGGTTGGCAAATGCCAATATGAAACCAGTAAAGAACTTTGAAGGAGATTTCAAGGGCTTTTTAAATGATATTTTAGGCTTTTTAGGAAGCAAAAAGAAAATACCTATTGCGAGAAACGAGATAATAAATACCAATTGCACCCAAGGATTCCTAGTAAAAAAATCAGAAAACAACGGACTATAACAAAGTGCCAAAAAGGCCAATATGACCTCCCCTAAACCGGCTCCATAGGCGATGTACATTCCTTTGGATAAAGATTGGTTACTAGAAGTGGTTATTACAGCAATATTGGAAGCTCCCAAAGGAGCAGCCCCTAAAGCGGCAATCACTAATCCAACAATAAAATATCCTAAAGTCATAGGGTCTTAGTAGCCCCGAAAAATGAAAACTTACAAAATTAATTGCCGGTTTTTGTAGTGTCTTTCGTTTTCTTTTTTCCAAAAAGCCCTCCAAGAATGTCCTTGACCACTTCTGTTGTTGTTTCCTGAGTAGTATTTACTCCTGTTGAAGTTGTTGTTGTCGAATCTTTAGGTGTATTTCCACCAGAAATAATATCTCCTAGAATGTTAGTTCCCTTATTTAGAAGTTCTTCCTTTTGCTTTGCTACTAGTTTTTTAGTGAGCTCACTTATCGCAGCGCTTGTGTTTAAAGAGATTTTTGGGTTGGTGAAATTTCCGTTTAATCCAACGGGTAATGTTACGGTCATCGCATTAGCTTCGGAAGGATCTAATTTGGCCAATAGTTTGGTAACATTGCTTCCTAAGTATTTTGCGGGTACATCCATGGTTAAGTTATAATCGATACTTTTATCCAATCCGTGACTTCCACCAGCCGTAATTTTGATTCCTTTTACATCAAAATCAAATGGTTTTACGACTATTTTACCATCGCTAAAGGTAAGTGCCGTCCGAACGTCATTGATATTTAAATTGTTCAAATCTAAGAAAGAGAGGTTGTCTTCTAACGTCCCAAGTAGGGGAGTGTTTTCGGTATTTACTTTTGCTGAAAGAATCTGAGCGATAGCATCTCCCGCGAGTGTGCTGAGATTTGGGGTTAGGTCATCATTTAACTGTCCTTCCAATTTAATAGTAGTTGTAAGGTTACCGTCCAGCGCCTTAGCCAATGGAGCAATGTATTTTAGTAGCGCTAGTTTCCCGAAGGATTCTTCTATGTCGATTTTGTTTAAGTCGAGGTTCATTCCAAAGGTTGGAGTCTCATTTTTAGTGTCTATATTACCAGAAAATGCAATGTCTCCTCCAAATATTTTGGATGTTACATTACTTAGATTTGCTGCCTCATTTTTTATTCCAACTGTTCCTTTTGCATCGTCTAAAACTACATTATCATAAAGTACTTTTTTTGCTGTGAAATCAATGGTGGCGTCAAGAAAATCTGGAATTTTCACAGCCTTTTCTTCTGCGCTTTTTACTGCCTTTTCTTCTGAAGAATTTCCAGTTCCTTGAACATTGGATTCATCTGATGTCATAAAATCGTTCACGTTAAAGGTGTTCGAACTCACCTTAAACCTCCCCTTTAAATCTTGCTTTGCCATAATCCAAGGAATCAAATTCTGAATGTCTCCAGAGACTCTTATATCGGTTTCTCCCGTTTTGGCGTCCAATGCATCGAGCTTAATATTTCCTGGAGACATAGTAATAGCGGCATTTGAGATTTTGATTTCACTATTAAAGGCTTCATCATTATAGGTGAAATCGCTAAGTTGAGCGGTTCCATTGCTTTTAATGTTCTGGTATTGTTCATTTTCAATAGAGAGCATGTCAAAGTTTGTAACTAAATCTGCAGTAAAAACACCTGTGAGATCTTGGTTCAATTCCATAGGCAATACCTTCCCGATATTTGCCAAATTGAGTGTTCCGTTTAGGGCGAGATTGACCAAAGCGTTTTCGGTCAGGTTTTTAATACTCCCACTTAAATTGAAAATTTCATCGTCTATTTTAAAGGTCATGCCACCAACATTTAAATAGGTGTCTGGCCCAAGTCCTGTTTCATTTTTAAGCTCTGCATCGATTGAAATATTGCTAACGGCTTTTGGTAAATCCGGATATTTAAAAGAGGCATTATTACTTTTTACTTTGATGTCCATTTTCGGGATATGGTCGTCATCAATAATACCTTTTAAGCTTCCGTCTACAATAAAATTCCCGGTTGTTGTTACTTCGTCTAATTCTTTGACGTAGGTCTTAGGGATTACTGCAAGAAAGTTTTTAAAATCTGAAGAAGGTGTTTTAAAGCTGAGATCAAGCTCGTTGTTGTTCTCATTGATTTTTACAAAACCATTAAACGTAAGTGGCAAGTCATTTATCTTGGCTTCGTTCTCTAGGAAGGTATATTTTTGATTCTCCAAATCCAGTTCAAAAGTGGCATCCAACGTTAAAGGAGTATCATTTAGGTAATCAATATTTTCAATTTTTAAACTTGCCAAGGTTTCGGTTTTTGTAACCAGCTTCATTACCGCTGCCGAAAGATCTCCGGTTCCTTCATGATTGACCTCCTTTAAGATTAGAAATGTTTTTGACACTTGATCCAAATAGTTAATATGTGAGTCATTGATCACATATCTATTTAAGTCGAATTCGAAACCTTCTTTACTGGTTTCAGGTTCAGAGTCATTATTAATAGACTTGTCTTTTTTTAGGCTGATGTCGTAATTGGCATTTCCAAGAGAATCAATTTTAATATTTACAAAAGCCCCATCAAGAAATAAGGCATCCACTTTTATTGCTTCCGAAGAGTTCTTAAATAATTGTCGAATACCCATATCAAGTTTTAGTGTTTTTCCACTAACAATGGTGTCTCCTTCGAAAGGGCTATTGCTTATCACACTAAAGTTATTTATAGTAAGTGCAGCGTCTGGAAAGCTTTTAAACAAACTCAAATCGAGGTTCTGCCAAGCAACTTTGGCGTTCAGGTTTTCGTTAATGGTGCGTTTTACCATTTTCTCAATTGAACCTTTAAAAAGAAAAGGAGTCGCGATTAACAAAACGATGCTAATGACCAATAATATTCCTATTATTTTAAGTGCTTTTTTCATAATTTTTAGTCAATATTTTCGAAAGATATTTCTTCCCCAATTTTTAAGCCGAAACGTTTTCTGAAGGCAAATACGGCTAGATATAGAAAGGGTGTGTCTAAGGCCGCAACGATCACTTTAAATAGAAAACCACCAAGCAGCAAGCCACTAAATAGCGCCCAATCAATTTTTCCGAAACTACACAGCAATAGTAAAACGGTAAAGGTATCGACAAATTGTGATAAAAAAGTTGAGAAGTTATTTCGCAACCAAAGGTGTTTCCCTTTTGTGAGTCGTTTCCAAAAATGAAAGATATGTATGTCGATGTACTGCGCAAGTAAATAGGCCGTCATTGATGCTAGTACAGCAATAGCGGTGGCGCCAAAAACTTTTGAAAATAATGGATCATCTATTGGGCTCCAATCTGTTGCTGGAACTGCGTCTGCAACATATACAATGAGTAATGAAAAAAAGGAGGCAAAAATCCCAGCCGTTACAATGGCGTTTGCCTTTTTCTTTCCGTAAACCTCGCTAATTATGTCGGTGATTAGAAAAGTAATTGGGTAGGGTAAAATACCTACAGAAACTTCAAAAGTGTAAATTCCGAAGAAATCCCAATAAAAAAATTTTTGAAAAATCAAATTGGAAACAACCAAGGATGAAATGAATAACGCTCCCAAAATGAGGTAAATGCGCTGAGCGAACAATCTATCTTTTAACGTAAGTGTTGCCAAATTTTGTTTCTAATAGTGGCAAAGATAATTGGAAGTATTTTTCTTTTCCTTAATTTCGTCCTAAAGGTTAAAATTTAGGACTTTATTAAACCACTACAAAACATATATCTTTCTCTTGGGAGTAATCAGGGAAACAAGTTTGAATACCTTCAAAATACTGTGAATTTAATTTTTCAGGAGGTTGGAAGTATTCTTAAAGTCTCATCTGTATATCAGACCCCCGCAATGGGTTTTGAAGGCGATTATTTTTTGAACTGTGTGGTTTTGGTAAAAAGCACTTTGTCACCAGATAAGGTCTTGTTAAAAGTTTTGGCTATAGAAAAAAGATTAGGACGCGAACGTACTAAATCTGAAAGCTACACATCGCGACCTATCGATATTGATATTTTGATGGTTGATGATCTTGTTAAAGAATCTAAGAAGCTCACAATCCCTCATCCTGAAATTCAAAACAGAAGATTTGTACTCCAGCCGCTAGCTGAGGTAAACCCTCAATTAGAGCACCCAAAGTTGAAAGAAAGCGTGATCAAGCTCCTTGCAATGACCAAGGATGAGAGTGTTCTAGAGAAGCAGTCTAAATGGCTTCGGAATCCAAAGAAGGATTATGATTTGTCAAAGCACAATTACATAGCGATAGAAGGAAATATTGGTGCAGGAAAGACAAGTTTGGCGACTCAATTGGCTTCTGATTTCAATGCGAAATTGATTCTTGAGCGCTTTAAGGACAATCCTTTTTTGCCAAAATTTTATAAGAATCAGCAACGCTATGCTTTCCCCTTAGAGATGTCTTTTTTGGCAGATCGTTATCAGCAATTATTGGAAGATATAACCCAGTTCGACTTGTTTAAGGATTGTGTTATTGCCGATTATGATGCCTATAAGTCGCTAATTTTTGCAAAGGTTACTTTACAGGAGGAAGAGTTTAATTTGTATAAGAAACTCTTCCATTTAATGCATAAGGAATTGCCCAAGCCAGACGTTTACGTGTATCTATATCAGAATACCGAACGCTTGCTGGAAAACATCAAGAAACGAGGGCGTAAGTTTGAGCAAAGTATTGAGGCAGTATATCTTCAAAAAATCAATGATGGATATTTAGAATTCATCAAATCCCAACATAGCGACACCATAAAAATTATTGATATTTCCGAGATGGATTTTGTTGAAAGTAGAAAAGACTACTTAGAGATTTTAAGACAAATAATTCATTAATTATATATTGCAATATATAGATTATAGTATATATTATTTGAGTTTACAGAATAAATCCCAAACCACAACGCCTGCACTTACCGATATGTTTAACGAATGTTTGGTTCCATATTGTGGAATTTCAACAACTATGTCACTTTCCGAGACAACTTCTTGGGATACCCCTTTCACTTCATTGCCAAAAACAATGGCGTACTTTTTGCCTTTTTCTAAGACTACTTTTTGAAGTTCAGTCGCATTTTCTGCTTGCTCAATAGAGAGAATAGAAATATCTTCTGTTTTCAAGCTCTGAATGAGCTCTAGGGTGTTTTTGGAATACTCCCAGGCAACACTATCTGTAGCCCCTAACGCAGTTTTTTGAATATCCTTGTGCGGAGGTGTTGCCGTAATACCACAGAGGTAAACTTTATCGATTAAAAAGGCATCGGCTATGCGAAATACAGATCCAATATTATTCAGGCTTCGAATGTTATCAAGAATGATAATTATAGGCGTTTTTTCTGAAGCTTTAAATTCTGTCTGACTTTTGCGTGTAAGCTCGCTATTTTTAAGTTTTCTGTTTTTCATAATAGGAATGCTGAGGCAAAGGTAAAATCTAGCGACTCAAAATTCTAATTATCTGGTTTAAATTGTTAATAAATGGCGATAACTTAAATTCGTTCAGATTTTATAAAACAGCAACATTTCCATACTTTTACTTGTTCAGGATAACAGGAATATGGCGAAGAAAGTAACCCCTTTAATGAAGCAATATAATACGATTAAGGTAAAGTATCCTGACGCGTTATTACTGTTTCGAGTTGGCGATTTTTACGAAACTTTTGGTGAAGATGCCGTTCGTGCAGCGGGTATTTTAAATATTACACTTACAGCCAGAAATAATGGTGGAGATAATATAGAACTTGCCGGATTTCCGCACCATTCTCTAAACACCTACTTACCTAAACTGGTTATGGCTGGGTGCAGAGTTGCTATTTGCGATCAGTTAGAAGACCCTAAACAAACAAAGACGATTGTAAAAAGAGGGGTTACAGAACTGGTTACTCCTGGTGTTGCGTTGAATGACGATATTTTGCAATCGAAATCCAATAATTTTTTAGCCGCGATTCACTTCGGAAAAAAAGACCTTGGAGTCTCCTTCTTGGATGTTTCGACCGGTGAGTTTTTAACGGCTCAGGGATCGGCAGAATATATAGATAAATTGCTTCAGAATTTCAATCCTTCAGAAGTACTTTTTAGCAAGCAGAAGAGAACGTTTTTTTCAGAAACATTTGGCGATAGCTTTCATGTATTTCATCTAGAAGATTGGGTGTTTCAAACAGATTACGCCACGGAGACCCTTCAGAAGCATTTCGGCACAAAAAATTTAAAAGGTTTTGGGGTTGATCATTTGGCAGAAGGAGTCGTATCGGCAGGTGCTGCCTTGCATTATTTAGGAGAAACCCAACATAATAAACTACAGCATATCACAAAGATTTCTCGGATCGCTGAAGACGAGTATGTGTGGATGGATCGTTTTACCATTCGTAATTTAGAATTATATCATTCCAATCAACAAAACGCTGTGACCTTGTTGGATGTTATAGATAAAACCATTTCTCCAATGGGAGGACGTCTGTTAAAGCGTTGGATGGCGTTGCCGTTAAAAAATGTAGATAAGATTACAAGACGGCACGAGGTGGTGAATTATTTACTAGACAATACTGAGGTGCTGGATACGATTCAGCGTCATATTAAACACATTGGAGATTTAGAACGTTTAATTTCTAAAATTGCCACGGGAAAGATTAACCCTAGAGAGGTAATCCAGCTTAAAAATTCTTTGGAGGCGGTTATACCAGTAAAGGCTCAGGCTCTACTGGCCAAGAATGAAGCAGTGAAAACCATTGGTGAACAACTTCAAGATTGTGAATCATTACGTGAGAAGATTAAGGAAACATTGAATGAAGGAGCTCCCGTACATATTGCCAAAGGAAACGTGGTTGCCAATGGTTTTAATGAGACCTTAGATGATTTAAGAGCGATTTCTAAAGGTGGGAAGGAGTATCTGGATGCGATGGTGACTAGGGAGATTGAACGTACAGATATTAGCTCCTTAAAAATCGCATCGAATAATGTTTTTGGCTATTATATTGAAGTTAGAAACACCCATAAAGATAAGGTTCCTGAAGAGTGGATTAGGAAGCAAACACTGGTAAATGCAGAACGTTATATTACCGAAGAATTAAAAGAATACGAATCTAAGATCCTAGGAGCCGAGGAAAAAATCGCTACTCTAGAACAGGACATATTTGTAAAACTTGTAGAATGGATGCTTCAGTTTATTGGTTCTGTGCAGCAAAATGCGGGCTTAATTGCAGAATTGGATTGCCTGTGTTCTTTTGCTAGTCATGCTAAGTCTGCCAATTATACCAGACCCTTGTTTGATGAGACCTACGATTTAGATATTAAAGAAGGGCGGCATCCCGTAATTGAAAAACAGCTGCCACCAGATAGCCCTTATATCGCTAACGATGTCTTCTTAGATCGAGAGAATCAGCAGCTTATCATGATTACTGGACCAAATATGAGTGGTAAATCGGCAATATTAAGACAAACAGCTTTGATTGTACTCCTAGCTCAAATAGGAAGCTTTGTTCCAGCTAAAGCTGTTAGAATGGGTTGCGTGGATAAGATATTTACGAGAGTTGGTGCGAGTGATAATATTTCGATGGGTGAATCCACTTTTATGGTGGAAATGAATGAAACGGCAAGTATTTTGAATAACATTTCTGAACGTAGTTTGGTGCTACTCGATGAGATAGGCCGCGGAACGAGTACCTATGATGGGATTTCAATTGCCTGGGCAATTAGTGAATATTTACATGAGCATCCATCTAGGGCAAAAACCTTATTTGCTACCCATTATCACGAGATTAACGAAATGACAGAGACGTTTCCTCGTATTAAAAATTACAACGTCTCCGTAAAAGAATTAAAAGATGACGTCCTTTTTCTTCGGAAGTTAGTGCCAGGAGGTTCGCATCACAGTTTCGGAATTCACGTAGCTAAGATGGCTGGAATGCCTCAGGCTGTACTTCATCGTGCAAATAAGATATTAAAACGATTGGAAAAGTCACATTCTTCAGAAGAATTAACTGAGGAGATGAAATCTTTGTCCAAAGATGAGCTGCAGTTAAGCTTCTTTAAATTAGATGATCCATTGCTTGAAGAGCTACGTGATGAGATTTTAGATATTGATATTGATACACTTACCCCGGTAGAGGCTTTGATGAAACTCAACGAGATTAAGCGAATGTTGCAGCGCAATGCTTCGGTGAAAATTAAAAAGTAATTATCATCATATAATTTCTTAAAAAAGGTTTTGGTTTTGGTTTAAATATTTTAAATTTGCACCCGCTTTGCTATTTAAAGCAACGTTCTTTTTTTTTTGCGAAAATAGCTCAGTTGGTAGAGCGCCACCTTGCCAAGGTGGAGGTCGCGGGTTCGAATCCCGTTTTTCGCTCACTCCTTCCTCTGAAGCTTTAGCGAAAGAGGATATAAAAATTACCAATGCTGATGTGGTGGAATTGGTAGACACGCCGGACTTAAAATCCTGTGCTCTTTTGGGCGTGCGGGTTCAAGTCCCGCCATCAGTACATAGACAAACCGTAATAGACTATTTATTAGTTTATTACGGTTTTCTTGTTTCTGTTATTCCCAACTGTTTACCAACGATAGAGTGAAAGCCTTCATTTTGACATTCATTCCATAATATACTAGATTACACATAGACAAGTCAAAAAAAGAATAATAGCAAATCAAGTAAATAAGGACTGTACCCTGCTTAGAATATAGCCATTCGAAGAATCTATACATCACATTAAAATAAAACAGGGGAGTCGGGTGCTATCGTAAAGATAAGTAAAATAAGAACTTTAGTGTTTGAATCGTAGTGAGATTCAGAACGAGTAGGTCTATACTCTAGCCAAAAAAAGTTAGAGTAAAAAGTCAGAAATATATTTGAACTTATGGACAATTCGAAGGGGGTGGGGTCTAGGATTCGATTTCCATTGGATGCGGGTTGTGCTTGAATTACGTATTCTATCCCCACAACACTATCGTATAAAATTTTTACATTTATGAATTATGAAAGAAAACAGGAAAAGCCACTAACAGAAGTCCAAACAAAAGCAGTGATGAGGGGAGTAGCGGAAAGGATGGACAAGGACCCAGGGTTCAAGGAAAAAGTTATGACAACAGTGAAAGCAAACAAAAATCCAAAGCCAAAAGCATCGTTGGAACAAAACCTGAAAGTCTACAAAAAGATAGTCCAGTGGGACCAGTCTCAAGAGGAAAATCGAGGACAGGATAAACCAAAGGCAACTTTGGAACAAAAGTTAAAAGTATCTGGAAAGATAGCGGATTGGTAAATAGCACAAAGTGAAAAGAAATGAGTTTTATTTAATCTTCTAGTAAGTCTTCATCTTTACGATTTAGAGAAGCTACTACATTAATCATTTTAGAATGAATGTTTATCCTTTAGATTGATAACAGTAGAATTATTAGAATAAGTTTTCCCAATAATTCTTGATTTATTATCTGTTTCCATAATTTATTACGACTTTTCATTTCGACCCTTTAAAAAAGAAAAGCCCTCTGGAACGAGGGCTTTTTAAGTCTTTAAGAAAAACTCCCCAGTTAATACAACAAGAAGTAATAGTTCAAAGCTAGAATAAACTCTGATGTTAAAAAACAGGAAAAACCCTGTTTTTTAACATGTAATTTTTAAGTACATTCACTGGCAATTACAATGTTGATAAAGAGACAGTTATTACTTTGAATTTTGTGTAACTACTAGCTTTATTAATTTTAGTATGATGTAATTATTGTCATTGAAAAACTATTTTTTTGTCTAAACCGTCATTTTCTAAATTTAATATCCTTTCAAATATGAAAAAATTTGTTTTGTTTTCAGTTGCTATGCTATGTAGTTTCTTCTCCTATGCCCAAATTGATGCACCAGACATACCAAAAATATTTCCTGCTTCGCCCGAAGCTTCTAATCTAGGTAGGTTTGGAGAGGTTCCCGTAAATTCGGCTATTGGAATGGCAAGTTTTTCAATACCTATCCATGCCATTAAAGAACAAGGCTTTACGCTGCCCGTTTCTATTAATTATAGGCATAATGGATTAGTTGTAGATCAAATACCAGGGCATCTTGGGATGGGGTGGGGTCTAAGTGCCGGTGGGATGATCACCCGTCAAGTAAAAGGAAGACCTGATGAAGACCCATCTGGATACATAGGTGATGGAATGACAGGAGCAAACAAGGTGCTTCCATATGTTAATGGTCTACTTGACCCTACCGAACGAAATGAAATGGAATATTCTGTGGATGAAGGCCTGATAGACACTCAGCCAGATAAGTTTATTGTGAGTATTGGTAATTTAAATGCTACTTTTTATTTTGATGAGAATAGGGAGACTTTTATTATACCGGATAAGCCTTACTTGATTGAAGTAATTAATAATGACTATTCGTTTTCTTCTGGAATTAAGATTACTGATGATGTAGGCATCGAATACTATTTTCAGGAATTGGAGGAGACAAAACGAATCCCCCCTGTAAGCCTTAATGAAGTTCCAACTGCATTGCTTTATGGCTATATCTCAGGTTGGAAAATTTCTGAAATAAAATTAACAAATAATAGAAGTATCTATTTTTCGTACGATAATCAAGTACATTTTCAGCGCACAAAATCCCAAAGTTTTAAACAGAGGAAGGTTGGAACTTGTGGAAGTGGAACTTTAGGGACCGTCACGCGAGATTATGAAGTTGAATCTAAAATTATTAACGAAATAACCTTTCCAAAAGGAAAGATTGTTTTTAACAACACTATTGTATCTGTAGGATCTTCGAATAATACTAATATGAATAAGTATTTATCATATTTAAATATGATTGAGTTAAAAAACACCTCAAATGAGGTAATCTCAACTTTTAATCTTGAATATGACAATATTACTAAGACTCGAAAACTTTTAACTGATGTTAAAGTCAATAATGATACTAATAATTCTTATACTTTAGAGTATGAAGGTGTTCCACCTGATGACATACATTGGGCAAAACAAGATTTTTGGGGATATTACAACAGCAATCCTGAAAATTATTTGATAAATGATCAAAATGTTTCTGATATATATGGAAACCGAGCGCCGGACTTTTCAAAATCTGTTTTAGGATCATTAAAGAAAATAACATACCCTACTAAAGGGTATTCAGAAATTATTTATGAGTCTAATACAATTAATCCAGATAGTTCAGAGATTCCATATGATTGTCAATCGGCAACGACCAACACTCCTATTTTTAAGGAGGCACACTTAAATTGGATTGAACAAAACAATGGATCTAATTATCATTCAAATCAGGCTACTTTTATCATAGACGATTATCAATTTGTCGATTTAAACTTAAAAGTGGAAAAAATGACGGACCCTTTTGAACCCGGGGTTAGCGATGGCTCTATTTATGGTCGGGTAAAGGCTAGAGTAGAAAAGACATCTGGCAAAGAGTGGCCCTGTCAAGATGAAGATTGTTACGGTACTGTGGTCCCTCCCCATTTTCCCACGAAACTAGGCTGTGAAGGAGCTTCTGTAGTCATTGGCAGTCCAACTCACCATGAACCTGGAGAGGAAACATACAGTAGCCGTGTTAAATTGGATCCTGGTGAATATACCCTTTTTGTAGAAGCTGAGAATTTCGGAGTTGCATATGATGTTGGGGATATTTTAAGAGCAATGGCGACGGTGAGGGTTTATGAAGATGACGGGAACCCACCTCCGTTATCGGTTGAAGTTGGAGGAACTAGAGTATCCCAAATCAAGAGTTGTCCGGATAGCAACCCTAATAATTGTATTGTTAAAGAGTATGTGTATGAAACTGAAGATGGTGAAAGTCTAGGTAGCCTATTTCGTAAAAGAAATATTACTACTTATGAAATGAGTACAACGGAGACAGTCGGCGGTAATGGAACATGCTGGGGAAATTGGATAATAAACTCAAGCTCAAGTAATGTTCCATTAAGTTTTTTTATGGGGTCGCATGTTTTTTATAATAATGTAATTGAAAAATTAAATAGCAACGGGTTGTCACAAGGGTATAATAGTAAAAATTATAGCTTCTATTTACCCCAACAGTATTATTCTTTTCCTTATTTGGCGGCTGATCATATTGAATTTAAAAATGGAAAACTTTTAAAAGAAAAAATCTATTCTAACTTGGACAATTTAATAGCTGAGAATAATTATGAGTATCAGTTTTCAGCACCTCTGAATAATCCATTAAAAAAACTATATTTTTTAGCTATACAAGCAATTTCTGTTAATTATACTACTCAAGGAGGAGGAGGTAAAGTTTTTATGAATAATGTTATTGACATTGATAATAAGTTTGAATGTGATTGGTTAGCA
The DNA here is from genome assembly GCA_913063405.1 of uncultured Ulvibacter sp. Taxonomy (GTDB): domain Bacteria; phylum Bacteroidota; class Bacteroidia; order Flavobacteriales; family Flavobacteriaceae; genus Ulvibacter. Next base: position 17,787 of record CAJXZB010000041.1, read on the forward strand.
AGTACCACTCAAAAGAGATGGGAAGATGGAAACCTTATAGAAAATACGACAACTAATTCTTACACAAACCCACAAGGACATATAAAGGAAAGCCAAATACTTGATAGTGCAGGAGATTCTCAAAAAACTGAATATACATATCCATATGAGATTAATACTGGAGTATATTACACCTTAAACGATAAAAACAGGCTTTCCACACCTGTAATTACTAAACAATATGAAAACACCAATTTATTATCCACTCAGAAAATGGTGTATCGAGATTGGGGGTCAAGTATTATCGCTCCAGAATTTATACAAACGGCCAAGTCGGGTAATTCATTAGAGGATCGATTAATATACTATGGTTATGATACCAAAGGAAATCCTCGTGAAGTTTCAAAGGCTGATGGAACAAGAATTGTCTATGTTATGGGATATGACCATGCACTTCCCGTTGCGAAAATTGAAAATGCAACCCTGAGTGACATAGACCAAAGCGACTTAAGTGCTATTTATACGGCCTCTGACACTGGTACAGAAAACGACTTACTCAATGCCTTGACTAACTTACGCAATGCTCTGCCTAATGCTCAAGTAACTACCTATACTTACGAACCTTTGATAGGAGTTAGTACCATCACTGACCCTGGAGGGTATTTAGTCAGTTACCAATATGATGAACATAATCGCCTCAAGTATGTAAAGGATAAGGACGGTAATGTTTTAAGTGAGAATGAATATAACTTCAAGAACTAACAACTAAAAAAGATAACAATGAGAAAATTACTTATATCCGTATTTGTTTTGTTGCCTTTATTAGTTATAGGACAAACGACCACCGAAAATTATGTAAAGTCTACTTCGTATCAAGATAACTTTACCCAGGCAGAGGTTGAATCCGCGAATGACCCGATCCCCGATGATCAGAAAATTGAATCTGTAACCTATTACGATGGTTTGGGAAGACCTAAACAAAATATTTCACAACGTGCTGGAGGAAATAGAGAGGATTTAATGACTCCTGTTTTTTATGATGGTTTTGGCAGGCAACCTAAAGATTATCTGCCTTACCCTAATCCAAATGTATCTAATGCTGGGGAGTATTTGGAACCACTAACGGGTTTACTAACTACCTATTATTATGATAATTTTGAAAACGCAAGAACCACAGCTATTAACCCCTATTCTGAAAAGCGGTTTGAGAATTCTCCTTTAAATAGAGTATTGGAAACTGGGGCACCTGGGAAGGATTGGGAAATTGATACTAACTCAGATGCAGACCATACGATTAAATTTGAGTATCAGGCAAATACAAACAATGAGGTTCGTGATTTTTCTGTTTCATTTTCAGGGGGAGATACCGAAGACCCAGACATCGTTTACAATGATTATTTTGCACCCAATCAAATTTATAAAACGGTAACCAAAGATGAAAATTGGATTAGTGGAGATAATCACACCACCCAAGAGTTTAAAAATAAGTTAGGTAAAGTAATTCTTAAAAGAACCTTTAACGCAG
>CAJXZB010000042.1 GCA_913063405.1 uncultured Ulvibacter sp.
TAGTTTAGTTTCTTTGTCGATTATTTCAATTTCTCGAAATAACCTACGCTGTCAATTTCAATATCTCAATGAACTTTCCCAAACTTTCTTTAGGACTTCCTCTTGATTACTCAAGAGTCACTTTGCTGGTGTAATGGAGTTGAACCATTATTTTGTAATCCTTTTCACCGTTTTTATGACCGTGCCTATCTCTCTAAGCGGGTGCAAATATACAACCCCTTTTTCTTTTCTACCAAAACAAATTGAAACTTTTTTCAAGTATTTTCCTGAAGTGTTTTTAAACAGCTGAAAGCTATCAAATTATACTCAAAAAAAAATGCCCTTCTTAGGCTACAGGAGCAAAATTCTTCGAAAGTATAACTACTTTTCAATATTAATTAAGCCAAAGGCTATCAAAACAATTTATTTCAAAATAAAAGAGCGAACTACTAAAATACTGGAAATTAAATTACTGTACAAACAGTAGGAAGATTATTTTTTAGTCATCTTTTTATTCCATTGACTGGTTAAGTCTAAATAGTCAATTTTAAAGGCGGGTTTTTGTCGCTCCAATAGATTGGCTTGAAAAGAACGTTCTAAAATATCCTCTATTAAGTAATCCTCCTTAACATCAAAGGGCTGGTATTCTTGTTTAATTGAAATATCAAACATTTTGGCTGTGGTATTATACCAGAAAGCTCTCCAACCTGTGCGAAGCTCTTTTACCAAATTAAAAGCTGTACGTCCCGTTTGTCTATGGATTAGCTTTACCAAAATCTGACCTTCAGTACGAGTCAATTTCTTTAGCTTTTCAGAAAACTCTTCTTCTACATATTTTTGAATTCTCTTGGTATATTTTCTCCGCTTACTCTTCTTTTCTATTGTTTCTAATCTCGCTGTCATTTGCAACAATCGTTCGGAAGCCAGTTTAGCATAAGGATATACTTTACGAGTCTTTCGACGTAAGATGAGATATCTCCTGCGGTCTTGTTTAGAATTGAACTCAATTTTATTCAGTAATACAACTTCTTCCAAGTCAATAAATTCACGAGGAATAGAATCACCTTTAACTATATAGAAGAAGGTCTGGGTGCTATCAACTTTCCGCTCTTCATATTCATTGGTAGTCTGAGCAAATGAACAGACTGAAATTAGCAAAGGTATTATATATAGGAATGCAATGCGTTTCACAAGATCAATTTAATATGAGGTATCCAAACCAAAATCGTTCCAAAATTAAACAAAATGCCCTGCTTCGGTTATTAATAAATTACTAATTTTGAAATTGAACATTTTCATTACCGAAAAACAAAACTATGGCTACTTCTATTTTGAATAAAAAATCATTAACCTTTCTTGAAAAATACCTAAATAACGCTGCACCTACAGGTTATGAATGGGACGGGCAAAAATTATGGATGAAGTACCTAAAACCGTACGTCGACGAATTTTTTACCGATACCTACGGAACTGCAGTTGCCGTAATTAACCCTAAGGCGAAGTATAAGGTGGTGATCGAAGGGCACGCGGATGAGATTTCTTGGTATGTAAACTATATTAGTGATAATGGCTTGTTATACGTTGTTAGAAATGGTGGTAGTGATCATCAAATAGCTCCTTCAAAAATTGTAAACATTCACACAAAAAAAGGAATTAAAAAAGGAGTATTTGGTTGGCCAGCAATTCATACAAGAAGTAAAACGAGGGAAGAGGCCCCTAAACCTGATAATATTTTTATAGACGTCGGCGCAAAAAACAAAAAAGAAGTTGAAAAGATGGCAATCCATGTAGGTTGCGTAATCACCTACCCCGATGAGTTCCATATCCTAAATAAAGACAAGTTTGTTTGTAGAGCTCTTGATAATAGAATGGGTGGTTTTATGATCGCCGAAGTAGCACGTTTATTGCACGAAAATAAAAAAGAGTTGCCATTTGGATTGTATATCACCAATTCAGTTCAAGAAGAGATTGGTTTACGTGGAGCACAGATGATTGCGGAACGAATTCAGCCCAATGTCGCTATCGTTACCGATGTAACCCACGACACAACTACACCAATGATTAATAAGAAAACGCAGGGATTTGCTGAAATTGGGGCCGGTCCAGTGATAGCTTATGCACCCGCGGTACAACAAAAACTTCGTGATCTTATTGTCGACACAGCTGAAAAGAACAAGATTCCCTTTCAACGCGCAGCCTTGTCAAGAGCAACTGGAACTGACACCGATGCTTTTGCATACAGCAATAGCGGGGTGGCAAGTGCCTTAATATCTCTACCTTTACGTTATATGCATACAACAGTAGAAATGGTGCATAAAAATGATGTAGAAAATGTTATCAAATTAATTTATGAATCCCTTCTGAAGATAAGAAATGGGGACACTTTTAGTTACTTTGATTAGTCGAAATGGGATGTTATTTTTGGTTTGCGAAGAGCTGTAGGAATTAACTGTTTTTAATGTAAATATAATATAGATTTTACATTAAGACATTCTCTAAAGTATTACTTTCGCACCTCATAAAAAATATACTCAAAAAATGAAAAAGTTACTATTACATTACTACTTTTTTCTTGTACTGTTGACAACAATCAAAGTACTGAAAATTCGGAAGATTTAAGTTTTGACCTAGCATCTTTAGAGTCCAACCTTGGAATCTATAAAGGTGTATTCACCACAAATAATTCAGAATACAGAGCAACTGTAGAAATTGCTCTTCCTAATGGAAAAAATAGTAGAGCTGCGGAGTCTTACTATCCTAATGCAAAAATTAAGCTTCATACTGGAGCCGTTTACACAGCATTTGCTAAACAGCGCATTGAACAAGGAGAAGAAGATTTAGAATTTAACTCAAGAGATTTGTCTCTTACTTTTTCCGTAGCTTCTGACGGAACGAACCCAAAGGTAGCAAACGTAATTTTCAAAAACTTAGAAAGTGCTGTTGCAATCGCAAAGCATACTAATAGAGCTCCTGTTACTCCTATAACTGGAACTTTTGAATGTACTACGTGTAATGGACATCCTAACTTGAATACAGGAGCAACTCAAACATTTAACCTAATGTTCACTACTCCAGAAGGAAATAGTACCATAACTACTCAATCTGCTATTGGAACTGCTGTATTTAATGGTATTGGTGTTCAAGATAATTGCACTGTTTCTGGAACTTTAGCCACTTGTGATCTTACGAGTGGTGATGGGAGGACTAATGTAGGCTTTATGACTGGAGGTTCACCAGTAACCTGGACTGGAAAACATTCTTTTAACAATGAAACTACCGGTCCTCAAGATTGTTCTGGTGCATTTGGAGATTGGACTTGGATTACACCTAGTTATGGAACTATAACGGGAACTTTTATTAGTGATGTAAATTGCTTTACTACTCTATATTCAGAAGACTTCCAAACTTTCAACGAATCTGGATTTACTCCAACTCCTGTAGCTGGACAATTGGATTCAGATATTATCATCGCAACAGGATTCAGTGATGGGTCATTGGCATATGGAGGAACAGAAACTACTGGTGACTTTGGAACCCTGTCGCTATTATACGCTTCTGCCCTATTCTTTTTTAAAATCTATTGTGATTTTTCTGGTTATAGCGACATTGCAATTGGTACAGCAAAGCTATTTGGTTTTAAATTGAGTAAAAACTTTAGTGTTCCTTACTTTTCCCGAAGTGTTTCAGAGTTTTGGCTGCGCTGGCATATTACGTTGACTAAATGGTTCACCGACTATGTATACGCCCCAATGGTTAAAAATAGCAATAGAGGATACCTTGTAAAAACAGTCGCCTTTTTGTAACAATGGGATTAATTGGATTATGGCATGGCGCAAATTGGACCTTTATAGTTTTTGGGGTGTTTCAGGCTGTTATGATATCTATAGAGAGGATTACAATAAAAATAGGGAAACGAAAAATTAGCCTAATTGCTTATATTACTAATGTACCTAGAGCCTTGATGTTATGGTATAGTTTTACACTTGTAACGATATCTTGTATCTTTTTTCGATCGGATACCATTGAGACCTCTTTTCTCATTCTGACGCGTATTTTTTCATTTAGACCAAGTGATAATTTTTCGCTTGTCATTGGATGGAAAGTTCTGGTAATTCCATTGTTAGTTATTGTTGAGGCCATAACAAGGAACAAAGCGTATCCCTTGATTGATTTAGAGAAGTACCTAAGTAGACCTTTAAGATGGATTTTATATTATAGTATTATTTTAATACTTATTAGATATACAGGACCAAAAGAACAATTTATCTATTTTCAGTTTTAAGAAAGCACAACGTAGTTTTCTAAAATGGATTCTGGTATTTTTTATACCAGTAGTTCTTTTATATATCATATTGGAATTTTTAGTGTTAGGAATACCTTTCAACTACGTTATGACGAGTGCCTTTTTTAATTCTGAAAAGGATAAAATTGAAATACTTGACCTAGGTCCATCTCAAACAAATAGTGCCATTAACCGAAGTATTTTGATAAATCTACTATTTGCCTAGCTTCAACTTCTCAACATCACAATCTAGATTTCAAAATTCTGAAGCAAACGAAGGATCGTCTCCCCAATCTTGAGTATGTCATTCTTGAACTCTCGTATAGTCACCTAGAGCTTCCACATAACAGTAAGAATTTTTGGAAGAACAGCATTTATCTAAAGTATTATGATATCAATGTTTTTGAATGAAACACCTATTTCAAAGACAAACTTATATCCCTTGCCCGTCCAGATATCTATTCAAAGCACCTCATGGACCATTACATTAAAAGAAAAGACGGTCCTAATCTAAATAAATTTGGCTTTAATGAAAAAGTGAAAGAAGGTATGTTTTATGGTATTGACTACAATGATTCAATAATTGCCACTAAAAATTTTAGAATAAACACTTCACCTAACTTAAAATTGTTTCTGCATAATACAGCGCTTCTCTATAAACTGCTAGACTACGCTCAAAATAAAGATTTGAAGGTCATCATTTGCACGATGCCTTTGTATAGGACATATCTTGATGAAAGAAATCCAGATATACTAAGGCGTCGTGACAGCATCCTTAAACTCCTGCCTATAAAATATAAAAATGTTAAGGTCTTTGAACGAGAAAATGATACGATGCATTTTATTACTTCAGATTATATTAATCACAACCATCTGAATCCTGTTGGAGCTGAAAAGTTCTCGAAAGATTTAAATGAAATCATTCAGAACGGATTCAAAGATTAATTTTCTTTCAATTTCTGAAAATACTTCTTCACTTCCGTTAATACTCTAGGTGCCAATATCAAGGTACTCACCATAGTTGGAATCGCCATCATCGCAAAAAATGTGTCAATTAAATTTATCATCATGCTTAAGGATGTTGTTGCACCCACTAAAATACTCACGATATAGAAGTAGTTGTAAAACGACTTATTCTTGGCCCCAAACAAGTAAGACATACATTTAGTCCCATAATAAGAATATGAAAATAAAGAAGAAATACTAAATACAGCTATACAAAGAAGTAGCGCATACTTTCCATAGGTTGGAATGGCCTCTTGAAATGCCGTTGCCGTAAGACTCACACCATTCGCATCACTTGATTGCCAAACACCTGTGACTAAAATTGCCAAGGCCGTTAGCGTACATACTATCAAGGTGTCAATAGCAGGACCAAGCATTGCTACCAATCCTTCCCGAACAGGTTCACTCGTCTTTGCAGCTCCATGAGCCATTGGAGCTGTACCTATTCCCGCTTCATTAGAGAAAGCTCCTCGTCTTATTCCTAATAAGATTAATGCTCCCAGTGCTCCTCCCAAGAAACCTTCTCCTTCATAGAATGAAGCAGAAAAAGCATCTGTAAAAATCAAGGAAAGATACTTAGGAACTGCCTCAATATGAACGCTTAAAATAATGACAACCAGTATAAAGTATAATAAAACCATAGAGGGAACTAGTTTGGACGCGGTCCTACTAATACGAGAAAGGCCTCCAAGAACCACAATTGAAGTTATGGCAGCCAATACAATACCGATTACAATATTACTACCAAAACCATAATACATTCCGGCTGGTTTGAGCAAAATATCATTGACCGCTTGCGTGAGCTGATTTACATTAAAAACTGGCAAAGCTCCAATGAGGCCAGCAATACTAAAGAACACCGCAAGGGGCTTCCATTTTTTTCCTAGACCTTCGGTTATAAAATACATCGGCCCACCTTGAACATTTCCCTCACTATCCTTACCTCTATACATTACCGCCAGAGTACCTGTAAAAAACTTCGTGGACATACCTATTACGGCACTTATCCACATCCAAAATACAGCTCCAGGTCCACCAATGGCTATAGCCACCGCCACACCAGCAATATTCCCCATACCTACGGTTGCTGAAAGCGCCGTAGTTAATGCTTGAAAGTGTGTGATTTCTCCAGTATCTTGCTCGCTATCATATTTCCCTCTCAAAACGGCAATGGCGTGACCCAAATATCGAAAAGGTAAGAAACGAATTCTAATCAACAAGTATAATCCTCCTCCTATTAGCAAAATTAATAACGGAAGTCCCCAGGCGAGGGATGCCATTTGTTCAATTAATCTATCAAGTTGTTCCAAAATAGTTGCGATTTAAACACTAATGTAAAACTAAAATTTTTAAAATCAACTTAGATATTGTTACTTGCAGCGCTAAATGAAAAAACAACTTCTAATACTAACCTATCTTTTATCTCTTTCGATGCTTTCACAGCAATCGGAAACCTATTTGAATTCTAGCGAGTTTATTATTACTCCTGAAATTATGGTAGGAGTCACTGCCGATTCCAATTCTAATTTCCCAGAGCATGGTTTGCAAAAGCAACTTATGGTAAATTTTGGATGGGAGCACGACAACAACTTAAATGAATGGGCACAACGTCTTAAAGGACCAAGAACTGGAATAGGAATTGGGTATGAAGACTTTGGGAACTTGGACAGTCTTGGAATAGGAATAACCCTGATGCCTTTTTTTGAATTTAACACCTTCCGAAGAAAAAATTTAAAAGTACAAATTGGAATGGGTACCACCTATTTTAACAAACAATACGATCCTATTCTTAATCCAGATAACCAGGCAGTAACTACCGATTTAACCTGGGCTTTTAGAGTCTTTATGCACTACCAAGTGTTAAGTTCAAAAAAGATTGATTGGCGTCTGGGCGCTGGGTTTTTTCATCATTCCAATGGGCATACGCGATTGTTAAACCAAGGTTATAATTCTTTTTTAGTTAGTCTTTCGGCTGATATAAAAAACTTGAAACGAGACTCAAATACAACTCCCAGCCCTTCCAAATTCTTTGAAAGAAATTCCTACAGTTATGTAATGTTTAGGTCTGGTTATGGTATTAATGTTCTTGGACAAGCTGAACCCTTTAATGATAAGAAGGGTATTTATACACTTTCTGGCGAGTACGGAAAGGTTCTTAATAATACGTTCAAATTAGGAATTGGATTGTATTACCGTTTCTATCAGCACTATTATGATTATATTGCTAATAATGAATCACTGGTACAAGATGGTAGAGAGTATGAGTCCTTTAAGGACAACCCAGGTTGGAATGCAAGTAATGTTGGTATTTCTTTGAACGGAGAAATCCTATTAAATCATATAGGGCTAGATGTTCAGCTTGGATTTAACATACATAAACCGTCGTATGAAATCGAATGGAAAATGAATCAAGGATGGATGAATACTCCTCGCGAAATTCCTGAGAACTGGATGCTAGGAGAGCTAGATTCTAAATACAAATTAAAGCGTTTGATTTCTGGAAGACTAGGACTAAAGTATTATCTAATTGGGACACAGAAGTCGCCTGCAAACAATCTATATTTTGGTGTTTACTTAAATTCGAATTTAGGTCAAGCAGACTTCTCTGAAATTAGTTTAGGCTATGTGCATAGTTTCAACTTTAAAAAAAGTAGTTAAGGATATTTTTTTCAATACGGTCTTGAATATTTGAGACATCTGCTTTCTCAAATTTCTCACCTGTAATGTTCTCATAAAGTTCTATATATCTTTCAGACACCGTTTGAATGTAAGCATCACTCATAAAAGGAACTGTTTGCCCTTCTAGGCCTTGAAAACCATTCTGGATAAGCCATTGACGAACAAACTCCTTTGAAAGTTGCTTTTGCTCCTCCCCTTTTTCCTGTCTTTCTGAATAACCTTCGACATAAAAATAACGTGAAGAATCTGGTGTGTGGATTTCATCAATCAAGACAATTTTTCCAGCTTTAGTTTTGCCGAATTCATATTTAGTATCGACTAATATCAACCCTCGATCTGCAGCAATTTCACTACCGCGTTGAAATAATTTACGTGTGTAATCTTCCAGCTGAAGGTAATCTTCTTCAGAAACAACACCCTTTTTTATAATATCTTCTCGTGAAATATCTTCATCATGATCTCCCATTTCGGCCTTTGTAGCTGGCGTAATGATCGGCTCCGGGAATTTATCATTCTCTTTCATACCCTCTGGCATTGCGACACCACAAAGTATTCGTCTTCCAGCCTCGTATTCACGAGCTGCATGTCCACTCATATACCCACGGATAACCATTTCAACCTTGAATGGTTCACATGCCTCTCCTATTGCCACGTTTGGATCTGGAACCGCTGTTAACCAATTAGGAACCAAATCTTCGGTATCCTTCATCATTTTCGTTGCAATCTGATTAAGAATTTGTCCTTTAAAAGGAATTCCCTTTGGCATCACAACATCGAAAGCACTTAGCCTATCGGTTGCAATCATTAATAATTTATTATCTTCAAGTGTGTATACTTCACGGACCTTTCCATGGTACACATTCTTTTGACCAGGAAAATGGAAATCGGTATCGATAATGGTATTGCTCATTCTAATCGATGTTTTCAATGTTTTTATATGCAGCAATAACCTCTTTCACGAGACGATGTCTAATTACATCTTTATCATCCAAATAGACCATACCTACTCCTTTTACATCTTTTAAAACAAGCAAGGCTTCTTTCAGTCCTGAAGTAACTCGGCGTGGTAAATCTATTTGTCCTGGATCACCTGTGATCATAAACTTAGCACTTTTCCCCATCCTAGTAAGGAACATTTTCATTTGCGCATGAGTAGTGTTTTGCGCTTCATCTAGAATCACAAAGGCATTATCAAGAGTACGACCCCTCATGAAAGCCAAAGGTGCAATTTGAATTACTCCTTTTTCAATATGAGAGTCGAGCTTCTCGGCCGGAATCATATCCCTTAACGCATCGTAAAGAGGCTGCATATAAGGATCTAGCTTTTCTTTTAAATCACCTGGTAAAAATCCAAGATTCTCTCCCGCTTCCACAGCTGGACGCGTTAAGATAATACGCTTAACTTGCTTTTCTTTTAAGGCTTTTACAGCCAAGGCCACCCCAGTGTATGTTTTTCCAGTTCCAGCAGGACCAACGGCAAAAACCATATCATTCTTACCCATCAATTGAACCAACTTTCTCTGATTGGCCGTCTGAGCCTTGATAAGCTTACCTGCTACGCCGTGAACTAGCACCTCTCCGCTACTTGCAGGCGTTTCGTAATCATCCTTACTTCTGCTTAAAAGAACACGTTCTATTACATTTTCATCAAGCTTGTTGTACTTCACGAAATGCTCTAACAACATAGTCATTCGCTTATCGAATTCTTGTAATTCTTCTTCGTCTCCATAAGCTTTTACTCTGGTTCCTCTTGCGACAATTTTTAGTTTTGGAAAGTATCTTTTTAAGATATCAATATTTGCATTTTTAATTCCGAAGAAATCAACGGGACTAATTTCTGTGAGTTCGATAATTATTTCGTTCAAAAGCCGTGTATTTAAGAATTATTCACACAAAGCAAAAAATAGTTTTGCTACTCACAAAAGTAACCTATTTTTGTGGTAATTGAATCAACAAAATATCAACAATTCGCCGATGCCAATTATCACGCTTACTACCGATTTTGGAGAAAAGGATCACTTTGCTGGCGCGGTAAAAGGGGCGATATATAGTGAATTGAATAATGTAAGAATTGTTGATATCTCTCATTCTATTTCTCCCTTTCATCTTACAGAAGCTGCTTATATAATTCAGAACGCTTATCGCAGTTTTCCACAAGGAACAATTCATATTGTTGGGATAGATAGTGAGTTAAACCCAGAGAATAAGCACATTGCAGTTTTCTTAGATGGCCATTACTTTCTGTGTGCTAATAATGGTATTATTTCGATGTTGGCCAGTGAAATTAATCCAGAGAGAATTGTTGAAATTAATATCCATGATCGAGTAATAAGCAATTTTCCTGTTCTAGACGTATTTGTGAAAGTTGCCTGTCATATTGCCCGTGGAGGTACTTTAGAGGTCATTGGAAAAACCATTTCAGAAATTAAACAGCTTACGGGAATAAAGCCTGTTATAAATCTAGAGGCAAATCAGATTATTGGAAACGTAATTTATATTGATAACTATGGAAATGTAATTTGTAACATTACAAAATCTTTGTTCGACGATGTTGGTAAGGGTAGAGATTTTAAAATCACAGCTCGAACAGCGAGTTTTACTAAGGTGCACACACATTATAGTGATGCTATTAATTTTGAGCTGCCTTCGGAAAAGCGCGAAGAAGATGGGAAGAAATTGGCATTATGGAATTCCTCTGGTTATTTAGAACTATCTATTTATAAAAGCAATCCAACAACCATAGGTAGTGCCTCAACCCTCTTTGGATTGGGTTTTAGAGATACGATTACTATTAATTTTGGATAACGAAATTTGACTTGTAAGAATATGTTCACAAGAATTGTAAAAATGGAATTTGAAGCAGAGAATGTTGCGACTTTTCTCTCTAATTTTGAAGAGGTAAAATCGAAGATTCGTAGTTTTCCAGGTTGTCTTTTTTTAGAACTCTATTCTGACAAAAACGATAAAGCCATCTATTTTACTTACAGTCGTTGGAAAAACGAAAGCGATTTAGAGATGTATAGAAATAGTGAATTATTCAAAGATGTTTGGACAACAACAAGGCCTATGTTTCGTTCTAAAGCGCAGGCCTGGAGTGTGGACACATTACATAGTCTTTCATAACAAAATTGAATGTTAGCAATCATAAAACGAGAAATAAATTCATTCTTTGCCAGCCCTATTGGGTATTTGGTCATTTCACTTTTCTTGGTGATCAATGGACTTTTCCTTTGGGTTTTTGATGGTAACTATAATATTTTGGATTCAGGCTTTGCGGACCTTTCATCCTTTTTCGAATTGGCACCTTGGATACTTTTATTCTTAATACCCGCCGTAACTATGCGCTCTTTTAGCGATGAGAAAAAAATGGGCACCCTTGAACTTTTGCTCACCAAGCCTATTAAGCTTCAAAACATTGTATTAGGAAAGTACTTTGGTGCAGTACTTCTCATTTGTATTGCCCTAATACCAACACTTCTATATGTAATTACAATATCAAGCCTGGGAAATCCAAGTGGTAATTTGGATATTGGAAGTACTGTTGGCTCCTATATTGGTCTCTTATTTTTAGTTCTCGCTTACGCCTCTATTGGGATCTTTACGTCGACACTTTCTAACAATCAGATTGTTGCTTTTATCATTGCAGTTTTTTTATGTTTTGTACTCTATTATGGCTTCGAAGGGCTATCTGTTCTTTTTGATTCTGAATTGTCAATAGAACGCTTTGGAATGAAAGCACATTTCGATAGTATAGCTCGAGGTGTTCTAGACACTAGAGATATTATATATTTTGTAAGTGTTTCAGTTTTATTTATTGGTCTCACTGTTTTAAAACTTCGGAAGGAATAGTGAAAAAAAACAATCGTCATACCAAGAGTTTTCTACTTCTCCTTGCTACAATCATTCTGATTAATGTGGTTGGTAGTTATTTTTATAAGCGTTTTGATTTAACGCAAGACAAACGCTATACCCTTTCTGAAGCAGCAAAAAATACGGTCGCACTAATTAATTCGCCTATTATTATTGATGTCTTTTTAAAAGGAAACTTCCCTCCAGAATTTCAAAGACTTCAGACAGAAACAAAGCAACTATTAGAAGAGTTTTCTGCTTATAACCCAAATATAAAATACGGGTTTGTTAATCCGTTGGAAGGAGAGAAAAACCCAGAAGACATTCAAAAGCAATTACAACAAATAGGACTTACAACTGCGCAGGTTGAAGTTCGAGAAAATGGTAAGGTGAGTACAGAATTTGTATATCCTTGGGCACTTGCCAACTTTGGTAACAAGACTGTAAAAATTCCATTGCTTAAAAATCAGTTGGGAACCTCTTCCGAAGAACGTATAAACAATTCTATTCAGAATCTAGAATACGCTTTTGCCGATGGTTTTAACAAGTTAGTGTCTCCTAAAAAACGAAAGGTTGCTGTTTTAAAAGGCAATGGTGAGCTTGAAGATCGCTATATAGCGGACTTTTTTAAAACGCTTAAGGAATATTACTATATCGCTCCTTTCACTTTAGATTCGGCTGCTGTTTCTCCGCAAAAAACATTGGAAGACCTTCGAACTTTTGATTTAATTGTGGTAGCACAACCAACTGAGGCTTTTTCAGATACAGAAAAATACATCCTGGACCAGTTTACAATGGATGGTGGTGCTTCGTTATGGCTAATAGATGCAACCAGTCAACAGATTGAGGAAACCAGTGGAAAAACCCTTACATATCCAATGGATTTGAACCTAAATGATTTGTTCTTTAAATATGGTCTTCGGATCAATTCGAATTTGGTAAAAGATATGATCTCTGCACCAATCGTATTAGTATCAGGAAGTGAAAATGACTCCCAATACAATAGATATCCCTGGTTCTACTATCCGTTATCAGCTGCTGAAAATAACCATCCCATTGTCACAAATATTGAAGCGGTTAAGTTTGATTATGCTAGTTCGATTGACACGCTAGCAAACTCAGTGAAAAAGACAGTTTTATTAGGTACATCAAGCATTACCAAGCTCGTTGGATTACCAAATGAGATAAATTTTGAACGAGATATTCCGCAGAACATAAATGTTGTTAATGAAGGCCCAGATCCTAATGAATTTAATGCAGGTTCTATACCCCTAGCCGTTTTGTTAGAAGGAGAATTAACTTCAGCTTTTAAAAACAGAGTAAAACCTTTTCAGCTTCCTGAAGATAAACCGGAGAGCGCAAACAATAAAATGGTTGTAATTAGTGATGGAGATATTATTAAAAACCAGTTTCAAGGAAACCGTCCATTGGAATTGGGGTTTGATAAAATGACACAATCTTTTTATGGAAATAAGGAATTTTTGCTGAACACAGTAAATTACCTATTAGACGATGATGGACTTATAAACATTAGAACTAAGGAAATAGCCGTTCCATTTCTCGATACTCAAAAAGCAGCGAAGGAACGTACCAAATGGCAATTCGTTAACCTCTTATTACCACTGGCTTTGCTGGGGCTTTTTGGAATGATCTTTAACTACTATCGAAAACGCAAATACGCAGCTTAGTTGTTGATAAGTTTGTTTTATGAAACAAGGCAATTGAAATATCTTTGTAAGAGATTGTATTCTAGTTTTGAGGCTTTTTTCCTAACTAACAGAAAGAAACAAAAAATGAATACGATATAATAAATTTGCCAACCTTAGAAAAAATACCGTATAAATGAAGTTCATCGTATCGAGTTCGTATTTATTAAAACAACTACAAGTTCTTGGAGGAATTATAAATAGTAACAACACCCTCCCTATTCTAGATAATTTTTTGTTCGATTTAGATAATAAGTCTTTAACCGTATCGGCTTCAGATTTGGAAACTACCATTTCTTCTAAGCTGGAGGTTGAAAGTGATGAGAAAGGAAATGTTTGTATTCCAGCTCGTTTACTATTAGATACGCTGAAGACTTTTCCAGAGCAGCCCCTAACATTTACAATAGAAGATAATAATACTGTGGAGATAAGTTCTAATCATGGTAAGTACGCATTGGCATATGCAAGCGGTGAAGAATTTCCAACAGCGGTAGAACTTAAGGATCCTTCTTCGACTAAGATACAAGGAGATATTCTTGCTACGGCCATTAGCAAGACAATATTTGCAAGTGGAAACGATGATTTACGTCCTGTAATGAGTGGAGTATTCTTCCAATTCTCTACAGAAAGTTTAACCTTCGTTGCCACAGACGCTCATAAATTGGTTAAATATACACGTGAGGATGTTCAAGCTTCTCAGGTTGCTGAGTTTATTATGCCAAAAAAACCATTGAACCTTCTAAAGTCTATTCTTGCAGGAAGTGAAGATGAAGTGACTATAGAGTATAATGAGAGCAACGCCAAGTATACCTTCGATAACACAGAAATGATTTGTCGTCTAATCGATGGGAAATATCCTAATTACGAAGCGGTTATTCCAAAAGAGAATCCGAATAAATTAAGCATCGATCGCAACCAATTCTTGAACAGTGTACGACGTGTTTCTATTTTCTCAAACAAAACAACGCATCAGATACGATTAAAGATCGCAGGAGCAGAATTAAACATCTCTGCAGAGGATATTGACTACAGTAATAAGGCAGAAGAGCGGCTTACTTGTGATTACCAAGGAGATGATATGCAGATTGGTTTTAACTCTCGTTTCCTAACCGAAATGCTGAACAACTTAACAAGTAATGAAGTATCTTTAGAAATGTCCTTGCCAAACCGTGCTGGTATTTTAACCCCAGTTGATGGTCTTGACGAAGGAGAAAATGTAACGATGTTGGTGATGCCGGTTATGTTGAATAACTAGAAACAAGAATAGTTTATAAAACAAAAAACCTCCCGATTTGGATCGGGAGGTTTTTTTATATCTAAGAAGTAAAAGCTTAGTGTGTTTTACTAAGTACTGATTTTCCTTCTCCTGCTAATACTTTTCCTTTTATCTTAATCACCTTAGTTGCTTCGCTTGCATTAGAAGTAACCGTGATCGTTTTTGTAAAGGCTCCCACTCTATCGGTTGCATATTTAACTCCTATCTCTGCAGTTTCACCTGGCATAATAGGTCCTTTCGGTTTTGTTGGAACTGTACAACCACAACTTCCTTTTACTTTCGTAATTACAATTGGAGCGTTCCCTGTATTTTTAAATTTAAAAGCACGTACACCATCAGACTTATGTGCGATTGTTCCGTAGTCAAGAGTTTCAGTCTCAAAGTCAAAAACTCCTTTGTTTGAATCTTCCGAAGCTTGCGCAAATAAGCTTGTTGAGAAAAGTATACTTAAAACAACAAAGATGTTTCTAAAAATAGTTGTGCTTAAATTTGATGTCTGGGCTTTCATAGTGTAGTTCATAAGATTTTTGTTTATTAAATTAATGATATCACAAATATGAAACTAAAATTCGAAATAATCAGTAAAATAAAGGGTTGAAAGAAGGACTAGACCCCGTTGGATTTCAATTTATGAGATAAAACGTATCGTACAAAAGTAACGTAGGAGCTTCTCCATTACTTGCCTTAACAGCATTTACTATGGGAATAATAAAAGACACAATACCAACAAATATCAGGGATAAAATTCCTAACCCTAGTAATAAAATTCCCGGAATACTTATAATTGTAATAAGCCACATAGTCAATTGAAAATTAATAATCGATTTTTCATGCTCCTCCATCCCTTCTACTTCGTCTTTTGATTAGAGGTACAATAAGACCACCAAAGCCAGTGATGTACGTCAATAATTGCGATAAATGTGTAATGGCCAACAATTGTGTATCGGTTCTTTTTGCGGTGTGAATGATTTCTATTTTCTGATTGACTTTGAGGTTGTACATTATTGGTATGGCATTCAACAAAAATGTTACACGCTAAGATTGTTATTCGTAATTTTGCCGCGATGATTTACAACGATACCATAGTTGCATTAGCCACACCCGCAGGAGCAGGAGCTATTGCTGTAATACGTCTTTCTGGTAAGGATGCCATTTCAATAGCTTCGGAGCTTTTCTTTTCTGTTTCTGAAAAAGATTTAGCATCTCAGAAAACACATACGGTTCATCTGGGACATATAAAAGACGGGGATCGAGTTATTGATGAGGTACTTGCAACAGTATTTAAGGACCCTAGCTCCTACACTGGAGAAAATGTGGTAGAGTTTTCGTGTCACGGAAGTCCTTTCGTTCAACAAGAAATTATACAACTATGTCTTCGGAAGGGTAGCAGAATGGCAAGCGCTGGTGAGTTTACCCTAAGGGCTTTTCTTAACGGAAAAATGGATTTGAGTCAGGCCGAAGCTGTGGCGGATTTAATTGCAAGTGATTCTGAAGCCTCCCACCAATTGGCAATACAGCAAATGCGTGGCGGTTTTTCTTCAGAAATACAAAAACTGAGAGAAGAACTTTTAAATTTTGCATCACTCATTGAACTTGAATTAGATTTCGCCGAGGAAGATGTAGAGTTTGCTAACAGAGATGATTTTCAGAAATTAATTTCAAAAATTACGTTAGTGCTTAAAAGGCTTATCGATTCTTTTGCAACTGGTAATGTTCTTAAAAATGGTATTCCTGTCGCGATAGTTGGCGAACCTAATGTTGGAAAATCAACGCTCTTAAACGCTTTATTAAATGAAGAAAGGGCAATCGTTAGTGAAATTGCAGGAACTACAAGAGACACTATTGAAGACGAAATAAGCATTGGTGGAATTGGTTTCCGATTCATAGATACCGCTGGAATTAGGGAAACCACCGATGTGATTGAAGGCTTAGGAATCAAGAAGACCTTTGAAAAGATTGAGCAAGCTCAAGTGGTAGTTTATTTATTTGACGGGAGTACCATATTGAATTACACCCCCTCTGCCCATAGGGCATCTCCCCCTGAAAGGGGAGAACTTTCTTCAATACTATTGGAGATTGAGAAGGTTAAAAATCGCTTTCCGCAAAAGCAATTAGTGGTTATTGCCAACAAAGTAGATCAGCTTTCAAAAGAACAAGTTAAAAACCTCGAATCTGCAATTAACAATCTCCAATTAATATCTGCCAAAACGGGACGGGGTGTTGACGATCTAAAAACTACCCTGCTCGACTTTGTCAATACTGGAGCCTTACGAAATAACGAGACTGTTGTTACTAATTCTCGTCATTATGATGCACTTTTAAAAGCCCTTGAAGAGATTATTAAGGTACAGGAAGGCATTGATAATGGATTGAGTGGCGATCTGATGGCAATTGATATTAGACAAGCGCTTTGTCACTTTGGAGAGATTACTGGCGAAATTACGAACGATGACTTGTTAGGTAATATCTTTGCAAACTTTTGTATTGGGAAATAAGTTTGTTGTTCTAAAAAGATTATTGCCCATCAACGACAATCATTCTTCTATATTATTATAAACCTCTTCTGTTAACTTCTTCAACCATTTTGTGGGTTCACCATCATATATAGCGAGATAAATGCACTTGGTGTAGGGGCAGACGCGTGCCAGTACTCCGTACCTGGAAGGCTTTTAATAACATAGCCTTTTTGTATTATTTGTATGGGTTTACCTATCTCATGATAATAGCCTTACCTTCTGTAATAAGTAACTGCTGTCATCTTGATGCATATGCCAGTCCAATTTAGCATTTGGTTCAAAAGCTGCCACAACTATATTGTAATTAGATGTACTACAATAGGAAAAACGTCAATGAAACTCCCAATCACAGCAAGCTGTGGGGTACCTTGTTTAAAACTTAAAAAGTTTTAATTGGGAATATTGTTCTTTCTCTTTTTCACTCCCTTGTTCTTGTAT
>CAJXZB010000043.1 GCA_913063405.1 uncultured Ulvibacter sp.
CATAAAGCTATTCAAAGAATGGTTAGCACTAAACCTGTTTATCATAAAAATATAAAACAGATACTAAGTGTATAACTCAATAAAATTATTTGATAAATGAAAAAACCACAAGGTTAATATTTAAGATTTCTCATCATTTTTTCCTAAAATAGATGGTGACTGGAACCCCGGTAAAATCAAACTCAGATCGCAGCTTATTCTCAATAAAACGTTTATAAGGTTCTTTAATGTACTGCGGAAGATTGCAGAAAAATGCAAAACAAGGGTGTGGTGTTGGCAACTGCGTGCAGAACTTCACCTTAACATACTTTCCTTTATTAGCAGGTGGTGGATAGGCTTCAATAATAGGTAACATCGTTTCGTTAAGGACACTAGTTTTAATTTTCTTGCTTCGGTTTTGATAAACCTCAACCGCAGTTTCTATGGCTTTATAAATACGTTGCTTTTCCAGCACCGAAATAAATACAATAGGCACATCTGTAAAAGGTTCACATTGTTTACGGATGTACTTTTCGAAATCTTTCACAGTCTGATTGTCCTTTTCAACCAAATCCCATTTATTGGCTAAAATCACAACACCCTTATTATTGCGATGTGCCAACCAAAAAATATTCTGTACTTGTCCATCGAATCCACGAGTTGCATCAAACACTAAAATCATGACATCACAATGCTCAATAGCACGAACGGATCTCATTACCGAGTAAAATTCTAAATCTTCCTTTACC
This sequence comes from uncultured Ulvibacter sp., assembly GCA_913063405.1. Taxonomy (GTDB): domain Bacteria; phylum Bacteroidota; class Bacteroidia; order Flavobacteriales; family Flavobacteriaceae; genus Ulvibacter. The sequence continues at coordinate 729 of CAJXZB010000043.1, forward strand.
TTACTTTTTTTACGGATACCAGCGGTATCTACTAAGTTAAACTCGAATCCAAAACGGTTATATTTGGTATCTATACTATCACGAGTTGTCCCAGCAATGTCCGTTACAATATATCTGTCTTCTCCAATAAGTGTATTAATAAACGAGGATTTTCCAGCATTAGGACGTCCCACTACGGCAAAACGAGGCAATTCTTCCTCTTCCTTTTCTTCTTGTTCTGGTAGTAACGCTACTAAAGCATCTAATAGGTCTCCTGTCCCACTTCCGTTGATACTAGATAAGTTGTAATACTTTTCAAACCCTAGGTTAAAAAACACAAAAGCATCATTGGTTCGAGCAGCGCTATCCACTTTATTTACAGCAAGTAACACAGGTTTCTTTGATTTCCTCAAGATCTTTGCAACATCTTCGTCCATTCCAGTGATACCACTTTCTACCTCTACCATAAAAATAATTGCATCGGCTTCATCAATTGCTAATTCCACTTGTTTATCAATTTCAGCTTCAAAAACATCATCACTACCTACAACATATCCTCCAGTATCTATTACCGAAAACTCTTTCCCATTCCAGTCACTCTTTCCATAATGACGATCTCGAGTCACTCCACTTACTGCATCCACAATAGCTTCTCTGCGCTCTATCAATCTATTGAAAAGCGTTGATTTACCTACATTGGGTCTCCCTACGATCGCTACGATGCTCATACTCTTTGAATTTGGGTGCAAAAGTACTTCTTTTTTATAGAAAGCTGACAGATGTCAGTTTTAGTTTCATTAAAAACAAATAATTTAATCGTCTCAGAATGAATTCTATGGAAATTTCAAATGAAATTGTACTCAGGCCTCGATTCAAGTTAGCATTAAAACAATCTAACGAAGCTGTATTGAAGTCTTTTGAAGCCACAAAGAAAAACCAAATTGACTTCCTCGTTAGCCGAGTAGACAACCACGCCTATATTAGGATACCAAAACAGCAGCAACACTTTTGGTCACCACAGCTACATTTAGAAATTACTCAACAAGATAAAAATCATAGCTCCCTCCATGGTTTTTTTGGTCCTAATCCTAGAGTTTGGACCTTGTTCATATTTTTACATTTTGCAATTGCAATTCTGTTTATTACCCTTGGAATTTCGATATATACCAATTATTCCCTGGATAAACCATTCAGCCTTCAAATCGCTAGTATGTTCTTTCTCATTATTTGTTGGATTGGATTATATATGGGAGCTAGAATAGGCAAAGCAACCGGGGAAAAACAAATGTGGAAATTGTATCAATTTATGAAATGCACACTTAAATTATAGTTAATTCACTACTTCTGATTGTAACCAAACCTTCGCAATTGTCTAGAGTCATTACGCCAGTTCTTATTAACCTTTACATAAAGTTCTATATGAATTTGTTTTCCGAAGAATTTTTCTAAATCTTTTCGCGCTTCAATACCAACCCATTTAATGGCTTGCCCTTTATGTCCAATTATGATTCCTTTTTGTGTTTCGCGCTCCACCATAATAACAGATCGTATGCGAATGATATCCTCGTCCTCAACAAACTCCTCTGTATCAATCTCAACAGCGTAAGGAATCTCTTTTTTGTATTGTAGTAATATCTTCTCACGAATTGCTTCGTTCACAAAAAATCGCTCAGGTTTATCTGTCAATTGATCCTTAGGGTAAAATGGTGGGGATACGGGAAGAAGCTCTATTATTCGTTTGAAAACTTCTGTTACGCCAAAGTTCTGCAACGCAGAAATTGCAAAAACCTCTGCATTTGGAACCTTGGTTTGCCACAATTCCAATGCTTCAGAAAGCAATTCTTCATTACCAGTATCTATCTTATTTATAAGAAGTAAAACCGGAATTTTAGCATTCGTGATTTTAGCAAAAAATGCCTCATCCTTTAGCTCTTTTTCCCCAAGCTCTACCAAATACAAAAGGACATCGGCATCTTCGAAGGCCGACTTCACAAAGTCCATCATACTTTCCTGCAACTGGTACGCGGGTTTAATAATTCCAGGGGTATCACTTAAAACTACCTGAAAATCATCACCGTTTACGATTCCAAGAATTCTATGACGTGTAGTTTGAGCCTTGGAAGTAATAATAGACAAACGCTCGCCTACAAAAGCATTCATAAGGGTACTTTTCCCCACGTTTGGATTTCCAATAATGTTTACAAAACCGGCCTTGTGTTCTTGCATTCTAGTGTTTTAACTGTCTTGCAAAAGTACAGTTAATTTAACTTCTTAAGCAGTTTTTGTGCTTTCTTATAGACTTCGGCCTCCTGTGGAATTATTTCTAATAACGCGCTACAGCCAGCTACGTCTTCTTGTTTCAATTTACTTAGGGCATGACGCCAAACGGTCTCATACCTATAGACCGAATTAGCTTCCGAAATCCTTCCGAAAACAGCATCCGCTTCATCAAAGAAATCAAGTTCTACTAGGGAAATTGCATGATACAATTGGTATTCAATATTTTCTGAATACACATCTGTTAAATTATCAAAATACAACTCAGCATTTTTAAAATCTCTTACGTTAAATGCAGTTTCGGCTTTTTGAATTAATTCATCTTGATCACCGCGAAGCGTTAAACTAACTGTATCGTATTGATTATAATCACCGAATGAAGGTGTAGAAAATTGCTGAAAAATCGTTACTCCAATCAATAATAAGACACTAGCTGCAATCGCATATTGCCAGGCCTTAAATCGGACTACTTTTGTTTCGATTTTAGTTTCGGTTTTTCTAGTACCGAAATGCTTTTCAGAAATATTCTTCAAATTCTCTTTGAAATCATTCCTAGCGCTTTCGTTTTTATATTTATTTTCTAAAAATGAAGAAAACTCTTTGTAAGTTTCAAACGACTCTTGAAATTCTTTATCATTTTGTAACTGAAGCTCAAACGCATTTGTCTCTTCTTGGGTTAGCTCTTCGAAAAGGTAGGCTTCAAACTGGATGTAATTTTGCTCTTCCATTAGTACAGGGATTTAATTTTTGCAAACTGTGGCGACTCTTGCGCCATTTTTGTTAATTGACCAATACATAATGATTTCTTCTTCCGAGCGTAGGCATATGATACACCTAAGGCTTTGGCGACTTCCTCCATCGATTTTATTTGAAATGTCTTTGCTAGCAGCTCTTTACAAGCCTTTCCTAGTTGGGTAAAAATTTCGTCGAATAAAGTTTGTTTTTCGTCAAAGATCTCAGTTTCAAAAACCATTTCTTGTACGGGTTCACTAGTAGATACAGTTTCCTCATTAATTGTTACCTTTTTATTAGAAGATTTTTTTAATTCGTTTAACCACCTTCGTTTACAAAGCAGAAAAAAGTAGGCATCAAAAGGGCACGTAAGCTGAAACCCTTTATCCTTTGCTTGATTAAATATAGTTACAAGAACTTCCTGAACCACATCTTGAGCGCGATCAGAATCGCCACTATTCTGGCGAATGTAGTTTATAACCTTTGGCACAAACTTATCGTATATCGCCTGTACTATAAATGAATTGTTTTGTGCAAGACCATCAATATACTTCTGATCCGCGTGTACTTTTTTATCCCCCATGGAAGCCAAATTTCCCTACTAAAGTAAAAAAAAATAAGTCGTGGGGGTAACAAAAATTAAGATGTCTTGATATAAGGATGAAGCAGCAAAAAAAAGCTTCGGAATTTAGAAAAAATTAAAAATTAATAAAACTTAGAAATTATGAAATCAGTAAAACAAATTTTAGGACTTATGTTGGTGGCCGGAGTGGCATTGACAAGTTGTTCAAAAGACCCAGTATTAGACGTTGTTCAATCAGATCCACAATTTGAAGGACCAACCGCTCAAGAATTTAAGGATATAAGAGACGAAGCTTTACAAGATCTAGTACAAACTGCACAATTCAATGCAGAAGACGGTATTGTTTTTACCTCGAGCAAAGGTACTGTATTATCAATATCTCCAGGTTGTTTACAACTAAATGGAAGTTCAGCAACAGGAGCTGCAGAACTAACATTTGTAGAAGCATACGACAAGGCGGATATGCTTACTGCTAATAAAGCCACTATGGGTGTAATGCCCAGCAATGATCTGGGAATTTTAGTTTCAGGTGGGGAATTCTATATAAATGTAAAACAAAATGGTTCTCAACTTGACCCGGGATGTGGACTTTCATTAGTTATTCCAGCCGGTCTAACCGGCGGTGTTGATCCAGATATGAAATTATGGGATGGCGATATGGCTGCGGATGGTACAGTTGTTTGGGAAGAAGATGAAGGAGGAGCCAATGGACAAGACAATGGAGTGTTTGGTGATGGAAACGAGTACTACGCTTATTTTGACGAATTTGGATGGACAAACGTAGATCGTTTCTACAACGATCCAAGACCAAAAACAACGCTTCAAGTAAAAATTCCAGATGGATACGATGACGCAAATTCAGCAGTATACTTGTCATATGATGGTGAGCCTAACGCTTTAGCTCAATTGGACACCTTCGACCATACAACTAGTATTTTCTCAGAGCACTATGGACAAATTCCTATCGGACTTGAAATGCACGTAATCTTTGTTACAGAAGACGATGGAGAATGGAAATGGGGAATCAAAGGAGTGACTGTAGCCGCAAATGATTTATATGTCTTCACCGAATCTGATTTGGTAACTGGAACAAAAGCACAACTAGTAGCGGCAATCCAAGCATTGCCATAAAAAGAAGATCGGCTACTCTCACCACCCAGCCGATCGATTGAGGGGAGTGTTTGAAGACCTTGCAGATATATTTCTGCAGGGTTTTCTCTCTAAAATTAATTGCTTCAAGAAAAAATTCATAAATTTAAATCAGAAGTAACGTCCCCAATAGTTATAAATAGCATTAAAACGTAAAAACAACTTAGGTTAAATAAACAAACTATGGGATACTTTAAATCTATTTTAGGATTGGCAATTATATCCACTTTTGCCATATCATCTTGTAGTAGCGACTGCACAGACCATATTGAAGCCACTACTGTAACACCCTTTGAAACGCCAACGCAACAAGAATTTGAACAATTACAACAAAATGTACTAAACGACAAAATTGAATCGATTCAACTCGATATTAGTAAGGGACTTAATTATACTTCTCCATCTGGGGTTACGGTATTTCTTGCGCCGACCTGTCTTAATATTGCAGGACTTCCAGTTACTGGCATTGTTGATTTTGAGTTTACCGAAATTTTCAATAGAGGCGATATGCTTACTTCTAATATTACAACGGTTGGAACTAAACCATCTGGTGAACAAGAATATTTAATCTCAGGCGGCGCATTTTTTATTTCTGCAACACAAAATGGCCAAACCATAAACATGACCTGCCCTGGTTTTATTGGGGTTCCATCATTGCCCACTGGAGGAATCGATCAAGAAATGCGTCCGTTTTCAGGTTCCATTGGAGTTGATGGAAATATTAATTGGACTATCATAGATGGTGAAATAGAAATTGATCTGGATGATTATTTTGGTCATTTCCCTGACTTTGGTTGGTTTAATGTTGATCGATTTGCAAATGATTCTAGACCCACTACTCAGTTGCAGATTGCAATTCCTCAGGAGTTTAATACAGAAAACACAAGAGTGTATATCGCCTTAGAAGGTGAGCCTAATTCGCTATCCTATGTCTATGGAGCGTTTCCAATTGGCTTGGAGGCTCATATCATTTTTATTTCAGAAGAGAATGGCAATTTTAGATATGCGATCAAATCACTTACAATTCAGGAAAATCAAGTGGTAGCATTCGCGCGTCAACAAACAGATATTGCTACGGCTTCAGAATTAAAATCAATTGTTAATGCACTACCTTAAACTAAAGGAATGAAAACAATATCTATAAAATTAGCAATTAAAAACATCCTTATGTTTTCTTGCCTGTTGGTTGTAATTATTTCTTCAGCACAGGTAAAAAACGACACTTTACAACGTACAGCAACTATTGGAATTGATGTAAATGGAAACTTAATTTCTGTACGACCCGAAACACCACCACTTCAACAAATCGCAGGAGCACCTACCGCATTTTATACTTACTATTGGGAATTTGATGATGGCAGCTACAGCATGGAAAAGGAACCAAAGCATACCTATAAAAATAAAGGGGAATACGATGTGAAATTATGGGCAACAAATCATTACGATACCGGTAAACCTCCCACTACACGACCTAAGAAAGTCGCCGTAAATAATATCACCGAAGACTTCAACGATGAAACATCCATGAATACCGATTTGGACCTGCGTATTAATAGAGATCCAATTCCAGACGAAGAAATGGTGGTTGTTATGAGTTATAAGAATACCAAATCTTATGTTACAGGTGGAAAACTGTTTCTTTATTTTAATGAAAAACAATTTCGGGCCGATAATTTTGAGCTCTCCGACACACGAACCTACCACGGAGAGCGAAAAATACAAGATGGATTTGCGCTTAATACTATACTCAACACAGGGGATGACACCTATTATGCTTCAGCTAAAAATGAACTTATTAAAATAAGAACCAAGGCAATCGATACTGTAGAAAGAAACAATTTACCATTGACCTTGGAAGAATCAAAAGCATATTATAAGAATTCTGAGCAGTTTGAATTTGATAGTATGGAGCCCAATGAAGAGCGGAATATCTTTTTTACGCTAAAAACCACTCCCGAAATGCTCAAGGACACCAGTGCAATAATTACAGTTAGGAGCATTTATGTTCCAGACAATAATAGCGGGAATCATAAGGTAAAGGATTTGGAAATGGAAATTGTAACCTCCCACGATCCCAACAAAATGTCATCCAACGCTTCCTTACTCAATTATCGTTTTGTACGTTTTAAAACATTCAAGTTTAAAATTAAATTTCAGAATAATGGTGAGGGTCCTGCCCGAACCATTCGTTTGGAAACGGACATCCCTGAGATGTTTGACAAACAAACGATTGAAGTTGTTGACCAATATCCAGCTTGTCCAATTTGCCCTGAAAATCAGGTGGTTGCCTATAGTTGTCTAGATACCACATTCACCGAAAAACAAGCTATTTTCACCTATAAGAACATTTATTTACCAGGAAGCCAGCAGAAAAATGTAAAGGAATATGATTCCACAAAGGGTTTCGTAAAATACCGAATAAAACTCAAAAAAGACTTTCATAAAAAGAAAACCAAAAGTAGAACTGCAATAATTTTTGATAAGAACGAACCAATCATAACCAACTACGCAACGACCCGCTTTATGCCAGGGATTTCACTCGGTGCCAAGGCGGGGTATAGCATTACACCGGGTCTAGACAAGTCCAAGGAATATTTTGCGGGTGTTACTATCTCACCATTTAAATCGTATCGAGGTTATTTACAAGCGGAACTATTTGCCTCATTTGGATCCTATGAAGAATCCAAAAATTTCACAGAACAGACCGTCGTTGGTGATTTTATTAACTCTTATGATATCTCTGAAAATTCAGAAATCAAAACATTCACTGGCTATTTGGTACCTGTTTCCTATAGATATAACCTCAACAATTATTTGGCAATTGGTGGAGGGGCACAGTTACGACTAAATGTTTCTCAAAAAACAACAACCGAGTCAGCTGGAGAATATTCTTTAATTATTCCATCTGAAGGAACAACGATCCGTGATGAAACTCAGGATACCTTTGTAAAAACAGAATCCGATTGCGATTGTTATACCATGAACACTGGCGTCTTTGTTGGCTTTAATGTGGGTGCCGCAAGGATAGGGCCAAGTGTTGGGGCACGTTATATCTATTATTTTGGCGAAGAAAACCAACAGATTCAGTTTTATGGTATTTGGAAGTTTTAAAAGGGTTTTAGTGCGCGCTCCTTCTATATTTAATATAGTACTTCTTTTATTTTTGGCATTGGTTTCCAATGCAACATTTTCACAGGAACTTGAAGAGACAATTTACACCTCTTTAGAATCTTTTGTTGCAAATCCTTCTTTGGATAAACTGCAAGAACTTCAAATAAAAGAAACCTCTTATGCAATTAAAGTCGCTTCTCACGATGAGCAACTCGCGCTTCTATCCTTACAATGTAATTTAGGCTATTATTTTAATCGATTCGAAAAAACGCTAGAGGCTATTGGATATTACGAATCCGCTTGGAGAACGTATGAGTTGAACCAATTAAACTCTTACGACATAAGTGAGTTTTGCCTAAAACCCTTGGGCAACTTATATACCAAAACTGGGGCTTTTACAAATGCCGAGAACACTATCAAACAGTATATTTTCTATGCTGAACAGGAAAATAATCAAACACAAAAAGTTAGTGGAATATTGAACCTATCGGTAGTTTACAACAATACAGGTAACCAAAAAACGGCGATCTCGCTCTTAAAAAATGCACTACAAACACCCAGTATATCTTCTAAACAAAAAACAGCTTTAGAAAACAATCTTGTGTCAAACCTATTTGCAATTGGCGATTTTGAAGAAGCTCAAGAATTGATTGATAAGGTAATCGCTAGCGGACGAAATATATCGGTGAATGTTTATAAAAACGCAGCTCAGTTGGCACTTCAGAAAAAAGAATATGAGAAGGCATTATCATATTTTCATCTTGCGGAAAAAGCACTTTTTAGATCAGAAAACTTTTCGGCAAGAGATCTCGCCAAATTGTATGAAGAAAAATCACAGCTTTATCTTATTCAGAAAAAAAACAGTGAAGCCGAAGCTAGTTTAAAAGCTGCCTTACAAGTATTATTACCATATCTCAAGGAAGGCCAGGCTCCTCAAGAAAGTGAGTTATATCCAGAAAATACGCTTGCTGCGATTTTCGATGGGTTGGCACTATTGCAAAGTAATGATGAAAACGCTCTGACATATTACGACCTTAGTTTTTATGTTTCAGATTTACTCGCCTCCCACCTCAACGCTCAAGAAGCAAAGACACTACATCAACTTGATGACCGCAAACGAAGCGAAAAATGTGTAGCATTGTTGCAATCGATGTTTTTGAAAACTCAAGAGGTAAATTATCTTGAACGTGCTTTTAATTATGCCGAGCGTAGTAAGGCGGTGGTTCTTGCTGAAATGCATACCAAGCAATCAGTTTTAGCTTCAAACCCGAATGATCAAGACTTGATAAAAGAAAAAGAGCTTAGTAGGAAACAAGAAACGCTAATTAACGAGCTTGTACGCGCTCAACTATCGAATACCAACCTAGTTGATCAAAATCGTATCACAGAAGCCTTGAATGGTCTTAATTTAGAAATGAAAGCGGTAAAAAATAAAATTTTAGAAAAGTCCCCAGCGACAAAGAATACAATTGTGAGTTTGCAAGAAATACAAACGAAATTAGCAGAAGACAAGGCCTTGATGTTGTATTTTTTCTTCGGAAATGAGTCGCTTTATCATTTTAATATTTCTGAAAATGAAATACGTTTGGTTGAAAAACCACGCTCCGAAAAGTTTATGAAATCTATTTCAGATTTTATTGGTTTTTTTGACAATGCCTCATTAATAAACAACGATATTTCAAACTTCACTGCAGCTTCCGCTGCACTTTTTGATGAATTGGAACTTTCAAAATATTCAAAGAGACAAAACTTGGTAATTGTTCCCGATGGATTACTAAACTTTATTCCTTTTGAAGCATTGTTAACCAAGGAAACTTCAACTTTACAGTTTTCAGAGATGCCATTTTTGGTCAAGTCGCATTCGTTAGTTTACAACACCACAGCGAGTTTTTACGCTGCTTCTTCAGTTAATGAAAATGAAAACGAACTTTTGGGTGTATTCCCTGTATTTGAGGGAACTACCAAAGAACTGCGTTATTCAATAAATGAAGCCGAAGCCATACAGGATGAAATATCGTCTTCTATTCTTTTCAAAAAAGAAGCTACAAAAGCTAAGTTTTTAGCAGAAGCGCACAATTATAATATACTACACCTTTCTACACATGCTAGTGGTGGTGATTTTACATTTCCAGCACATATTGAATTTATAGATGACGTGATGCTTTTACATGAATTATATTCTTTAGACCTCAACCCAAAATTGGTGGTCCTGAGTGCTTGCGAAACAGGCATTGGAAAATTACAAAAAGGCGAAGGTGCTATGAGTGTGGCCAGAGGCTTCCAATATGCTGGCGCTAAGAACTTGTTGTTTTCGCTTTGGAAAGTGAATGATCTTTCCACTTCTCAACTCATGGCTTCGTTCTATGAAGGCTTCGGAAAAACGGAATTTGCATTTGAAGCTAATCACCAATCCAAGATTGAATATTTAAACAATGATAAGATAAACAACAGTAAAAAATCACCCTATTATTGGAGCAGTTTTGTGTATTACGGAGAACTTTCAGAAGTAAAAAATGGATTCAATTGGTATCTTCTAATTCTTATACTTCCATTACTACTCTTGCTTTACTGGCGCTTCAGGAAAAGAAACTAAACCTTAAGTTTCTTCACAAGTTTTGAAACTGTTAATCCTTGTACTAGGATTGAAAATACAACCACGATATAGGTAATCACCAAAAACAAATCACGATGCATGACTTCAGTAAGACCAAGCGCCAGAGCAATCGAAATTCCTCCTCTTAATCCTCCCCACGTCATAATTAAGTTAGTGTTAGGTACAAAATTTAATTTCTTTTTAAAGAAATTAATAGGTAAAAGCAGCGACGTAAATCGGCATAGTAGAATTATTGGAATTGCTAACAATCCAGCAAGGATATAGTTTCCTTCGAAAGTTAGTACAAGCATTTCCATACCAATAAGCACGAATAGTATGGTATTTAATAAGATGTCGATAAGCTCCCAGAATTTGTCCACATAGCTTTCTGTAATTTCAGACATTGCTGAGTCTCTAACGGTATCCATACCCACCATCAGTCCTGCTGTTACCATTGCCAAGGGAGCCGAAAGATGAAAATACTGCGCAACCGCGGTTCCCACCATCACAGCTGCCAGTGTGATAATTACTTCAATATCATAATCATCAATCGATCTCATTAAACGGAAAGTTACCCAACCTAATAAAAGGCCAAGAGCAATTCCTCCAATAACTTCCTGTCCAAACAAGATCGCAACGTCTACTGCTGCCACATTTTCGGAACCTAAGGATGCAATTTGATAAATTGTTAGAAACACAACTACTCCCACTCCATCGTTAAAAAGCGATTCACCTACGATTTTTGTTTCTAATTTTTTTGGCACTCCTGCTTGTTTTAGAATTCCCAACACCGCGATGGGATCGGTAGGTGAAATCAGCGCTCCAAAAAGAAGACAATAAATATAGGCGACGTCCAGACCAAAAAGCATTAGTACATAATACATCACGGTTCCTACCAAAAAGGTCGAGGTTAAAACTCCAAGTGTGGAAAAGGCAAGCACGGGTCCTCGCTGAACTTTAAGCTGTTCAAAGTTGGTGTGCAATGCTCCTGCGAATAATAAAAAACTAAGCATTACATCTAGTAAAACTGTTTTGAAATCAATATGTGTAATTATATATTTTTCGGCATTTAACAAGGTGGAATCAAAATAGCTTAACCCCAATACTGCAAATGTAAATACAATTGTAATCAACATTAAACCAATGGTATTGGGTAGTTTTAAAAAGCGAACGTTGATGTATCCAAATATTGCTGAAAGTGCTACGAGAACTGTGGTAATTAAAAAGTAGTCCATTTATGATGGTATTTATAGGGCTAAGGTACTAAAATGGTACGTGTATTTGTTAGATAAAATCCTTGTTCCTACTTCGATCGTATATAACAATACTTCCGGCCACTGCGACATTCAAACTAAATTCTGAAGGAAACTGCACCAGAAAATGTGCCTTTTCCTGAGCCTCTTTGGTGAGACCACTATCTTCTGCCCCTAACAAATAGACACAACGTTTAGGGTGTTTAAAATCCTCAAGGTTCTTAGCCGATTCCGTCTTCTCCACACCAACGATTCTAACACCCTTGGGTAGGTTTTTAAAAAAATTTTCGAAGTTTTTATAATGATAATACGGCATAGATTTTACCGCATTGTGAGTGTCGCTAGCCTGTGCAGCGTATCGTTTACCAATGGTAAAAATAAAGCTTGCACCCATATTCTGGGCAGTTCGCCATAAGACACCTAAATTCTCTGGTGTTTTGCCATTCTGTATTCCTATTCCGAAGAAATTAGTAGTAAAATTATTGGGTCGCATACTTGATTAATTATGATTCCAGTTCTTCGGGTCATCACTATCGCCAGGTGAAAGACCAATGACATCGCCTTCGGTTGAAACGCCCAACCCAACAACCATTCTATTTACATAGCTAAAATAACACGTCACTTGATTAATCTCAAGAATTTCTCCTTCAGAAAAGCCTTGATATTTCAATTCTTCGATGTCATCTTTTGTAATACTAGTGTGATCCAGGGTAAGTTTTTTTGCGTGTAAAATTCCGAGGAGATAATGGTCTTCAAAGAACACTTCTAAAGTATCTTCTTTTACACATTCAAAGAAAAACGCCGCCCTTTTTTCATTATTAATCAATCTTGCAAAACCTGCAAAGTGATGAGCAACACAATAGTCACATCTATTTAAATAGCTAACATACACACCGATTGATTCAAGATACCATTTGGGTAAGGTATTGTTAGAATTATGAAGGACACTTTTGTAAAGCGTCATATGACCTGTAAGTGTGTGTGGTCGTAAACTATGTATTTTTAATACGTTATCTACTTTATCATTTGGGCCTTTTACGCGATCGTACATTCGTTTTAATGCGGAATCCGCTTCGGAATAATCTATAGTTTTTATCCAACTCATGGTACTCTTTATTTCTGAAGGATAAAGGTACGGAAGATAAAAAGATGTGCCTAGTAGAACATTTTGTTAACCAAGTTAAACTCAATCTCCTTAAAACTAGAAACAACTGTATCCGCCTTAGAATAATCTTGATTTTTAGAGTTGTGACTATTATATCCAACACAAAAAATATTTGCGGCTTTGGCAGCGGCAATTCCATTAGTGGAATCTTCTATAACAATACAGTGTTGGGTCGCATGTCCCGATGCTTCAGAGGCTTTTAAGAAAATTTCTGGATGTGGCTTGGACTCTTTTAAATCCGCTCCACTTAGTTTAGCGACAAAATATTGATCCAAATCGAACCTCTTGAAAATCCGATTTATGTTGGGCATGGAAGCGGAAGAAGCCAACACCAAGGTTAGTCCGTTGTTGTGATAGTCTTTTATAAGGTCTAACACTCCATCCAATAATGCCAAAGACGTGTCATTTTCGAATAAGTATTTAAAATGTTTCCGTTTTATAGATACAAGCGTTTCTGGCACTTCCGAAAGCTCAAAGTGATCGCACAACTGTTTACAAATATTTAAGGTGGACTGCCCAGTAAAGGTTTCGTACATCTTCTCTGTTACTGGAATATTGACATCTGAAAACATTTGATAATACGCTTTTTTGTGAAGGGGTTCTGTATCTACAATCACCCCATCCATATCAAACAAAATAGCCTTTAGCATTCTTATTTTTTTGCGAAGATACTACTTGTTAAAATCTTGAATAGAAATCGAACATAAAAAAACCGCTTGATTTCTCAAGAGGTTTCCTTAGTAGTGGGAATTGGATTCGTTTTCCTTTGCTCATACAACGAAAAATGGGCCAGAAAAAACTAGCCTTGAAGACAACAAAATTGTCACTTTCAACAAGCCTTTATCAGTCCACTTTTATTTGAAGATTTACATTTAACAAATTCATCATATAGATAGCCTATAGCCATCACAGAATCTGAGTAATTTAAAAGCAAGCAACATGAGTCGCCCAACAATTTGTGCGCTATAGGGTAAATTCTTAATTTTTTTAAGTGAGAAATTGCCATGGCAATTTCTCTTTTTTTTATCCATTTCAGAGTTTGTGATGTGGATCAATGAGATTTTAGGGTAGATAACATAAAAATCGTCAGTATGAGTGTCATTTTTAGAGACCGTCTTTATTTTCTCATATTCCTCTTTCATAAAGGTTAAACATTCATTTGAAGCTACAAAATATTTTCTATCATCAATCCTATAACGCAAGACTTTATTCTAAAAAACAAATGTCCATTTTTTCTGACCTTCTTAAAAATTTTCTTTGAGACTCCTTGATTCCTTTTAACCCCAATGATAGTACATGAGTTGTTCAAGGAAAATATTCTGTTGCTTTGTGTTGTTCTATTTCTTAGCATAGTACCTGAAATTTAAGATTAATGTAGCGTTAATTTGAAATGAAGCGTTCCGCTCCAGACCTCTTTTATGTTGGAGTTTAGCAAATATATATTTGCTTCGATGTGTGCAACTTAAAGTTGTAAATTATTAAAATAAGTTTATGACGATTGTTTGCAGGATTCCTAACTATATTTGTGCTATAATCTAAATTTAAAATCATGGAAAATAAATTAAATAGAATAGGGTTAGATAATGTAGTAGCACAATCTCTTTCTAAAAAATTGAATGACTTACTAGCAAATTATCAAATATTTTATATGAATGCAAGAGGGTTTCATTGGAATATAAAAGGCAATAAATTTTTTGAGTTACATGCAAAATTTGAAGAGCTTTATAATGACTCACTTATAAAAATTGATGAGATTGCTGAAAGGGTTCTAACCTTGGGATTCACTCCATCACATTCATATTCTGATTATTTCAAAGTGTCAAAAATCAAAGAGGCAACAGATATAACAGATGGTATTAATGCTATTGAAAAAATCCTTAAAGGTTATGAAGTATTATTGCCATTGGAACGGGAATTACTTGAATTGTCTGGCGATTCAAAAGATGAGGGGACTAGTGCATTAATGAGTGACTACATTAGAGAACAAGAAAAACTTGTTTGGATGTATTCTGCTTATTTAAATGATAACTAGTATGAATTAGAAAATAGCAATAAAAATTGTTAAACATTATGAAAAGAGTTGCAATCAACGGAATGGGTCGCATCGGTCGTGCTGCCCTAAAAGTTATAGTAAATACTCCCGAGTTAGAGCTGGTCGCAGTAAATGATATCGCTAAATTAGAGAATATAGCTTATTTACTAGAATACGATGGTACCTTTGAAAGTGATATAATAATAAAAAGTAATTATCTAATTGTTGACAATAAACCAATTCGGTTCTTTAATGAAAGAGAACCTGAAAATTTACCGTGGTATGAATTAGATATTGATGTAGTAATTGAAAGCACAGGTGTTTTCACCAATTATAAAGATTCTCAAAAACATATTAAAGCTGGAGCCAAAACAGTTGTTCTTTCTGGGCCATCAAAAAGTCCAGAAGTTCCAACGGTTGTTCATGGTATTAATTCTGTCGATGGTAAAATAAGTGTTTTTTCTTACGCCAGTTGTACTACTAATAATATAAGCCCTATAATTGAAATTATAGGCAGAAGAATAGGAATTGAAAAAACCATTATGACTACTATTCATTCAGGCACTAGCTCCAATTCTATTGTAGATGTACCATTTGAAAATAATTATAGAATGGGAAGATCTGGAATGAATAATCTCATTCCCACTACTACGGGAACAGCGAAGGCAACCATCAAAGCAATGCCAGAGTACAAGGATAAATTCGATGGAATGGCTATAAGAGTTCCTGTAACTGTTGGTTCAATTTCTGATATAACAATGGTTACTAGCCGTAAACTAGTGTGGATGAATTAAATAAGATTATTGAAGAAGAAGCGCGGACAGAACGTTATCAAAAAGGGTGAATTCAAGTCATAAACGCGACGATTCCGTTATTGTTGATTGCGTTTACAAAAACTTCATTAGGGGTATAATAGTTATA
>CAJXZB010000044.1 GCA_913063405.1 uncultured Ulvibacter sp.
TTTTCTCATAATTACTGTTATAAAGTTAAAATTAATAATTCTACTTACAAACAGTCCAGTTTTAGGGGAAGCTTACAAAGTTCACGATGTTCGTGGTAGAATTGTTAAAGAAAAGCGTTTTATTTCTGAAGGAGCTAACTACCAAGTGGATCTTTCAGCATTAGAAACGGCGCTTTATTTTGTGAAGATTACTACAGAAAGTGGAACAATCACCAAACGTGTTGTGAAGCAATAGACAACAACTAGTCATATTTTTAAAACCGTCTTTATTCCTTATGAAGACGGTTTTTTATGAAACATCCGAAGGGATTATCGTAACTGCTGTATCTTTGCAATAGGTATGAAAGAAGAACTAACAGAACAAGAATTGCACAACCTAGCTATGAATATTGTTGGCAAGGATTTAGAAGCCAATGGTTATGAGTTTATGGGTGTGAATTCGAAATTGAAGAAAGACCCGCAATTCGTTGCGTTAAAGAATAAAATATTACATTTCGTGATAGTTAGGGCAATTGCCTATCCAAAAGATGCAAATATATACGACCCGGTATTTATGCAGACAATTAAAGAACATGCCACCAAATTTGAGGCTAGAACTTATTTTGCTGGGGTTGGTCTGGGACGTGG
Organism: uncultured Ulvibacter sp.; assembly: GCA_913063405.1. Taxonomy (GTDB): domain Bacteria; phylum Bacteroidota; class Bacteroidia; order Flavobacteriales; family Flavobacteriaceae; genus Ulvibacter. The sequence goes on from CAJXZB010000044.1 coordinate 628, forward strand.
AACGGACTACGCAAAACCAGTGATTAAGGATGAAAACTATACTATGATCTATAACGGTTTACAAGAAATAGAATGAAGTTGATTTATACTTTTTTGGCATTAATTCTATTGGCGTCTTGTACATCCAATAAACCAGTAAAGCGTGTTGTTCAAGGAAATGCTTTTGGAACAACATATACCATTCAGTTTTTCACTTCGGAAGAATTAAATATTGAAAAAGGTGTAGATTCCATAATTCATGTGGTTAACAAATCGGTGAGTACTTATATGCAAAACAGTGATATTTCACGAATTAATAGAGGAGATTCAACGGTTGTTGTAGATGCTATTTTTAAAGAGGTATTTCGAATTTCCGAAACCGTTTACACGAACTCACATGGTTATTTCGATCCAACTATTGGAGTCCTACGTAATGCTTATGGATTTGGTGATGTAAAGCCAATTAAAGTCATTGATACTAGTACTCTTGACTCTCTAATGAAGTTTGTTGGTTTTGAAAAAGTTTTCATATCCAAGGACAATAAAGTGGTGAAAGAGTATCCAGAGATTTATTTCGATTTTAATGCAGTGGGAAAAGGCTATGGAATAGACTGTTTAGGTAGATATCTTGAAGGCAAGGGGGTTGAGAATTACATTATTGAATTGGGAGGGGAAGTTTTAGCTCGCGGAAGAAACCTCAGTAAAGAAAAATGGTGGACAGCCGGAGTGGAATCCGTTCGCTCCCAACTGGAAGACCGAAGCGCAACAGAAGTAATTCAATTAAAGAATCGGGCTATGGCGGGATCTGGAAACTATAGAAAATTTAGAGTAGATTCTCTTACAGGAAAAAAATACGTACATACTTTGAATCCATTAACAGGTTCTGCTGAGCAAAGCGATGTGACAAGCGCAACCGTAATTGCGAATACCTGTGGTGAGGCAGATGCCTATGCAACTGCATTGATGGCATTAGGCTTAAAAAAATCCATAGAAATGCTAAAGGCGACAGATGCGGTGGAAGCATATCTTACCTATACAGATTCTTTAAATATGGAGCAGGTCTATATTACTGAAGGTTTTAAGAAACAGTTAGCCAATTAACTTTTTGCAAACCGGTAGCAGTTCTCCTTTAGCAAGACGGTAGGTATTAATTTCTACTTCCGAAAGATTTGCCGAATAGTTGATTGCCTCTACGGAAAATCCAACAGACCGGAGCTTATCAAAGTAATCCATTCCATAGATACGGACATGATCATACTGCCCAAAAATTTTAGCTCGTTCCTTGGGGTCGGTGATACTGTTGTCTTCAAAGGTTGTTTCTCTTAGTTCTTCATATGGTACCTGAAGTATCGCCGTTCCATCTGGGGCCAAAACCCGAAATAATTCTTGCAATGCCTTGGTGTCATCTGGAATATGTTCTAGGACATGATTGCAGATAATGAAGTCGTACGAGTTATCTTTAAATGGAAGTGCACAAATGTCGGCTTTCACATCTGCTATAGGTGAATTGAGGTCGGTAGTAGTATATTCTAGATTTTTTATTTTTCGAAACCGCTTGTAAAATGCCTGCTCGGGAGCGAAATGAAGGACACGATGTTTTTCAGAGAAAAAAGACGTCTCATTTTTAAGATATAGCCAGAATAATCGATGTCTTTCCAAAGAAAGTGTACTCGGAGAAAGTACATTCTCTCTTACTTTTTCATATCCGTAAGGTAAAAATTTTCTAAATGATCTTCCGTCAATGGGATCGGTGTATTTTTCCCCTCTTAAAAAAAAAGCAACAAGAGGTTGTGCTATAAAACTCAATCGTATTAAAAGGGTACGAGGAATTAAATTCAGAAAAAATTTAAAGAGTTTTTGCATGTGGTAATTTGTTAAAGAACGAATTCTTTGGCTCTAAATTCTACCTCTTCATTAGATTCAATACCTAAGGCCTCATAAATATAAGCGAAGGTTGAAAGTAACTCAGTTTTTCCATTTACCAAAGCCACATCATGTTCAAAATGGGCGCTTTGTTTACGATCTGCAGTAAGTATCGTCCAACCATCTTTTAATTGTTCAATACGCCTTGTTCCCAGATTGATCATAGGCTCTATTGCAACGGTCATTCCTTCAACAAATTTCTTTCCTCTACCGCGACGGCCATAGTTGGGCATTTCTGGATCTTCATGCATTGTTTTACCAAGTCCGTGCCCTACCAATTCTCGAACCACCCCATAACCTTCCGCTTCGCAATGTTGTTGAATTGCGTATCCAACATCTCCCACTCTGTTACCAATCTTAAATTCGCGAATACCTACATACAAAGATTCTTTAGTAACTGTCAGTAGTTTTTCAACTTCAGGAGTTATTTCGCCAACGGCAAAAGTATAGGCGTGATCACCGTAAAAGCCATTTTTTATAGCACCACAATCTATTGAGATAATATCACCTTCTTTGTACGGAGTATCATTTGGAATTCCGTGTACTACTTGAGCGTTAGGACTAATGCATAAGGTATTTGGAAAGTCGTACAATCCAAGAAAGCCAGGAATAGCTCCTTGTTCTCTAATGAAGTCTTCGGCCAGTTTGTCCAGATATAAAGAGGTAACACCTGGTTTAACTTCTTTGGCAATCATTCCAAGTGTCTTGGAAACCACCAAAGCACTTTCGCGCATTAACTCTATTTCTTCTGAAGTTTTGGGTATGATCATAACTTATTTTAAAAAGAGAACCAGCCCTTTTTCTTTTTTTTAGTTTTTGAAGACGACAGTTTTTGTTCTCCTATGAGGTTTTGGTAGATCTCACCCCAGCTCATTAAACCACCAATATTTCGATCATCAATAAATAAATCTGCATTGATTTTCCTGCTGTATTTAGGGTCGAATTCTTCATCAGGGAAACTCTTGTTTACAGCATAAAAAACGATGCCATTTTTCTCACAAAATTGAACCGCCTCATCCAGTGCTTTTTCTTTCCGGTAGGTCCAAAGAATTAACCGATGACCTCGCTCTTGAAGCTTCTTCATTGTATCGAAAGCAAAAAGCATTGGCTTGCCAACTTTCGGGTATTCATCTTCCACAATGGTTCCGTCAAAATCAACGGCTATGGTGTAGGTTTCAGTAATCATATTAAATATAAAATGCAAAATTACGAAGAAATATGGGGCTACTAAAGTTTTTTAACGCCATAAGTATCCCTTGAAAAGGATTTTAAATTTATCTAGATCAAAGATTCTCGGTCCATTAAACCTGGTTTTTCAATGCCTAGTAGATCTAAAACAGTAGGGGCAATATCTCCTAAAATTCCATCCTTAACCGATTTTATTTCCGAGTCTACCACAATAATTGGTACAGGATTGGTGGTATGCGCTGTATTTGGTGAACCATCAGAGTTTCTCATTGTTTCACTATTGCCGTGATCCGCAATTATAATGGTTGTATACCCCTTTTGTAGAGCGAGCTCTACAATACTTCGTGTACAAGAATCGACCGTTTCGCAGGCCTTTATGGCAGAATTGAAATCACCAGTATGCCCTACCATATCTGGGTTGGCAAAATTAAGACATATAAAATCAGCCGATTTGGAATTGATCTCAGGAATGATAGAATCTCTAATTTCAAAGGCACTCATTTCTGGTTTTAGGTCATAAGTAGCAACCTTTGGCGAGGAGCATAGTAATCGTTTTTCTTGCTTAAAAGGCTGCTCTCTACCACCGTTAAAAAAGAAAGTCACGTGAGGATATTTTTCGGTTTCGGCGATACGTATTTGTGTTTTTCCGTTTCGTTCTAGTATTTCACCCAAGGTGTCTTTGATGTTTTCTTTGGTGTAAACCACGCGAACTCCTTTATAAGAATCATCATAGTTTGTTAGAGTGACGTAATATAAAAGCAACGTTTTCATTTTAAAATAAGGATGATCTTTTTGAGTTAAGACTTCCGTAAGTTGTCTTCCTCGATCTGTTCTGAAATTAAAAAAGATAACAACATCATCCTCTGAGATCGTTGTGACAGGTTGATTGTTTTCCGTCAAAATAATGGGTTCTAAGAATTCATCTGTCACTTCTTGCGTGTAACTTTTTTCTATACTTTTCAGGGCATTTTCTGAAGGAGTTCCTTTTCCGAAGACTAATAAATCATAAGCTTTTTTTACGCGTTCCCAACGTTTATCTCGATCCATTGCATAATAACGTCCAATAATGGAGGCTAATTTCCCAGTGGTCTTTTCCATATGTTGTTGCAAGTCTGAAATATGACCTGCCCCAGACTTTGGATCAACGTCACGACCATCTGTAAAAGCGTGAACAAATACATTTTCCAAGCCTTCATTGTTAGCCGCGCTGAGCAATCCTTTTAGATGGTCTATATGCGAATGCACCCCACCATTCGAAACCAAACCTAAGAAATGAACTTTTTTGTTTTGTTTTTTAGCATAAGTAAAGGCATCTTTTAAAACAGGCTCTTGGTGCAAGGTGTTGTTCATCACCGCAAGGTTTACTTTCGCCAAGTCTTGATAGACAATTCGTCCAGCCCCAAGGTTCATATGTCCAACTTCACTGTTCCCCATTTGTCCTTCGGGAAGACCCACGTGTATTCCGTGCGTGAGCAGCTGCCCATTCGGATATTTTGAATAGAGCGAATCTATAAAAGGAGTACTGGCTTGTGCAATAGCAGAGACAGCGGGATTTTGGGTTATTCCCCAGCCATCAAGAATCAATAAAAGAACTTTCTTTTCCATAGTGCAAAGATAAAAAATTCATCCCGCCTAGGCGGGATGAATTTTTTATCTTCTATGAAACAAATGCCGTTCTTGAAGATGATCTTTACCCTCCATATTTTTCAATAGAAGCTTGGATATGTTCAATACGATTGTCTGGATCTGGGTGGCTACTTTTATGCTCTGGTGCTCTATTAGGCCCAGCTGCATCTTTTAATATTTCCATAACACCAATCATTTCTCGAGGCTCATAACCAGCTTTGATCATAAAGCGAACACCAAGATCATCGCTTTCTAGCTCGTCCCCACGACCGTTACCTAACAATACATTCTGTCCTATCCCGGCAACCAATCCACCAGCGTCGGCTCCAACAGAAGCACCTTGTGCTATAGTTTGCCAAAACTCACTATTTGCTATACGTTCTGCGGAATGACGCCCTAAAACATGTCCAACTTCGTGACCTAGAATACCTGCTAGCTGATCTTCATTTTCCAACTTCGAAAATAGCGCATAGGTGATAAATATCTGTCCACCAGGAAGGGCAAAAGCATTTATAGTATTTGGGTCTGTTAATAGATGAAATTCATATTGATAAGGTGTTTCACGTGCTACGCTATTATCAATTAGCTTCTTTCCAACCATATCAACATAAGCCTGCATTCGCTCATCTGGATGCAAACCACCATATTCTTGCATCATTTGCGGTCTGCTATTTAAGCCGATAGTGATTTCCTGTTCAGTGGATAAGGAGATTACTTGTTCCTTGCCAGTATATGGATTTTCTACAGTATTGGCGCATTTTTTAAAGAATGCAAATGCGACAATAAGAACCCCAATAGCGAGTCTTATTTTCCAGCTACCTCTCATGGTCTATGATTTTAAGTATTAAAACTCTTAAAGTTACTAAAGTAATTTGGGATTAATATCTAAAATATTCTCTTTTCGATATTGTGTAATAAAAGCATTGCTGAAATGCTCACTGCCCAATATTTTTTCTTTCTGAAGGATTTTTTGAACATCTAAATTCTTGTATTCCCGCAACATGGGTTTGGAAACGGGCGCATAACTAAAATGCCAAGGTTCATATTTAAATCCTTTTCGTCTGGGATTGTCTGTGTACACTTCGTAAAACCCAAAGGAATTAGCATTTTTGTTAAGCCAATCCTTTAATTTGCAAAAGGGTCCTTCTCCGTGAAAATGCTTGGGTTGTAACACACTTTTTGGCCTTGGTTTTGCATTGGCGTCGATGACATCAATGTCGGTTCCCCAGTGATGACGGCTAGTGCCCGGAATGGTAGAGTATTCTATGATTTTTTCAATTGCCTGTTTAGGACTTATTCCTTTAGTGGTAAAACGTTTGTATTTACCTTCAAAAATTTCTTTTTGCCGTTGGAAACTTCGGTAGGCAGAGACCAGTTCGATATCTATATTTTCGATCAATGCAGCGGCTTTCATTTTCTGAAAGGCCGCAGAAGTTTCTTTGTGCATTTTTGTAGTATAGGAACTTCCAACAATACTAGATTCATCTTTTCCGATAAGTTGGTCGCGTGAAAAGGCATTTTGCAATAGATCAAAGGATAGTTGAGGTAACGCGGCAATTCCTAATCCGGCTAAACTACCAATTTTTATGAATTTACTTCGGTTCATTTTATATCTTAGTAACGATTTAAAAATACCATTATTTTGACAGATACCCACATTAGATTTCGCATTATTCCTGCAGAAGATATTTTGACTATTATCCCATTACTAAATAAACTTGGCAGTGAAGGTGTTTCCGAAGAACTTTTAATAGAACGCACCTTAGAGATGGCACAGCAAAATTATGAATGTGTTGGTATTTACGATGGTGAAAAGCTCATGGGTGCTTGTGGTATGTGGTTTCAAACAAGACATTATGCTGGCAGAAGTCTTGAGGTTGACCATGTTATTATTGATGAAGCCTATCGTAGCAAAGGGATAGGAAACAAGCTAATGGAGTTTGTATATGATTATGCTGAAAAGAAAACTTGCAACTGGGTGGAGCTGAACACCTATGTGTCCAACTTCCCTTCACACAAATTTTATTATAATCAAGGATTTGTAGCTAAAGGCTATCATTTTGTAAAACCTCTTTAAGCGAAAAGATTTTCGATCCTACTAAGCGTCTCGATTTCGTAAGGTGCTTTGTTTTGTTCAAAAATACGAGCACTGTATTCCCCTTTTAGTAATATAGAGTCCCCCTTTACTCCCAGCCAACTTCCCTCTCTCAAACCAATCACAGGAACTGTATTCTGAGTGTGGTATTCTTTAATCCGAGTTTCGCGAGTTTCACCCATATGTTTACTACTACTATCGGGATCAAGATAGTGCGGATTTATATTAAACGGAATGGCACCAAGGGTTTTAAAAGAAGGTGGATAAACAATGGGCATATCGTTGGTGGTTTGCATGGTCACTCCACAAATATTACTTCCAGCACTTGTGCCTAAATAGGGGAGGCCATTGAAGATGGCTTCACGCAGGGGTTGCATTACTTCATTCTTATACAATTGAGATACTAGTACAAATGTGTTTCCACCTCCTGTAAAAACTCCTTTGGAGTTTTTTATAGCCTCAACAGGGTCTTTAAAAGTGTGAAGGCCAATAAGTTTTTTGTCTATTTTTTTAAATGCTTCGGAAGCCTTTGCGGTATATTCATCGTGAGATATTCCACCAGGTCTAGCATATGGTATGAACAGAATTTCATCTGTTTCAGCATAAAAATTAACAAGATGCTCCAATAGGTAATCTAGATAACTTCCTCCAAAAACGGTTGAGGTACTTGCGATGATAAGGTTTTTCATTGGTTCTAATTATGGACTATAAATTTAACAAACCTCAATGGATACTTTAAGATTTTCGTAAGAAAACAAAGTGTATTTTTAGATTATGCTAAAACAACTACTCATCATTTTATTTTTTTGTTTTCCAGTTTATCTGTTATCTCAGGATATTGACAGAGTAAAAGTCACAGGAAAACTAACAGCTCCGGTGAGCGAAGATGTAGAAGGGGTTACCATTTATAATGTTTCTTCACAACAAGGGACAGTGACAAGTCCCGAAGGTGATTTTGAAATAGAAGTTGCCAAAAATGACCACTTGGCAATCACTGCGTTGCAATTTTCTACGTTTACTGTGATAGTCGATAGCGGGGTAATTAACAAAAAGCGAATAGGTATTTATCTGAATCCAGTGGTCAATCAATTAGAGGAAGTGATCGTCCGGCCATATGATTTACTCGGAAATGTTGAAGCAGATGTATCACGTATCAAAACGATAAATATTGATTCCAAATTTGATCTTTCATATAAGGCTCTCAATTTCGAGTATGAGTTTTCGGATGATTATTTAAGTGCTGTTCGGGGAAATGCTGCGCATGATGCTTTTTATAATGGACAGGAACAGTATGGAGGGGATTTAATAGGACTTACGACTGCAATAATCAAGATGTTCATTTCAAAGAAAAAAAGAAAAATGTAAAGGAAGTACATACAGAAACTACTCTTGTTGCCAATAGTTTACGTCAACGTTTTGGCAATAGTTATATTTTCGACCTATTTGGTATTCCAGTGAAAAGTGCAAACGATTTCTTGTTTTCTTTGAAATGGAATGTATTGGGAGTTGTTAAAGGAAGACAATGAGATCCTTTTATTGGATTTTATGTATGGAATGAGTGCAGCTTATAAGAAACAGCGTGAAGAGAACTAACCTCATAATACTTTTTATTTGTTTACTTTTCTCAGGTTCGTCCTGGTCGCAAAAACAAGTGCTACATGGTAAGGTTACCAATGAGAAAGATGTGGAAGGAATCCATATACTTAACACAACCTCTAGGTTTAATGCTATTACCAACGAGTATGGAAATTTTTCCATTAATGTGAATAAGCAAGATACGTTGGTTTTTTCTTCAGTTAATTATTTTCCTAAAAAAGTTCTAATCACAGAAGAAATCTATGAAAAAGGTATTTTAACCATTGCCCTCACCGAATTGGTACGTGAACTTGATGCTGTTGTTTTAGGGCCGAATTTATCTGGTAATATTGTTACTGATGTTCAAAATATTAAAACTCAAAAGGAGTTAAATTTTGATGATGTTGGCATTTCAGGATTTAAAGGAGAGCCAGAAGAAAAGATTGTGCCTGTGGTGATGGCTTTTTTTCCAACAAACATGAATTTAGAGGCCATTTATAAATATGCGACAGGCTATTACAGGAAACTTAAACTAAAAAGAAAATGGGATGAACAAAATAGTTCAGCTGCACATATAATTAATTTCTACACCCCACGGTTTTTTAAGGATGCCTACGCTATTCCAGAGAATCGCTTGTACGACTTTATTCTTTTTTGTATCGAGACATCTAGCGTACAAGAAGACTTCAGAAATCAAAATTTTAATGGCGTGCTTGAAGCCTTTAAAACAAAAAGTGAAATTTATGTTTCGAGATTGCCAGAAATAAAGGAATAATATTTGTAACATTTGCCGAAAAAACGAGTCTTATATTAATTAGAACATAGTGCATTCCATGAAGTTTTTAAAAATTGTCTTTTTAGTAGTGTTCTTTCCGTTGATGACGGGAGCTACTTCTGCCCATAAATTCTATGTAAGTATTACTAAAATTGAATATGTTGCCAAAAGCGAATCTCTACAGGTCATTACACAGCTATTTATAGAAGATGTAGAGCAAGTTCTTCAACAGCGGTACGATCCAAGTATTTCTTTGGGTACTACAAAGGAGACGGAAGCCGATGGTGCTTTTTTGGAGCAATACATACTTCAGAAATTGAAAATAGAAGTAAACGGAACACCTTTAGTCTTAAATTACCTAGGAAAAGAATACGATACGGATATGGTAAAATCCTATATGGAAGTTACTGGAATACCTAGCGTAATGGATATTATTGTTGAAAATAAAATGTTAATGGATTTGTTTGATGAACAACAGAATATCATTCACTATAAAAATAATAAAACACGTAAAAGCCTGATGCTTGATCGAGATAATCCTAAAGGAGTGTTAAACTTTAATTAATTAATTCTTAAAGGCGGAAGAAAAAGTATTTTTAACCACCAATAAATAAAAATCACAATTAAGTAGTATGAGATTAGCTAAATATTTATCTTTTGCGGTGTTGTTCCTTTTCGCGGGAATGACTTATGCACAAGAAGAGGAAGGCCAAGAGCGCAAGCCGGGGCATACCAATGAGAATCGTTTTAAACAATTATATGAAGAGTTTTCAACCCCGAATGGGTATAGAAGCGCAAGTGGAGCTCCTGGACCTGATTACTATCAGCAGCAAGCAGATTACGTAATGGACATCGTACTGGACGATCACCAATCAAAAATTAATGGTTATGAAACTATAACTTATATCAATAACTCGCCAGATGTTTTGGAATATTTATGGGTGCAGTTGGATCAAAACGTTCGTCAAAAAGACTCAAAATCTCCATTAATTGAAGGTGATAATGCTCTTGGTGCTGACATGGCTAGTAGTTTTGTTGGGCAACATATGGGCGCTGGTTTTGAGGGCGGATTTAATATTGAAATGGTGAAATCTGCTAAAGGAGCTAATTTACCTTACACGATTAACCAAACAATGATGCGTGTTGAAATGCCGCAAAACTTGGAGCCAGGAGATAAATTTTCTTTTTCGATTAAATGGTGGTATAACGTTCCGGAACATACTGTAGATCGCGCTAGAAGTGGTTACGAGACTTTTGAAGATGGAAATAAAGGGTATGTGATTGCTCAATTCTTTCCACGAATGGCAGTATATAGCGATGTAGAAGGATGGCAAAATAGTCAGTTTTGGGGACGTGATGAATTCGCATTACCATTTGGTGATTATGAAGTGAATATTACAGTTCCTTCAGATCACGTATTGGACGGGACTGGAGTACTTCAGAATCGAAAAGAGGTATTTAGCAAAGAGATGATGAATCGTTACAACCTTGCGAAAAAATCATATGAGAAACCAGTAATTATTGTAACTCAGGCCGAAGCGGAAACGGCATCAAAATCTTTTAACAGATCTACTCAGACATGGAAGCTTAAAGCTGAAAATGTACGTGACTTTGGATTTGCTACTTCTAGAAGATACATCTGGGATATGATGGCTGTGAAAATAGGAGGTAAGGATGTAATGGCAGTTTCTATGTATCCACCTGAGGGAAATCCACTTTGGGAAGATTATTCTACCATCGTGGTGGCTAGTACCCTAAAGTCTTATTCAAGAATGTCTTTTGATTATCCATACCATAAAGCAATTTCGGTACATGCGAAGAATCAAGGGATGGAATATCCTATGATTTGCTGGAACTACGGAAGACCAGAAAAAGATGGAACGTATAGTGAGCGTACCAAATATGGAATGATGAGTGTTATTATCCATGAGGTGGGACACAATTATTTTCCAATGATTGTAAACAGTGATGAGCGTCAATGGACTTGGATGGACGAAGGCCTAAATACTTTCGTACAGTACGTAGCAGAGCAAGATTTTGGAGAGTGGTATCCAGGTGCAATTGCTCCAAACAAAGCATACCCTTCTCGTAGAGGACCGGCGAATAAGATTATTGATTATATGGCCGGAGATCAAGATCATATGGCCCCTATTATGACCAAAGGATTGAATACTTATAATTTTGGAGCAAATGCTTATTCTAAGCCAGCAACAGGATTGAATATACTTCGTGAAACTATTATGGGTCGTGATTTATTCGACTATGCTTTTAGAACATACTCGCAACGTTGGATGTTTAAACATCCAACGCCTGAGGATTTCTTTAGAACAATGGAAGATGCCTCTGCGGTAGACTTGGATTGGTTTTGGAGATCTTGGTTCTATAGCACAGATTATACAGATATAGGTGTTAAAGAGGTGAAGAAGTTTTATGTAACGTCAAAAATGAATTCAGAGATTCGTCAAATGATGGAAGCACGAGGTATGAAAGAAAGTGACCTTCCACCATTAGTATATTTGGTTGATGAAGAAAGCGAAGATTTTGAGGAAAGCATGCGTACATCGACCCTTGAAGATGTAACAACCTTGCAAGAATATATTATGGATAATGTATCTGCAGAGGATAGACCTAACCTTAAAAATCCTAAATATTTCTATGAGGTAACTTTTGAAAAACCAGGAGGAATTCCGATGCCAATTATCGCAGAATATACATATAGTGACGGCACTACAAAACGTATTACATATCCGGCAGAAATCTGGAGAAAGAATGATGCTTCTGTTGGTAAGGTTATTGCTTCGGAAAAAGAAATTACTAAGATTGAAGTTGATCCAGACGAGGAGACAGCAGATATTGATACTTCGAATAACAGTTGGCCTAAGCGTAAAAAACTTGGAGACTTCAATAAATTTAAAGAAAACGTAAAGGGACAGTAGCTCTTTCTGAATAAAATCAAAAACCCTTCTGCCATAGGCAGAGGGGTTTTTGATTTTAGCAGGAATAAAAAACTTATAGCAAATACCTCATAACTCACCTCGCATAAGTATATTTGCATTATGATACCACAAGCTTTTTATTTATTTATTAGCGGTGCAGAGATAGCCTTTATCCTCTTCATTGTGCTCTTGGTATTTGGTGCAGATAAAGTGCCCGAAATTGCACGTGGACTTGGTAAGGGGATGCGACAGATAAAAGACGCTACCAACGATATTAAAAGTGAGATTACCAAAAGCGCAGAGAAGGAAGGAATCGATCTCGATATTACCAAAGATGTTCGTAAAGAAATAGGTAAGGTAAAGGACGATGTAGAAGAAATTACAGGCCCAATAAAGCGGAAATTCTAATGCTCGAAACCTTAAAGACATGGGATAGAGAACTGTTTATCTTTCTCAATAATCTTGGGGTGGAACAATTTGATAGTTTTTGGATTTTCTTTACTCAAATTGAAAGTTGGACCGCTCTTTTTATCTTCTTTTTATTTCCAGTTTTTTACTATTACAAAAGAAAAAAAGGATTTGTGGTTTTTCTTTTTACCATGCTGACTTTCGTAGTTACGTTATTTTTTACAGATTTGGCAAAAGGTTATTTTGAACGCTTAAGACCTAATAATGTAGCATCCCTTTCAGGGATGATTCGTGTATTACAGGAACCCTCAACCTATGGTTTTTTCTCCGGTCACGCCTCTTCTAGTTTTGCAATAACCACCTTTTTGGTTTTATCATTGCGATCGTTCAATAAATGGATCTATCTCGCCTATCTATGGCCTCTTATTTTTGTTGTAAGTCGAATTTATGTTGGGGTACATTACCCTGGTGATATCTTGGTTGGCGCTATGGTTGGAGTATTCTTTGCTTATGTGGGGTTTTATCTATGCCAAAAAATTATTAAAAAAATGTAAAGGATTCTATTCTTTTACTAACTGCTGTATCAATACTCCTTCTTTGTTTAGAATATGAACAAACAATATTCCTGCAGCAAGAGTTGAAATATCAATAGCGTTAAAATTAGCTTCTTTTGTAAGTACAGGCCTACCCAATACATCGTAAATTTTAACACTTTTAATTTCTAGCGGACTACTATTTTTAATGCTAATTGCATTTTCTGCAGGATTTGGATGCAAAATAACCTTTGCTTCGTCCTTATCTTCAGTCCCTAAAATAATTAGATTTTCAAACCAATAAGAACCTATTTCATTTGGATGTACCGTACTTGTTAAAATATCTAAATCTCCATCATTATCGAGACCTGCGGTATAAACCGATCTGGGGAAAAATAATTCTATTTCTATTAGCTGTTGTGGGCCAAAAGTTCCAAACCATCTATGTTTTTGTACCAGCCTATTTCGTTAACACCTGTTAATGCTGAAAGAACGTCCAAAAACCCGTCATTGTCTAAATCTGCAATGTGAATATCTCCTGCGATATCAACTTGACTATCTATAATAATAATTGGCCAAAAATTTCCTAAGCCGTCTAAATTTTCTCACCATACTAAATCATCATTTTTTTCCTGAAACAATATCTAAATCCCCGTCTCCATCCAGATCTTCTATATCAAAAGCATTTTCGTATAATCCTTGTGCTTCAATAGTATGTTGCATAGAAAAGTCGCCCTCTCCATCCACATTTTCAAACCATAAAAGCCATGGATTGGTACCATTGCTTACAACATCTATATCGCCATCACCGTCCATATCGCCCAATCGTTGACGTCGTGCCGATGATAAACCAGGGGCAATATTAGTTAATGATCCAAAATTACCTTGCCCATCTAAGTTTTCTACCCAATACAGCCCTGAACCATTGGTAACACCTAACACCAAATTCATATCCCCGTCACCATCAAGATCTGCCCCAGTAACTCCTCTAGCATTATTTAAGCCAGAAGCTATGAGCTGTTGGCTGGAAAAAACTCCCCCTCCTAAATTTTGGTACCATACTATCTTGTCTTCTTCAAAATAACTCACTACTAGATCAATATTGCCATCCGCATCTATATCCACAGGAAGTAAATTAAAAAGTCCACCCCATATCTAGTTCAATAGTATTAGGTTCACCAAAATTGCCATCACCATCATTTGGGTACCAAGCAATAAAATCGAAAATCGCAATTACGACATCTTGATCGCCATCATTGTCAAAGTCTGCGGTGCGGATCATACGTCCTCCACTTATAGAGTACTCATAGATTAATTGTCTTGGTCCAAATTGGGCAATAACATCAATTTCCGTAAGGCAGAGGATAAAAAATAGTATTCTTAGTTTCATGGTATAATAGAATGCGGCTTCCGTGTTTTAGGAAGCCGCATATTTTAAATTAATTAATTTCTTTTAAAATCACCGTTTCTTGATTGGTTCCGTTTTGATAGTCCTCAATTATATTATACAATCCAGGCTGTAAGTTGTCTATAAATCGTGGGTTATTAATACTGGTAGAATCCTGTGGAGTAATTGTCACATTAGTATTGAAAACACCATCATTAAATGTTACCACCGCGCCTCCAATTACAGGGGGCGTATAATAATTATCATAGCACCTACGGGTGCTTTGACCATTAATAGAACAGGGAGGGATGTCAATACATATGGCGGTATGATTTGGGTGGGTAATAAGACTATAATCTGTTTCAAACTTAGAGATATTTAAAACAGAACTCCCGTAAGTAAAAGAAGTATCTTCATACACAGAAGGTTGTTGGTAATCGCAACAACAATCCACAAAACTATAGTTAAATCCAGGTTGAAACAGTGGATATTCCCAAGGCAAAGGATGCGGGTAATACTCAGGATAACTTCCTCTGTAGGGCTCATAAAGAGAAGCTAAATTCGTTGCAGCGGCAGTAAATTCACCATAGATATCATCTGCAACGGCTTCACGCATGCGCACCTGTTGTCCAGAGGTAAGGTTTTTAAAAAACAAAGATGGCGAGGCGGGACTATATGCCATATAATTCTTTACATCAGGAGCATCAATATCATATAGCTCATTTTGGCAATCCCTTCCGAAGCCATTATAATCAAAAGTAATAGGGTCTATATAAAAATAACGATCCGATTGGGGACAATCTGTCTGTATACGGAGGTGGGAAACCCAATTCTACACAACGCTCAATTGAAAAATTAGGCATAGCGGGTGTATCTACAACTCTATCGCCTTTCACATCCGCATTAAAGCAAGGGATTTCTGGGTGATTCGGATCACAAACAAGGTTTTCATCTCTGGTAACGTGTTCACAAATACTTTGACCTGGAGCATTCCAGCCGTTAAAAGTATGTATTAAATTTAAGCAATGACCAACTTCATGAACCATAACACCTTCACTAGTAAAAAAATTATAATGTGAAACTACGTTTACACGATTATATGCCTGAGCGGCTCCACCAAAAAATGCCCCTCCACTGGCAATATAAATATTAAAAGCATCATTTTTTTTATAACCATTATTAGCTGCAAACGCAAACATAGAACTTATTTCTTGTTGAGTTACTTGATGATAGGTATCTGAGTTAAAACTTGTGTTACCCATCCCATAATACTCAAAATAGATGTTGAATTCGTTGTACACAATTCCTCTTTTTTCGGGAAAGAAAATAATTTCTTCAAGCTAACTTTTTAAGTAGAAGAAAAAGAAAAATTAAGAC
>CAJXZB010000045.1 GCA_913063405.1 uncultured Ulvibacter sp.
AAGAAAATAGATTGCAAATGTTAAAATTGTAACTTAACTTTATCCTACCTTGGTAAACTTTAGTTTGACTACATACAGTGGAGATGAAGTTACAATATTATTAGCTAAAAATGGAGTTGTAAACTTGTATAAGGATTTATTGGATTTGGGAATTTTCCTCTTCACTTCTCCTTCTTGATAATACCCATAACTGTTTCCGATGGTTTAGTTTTGACTAGTAATTATTGAACGGGCATATCACGTAAAGTTTAAAATATATTAAATATTTGATGAGGATAAACATTTTTAACACCCTTATTCTTACAGGGATTATTCAAGGGATTATTTTCGCATATGTTGTATTAAGTTCGAGTTATTTTAAAAGTATAGCAAATAAGTATTTAGCTATTTCTATTTTGGCTTTATCTCTAAACAATTTAAATTATTGGTTTTGGGATACCGGTCTAATGATAGAAGACTCTATCTATTTCCTTACTTATTTCCCTTGGCAGTCATTTTTTCCAGTTGCTTTTTTTATTTTTATTTTACGTCTAATTAATCACCCACTGGCATTTAAAAAAAGAGTAATCTTTTATTTGTTTCTTCCTTTCGTAATTTCTTCAATAATCTTAACCATAATTAAACTTGACATTAATTTATTTGATGAAAAATTATTTTACGTAAATGTATGGGCGAATATTTTTTATGCTTTTGATGAATATTTTTCGTGGGCTTACTCGATAACTTTAGGTGTTATAGCATTTTTTTTATTAAAGAAAAGAAAAGAAACCTTATTAGAAAAAATGAATGATAATGAAGTTAGGGTAGATGTGGATTGGCTTATTAGACTATTCCGCATAGGCCTTGCCTTATGTATACTTTGGGGGGTTGTGTTTACCATTTCTCTTTTTTTAGAAGGCAAAAACTCTTGGATTTACTATCCTCTATGGATTGGTATCTCGGTGTTATTTTATTGGATAGGCTATCAAGGGTTGTTTCAATTTAGATTAGCTCAAGACAGAATAGGTATTAGGAAATTAATTACTAAACACGATCCTATTTTAGAATCAAAGTCTATTACTAATAAGAAAGCTTCTGGACTTCCTAAAGGCTTTAATGACACTAGAGAGAATAAAAAGTTTAAAGAATTGGAAAGATTACTTCAAGAAGATAACATATACAGGAATCCAAACTTAAATCTTACTTCATTAGCAGCACAACTAGATATAAATATAACATATCTTTCCAAATTAATAAACCGTGTAACAGGAATGAGCTTTTCGGAGTACGTCACTTCTTTTAGAATAGGTGAGGCCAAAAGCCTACTTACCAACTCAAAATATTATCACTATAAAATAATGGCAGTTGGAATGGAAGCTGGTTTTACAAGAGCTTCTTTCTACAGGGTATTTAAGAAGCATACTGGCTTGACTCCAAATGAATATAAGAATGAGTTTTTAAATTCATCAACTCTATAGTATTTTTTTTAAAATCTGGTCTTAAATCTTGAAGTTGGACAATAACCATTTGCAGCCACCCCTCTATTAACATTTATATTTACCCAATGAATCAACAAGTGGTCTTTGTTTGAATAATTAAAACTGGGGGATATATGGTTAGGCTATAGACAAAAAAAAGGTTGAATTAAATTATTGAAGCCCAGTAGTTACTATTTTTCTAAATTCATTTAAAAATTTATTTTTTGGGTTCGTATAAAATCAATGCTTTGTATTGAAACTAGGTTTTTTTTGGTTCGTTTTTTAGCAATGAAAAAAATGAACTTGTAAACCCTTTGCGTTAAGGATAGCAATGGAAATCGTCTTGAATTTTCCAAGAGATTGTAACGAATAGCCTGACGACACCAGGCACGAAACGCCAAAAAATGAGGGTGGAAATTACTATTCAGTCTTCTACCTAAGATCCGTTATAGCGAATCAAGAAGATGACAGAATTAAGGTTGATCTGTACAATACCGGTGGAATAAGTGAAAACGACATTTTGACGGAAGGTCTAGACTTCAATTTTGATACGGCCTTTAGTTCCTTCTTTAAAAACGCAATGATAGCTGTAAACGGCACAAATTATATGGGTAATAATGGCATAACCGTTACAGAATCTAGTGAAACGCTTCCTGCAAGTATAGATATAGCTGCACCATCTGTCATAGGCAGAACCTATAGCAATGCTTTTCAGATAAAGAATTTTTCTTATAAATTATTTACCCAATACAATAACCTGAGTGACACGTTTAATCTTAACGAAGGTGAGGGTGACCCGATTTCCAAAAGTGGAACTATTATTATGGATGTAATAGCTAGTGAACCTGTTTGGGTTGCGAGTGCTTTTACCGATGACATAGTACGTAGAACCTATTATAGAAGTATTGGAGATCGCAGCTATGAACTAAGCAACCATTTGGGGAATTCAGAAGAGGAAGGAAGCGGAAAATCTGGATGGAATGAAAATGGCGATGGTCCAGAAGGAGATGGGACATATACTTTTTATCCCTATTATTGGGCTAATCCTGATAACTGGCGCAAATTATCTCAGATGGACCATAACGATAAAACTTACGGTGATTTTTTGAGAGCCGGTTCTGCGCGAATCGTGGTTTCTGTCAGGCCTGGTTTTGAAAAAGTAGTGCATTACTTTTTGGCAACTGGAGGTAATATTTTATCTGAAGCAGAGGCTCCAGATATTACGGACAAAACATGGTTGCCAATTTTCAAGGAAATTCAAGAACAACAAGGGTATGATCCTAGTAATCCTGAACTTTTAGATTGTTGGGAAGTTAAATTACCAACCAATTTAGTAATGATTGATATACCTAATTATCCGCTTCCAGATAATGGTGATTCTGAAGAGTGTTTAAAACTAAAAGAGGAAGATTCTATCTGAAAACAGAAGGGTAAATATGATATTAGAAATAACAACAACAGGAGTTCATAGCGATATAATTCATACTCCTGCTCCAGTTTTACATGCACCCCAAATTGATAATGAGATAAATCATTGGGTACAACTTATTGGTGCAAAATTCTGGTTTGATGCATCCTTTCGTCTTTTGCATAGAAATATTAATAGAATTGAAACAGATTATTCTACACGAGCCGGACGAAGAGTGGTAAGATATCAGTTTCCCATAAATTTATCTTCGGCAAGACACGATAGATGGCGAATTGGTTTTATCCAAAATGTAGTTTCCAGAAAGTCCATAGCTACATGGAATGGAGTGGATCATGCTTTAACTGATAGAACAAATAGAGTTTTCTTAGATGCAACGGATTCTAATAACTTACCTTTTTACTCAAGTCCATATGTTGATGAAGATGCAATGAGAATCCAAAATAGTATAAGAATTAATAGCGTCTCAGGAGGAGGTGACCCACTTGAAGAGGAGTCAAGAAGAATGATTAGAGCAGGAGATGAGTTTCTTGTATACCCAAATTTAACACTTGTCAGAATTCCTTTTGAACATATTGTAAATCCGTGGCAGGAGCAATTACCTAGACAGAATGAAAGTGCTAGGTATTCATATAAGATTATGGATATTCCTTGGGAGAAAATTCCTATTTATTGTAATGGATTACATTTAGATAGATTTAGGCTAGCACAGTCTCAGCAAATATTCTTTGCTCTTAGTAAAAATAATCGGCCTTTTGAACCTTTATTCGCAACAGATATATTTACAACTTATGCGCAAGTATCAGCCACAAGATTAAGTAGAGGATTACTTTCAGGAAATAGCAATAGTAGTTCTTTGTCTAATAGTTATTCAACATTAGTTCCATGGCAAGAGGAAGTAGAAAACTTTCCGAACTTAGCAGAGTCTGACGTAGACAGATGGATTGAAAGACAATGGAATCAAAAGAGAGGTCAAAGACCCAGAGAAAGTAGCGTTTATTTTGGAACTATGCCACAGTTAGCAAGATTAGATATCAATAGAAATATGATTACTGAAGGTGAGTTAGCAAATGATACTACAATAGGAGTTCAAAACCCTCAATGTGTCTCGGATTTCATTGAACGTAACAGATCTTGATAAACAAAACCATCAGATTCCAGATCAAGGATCATTCCTACACAACCAACAAATAACTCTAAACTATAGACAGAGGTGAACACAAGTACATAGAAATTCATTCTAGTATGCTACTGGAGGAACCTGAACTTTATTTATTTAATCATAATGCTTCTTAAATGTTTTTGGTTAACAAATTTAATAAAAGATTATGCAGACGAGCCCTTTCTATTTACCTCATTAAAAAATAAATGGTGTGACGCCCATTTGTTATGTATCCATTATCGCTCAAAAACCCTGTTATTTACCATTTCCAGACAAAGATAGCAAAACCCTCGGGGCTGAACTAAAAAGAAGACGCTTGGAACTGGAATGGACTCAAGCGGACACTGCTAAGCACTTTGGTGTATTGAAAGATAGTTACCAAAAATGGGAATGGAATCAAATTACGCCAGATATAAGAAAGCGAAAAATAGTGAGTCAGTTTTTAACCTTTAATTATTGGGATGATGGGACTGGATCGCTCGCAAATAGAGTCTTGTTGTATAGAATTAAACATCAATTAACTCGAATGGATTTGGCTAAAACAATTGGAGTAAGTGATAGTACTATTGAACGCGTTGAAAAAAGTCAAGGTTCAATTTCTAACTCTATTAGATTCGGGATAGAAATAGCCATTGATAAGTCTATAGGGGCAATTGATGAAAAATAGTTGGTTTAGAAATGGATGACTTTTGTAGGTTTCGGCTTTTTTCTCCACTCTTTACACATATTTTTGATCCATTTTCGCCTAATGCCTTTCCGAAACCAGTGATATCCTTAGACGGTTCATATATCAAAACCACCAATTATCATTTCCTGTGTGAACTATTCTACAACCAAGCGAATACCAAGAACAACTAACCGAATTACCACGACCACCACCACCACCACCATTGCCTCCTCCACTTCCACCACCAGCACCGTCAAAGCCGCACTTAGTTTCAAACTCTGAGCACAATGCTGCATTGTATTGTTGCTGCATAGAAAATCGCTCTCCGGCATCCATTACTTTTCCTAATTGACAAGACATTTGTGCACAAGCAGTGGCTGCCTGATTTCGTTGACATATTTTATGCATTTTACTTCCTGCATTCACGCATTGAAAACTGATTCCATCGTCAGCAACTTTGTTTTCAATCACCGTAACACCTGAGGAATTGTTCATATTGCCAGTAGCTATTACCATTTCATTAACTGGTGTATTGAATTGGTCGAGAATGCCTTTTACTGGTTTTACCTCTGCTACCCTTAATTTGAAATCAACAGGTTTATTTGACCTATTAATTACATTTAGTCTTCTAATAAATCCAGAGCCTCCTGGGTCACGAACATTATCCCACTCATAAGTTAGTCTTCCTTGCTCTGTGAGTGGATAGAGGCTAGTTAAATAAAAAGCATGTTTGTTTGTGCGTTCAAAGTGAAAACCATGCTGACCGTTTGCTTGCACGGTACTAGTTTTATTGAGTTTTTCCGATTTAACTAAACCTGACTTTTGAATACCTATGTTTGATGCGGTTTGTGCATCAATTTTAATGACTTTAATTTCAAACTCGCCAGTAAAATTGGACTTATTGATAACATTTAGTCTTCTGATAAAACCAGATGAACCCGGATCACGCACATTATCCCATTCATACATTAATCTAGCATTAGTGCGTGTGGGGTAAATACTTACTAAATAATATGCATGCTTATCTGTTCTTTCAAAATGAAAGCCATGTGTTCCTCTTGCAACCACTGTGTTTGATTCATTTAATACCTCTGTATGTTCGAATTCTTTCAGCGATAGCTTCTTTATATTAAGCTTAAAAGTTACCGAAAAATCTGACTTATTGATGACCGCTAATCTTCTATGTATAAATGGAGCGTCACTAGTCCTTACAACATCGGTTTGATATGTTACTCTCCCTCCTTCAGTTAACGGAAAAACGCTGACAAGCTGAAATTGATGTAGATCGTCATTATTGTATTCAACTCTATGTACATGAGCTGAATTCGCCTCTACAGAAAAAATATCAATTTTTTCACCCAGAAAATGACTAGCATATTCCAAAGTTGTCACTGGTGCCAAATCTGAATTTACAGAAACTGGTGGTTGGGAATGTACCAATTGAGCAGTCAAAAGACCACATAGGAAACTTGCATAACGAATACTTTTAAGACTGTTCATGATATTCTTTCTTTGATTTTTATAATTTAACCTATTATACTGCCAATATCAGCATAACCGAAAACTAGATGCTTATTTAGATTTTACAAAAATATCTCATTAAAAATGAAGGGGATAGAGGTAAACCACCTTTTACCATAGGGGGTTTTTCCCTGTTTTTTAGAATAATTTCAATTTGTTGAGTTTATGACCTTTCAATATTATTCATTAGAACATCTTTGATGTGGCCTTAGTAGTAGTAGGGGAGTACCCACAGCCTGGAGAAATCTCACTTGCACATAACGGTGTGTTGTTTTTAGACGAATTGCCAGAATTTAAACGCAGCGTCTTAGAAGTGATGCGCCAACCACTTGAAGACAGGGACGTCACTATTTCCCGTGCGCGCTTTACGGTCACCTATCCTGCCAGCTTTATGTTGGTTGCCAGTATGAACCCAAGTCCAGGAGGTTACTTCAACGACCCCGATGCACCGGTGATGTCGTCTCCAGCAGATATGCAGCGTTATTTAGGCAAAGTTTCTGGTCCGTTGTTAGATCGTATTGATATTCATATAGAAGTAACTCCTGTTCCTTTTGATAAGCTAAGTGATGAGCGAAAAGGGGAGGCGAGTATTGTAATAAGAGAGCGGGTTACCCAAGCCAGAAAGTTGCAATCGGAACGATTTTTACAGTTTGAAAACATTCATTACAACGCACAAATGGGAGTAAAGCAGATACGGCAGTACTGTAAATTAGAGGCGGCTTCTTTAGCGCTTTTGAAAAATGCTATGGAGCGATTAAATCTTTCGGCTAGAGCCTACGATAGGATTCTGAAGGTAGCCCGTACAATTGCAGATTTAGATGCTTCAGAAAGTAGTACTGGTGAGCATATTTCTGAAGCCATTCTACATAGAGTTTCGGATTGATATAGCCGCCTAGGATAAAGTACTATTAAGCAATTACCCTTTTTGTTGATTAAGACTGCCCCTTTCCAAAACCATAGGTATTTTGGCCAATAAAATCGGAAGGAAATTTATCATCACCCTCAAACCCTATCTCTATGGTACCGCTATCTTCAGGTATATAATTTGTTTTGAAAATGTAATCCCAAAGACTAAGACTAATACCATAATTCACACCCTGTTTTCCTTTTGGCAGCACATAAGCGTGATGGTATAAATGCATAACGGGATTGTTAAATACATATTTTAATAGTCCCCAAGTGATCTTAATATTGGCGTGATTTAAATGACCAATAGCAATCGTAATAAAGTGAATGATAAATGCCTGTTCTGGTTCAAAACCACCAATTAACATCACACCAAAGGTTTTTAAAGGTTTGTAAAATATATTCTCCATCCAATGGTATCGTAAATGCGCGGCGAATCCCATTTCTTTTACACTATGATGTACTTTATGAAATTTCCATAAAAACGAATATTTATGCAACAACACATGAGTGAACCATTGTACAAAGTCCAGTATAACAAAGAACACCAATAACTGTAACCAAGGTGTCCACTGTGAAATGTCAAACAGGGCTAGACTTTTAGCTGTTATGTAAATTTCACCAAAGAGTAATCCTAAAATTTCATAAACCCCACTAATTACAATTGAAAAGATGAAGAAATTAAAGAACATATAAAATCCATCTAGCCAAAAATCACGTCTAACGATAGCTTGTTCTTTTCGCCAAGGAAAGATTATTTCCAATAGCCAAACAAAAAGTGAGATTACTACCAGTCCCCAAAAATAATTAGTATACCAAGGCACATCAAAAATTATCGACTTCCAAGTCCAATCTACCGTACCTTGAAAAGCATTGATAAAGGCATCTATATATTTTTCCATTCTATTTTTTAATTGTTGTTATACTATCACTCTCAAAAGGGAGGTTGTTATAATAGCTCCATTCTGTCCAAGAGCCGTCATAATTCCGCACGTTTTTATAACCTAATAATTGAGTAAGAACAAAAGTGGTATGGGCAGAACGAACCCCACTATGACAATACACAATTATTGGATCATTTTTAGTTCTATTCAATCTATTGTAAATAACCTCTAAATCTTTCAGCGGCCTTATTCGTTTATCCCCATCATAATTTATAGCGTCTGCCCAGTCTATATGTATGCTATTTGGAATTCTTCCTCCTTTTTGCGCCCCTTTTTTTTGTCTTTTACCAGAAAACTCATCGGTAGTTCTGGTATCTAAAATAAGCGCGTTACTTTTTAACGCCTCTTGAACTTGTTCTTTCGAAATATAATATCGCGTTTCAGCTTCGGCTTTAAGTTTAAAATTGGTTTCTTTTACTGTCGGCGCTTTGGACGAAACCTTTCCGCCAATAGCTTTCCAGGCAGGTAACCCTCCATGCAATAGTTTTACATTTTTAAAACCGTAGTTCTCCATGACCCACCACAGTCTTGACGCATCACACAATCCGTTATCATCATAGACTACTAGGACGTCTTCTGTTTTAATTCCTAACGCTCCAAAAAGTGTCTCGATTTGTAATTTACTTGCCATCATCCCCTTATAAGGGGATGAATTATCTTCGATATCAGCTCGCCAAATAGTTAAGGCACCTTCAATATGTTCTAGGTCATATTTTTCTTTTTTTCTGAAATCTATTATTTTAACAGTAGGCTCCGTTGCAATTGTTTTAAATGCATCAGCTTCGATTAATACTGTTTCCTTTAGCGTAATCGTTTCCGAAGCTTTCTCCTGCCTACAGGACAACATAAATAATGTTATTAATAAGATGTTAATCCTCCAATTCATACCAATCAATATTTATTAAAGCCATTCGTCTTCCTTTCTTCTGAGGAGGGTAATTTGTGACTAAATAATTAACTATTATCTCTTGATTTCCACCAAGATCCCAAAGATTTTGTGTTTCCTGCATCCATTCAATTGTTGCATTCCAACGATCCGCAGACATCCTATTTTGAGTCACTAATTTTGAAGAATGACAATTGGTACAATTATTAACAACCAGCATTAATCCTTCAGCATCTACCAGGCCTGTTCTTACGTGAACTCCATTGGCAATACGATCCTCGTCTTCTTCAATTGATACGGCAAGCAAGGTCTCGGTTTTAGAATTGGAATCAAAAACACCTGGATTATTCAAATAATATAGTAATCCGCCTCCAGTAATTGCGAACATGATAAGAACGAGTATCAGTAATTGATATACTTTCTTTACCTGAATCCTGAAGACTTCTTCTTTCAACATATTACCTAACTTTTATCGCAATTCTGTGACAAGCATTATTTAAATATCCTTTGGGATTCCAACCAGGCAATAGCATGGGTTGTGAAACGTCATTCGTATCTGTGGCTCTTGCCCAAATTTCATAATAGCCAACATCAGGAAAATCCACGACTACCGAAAAGTGCTGCCAAGCCAAACGGTTTGTAGGCTTTTTAATATCACAAGTGGTCCAAGTAGATCCAAAATCTATAGAATATTCCATTTTGGCAACCTCAAGTTCACCAGCCCAGGCGTGTCCTCTAATATTTAAAGTCTTCCCTTGGCTAATTATTGCACCAGTTTGAGGATATGTAATTATCGACTTGACCGGCATTGACTCTATAATACACATATCATCATCCTTTACTTTTTCTCCCGGAGCGACAGGTTTGCAAGGTATTCTATATGCGGTACCGTTCATTTTTGTACCGTCATGAACCTTGTTGCGGATACTAATTCTATTGACCCATTTCCCAGAAACAGAAGCAGGCCAACCACCCGCCACTAAGCGCAATGGATATCCATGTACCAATGGAATATCGCATCCGTTCATCCTAAAGGCTAAAATTGTTTCATCCTGTAATGCCTTGGACATTGGATACCCTCTAGAAATTGGCTCCTTTTTTGGGTCCATACTTAGGTGTTTATCTATTGCATGATAGCCAACATAAACCGCGTTGCTTTTAATACCTGCATCTTCCAATACATCGCGCAAACGAATACCAGTCCAAGATGCACAATGCACAGCACCAACGGTCCATTGGTTTCCTTTTGCTGGTGGATCAAATTCACTCCGCCCATTACCTCCGCACTCCAAGGTCAATTGATAGGTATGATGTTTAAATTTCGATTTTAATTCTACAAGCGAATATGTCTTTGTTTTTTTTACGGATTCACCGTCGATAGTCAATGTCCAAGTTTTAGAATCAATAGATTCAGGTACCAAACCGTTATTTCGAATGAACATGCTCGAGTTTGGTGTAACCTTATCATCTAGTAAATGGGCTTGCGCTTCAATATTCCAAGGTTTGTCGTTTAAAACGATCATTTCCTTGTTTTTTTTAAACATCTTGAAAGGGTTGGGGTCTTGCAGTGCTAAGGGTGTATACCCCTCCAACATTTTAGAGCCAAAAATGAGTTCAGTTCCTATGAGTGCTACGAATGAACTTAATGTTGCTTTTTTTACGAATTCTCTCCTTTTCAATATGATTACTTATTTAATTCGAGTACTAAAATGCAAGTTACAGTTTCTAAATTTTGGATTCAATAATTAATTTACCAAAATAAAACATATAATTCAGTTGTGGAGTATGAGTGATGTTTTAAGACAAATACAAGAAAGTACTATATTGCTCTTTCAAATATCAGACAGTTATGATGGTTAGGAAAAAAGATTTCGAAACTAAGTTTACAGGATGGTCTTTCATCATTGCCGCTATATTACTATGGTTTGGTTGGGCGCTATCACCACATCATATAGGTGAGTATATTGTTGCCTCAGACTTTACGGCAATTGGTGAAGATGTTTGGTATTGGATATGGATGTATCGTATTCATATTTTTGGTTGGGTTACTATGGGAATAGCTTTGTTCGCTCTAGTTTCGGTAATCGCGAGAGGACCTCGTCGAGTACTTATATTGCCAGGTGTTGGAATGATTGTTATCGGCACCTTTACCTTAGCTATTGGAGCTGCCTATTTTTATAATTTTGGTGCTTGGGGAGTTGGCCAAACGGCGGGTAAATCGGCCGTGGAAATCCAAGAGTTTATGGATGGTCTTTTATTTACCAATCAATATGTGACTTGTTTTTTTCGTTTTGGTCGCATCTTCTCTGGCGTTGGATTAATACTATTAGGTTCAGGTCTGATTAAATGGAAAATTTTAGGTGCTTGGCTGGGTTGGTTTACTGTAGCATTGGGAGTGTTAGCAGTGGCTATTATTATTTCTATTCCCGACAATTTCGAAATTTACAAACCTGTATTTCACGTTAAAGTAATTTGGTTGGTTATGATGGGGATCGTATTTCTCAAGCAAGGTGTTAATCTACCCAAAATATAACTTTAATTTACTGACGATATAAGGAATATATTGCTGAATTGTGATCTATTGATATTGTGCTTTAATTGGCTTAAAGTTAAGTGATTACACGTATTTCGGATTAAGAGTTGTTACTTTATCTTTGAGCTAAATTCAACTGAGACTAACATTAATAGTACTGTCATGAAAAAGACCAAAATCTTTTTTTGTCAAATTTTAGTGATTGCTAGCCTTATTGCTTGCAAGGGGTCGGCCCAAACTGGCTTTGTTATGGAGAACACAATAACTTCTCCAACAACTGAAGTGTATTTAACATCACAGACAGCTATTACTGGCAGTTACGTTTCTGCTGAAGAGACCAAGAAATTTCTAAATCATCATAATATGGCTCGTAACGAACTTGGGATTGATGTTAATTTGGTTTGGAATAATGACATTGCAGGAGTTGCACAAAAATATACGGAGAAATTAGCTTCGGAAAATTGTGTGTTCAATCACAGTGGAAATTCTAAATATGGTGAGAACTTATTTTGGGGTAGTGGTGGGAGATATACTGCACTAGATGGGTCTAAAGCTTGGTATTCAGAAAAACCAGATTATACAAAAGCACCAATAAATGAATCAAATTATAGACATTATACACAAATGATTTGGAAAAAAACTACAGATGTTGGAGTAGGTGTTGCTATATGCGAGAATGGAAGTTATGTCTTTGTCGCCAATTATTTTCCAGTAGGAAATTATATGAGAGAGTTTCCATATTAAATTTAGATTACCTTAAACAGATTGATTTCCATTAGTATGTCTAATTTAGTTTAACACATTTTTAAGATTGGAAGTAGCGTTGTGATTGTATATTTAATACTTCACAAAATCAATCAAAAAATGATGACGCTAAAAAAAATAAAAATTTCGTTAATTGCCGTGTCGACTTCCTTGCTGGTTTTTATCTCTTGTAAAGATGTTGGCTATTCAGAGCCTCAAGACAGCGCAAAACTTTCAGTAGAGTTTGAAAAATATGAATTGGAAAATGGGCTTGATGTCATTCTGCATCAGGATAAAAGTGACCCTATTGTTTCTGTTGCCATTCAGTATGGCGTTGGATCGAATAGAGAAAAGACTGGTAGAACAGGTTTTGCTCACTTGTTTGAGCATATGCTCTTTCAAGAGTCTGAAAATGTTCCGCAAGATCAATTTTTTAAAAAGGTACAAGATGCTGGTGGTACTTTAAATGGAGGTACGTGGAAAGATGGCACGATTTACTATGAAATTGTTCCCAATAATGCCTTAGAAACTGTTCTTTGGATGGAAAGCGACCGAATGGGTTTTTTGATTAATACGGTGACTGAATCTGCTTTCTACAATCAACAAGAGGTAGTTCAAAATGAAAAAAGACAGCGCGTCGATAATAATCCTTATGGTCATACGAGCTGGGTCTTAGACAAGAATTTGTACCCAGAAGGTCATCCATATAATTGGCAAGTTATAGGAGAATTAGTGGACTTACAGCAGGCTACTGTGGAAGACGTAAAAGAGTTCTATGATAAGTTTTATGGCCCGAATAATGCAACCTTAGTTCTCGCAGGTGATTTTGAGACGGAAAGCGCGAAAGCCATGGTGGAGAAGTACTTTGGAGAGATTAAACGTCGCCAAGAAGTGACTCCCCTGCAACCAAAGCCTGTTACTCTTTCAGAAACAAAACGATTGTATCACGAGGATAACTTTGCAACCGCTCCACAATTAAATATGGTGTGGCCTACGATCGAACAATATACAGAAGACGCTTATGCTTTAGATTTTTTAGGAGAAATACTTTCTAGCGGAAAGAAGGCACCTCTTTATAAAGTGTTAGTTAAGGAAAAAGATCTTACCTCAAGAACCACGGCCTACGGAAATGCTCAGGAATTGGCTGGTGAGTTTCAAATAAGCATTACTGCGAATAGTGATAAGGACCTTAAGGATGTAGAAACGGGAATATTTGAGGCCTTTGCGATGTTTGAAAAAGAAGGAGTTACAGATCGAGATGTCGAAAGAATTAAGGCAGGCCTTGAAACACAATTTTATAACGGTATTAGCAGTGTTCTTGGTAAGTCATTTCAATTAGCCCAGTATAATGTTTTTGCGGGAAACCCTGGTTTTATTGAGCAGGATATTGAGAATATTAAGAGGGTGACTAAAGAAGATGTAATGCGTGTGTACAATACCTACATTAAAGGCAAGCCTTTTGTGATGACCAGCTTTGTTCCGAAGGGACAACTTGATTTGATCGCTGAAAATTCTACAAAAGCTCCAGTAGTTGAAGAGGAAGTAAAAGAGAATGTTGAGAAAAAGGTGGAGGATGCCGAGTCTGAGGTAGTCAAGACCCCTTCAAAATTTGATAGGTCTATAGAACCAGGACAGGGAATCACTCCGGCTTTAAAAATTCCCTCTAGCTGGACTGCCGAGTTGTCTAATGGTATCAAAGTATATGGTATTGAACAAAACGAAATTCCTACGGTCAATTTTAGCTTGGTAATGGAAGGGGGGCATCTACTTGATGATAAGAATAAAAATGGGGTTGCCAATTTAATGACAGATATTATGATGGAGGGGACGGCGAACAAGACACCTCAAGAATTAGAAGAGGAAATCGAATTGTTAGGTGCGTCTATTAATATGTATACTACCAACGAATCTATCGTAATTAGAGGGAATACTTTGGTAAGAAACTTCGATAAGACAATGAAACTCGTAGAAGAAATTCTTTTGGAACCAAGATGGGATGAAGAAGAATTTGCTCTTATCAAAACTAGAACTATCAATCAGATAAAGAGGTCGGCTGCAGATCCAACCGCTGTTGCTGATCGTGTTTATAACAAATTGCTCTATGGTGAGGATCATATCTTTAGCTTACCTACTAGCGGAACAGAGGCTTCGGTAGAAGCAATTACTATCGAGGATCTTAAAGAGTATTACACGAAAAATTATTCTCCTTCGGTGAGTTCTTTTCAAATAGTGGGAAAAATCAATAAAATGGATGCCTTAAAAAACCTGTCTGGTTTGGAAACAAATTGGGCAGCAAAGGACGTTACAATTCCTAAATACCCTGTTGCTAATAATAGAGATAAGGCGTCCTTGTATTTTGTTGATATACCAGATGCGAAGCAATCTGTCATCAATATTGGTTATATAGCAATACCTAGAACCGACAAGGAGTTTTACCCAGTTGAGGTAATGAACTATAAGTTGGGAGGCTCTTTCTCTGGGAATGTCAATTTGATCCTTAGGGAGGAGAAGGGATATACGTATGGAGCAAGAACTAGATTCAGCGGTAGTAAGATACCTGGTAAGTTTACCGCTTCTTCGAGTGTTCGAACCAATACTACGGGAGAGTCAGTACAGATCTTTAAAGAACAGATTTCTGTTTATAAGGAAGGGATTTCTGAAGAAGACTTGGAGTTTACAAAGAATGCCTTAATTAAGTCGAATGCACGTCGTTTCGAAACACAGTTTAATTTGTTAGGGATGCTACAGGAAATGAGCGAATACAACCTACCAGCAAACTATATTGAAAGTGAGGAACAAGTTATTAGAGAAATGACTTTAGAACAGCATAGGATTTTAGCGAATAAATATCTAGATGAATCCAAAATGGCCTATCTGATCGTTGGAGATGCAGCTTCTCAGTTTGCTCAATTTAGAGATATGGGCTTTGATGAGGTTTTGCTCCTAGACAAGGATGGAGAGGAAGTATCACTAACCAACGTAAAAATGTAATTTAATTTTTTGTGTTGTTTAAAAAGGGATGTTGAGAGACATCCCTTATTATTTAATATAGAAGTGATTTAAACTTTTCTTGAATTGAATAAAAGGGTTGCCGATATTTGCGTTACGACACGTAAAATATTCAAAAGCAACCCATTATGTACACAGTACTGGACAAAGATACAATAGAAATGAAAATTATTCCACACCTACCATTACCAAAACGAGGATTTCCTCCTAGGGTTCCCTTAGTTGAGATCGTTAACACTATT
>CAJXZB010000046.1 GCA_913063405.1 uncultured Ulvibacter sp.
CTTTAAAAAAATAGCCTTCAAACTCAAAATATACTCCTGCTGTAGAAGTAATAATTTCCTGTACTTCAAACACAAAACCATATGATAGCGTATCTGATAAAGTTACAGACAAGCTGTAACTTTGGCAAATTCATCCCAATCACAGCAAACTGCGGGGGATTCTTTGCCCTTTTGATAAATAGGCAGAAATCATATAGATAACAAGGTGGAATTGACACCCAAAACCTAGGCTACAAAGTCAGTCCAAATCCAAAAGAAATTCGCAAACCTTCGTCACTATTAAAAACACCTAACTGTCCTGAAATAGCATCCACAGCATTTATTAAAAGGCCACCGCCAACGCTATCGTGCCAGATATTCGAATCTTCGTTGTCTACCCAAACACGACCATAATCATAACCTCCATATATTCCTAGACCTAGAGGTAACAATCCTGTTTTAAACTTAAATAAACTATAGCGTAAGTCCGCACCAAAAACCAAAGCACTTTCCCCACTAAATCGCTGTGCTCTAAAACCCCTTAAGCCAGTATTTGCACCAAGAACAGCTCCTTGATAGAACTCAAATGCATCACCAATATTGAAATGCCCTCTGGCCTTCGTATGCAAAACAAGTTTACGATTGTTAATAAGAGCGTTATAAAATTCTAAGGAGGGTAAGACATAACCAAATGTTCTATCTGTATTTTCAAGATTAGACTTAACTCCAGTTTGTACATCGAAATTCATTCCTCTTGTTGGAAAGGCGCCATTGTCCATATTGGAGAAGTTATAACTCGCCTGAAGTGCACCAAAAATTTTGTTATCAAAAACTTTAGAGGTTTCTGGAAACAGTGACGTAATAAATCTACCATTTGTTGGTTCAACTTCAATGCTCTCAACACCACCTGTTAAAACCAGTCGACTACCTAAATGTCCAGTTTTTGCTACACCTATCTTTGCACTAAGAATTCCTGTTTTCACTCGATTATAATCTAATTCCAAATCATCTTCAAAATTCTTTGTTTCATTACCGAAACCAAAAAAGTTTTGTGTAAAGCTCTCATTTGCAAAATGCGCCCCCGCAATCAAATACCAACTTCCAAAAGTATTTGCAAACTCACCGTCATACTTAATATCAAACCCTTGAGTGGCAAAGTAGTATCCTAATTTCAACACATGTTTACGATGATGAGGGAAGTTCTTAAAGCCTTTAACCTTATAAGTGTCCTGAATTCCTATCTTAAACCCATCATCAGGGTTAGAGCCTATAGTAGGAATTATGTTATTGATCCTCTGAATGTATTTATTGAATTCATAGGTATTGTTACTATAAATATCTTTAAGTCTAAACGCTGCGCCTCCCTTTTCGATTATAGTATTAGGTTTACTGTTATGTTCAAAGACCTTAACCGAACGACCATCTTCAATTGTATAAGAATCATTATTTTGTCCACCAACAATCCGAGTAAAAATAGGGTTACTTCCATCACCTCTCACTCTAAAAGTATCGTCATCATCAAGCCCATATATCCACAATTCTTTCGTTTCACTCGCATACAAAGTTCTTTCTTTGTATGGGCTTTGTACTTTTCCATCCTTAATTCTTGAAACCGCAATTTTGGTAGTACCATTATTTCTTGTAATTTCAAAATGATCATCTTTATCCGTTCCGGTCATAATGACCAATTTTGTTAGGTAATCATAATATCTTGATGCAATATCTTCTAAATGCCCTCTTCTAGACTTTAACTTTGTCTTGATCTCCTCCGAAACCTCATCTTGAACTTCTTTTGGTAATTTACGAAATGCCTCTTCTATAACGACATCCGTAAGATTCTCCTGGATATACTTTGCCTGTTCCAACCAAACTTCCCTATTAGAGTTTTGAGTGAAATTTCGATCCATTTTTATTCCTGCAGAATTAATCCATTTGATGTTTTTTAATTCGCCGCTGTATTTCTGAAATTGTTTAGTGGCGGGTATTATCACTTTTATAATATCTAAAAGCGCTCCATCATAATTGGAGAACGCTTGATCTCTATCCCTTGGAATAGGTCGATAGACCTTTTTATCTTTGGAAATATCGAATCGCGACCAGCGCCACTGGTCTTGATGACGATCCCAATCTCCCAAAAGCATATCGAACAGGCGTGCCTTAATATATGCTCGCTCATCAATTTGGTATTTCTCATCTTTACGAAGTTTTTTAAGGACATCACTTGAGCTTTCTATTGCGTCTGGTTTACCAAAAGATTCCACGTCCAAAAAGTCATCATCTGGCCGTTCTTCTATAATATACAATTCGTTACCAAACTCAGCATTATGCTTTCCTAAAGCCTCATGTTTCGGGATATATAGAAGTTGAGGGTTTGTATGATAAACACCTATTGCATCTGCCAAATCTCCTATAGTAAAACTTGCAAAAGGATGGCTCGAAGTGTAAAAGTCGAATAGAACATTTTCTGTGATAGTTTCTCTAAAATCATCTTCAATAAAATTCTCTTTAAAGGCAACACTTTGAAGAAACTGAACAGCGCTCTTTTTTACCGCCCGTAGTGCAAAATTTCTTCCATCTTTATCTAGTAACCGGAGTGAACGTGTTTGATGTCCACCTCCTTTTCGATCAATACTAAACCCCCCTCTCAATGTGTCAAGCGTTGCAACAGGAACTTTTATATCAGTTCCATAAACATAGCGATAATGATCTCCCCAAAACCATTCATAGCTCTTACCTTTATCTGTTGACTCTTTGGAATAGGCTGAAACTTTTCTAACAGGTTCAAAATTTTCTGGAAGTGTAGAAACGTCATATGCTTCAGGAGCATTATGAACCATTGTTTTATAAAGTAACTTAGGCTCTCCATCCTCAGCAGAATAATAATTCACTTCTGATGCTCCATCTTCAAATACATTCAATACAGCGAAGCCCTGCCCACCATAAGAAAACTTCCCATCGTTGCTCAATGAAGCTGGTGTGCTTTTCGAACCTGACCCAGAAACAACCTGCTTAACACCCTCATTTTCAATGTATTGCAAAGAATGTTCGTGACCTGAAACAAATATTACTCGATCGCTACCTTTAGACAACGTGATCAATCGTTTCATTAGTTCGTTATACTTTGCACTATATCGATCCTGTGGAGAAACACCTCCTTGAGAGCGAACTTCAGCTGCCACGCTACCAAACACAGGAAGTGGTATTTTGGACTTAAAAGGAAACAAATGTTTAGCCGCATTGAAGGATCCGCCATGGCTTCCGTGGGTAAAGGCTGGGTGATGCATAGCAACCAAAATAGTTTTTTCATTGTTTTTTTTAAACTCTCCTTCAATCTCAAGAAAAAAATCATTCCTAGATTTAATTTCACATTCATCGTTAATAGTAGGATGCTTGTCCCAATCGCTTAAGTACCATTGAGTGTCAAGAGTTAAGAGTATTATGTTTTCTGAAACCTTTATTTTCTCAATTGGACACCCTTCACCTGGCTGAAAGGCATCTTTATCCTTTAGTTTTTTCTCTACATATTTTTCTTGCCGATCTAATCCTTTTAAGCCTTTACTGTACCAATCATGATTTCCTGGTATAAAAACCGTTTTTCCATCAAATCCTTTTACAGCATCGATTTGAACATCCAATCTATGTTCTGATAACTTTCTATTCTTATGACCCTTTGAAGGAAATCCTTTTTGATATACATTGTCTCCAAGAAAAATGGCATAATCTCCTTTGGTTTTAGTATTTTCAAAATGTCTTTCCAAGGCAGTCAAAGCGTCTGTTGAAACCCCCATGTTTGCATCTCCAGCATCTCCAATTAAGAAGAATGACTTTTCTATTTTTTTTTCTGAAATACCGTCGTTAATTCCGGTTATACCGTCACGGTAATTCGGCGAATAAGTTGCACAACTTCCAATAAGAAAAAGAATAAGGATGGCTAAAGGGATGTTAATTTTTGTCATTTGGTTAGTGTGATGTTGAAATTTTGTTAATTTTAATCTAGAAAATTAAATCTGTATGTCTCAATTAATTGATGATGCTTTAAATTACGTTACAACTTTATTTGCTTCGAAATTACCAAGCACTTGTTTGTATCATAATCTCACACACACTAAAAGAGTACTTAAAAGTACAAAAGAAATTATTGACAGCAATAGCCTTAGCCAAGAAGATGTTGAAGGTCTACAACTGGCAGCGATCTTGCATGATACAGGTTATATAAAGGGAGCAAAAGATCACGAGTTGGAAAGTGCGGCGATAGCCACCAAATTTCTTACAGAAAACAATGCAAACGACAGGGTTATTGAAAAGGTAATCGCCTGCATATTAGCTACTAAGCTTGATGCGGTCCCTAAGGATGAACTAGAAAAAATAATTAGAGATGCCGATTCCTCTCACTTTGCTAAGGATTATTTTCAAGAAGCAAGTGAGCTACTAAGGCTCGAACTAAAGCTTCAAGATATAGAAGATTTTAGTAAAGAAGATTGGCTCACTGGAAATATTGATATGCTTACTAATAAGCATACGTACTATACAGATTATGCAATAGAACATTGGAAACCTAAGAAGGAAGAGAATCTTATTAAAGTAATTTCAGAAAAGAAAAAATTAAAAAAAGAAAATGAAAAGGAGATAAAAGAACTTAAAAAAGTGCTTAAAAATGAAGACCCAGAAAAGGCTATTCAAAGCGTTTTTAGAGTAACGCTAAAAAATCATATTAAACTTAGTGATATTGCAGATACAAAAGCTAATATTTTGTTATCGGTAAATGCTATTATTATATCGATAGCGCTTTCCAACTTAATTCCGAAATTGGACAATCCATCGAACCAATATTTAATTATTCCCACGGTAGTATTCATGATATCAACGATTGTTGCCATTATTCTATCGGTCATTGCAACTCGGCCAAATGTAACTTCAGGAAAGTTTACCAAAGAGGATGTTGAAAATAAGAAAGTGAATTTATTGTTTTTTGGCAATTTCCATAAAATGAGCTTACCTGAATTCGAATGGGCTATGACCGAAATGTTAGCCGACAAGAATTATATGTATTCCTCTATGACCAAAGATTTATATTTCCTAGGTCTAGTATTACAGCGTAAATATAAAATATTAAGACTCACCTATACAATTTTTATGGTAGGCATCATCCTTTCTGTTATAGCGTTTGCCATATCGTTTAAATTAGCAGGGAATTAGTTTTAGGCGTCTATCTCTTTCATTAGATCTTCATAGGTATAATATTCTTTATCCTTTTCTGCCCCAAAATTATAGAGAACATTAACCCGAAGTGCTTTAAGTCCAGTTACTCCTTGTAAATCCTCAACCTCAAGAATTTCTACCTTTTTTCCTAGTTGCTTTTTAGATTGAAGAAATGAGATGTATTTTAAATATTCCCGTTCATCTTCATTCTGAGAATAGATAATCGATATTTTTCCAGCTTGAGTGATTCGTTTATCGCTTCCTTTAATATTAGCCTTGTCTACTCGTTTTTTAACCACTTCATAACGCGCATTATAAGTTCCATCAACATCAAATCGCTTTTCGTCCATTCTAAAACGCAGTGATAATGAGCTTCCAAATACAAGGATCATAGATGCCACGTCCAATGGTAAGGGCAATGTTTCCTTTAACTTATAAAAGTTGTTCTCCATCTCACACATAGCTTGAAGCTGCCAGAGGCGTAGATTATAAAGGTAGATTTTATTAAAGCTGTCTTGTTTAGTGATCGATTCTCCAATATAGAGACTATGCTCTACCCCATCGG
Organism: uncultured Ulvibacter sp.; assembly: GCA_913063405.1. Lineage (GTDB taxonomy): Bacteria > Bacteroidota > Bacteroidia > Flavobacteriales > Flavobacteriaceae > Ulvibacter. The sequence continues at coordinate 5,744 of CAJXZB010000046.1, forward strand.
TTTTAAATCGTTCAAAATAATGTGGGTGCATAGCCTGAGCCTCTATTTGTTTTCCATCTAAAATGGAAGCCATTTTTTTATTTATCAACATTACCGATTCATCATAATCCTTTCGGTGTTTATAAATAAAGTCTTTATCGGCTTCTACCTTCTCATAGTATTCGTTTATGGCAGATTTAAATGATTCTCCTTTATTTTTAAGATGTTCAAAAAGTGGTAAAATTTCTTCACGTAAGAATCTTAATACATTTCGTTCACTATCCACTTGAAGTTGCACTTCTAATCCCTTCAAATAATCATTTACACTAAACGACATCTGTTCATAGATAGGTAGAGGCTCTAATTTTGAAATTCTCTTCATTATTCGCTGAACAAGCTTCAACTGCAATGAAAGGTCCTTTTTGGTAGCAGAATTTCTCGCCTGTGAAGACCCTTTAATATCTATTTGTCCATATAAGGGGTATACATTTTCAAAAACTATTTCTCTAAAAGAAATGTCTTCACCGTTTAGTTTTCCCTTAATCACCGAACTGGCCTCTTTTCTGAACTTCCAATGAACGCTTGGGTGAATTGAAGTACACTCACGTTGAATAAGCAATTCTATTTCGTTTTCTTCTTTCTCTCTCGATCTTTTAACCGAATCCACTAAATATGGCATGATATCATGCAACTTATTAGCATTGACCGTATTCAATTCTATTGGATTGGGTGAAACAATTTCCAATACACCCATGACCGAACCATCACTTACCAGAGAAGCTAGAATAGCACTTTGAACCTTTTGTTCATGGAGATTCTTATATACTTCATTTGAAGGATACAACTTATGATAATGTTCCACATCAGAAATACAATAAAACTCATGTTTCTCAAAAAGGCTTCGATAGGAAAATTCGCACAATGCCTTGTTGCAAGATTCTTTCTCTTTACCATTTAAAATATAACTATTAACCTTAAAAACGGCTGGGGGAGCTTCAAAAACTATTTCTTCGGTATTAAAAAAAGAAAAGCCAACCTTCAACTCTGGAAGATTAAAGATCGTCTGCAATATCCCTTTAAATTCTTCAACGCCATTCTGTTTACTTTCTTCATCCTTCAATAGGTTCGCTTTAAAATCTGAAAGTGCCACATCCGTTGTAGCATCATACATATTTGCAATAATGAACCCCTTTGACACATAACTTCCTGGTGGAAACTTCTCCTTCCAAACATCAACATTGTCAAAATTTTGTAGCAACTCCAGATAATCAGCATCAGTTATTTCCTTTGCTTTATCCGTTTTTTCAATCTCGATAAAGTCTGCATTAAACAAAACCTTATAGTTCTTTAACCTTCCATTTTTATCTGGAATATTATAATGAAAGGGACGTCTAAAATCTGCATTGAAGCCATAATGCATATTCAAAATAATGCTACAACCCATAATATAAGAATTGTTATCATCAAAGTTTACAAGTTCCAAGGCGTAATTTTCCCCCGCAGAATCTATAATTTTATCATAACGCGGTGAAGATTTAAAAACCAACTGTTGAAATGGTATAGTCGCTGTTTTAATTTCATTCATCCCTAAGACTGGGGTAAATAAATCATACAGTATTTCATCTATCTGTTCCTTATATTTGTCTAAGTCCTTGTATGACGTTATACCATCCGACAGCATAGGATATTTTTTTTCAATATCCATTATTAGCTCGACTCTGTCTCTAACAGCTTTGCTCCTAGTGTCAATCAAAGTACGATAGTAATCGAAAACCTTTCGGAATCCAATCTTAATCAATAAAGGAAAATCTTTGTTTATAGTTTTCATTCAAATTCAGCTATTTAGTAATAAAATTAGCGAATATTAGGCTTGTTTTGACCAAAAGTCCAATAATTAACAAATATTTACTTAAAGGATTTTTTTTCAGAAAATATTAAAACTATTTTTGCTTCAGAAAAAACACACATATTATGAGACGTTTATTTGCCGCATTCCTTACTATTTGTTTAATCTCTTGTAACTCCGAAACGAATACTTACAACGTGGATGGGTTGGCTGAAGGTTTTGAAGAAAACACCCCAATACTTGTTTATACCGTTGCGAATAATCAACCAGTTGTTATTGATACTTTAATAGTTACAAATGGCAAATTTGCTGGAAAATTAGACAAAGTAGAAGATCCTAGCATTCATTATTTAAATATTGAAAAGTATAAGGGGAATGTATTATTCTTTCCGGAAAACGAAGATTTGAATGTTACGCTATACAAGGATAGTATTCAGTCTTCAGTGGTAAACGGAGGAAGCCAAAACGAATCTTATACTCAATTTTCTAGAAAACTAAGAGCATTTAATGTTCAGAAGCAATCGAATATAGAGCTTTACAGAGATGCGTCTGCAGCAAAGGACAATGCCGCCTTAGTTCGAATTCAAAAAGCTAACAAAGAGTTGGTAGCTGAAGAGACTGCATTCAAGAAGGACTTTGTAAGTACAAATAATAATTCAATTTTTGGAGTTATGATGCTTTCTGAAATGTTATCTAGGAAGGAAATCACTCCAGCCGAAGCCTCGAAGATACTTGGAAACCTTTCTCCTAAAATGGCAGCTTCTCCTGTAGCAAAACAACTTAAGACTGTAATTGAGGGATTAAGAAAATCTGAAGTAGGTGGTATTGCTCCAGGCTTTAGTGCTCCAACCCCAGATGGTCAAGAGCTTGCGCTCAGCGAAGTACTTGGGGAATATACAATTATCGACTTTTGGGCTTCTTGGTGTAGACCCTGTCGTGCCGAAAACCCAAATGTGGTTAGAGTTTATGAAAAATATCACGACAAAGGCCTTAATATCATTAGTGTTTCTCTAGACAAAGAAGGTCAAAAAGAGCGCTGGTTAAAGGCTATAAAAGATGATAAGATGAATTGGCATCACGTTTCAAATCTTAAATTCTGGCAAGAACCAATCGCGCGAACTTATGGTGTAAGATCGATTCCAGCAACATTCTTGTTGGATGAACAAGGTACTATTATCGCAAAAAACCTAAGAGGCCCAGCTTTAGAGACTAAAATTGCTTCTCTTTTGGGCCGTCAATAATTAGTTTAGTAGAAAGCTTACGTTTACACTTACCCGGATTTCCATTTCACCCGGAGCAAGTGTTTGCTGTCCTTCAGAGGAATCGCTTACCATAGCCATAGCTCGAAACATGGGCTGAGGACTATTAACTTGACTAAATTCACTGATGGAAACGGCTTTACCAATGGTTTGATTTAAAACTCCTGAATATTCCTGGGCCTTAATTTTAGCATTTTCTACGGCCTTTTTTCTGGCCTGAGACTCTAACGCTAATTTATCCGAAGAGGAGAAAGAAATACCGTCAATACGATTAATTCCACTCTCCATTAATCCATCCATTAGCGATTCATAGTTCTTTAAATCCCTAACTTTAATTGATATTGATTGATTAGCCGCATAATTATAGGTTTTAGTATTGTACTCGTAGTTTTTACTCAATCGTACATACTCCGTTCGTATGTCTTTTGCTTCAATCCCCTTTTGTTTAGCTGTCGCTAGCACATCGTTAACTATACGGTCGTTCAAGGATTTGAGTTCCTTAGCATTCCTGCCTGTATTCTCAACTCGAACCTTTACAGTTACCTCATCTGGTACTACCTTAATGATTCCTTCACCAGTTACATCTACCGTCGGTGGAAGGTTATTTTGTCCCATCATAATTGTGCTTATTAATAAAATTAAAAGTGTGCTTAAAGTTTTCATCTTGAGTTATTTTAAATTTTTCCTAGTTTGTGAAGTATTAAAAGCAAAACGATTGGTATCGCTAAAAGTATAACGATCCAAAGGCTAGTTTCTAATAAATAAGGTGCAAAGCCTAAGGTAATGAGATAGCCCGAAATAGCGCCTCCAATGTGCGCATCGTGCCCTATATTGCCTAGTTTAGTTTTCATTCCGTAAATAGAATACAACAAATATGCCACACCAAAAATCCACGCCGGAATTGGAATAGCAAAAAATAAATATAAGTTCTGATCCGGAATAAAAAGAATCGCCGAATACAATATGCCCATCACAGCACCACTTGCGCCCACGGCACTATAATGGTACTCTTCTTTATGAAAATAATACGATAACAAACTCCCCACTATAAGACTTGCCAAATATATGATAACGAACTCGCTTACACCTACGTAGGAAATCACAACACCTGCGAAAAAGTACAAAGTCAGCATATTAAAAAGCAAATGATTAAAATCCGCGTGCAAGAAACCAGAGGTAATCATTCGTAGTTGTTCCCCTCGTCTAATTCCAGCAATATTGAATTTGTACTTCTCAAAAAACTCAAAATCCTTAAAACCTTTCATAGAAATAAGAACATTAGCAGCAATTATAACAAGTGTTGCGATATGTATATTTTGCATAAAGGTATGATTTATTAGGTTTTAATTATATATAAAGGACATCATGATTAAAAAAGAATTAATTTTTTTCTGAATTGTCCTTTCTGAATAATGCCTGCTTACCAAAAATACTTAGTTTTGCGATAAATTTACCTATGCAGCTGCTAGTTTATATTTTGGTATACCCGATTCTTTGGATTATTTCAATACTTCCAATGCGATTATTGTATTTCTTTTCTGATGTGGTTTTTATTTTGGTCTTTCATATAATAGGGTATAGAAAGAAAACGGTTCGATATAATTTAGATTTAGTTTTTCCGGATAAAACATCTCAGGAGAAGGAAATTATAGTTAAGAAATTTTACCATCATCTATGCGATATTATTTTAGAGTCCGTGAAATCATTGAGCATTTCTGAAGCTGAATTAAAGAAAAGGTTCAAACCTACCAATATTGAAGAAATTCAGAAATTAGAATCTGATGGAAAAAGTATTGTTTTAGTATTGGCGCATTATGCCAGCTGGGAATGGATTTTTATCTTACAAAGATATGTTTCCCATAGAGGTTATGCGATTTATAAAAGACTCGAAAACAAATACTTCGATGCATTGGTCAAACGGATCAGAGCCAAATACAATACATACCTAATAACCAATAAAGAAGCAGTCCCAACACTTGTTAAGGCTAAACACAACAAAGAGCTCACAATTAACGGATTTATATCAGACCAGACTCCTAAACACCATAAAGCGTATCACTGGAACGAATTTATGGGGATTAAAGTTCCAATACATACTGGAGCTGAAGCGTTGGCAAAAAGGCTAGATATGCCAATTGTATTTTGCAAGGTAAAAAAGGTAAAACGTGGATTTTATGAAGCTAGTTTTCAGACCTTGGCCGAGAATCCCAATGACTATGAAGACTTCAAAGTTACGGATATCTTCATGAAACTTGTCGAAGAACAAATTCATGAAGCTCCAGAGTACTATTTGTGGACTCATAAAAGGTGGAAACATAAGGATAGGGTTCCAGAAAATTTTCAATAAAAGCGTAGCGTTCTTAAAAGCTGAACCTCTTTTTGGGTAAGCAAGATTGTGGGTTAGAAATTTTGATATGGGTATTGGCGACAAAAGGGCTAAAATTATTGATCATTTTTTCTTCTAATGGCCGTATAACCTTCCGCCAGCTGTCCAATCAAAATACATTACTATTTTCTGGCCATATGGTGACTCGAAAGTTTGGGCAATACTCAAAATGTTCTTTCTAAAAGGTTCGAAATAAAGCTCTAATTCAGTTTTTTAGATCGGTTTGTAAAGACATCTATTCAAATTTCAATACTGTAAAGTCAACAAATCTTATAAATTGGCAATTTGTTTTATTTCGGAAATAATTCTATCTGCCAGGGCATCAGCTTTTTCTTGAGATTTAGCTTCTGTATAGATTCTAATAATAGGTTCAGTATTCGATTTTCTGAGATGAACCCAGTTTTCAGCAAAATCAATTTTCACCCCATCTATGGTATCTATTTCTTCGGAAGCGTAAGTCTCAGCCATCTTCTTTAAAATGGCATCCACATCTAACTGCGGTGTTAATGCTATCTTCTTTTTACTCATAAAATAGGATGGGTATTCCTTCCGAAGCTGGCTCACAGAAATGCTTATTTCGGCCAAATAACTTAGAAACAATGCGATTCCAACCAAACTATCTCTTCCATAATGTAATTCAGGATATATAATTCCTCCATTCCCTTCACCTCCTATAATTGCATCTGTATCCTTCATCTTTTGAACTACATTCACTTCTCCTACAGCACTAGCAGCATACCTAGCACCATGCCTTTTGGTTACATCCCTTAATGCCCGAGATGATGACATATTTGAAACCGTATTTCCAGGAGTATTTTGTAAAACATAATCTGCTACAGCCACAAGCGTGTATTCCTCTCCAAACATATCTCCATTTTCATCTACAAATGCAAGCCTGTCCACGTCCGGGTCTACTACCAAACCAAAGTCGGCATTTTCCTTAACCACTAATTCCATTAAATCTCCGAGATGTTCTTTTAAAGGTTCGGGATTATGCGGGAACTGACCATTGGGTTCGCAATAGAGTTTTATAGGATGTACATCTAATGCCTCCAACAACAACGGTACTGCAATTCCCCCTGTAGAATTAACAGCATCTACCACGACCTTAAATTTCGCCTTCTTAATTGCATCAACATTTACTAATGGTAAATTAAGAATCTCCTCTATATGTAAATCGATATACGCCTCGTTTATCGAAACTTCTCCCAAATCGTCAACTTGAGCAAAATCAATTTGGCCATTTTCTGCAATATCTAGAATCTCTTGACCGGCCTCTGCATCTAAAAATTCTCCTTTACTATTTAACAATTTTAGCGCATTCCACTGCTTCGGATTATGACTTGCAGTCAATATAACCCCTCCATCCGCATGCTCCAAAGCTACCGCTACCTCAACAGTTGGAGTAGTAGAAAGACCTAAGTCTATAACATGTATTCCCATTCCAACAAGGGTCTGCATCACCAATTGTTGTATCATCTCACCCGAGATACGTGCATCGCGCCCTACCATCACTCTATACTCCTCTTTATTCCGTTGGCTTTTAACCCATGTACCATAAGCCGCCGCGTATTTCACCACGTCAATTGGAGTTAAATTAGCTCCCTGGGTACCTCCAATAGTTCCTCTAATTCCTGAAATGGATTTTATTAAAGTCATTTGTTTAAAATTTTCTGCAAAGATACTTTTTTAAAAACATAATTTTTATCGGTCTTTTTGTAAATTGTTCCAATGAACTTTCTAGCACATATTTATCTTTCAGGAGCCGACGAAAGCGTCACAATTGGTAATTTTATCGCCGACGGAATAAAGGGCAAAAAGTATCTGGAATATCCCAAAAGAATTCAAAAAGGTATCTTATTACACAGAGCAATTGACAGTTACACAGACAAGCATCCTACTGTTAGACAAAGTACCGCTAGACTTCACGAAAATTATGGCCATTATAGCGGGGTTATCGTTGATATTTTATACGATCATTATTTAGCCAAAAACTGGAAGCAATACCATTCTCAACCCCTGGATGAGTATGTTCAAGATTTTTATGAACTATTGCGTTCAAGTTTCGAAATTCTTCCAACCCGAATCCAGCGAATGATGCCTTACATGATGTCAGATAATTGGTTGTTAAGCTATGCAACGGTTCCTGGAATAAGTAATATACTCGATCAAATGAACATCCGTACCAAAGGGGTTTCAAAAATGAACTTCGCGGTATTGGAGCTAGAACAGTACTATGCAGAGTTTGAAACTGAATTCACCTCTTTTTTTGCCGAATTGATGGCTTTTTCTGAAAACAAATTAAAGGAACTATGAAATACATTTACCTTCTATTAATACCCTTCTTGCTATTTTCTTGCAAAGAAGAAACCAAGCAAAAGATTGAAACCTCCAATAAGCCAGTTAGAGGACTTATCACAAAACAGGCGATGGTCGTATCAGCCCGGGAGGAAGCTTCCAAAATTGGGAGTGAAATAATGAGGAAAGGAGGTAATGCCTTTGATGCAATGATAGCCACAGAAATGGCGCTCGCCGTGGTTTACCCATATGCAGGAAATCTTGGAGGTGGCGGGTTTATGGTCTATAGAACAAAATACGGAGAAATTGGTGCTTTGGACTATAGGGAAAAGGCTCCTATTGCTTCTAAAAGAGATATGTATTTAGATGAGAACAAAAATCCGATACAAGGCTTAAGCAGAACTGGAGCTTTAGCTGTTGGTGTTCCTGGAACTATTGCCGGAATTTTTGCAGTTCATGAAAAACTAGGATCCTTACCAATGGAAGAGATTCTTCGACCTGTTATCCTATTGGCCAATAGGGGTTTTGTTGTTACAAAAAAACAAAGCGAGCGTCTTAAGAAATACGGTCCAGAAATCGAAGAAGCAAGTGGTGATACTTCTATATTTACTGAAGCTCGAAAAGCCGGTGATACAATAAAAAATATAGCCTTAGGACAAACACTGTCAAGAATTTCTTCGGAAGGTCGATCAGAATTTTATAATGGAGAAACAGGAAGAAAGTTAGTGGCCTTCTTAAAATCTAAAGATGGAATTCTTATAATGAAGGATCTTAATGCATATGAAGCGGAATGGCGGGAACCTATCGTTTTTGATTATAAAGATTTACGAGTGATATCTATGTCCCCGCCTTCTAGTGGAGGAGTATGCTTAGCTCAAATTCTAAAAATGTTAGAACCGTTCCCAACATCCGAATACAAACACAATACCGTGAAATCAATTCAATTGATTGTGGAAGCCGAGCGCAGAGCCTATGCAGATCGCAGTTATTATCTCGGGGATCCTGATTTTGTGGACAATCCAATTGATTCACTCCTGAGTAACCATTATTTGGAAAACAGAATGAGTAATTTTTCCTTTGATGCGGCAACCCCTTCAGAAACTCTTGGTTATGGAAGTATTCAGGGCTATGAAAGCACCGAAACTACCCACTACTCTATTGTGGATCAGTTTGGAAACGCGGCGGCCGTTACTACTACTTTGAACTCAGGTTTTGGCTCAAAATTGTATTCAAAAGAATTGGGTTTTTTTCTAAACAATGAGATGGATGACTTTAGCGCCAAACCTGGTGAACCTAACATCTACGGGTTGGTGGGTGGAGAGGCCAATGCAATAGCACCGCAAAAAAGAATGCTTAGCTCTATGACTCCCACCATTATTGAAAAAGATGATAAGCTATCCATGGTAGTTGGAACACCTGGTGGAGCGACAATAATTACTTCGGTATTGCAAACTATTTTAAACGTTTATGAATACAACATGAATATTCAAGAAGCCGTAAATGCTCCAAGATTTCATCATCAATGGCTACCAGATGCGATTCGATATGAACTAAATGAGTTTCCGGTGGAACAAATTGAAGCCTTAAAACAAAAAGGGTACCCGCACAATACAGAAACGGATCCTATAATTGGCAAAGTCGATGCCATTTTTATTCTACCATCTGGACAATTAGAAGGAGGTGCCGATAAGCGAGGCGATGATACTGCAGTAGGGTTTTAGTCCGTAATTTAGCTTTTAAATGGTCGTTTATCGAAGATGTTGTACAGTACAACGATTTGTCAGATAAATTCCGTAACTTATTTCTTTAAAATAGGGTGTTATGGAAGGATTTAAAGGACAAAGTATACTAAACTTTATCAAAGA
>CAJXZB010000047.1 GCA_913063405.1 uncultured Ulvibacter sp.
TGAACTCCTTGTCCAACACAAACTTCTTCAGCTGTATTAAGCGCTGGAACTGGTGAATCGAATGCTTCAGTACCATCGGTTACACTTCCTGAAGATCCTTGATCCGCACTAAACCCTAAACCTCTTTTTGCAAAAGCTTCCCAAAGAAGACATTCATTGGCACCGCCATAAATCGCTTGATCGGCTGCAAATATTGCATCTCTACCATCAACAAAACCAGGACTACAAGGTTGAAGTTTCATTCCTTCGGTTACCAAAGCCAAAGCCTGTACAACTCCAGAATCTTGCGTTACATCTCCAGTAAACGTATAGATATCTGGATCGTATCCATGCTCATCAATCAACGCCCAAGTTACTTCCCACAACATAGCCGACCAAATAGAACCTACTCCGTGAGGCACAGCTACACTTCCAACGTCACCATAAGTATGTGGGTTTACCGTTAAATCGGTACTATAGTGAAAATCGCGTACTCCTACTCCACCAATTCCTTGTCCTAAAAGATAACTTCCAACTCCGCGGGGATCTGTTCCCATATCGCCTGGTTCTATCGTCATTTGAATTCCGAACCAATCACTCCATCCTTCGCCCATCTGCTCAGTATTATTCAGGCATCCAGAATTAGAAGGTCCCCCAGTAAGTCTATTAGAAATACCATGTCCCCATTCGTGAAAAACAACCAAACTATCAAAATCTCCATCTTTATCATTACAAACAAACATTGACATAGTAGGACTTGCGCCATCCGCTGGAGTTCCCATAAATGCATTACATACCAATCCTGATTGTCCTTCTGCATTTACTGAGTCATTTCCTAAACCCCCATTTCCATAATTATTTACTTGGAAATTTCCTGAAGCCTCATCAAATCCATATTGATAGAAAACATCATGAATTACATTATTAGCCCAAAATAACTGAGTTATAGAAGCGTCATCAAATTGATTTGCATTTGTCCAAACCTCATCAAAAGGATACCCTGTAAAGTTCAAAGTAGCACCACCATCTGGCTGATATCCACCCATACCTTCATCATAGGCATTTACGTTATTCCCTTCAGTAACGGTAAACTCAGCTCCCGCCGCTCCGTCTGTATCATGCCATCCAAATGGAGAGGCAACAGGGTCTGCTGGCATCATTGCAGTGGTTCTTGCCCCGTGATATGGGCTTTCCAAAGGTAAATCAAAAACCTCATAACAGTCTGAACAACCAGCGTTATTCTCTGCTATCACCGCTTGATAATTTGGAATGTCGTAAAGATTTTTATTGTAGTTCAATTCAACGTCATCTACACTATGATCATGCTCTATGGCACAACTTACCATGTAATTATTTTTATCTATAATAGCACCTGTCATCGCATCCACACGCGCATTCCACCATTCTTGTTGATTGGTTGCTTGAATGGATAATTCCCAAACTAAAATTAGTTGGTTAGTCTCGTTCAATTGATACATTAACTTCGCCGGAATTGGACTCTTAGATATACCTCCATCGCTCAAAACAACTTGCTGGCTAACACCACCTATAACTTCCAATTCGGAAATAGCTTCGGTAACAGAATAATTAAGTTGATCCGCTGCGGCTTGAACAGCTTGGATTGCCGTTAGACTAGGCGCAGATCCTTGTACCTTATCTGTTGTTTTATTGATAAAACGATTGTCTGAGGCTAGTACCTCACCATTTGACTTTAAATGCAAGCCAGACTCAGTACCATAAACAGGAATACCGTTTACCATTTGACGGTAATACACATGCTGCACACCACTTACTGTACTCACATGATCCGCTGTTACCTCCCACAGAATATCCTGGGATTGAAGATCACTTTTTTCCAAAAGCTGCGTAAGCTGTTGGTTGATTGGCTGCGTAAAATCTTGCGCCATCACATTTGTCGATAATACTGTTAGCATGCATAAAAGCAAGCTCAACGTAACTCTTTTCATAGTTGTATAATTTAGATTAGTAAAAAAAGGGGGATTTATTAACATTGTACTCAAAAATAGTGAATTATTGATCATTTCAAAGGGAATGATCTAATTTTTAACATATTTGATATTAGCCTATCAACTCTGTAGGCCTTTCACTTTCACTTCTTTAAATAATGAAAACTACTACCTAAACAACAGCTAATCTTTAGTTTACCCTAGCAACAATCAACTTTATTTTTATATCAGCCCGTTAATTAAAAACAAATAGCGTGTAAATTACATCTTATAGTTTTCCGAAGAAAATTGAACCACTAATTAATCAGTAAACCATTAATCTCTTTGGAAATCGACAAATTCCAATTACTTTTAAGCATTATAACTAATCTTTTATGGAGCAGCCTAACGGTTTGATTCTTGAAATGCAAAATGGAAATGAAAGAGCATTTTCGAAAATATATGCACTTTATTCTGAAGCCATTTTCGGTATTATAAATAGTATCGTTTTGGATGAAAGTGTTGCCGAAGAAATACTTCAAGATGTTTTCGTGAAAGTTTGGAACAAATCGAACTCATATGATATCAAAAAAGGAAGGTTTTTTACCTGGCTTCTTAATATTGCAAGAAATGCGGCCATTGATAGTACACGCTCCAAGGCTTCAAAAGCCTCAAAGAAAAACCTTAGCGCTTCAAATTTCGTAAATATATTATTTGACAATGATAATTTAAACCAAAAAACAAACGCTATTGGAATTAAGAATTTTGTAAATAAATTAAAACCAGCTTGTATAAAGATTATTGATCTGCTTTACTTTAAAGGATTCACACAAACAGAGGCATCAAAATCTTTGAAAATTCCTTTAGGTACCCTTAAGACTAGAAATAGAAATTGTATCAAAGATCTAAGGACCATTGTTCTTGGATAGAAAAAAATATGACCGTTGAAGAAATCATAGCATCTGGAAAACTCGAACTTTATGTTTGTGGTTCCCTTCCTTCTGAAGAAATTTCAGAAATAGAAGAGGCTATAAGCTCATACCCGGAAGTTAGGAAAGAAGTCGAAGAGATCGAAACGGCCTTAGTTCATCTGGCAAAGATCGTAGCCCCTCCTCTTCCGGCAATGATATGGACGTCTGTTTTAAATTCTATTAGAAAAGTTCGAAATATTAACGAAGACAGTACTGCGACCAATTGGGCCGCAATTACGGGTTGGGCAGCCGCAATTTTATGTATAGGTGGTATATTCTGGATGCTTCAACAAAACAATACCCTAAAAGATGATATTAAAATAACTACTACCGAAAATAATGAGCTAAAAGAAAGGATCAATCGTACGGAAGGAAAATTATCTCAGGTAAACGAATTACTAGCCATACTTGGCTCAAAGGATTTTGATGCTATACTATTACCTGGTAATGATGCTGTGGCGCCTGAGGCATTTGCAAAGGTTCATTTTAATAAAAGGGATCATCTAGCCTATGTTGATGCTACTGGTCTACCTAAGGCCCCTGTGGGAAAAGTATATCAAGTTTGGTCTCTTAAACTAGATCCATTAACCCCAACTAACGTTGGACTCCTAGGTAATGTTGAAGAAAATGGCACCAACATCTTTAAGTTCGAGAATATACCAGATCCTGAGGCCTTTGGAATCACATTAGAACCAGAAGGTGGAAGCGATACACCAACGCTTTCCCAATTGTATACGTTCGGGACCATTGCTCCATAAAAAACACTTTCTGGTCAATTGTAAAACGGTATTTATAACATATCAATCCGCCGCATAATAACCGGACCTAATTCGAAAGATGCAGTTTTTAACTCCTTTTTAAGTTCGTTCACTCGAACATTAAGGTCATTCGCTTTAAATACTAGAGCACCGTAATAGAGTGCCATTGGTTCAAATGTTTTATCTACCACATGATCTTCAATAATTCTAAGTGCTTCTTCTTTATTTCCCATCTTTAATTGTGCATATGCTAATAATTGGTAAGTCTCTGGAGTTGTTCGGTTCCCAACTTCAACAGCAGCCAGTTCTAAAGCCCTTTTAGGATTAATCTCTGCATATAATTCAATTAAATAAGTTCTATACATATTACCATAATCACCCGTTTCTACCAAATTAACAAAACTCTCTCGTAGTTTTTTTTCTTCGGAAGAATCCTCATCAAATTCAGCCATTTCGGCTTTAAGCAAAAAATAATCGGGAGCCTTATGACCCTTCATAACCGAATCTAAAATCCTATTCGCCTCCAAAGTATTTCCTTCCCAGGCATAAGCAATCCAAGCGATTCCTTTTTTGGCATAGGCGTTATCTGGCTGCAGCTCAAGTGCCTTTAAATAATGATTGTACGCATCCTTTATCCTTCCGGCATGTCCATAATAATCTGCAATATTTGTATAGGTCCAAACCTTTAAGGTCTTTATCCCTCTTGACTCTGCTATAGACTTGGCTTGTTCCATGTACCTAATAGCCGCATCAAGATTGCCTTTATAATCACTCCATTTTGAGAGTCGGATTAAGTAGTTATAATCTGAATTATTCTTTAACTTCCCTAAAAGCGAATCGGCGGCTCTATAATCTCCCAATTCCATTGAGACATCAAATAGCATCAGCTCCGTTTCTCGTTTATTGTCTGGAAAAGCATAGGCACTATCCAATAGTACTTTTGCTTCCTTAAAACGGTGTTGAGATATATAATTATGCGCCAGAGATCTGAAATAGGTGTCTTTTTCTCTTGCCGAAACTTCAATCGCCTTTTTAAGTAATTTTTCAGATCTGTATAATTTGCGAGCATCACCAGTTGCAGAGAATAAAGTAGTATATAGCCCGGCCAATTTACCCAGTTCAACGATCTTGGTTGAATCATCTTCGAATCTCGATTGCCAAAAATCAATTTCGGAGAGAGCAGATTCCTTTGACCAAGAAACGTAAGTATTTAAATATTGATCGTAGTCTAATGGAGAAGTAATTGCCTTATTTTTTTCAGAATTGCATCCGCAGAGAAACACTACAAATGCAAAAATCATTGTATTCTTCATGGATTCTGTTTTAAAAAAAAAGAGAACAATAAATTGTTCTCTTTTTTAATTGTTAAATAATTTCTTAATTCGGGTTTGCCACATAGGGAAAACTTGAAGAGAACGTAACATCATTGGCCGAGACAAAGTCGCTCGTCAATGTTGGATTATCGGTTCCTGCGGGACCTCCAAAAATCAACAACAAAGACACATCAATTACGTCATCCGTCAAATTTCTTCCTGTCAAAATCTCTGTTCCATTAAAATATGTAGTAGTTCCTGTTTCTGCCACCCAAAGCACATCATTTGCTAGTACCGTTGTAAACGTTGCAGCATCTAACCCTAAAGCGTTGCTTGTGTATGCTGGATTTAGCCCGAGTAGCTTTGTCTCAAAACTACTTTGAAACGCCGCTCCCATTGAGCTAGGAATGGTTGTATTAAAACTATCTTTCATTCCTGATGTTCCAAATACCGTATTAATGCCAGGGCGTCCCATTTGGTCTTCCTGAACATATGTTCCTGAGAAATCTACAATTCCTACACAGGCTTCACAAATGGTTCCACCACAATCAATCCCTTCTTCATCTCCATTTTGCAGTCCATCATCACAAGTCACTAGACCAATAATATTATCGCTATCATCTGCATCCGTACATTGTACAAACAATAAAGAAGTACAGATTGCTATAAAAATCGTTATATATTTATATGTTTTCATATCTATGTTATTTCTTATTCTACTTCGTTATTGTTTTCTTTTTGCTTCAACCCAAACATTATACACTGGCACAGTGGGTGCGAGTGGATTAGCCCCTACAACACCAGAGCCTAGCATAGATTTTGGGACTTCTACTATCACAGACAATACGTTCGTTCCTTCAAAAGTATCTGCTCCAGGGTTATTAAAACCTGTTGCGCTTCCAGCAATGACTTCATTATATCTCGTAAAATCAAAGAAAAAAGGATCATCTCTTGGGCCAGCAAAAAACTGGATCCCATTATTAGTAGTTGTTTGAATATCGGTAGTGGTAGAAATTGGAACACTCCCACTCATATTAGCTTCATCAATTGCGCTATTTAAGCCTGTTTGACTAGGCGCTACCGGGCCGAAAAAGTACATTGTAGTATCTCTTTTTATCGCTTGAATTACTAAATCCTCAACAAGATCATTATTATTGTCAATATTTATTTCCAGTAAAACATCCTCATCAAAAACTGCTTGCTCTGTAGGTTGCCCGGGGGCAATTAACCCTTGTACATCTACTACAAATACTAGATTATTAGGATCTTCACCTTGAAAGGAATAAAAATCAGCAATGTCTGTAGATGTCCCTGCAACTGCCGGAGCATCAATGTGGTCTGCAGCAATTAAGAACACCGAAAGTGCGGCTAGTCCCAAGCCTCCGATGGCTGCAAAAATTTTGGTTTTTTTCATTTGTTTGTTTTTTTGACTTCAATTAAGTTTTTATACGCTTTCTAATAATTGAAGTTGATTTTAATACTTATTTTTACTTGTTGGAATTATTTACGATAAAAGTACGCGTCTGGTTTTTTATTGATTCGTTAATCTTTTGTTAATCTCAAATTTTATTTTTAATTCAACACAAAAATAGCATTTTTAAATCTATGAACCCATCAGCCTCAGACTGGATTCCTAAGTTTTTGGATCATTTTGAAAAACAGAAACTTATTAGCGACTTTAAAGACGAAAATTTCTTTTATAAGAAATTAAAAAGCAGTGGTTTTATCTATGGTGTTTCGGTTCAAGCACTCCCTAATGAATCCGTAAGTCACTTAAAACTTACCATGGAGGAATTTACTAAGATCAATCTTTTTCACACCTTATTATATACTTTTCTGAATTCAAAACCAGATGCTTCCTTTGAAGATGCCTTTACAGCCATCATCGATTTTTATGCAACCATTGAGAAAGGCAAAAAAGGATTTTTTCAAAAACTAACGTTGTCACTAAGTGGCTCTAACAACCTGGAACAAATTCTATCGGCTCGTCTTCAGGAGGCAAATAATGTTTTAAAAAAGAATACAACATCGTTGATTACCTATGCATTGCTCTATACAGATGTTTTGGCCTTTCGAACCTTCCTAAAGTCTCCCGAAAATTTGAAGTCATATATTAACGAATTGGAAAGCACTATTATTAGTTGCAGTTTTTTAGCGCTTACCTCAAAAGAGAAGAAAAATAAATCGGATTTACAATTATTGGAGTTGTTTGAATCTTCTTCGGAATATTTAAATGACAAAACAAATTCCAGTCAGATATTTACCTTAGAAGGTATCCAGTACTTAACCCAAAAGGACAAGCTAGAAAAAAGATATCTCTTGGACTTATGCGTATTAGCGGTTAAAGACGATCATGAAATTGATGCTTCGGAATATCAATTCTTGCTACAATTAATACTAGTTCTTCAGTTTTCGGAAATAGAACTAACACAGTCAATTTTAGATCTAAATCGTTTTTCTGAAATACATTCTACCAAAATTCAACTTTTTAAATACTCGAATCCCGTAAATCAGTTTTATAAGCAATCTACAAAAACTGTAAAAACACTTATTCTTAGAAATAAAGACCGGTTAGCTAAAGAGTTAGAAGAAAGTGGAGAATTACTATTACTGTTAGGCCAATCCGCAGTGAGAGACCTTACTACCGAAGAAAAAACCAAAGTAAAAGATCAATTGCTTGATGTTTGCAAAACCATCCCTTCACTTACTCTTTTTTTACTTCCCGGAGGTACCTTACTACTACCGCTATTGGTCAAGTTTATCCCAAAATTATTGCCTTCTTCGTTTCAGGACAATAGGATAGAAAAAAAATGAAATATCTTTTCACTCTAACCAAAGTTTAAAGTCTTTTACCCGCTCTCTGGCAACAATCACTTCTTGTTCATTAAAATTGTTGAGTTTTAGTTGTAAACGGGAATTTGTATAAGATATAATGTCACTTATCGCATTGACATTTACATAGAATTTTCTACTTATTCTAAAAAAAGTCTTAGGCGATAATTCGTCTTCCAATTGCTCCAGAGTGGTGTCTAACAAATAGTCTCGTCCATCCACTGTGTGGGCATATGTTCCTTTGTTTTCAGAATAAAAACATTCGATTTCATCTACAGGAATCATTTTAATATGCTGTCCAATTTTTGTAGTAAAACGGCTCTTATACTCTCGTTCCAAGGGGTTTACCAATAATTTTTTAATATCGTCAAAGTTAAGCTGAAGGTTTTGCAACTTTGGTTTTAGTGACCTGTACTTTTCAACGGCTAATTTCAATTCTTCTTCATCGATTGGTTTCAGTAAATAATCTATACTATTTAACTTAAATGCTTTTAAGGCATACTCATCAAAAGCAGTTGTGAAAATAATGGAACTCTTAACCTCTATTGATTCAAAAATTTCAAAGGACAAACCATCACTAAGTTGGATATCCAGGAAGATAAGTTCTGGATGGTCATTATTGGCAAACCATTCTATCGACTCTTCAACGCTATGAAGCATTACATTTACCGCTACATCAAGTTTTTCAAGCATACGTTGTAAACGACGTGCAGATGGTTTTTCATCTTCGATGATAAGTACATTCATTCTGGTTTGGTCTATTAATTGGTGATTTAATCTTTGTCTATAATTTCTTTGATTTTCTTTTCTTCCCAGCGATCGATAAAATTACTATCAAAATTAAACAGAACAATCACATAAAGAATATGAAAAAACAATCCAATACCCCACATAATGGCCGTGAAGTAATTGCCAAACCCAGAGAAATCTATTTCGCCACTTCTCAAAACATTTGTGTTGTACAGAATCATAAATCCATTGATCAAGATATACACTGTAAGATGCTCGTAAAGTCCCTTTAGTGCATCTACTTTTTTCTTAGCCTTTATGTATTTCAAACTTTTTTAGGTTTCATAGTCTCTGAAATTAAAATCTAGTAGATATATCATCGTTGTCTTTGTCCATAAACTCTTTGATCTTACGGTTTTCCCAGTCCCTTCCATAAAAGGGATTCCAATCGAATGTTTTGGCGGCTTGAAATAGTAAGCCAATCCCCCATCCAAATGCAGCCCAAAGGAACCAAGCATAACTCCATTCGTTTGTATAGTAATTAAGTGCAGCTAATCCAGAAATTACGATTACGTACATCATAAGTCCTGTGTAGAATTTTTTGACTTCGGCCACTTGCCTCTTGGCTTTAAAATATTTGTTGTCCTTTTTAAATGGTTCCATGATTTAGTTTTTTTATGTTGACAGGATAAATTTACAACGTTTTTATGATCGCATGAAAACAACCCTGCTCAACTGTAACATTTTTAGCCTGAATTGTAAAATTAGTCTTTATCTTTATTCATAAGCTCCCTGATCTTGCGCTCTTCCCAGTTCTTTCCAAAGAATGGATTGTAATTGAACGTCTCTGCTGCATGGCCTAATACACCAAAGCCCCACCCACCAATTGGAAAAATAGCCCAAGGAAAGCCGGCATTCGATATATAATTCAACCATATAAAAAATGGCACGAAAATCAAATAGATGGTTAAATGGATGTAAAATCCTTTTAGTTTCTCTACGTGTTCTTTTGCAAGTGTATATTTTTTTTCTGAAATAAATGTGTCCTGCGTATTCATTGTCATAGTTTCTTTAGTAAGCATTGGTATTGCAATGCTAAATTGTTTTCCGTTTTCATCAATAGTTACGGGTCGATCTGTCAAAATTTCATACCGCTGTCGAATGTTTCGTAGCCCTACCCCGCTACTTTCCTTAACCACCTGCTTTGGTTGAACGTTATTGGCAATTACCAAGTTCCCATCCGTCTCCTCAATAGTTATATGAAGCTTCTTTGCCTCTGTAACCTGATTGTGTTTCACTGCATTTTCTAGCAGCAACTGAAGCGATAAAGGCACTACCTTAGCCTCTGGATTAGATATGTTTTCAGAAATTGTAAATACAATACTATCCTCAAATCGCATTTCAATCAATGACATGTACAAGTTGGCAAATTTTAACTCCTCCTCAACCGTTACCAAGTCTTTATTCTTTTGCTCCAAAACATAGCGATACACCTTAGACAGAGCCGTTGTAAATTTGGTTGCCGCTTCCGGGTTCTCTTCAATTAGACTGGTCAATACGTTTAAACTATTAAACAAAAAATGGGGATCCAATTGGTTTTTTAGCGCATCAAACTTTGCGGAAGCTGTACCAGCGATTATCTTTTGTTCCTTTACCCTACGTTCTTGGATGCATCGATAATAATATATTCCATAAAAAATTAGGACTATCACCATTGAGATGATAAAGGAATAATAATAATAGCTTAAAGATTCCTCTCCAATGAATTTTGAAAAACTTTGTCCATATATGAGTACGTCATTGATAAAATGAAGCACAAAAAGACTGCTTAATGTAATTACTATCGCGCCTAAAATACCCTTCGCGAGGTGTCTTAATTTAAAAAAATCACCCTTATACTTCCCCACTAGAAAATAGATGAAAACTGCGTTGCCTCCATATAGCATTATTGAATAGGTTTGGTTGTAGATAAAGCGTTCCATAAGCTCGCCAACATCGGTAATTCTATAGCCATTATAGTATCGAATTATTCCTATAACAATAAATACTACAACCCCTATTAAAAAGGCCTTCCCTAGCTCTTGAAGTATTCTCTTCATTTTTCTTTATTCTTTACACGTTTTTTCTACAACACTTTGAGCATATTCCTTTCCTCCCCTTGGATGGAACTCGCCTTTAGTTTCATAGGTGTCATAAAGTCCTACTGCTCTTTGTAATTCTGGGCAGTATTTATCTACAGGCTGTCCAAAAAACTTGGCAGATCTCATATCCCATTCTGTCTTACCCATCACCACTCGTGGGTTTTCAGGATCTAATAGCATTGCTTTTTGGTATAATTCGGCAACCTTGGCAGAATATTTCATCCCGTATTGTTGTCCATCAAATACGATCCAAGCAGTGTACCATTGCGCCTCTAACACAATAATTTCTGCATTTTCTTTGGAGATGGCCATCGCATCGTTAATAAAATCTCTTGCCTTTCCCAATTGTTCAGTAACTTTGGTTTTATCCTTTTCAGAAAAACTATTGAAAACATTAATCTGTGCGGCATAAAATGGAGGTAACCAATTATCTGGTTCAGCAGTTACGATGCGCTCAAACATATTTGCAGCATCCCAAGATTTGTCAGTTTGCCAAAGTTCAAAAGCTTTTGTCATTCCCTTTTGATACTTAGATTGACCTATTCCTTGAAAGGAAATCAATACGATTAAAAGTAGTGTTAGATTTTTCATATTATTACTTTAATAGTTTTATAAGTTACGTTTTCAATTGTTATTTACAAATTAATGTTCATTTTAAGAACCTCCCCGTTTTTGACTTCAAATTTCGCGTCTGCCCATTTTGGTGGACCAAACCTGGCCGGTGCATCGTTTGATGATCCAGTATCCTCTTCGGGATAAAATCCCATTATCATATTTAGTTTTCCATTATTGTCTTCGTCATGAATCACAGAAATTGCATAAAATCCATCCGGAATATCCGTAAAAGTAGCAACCGATTTGTTATCTGTTATTGATGAAAGTTGTCCTTTATAGCGCTTCTCTAAAAAGTTTTCTTCAGAATTGTAAATGGCAATCATAGCTGTTCCATCGTTATTCTCAAAACCTAAGATCGATACTTCGATAGTGTTTTGTGCCTGCATTATAATTCCCGTTAATAGTAACGTTACATATGTGATTACTGTTTGCATAATTCAAATTTTTAGAGGTTATTGATTATTTTTTCTGAAAAACTTCAGGATTGTTTAATTATAGCTCAAAGATCCATCAGAAAAGAGCAGGTATATAAAATGAATTACCCAATTGTAGCATTTAAAGGATGAAATGTAAAAGCGGTTAGAGTTTATCCAATTGATTATCCGTTCCATCATCGCTAATTGTCCAAAAGAAACCTACAAAGAAAAATTGATCTGCAGCAGGAAGTAATGATCTACGGTTGAAAACTCCATTGGCATCAGGCATATCTGCATACTGATAGCCATTCACATTTTTGAATCCAGTCACATTATTTATGGAGAAGTATAAAATCTTTTGTTGTGAGATTAAATAAGCCCAGTTTAAACTTATACTGTTATAGCCCTTTGTTTTATCCTGAAGAAATCCAGATTTGTTTATGTCTGTATAACTCCGCCCACTTCCATATTGATAGCTAAAACCTACCTGACTCTTCCAATCGTTTATCCAATATTTGGCCACTACCGAAAGATTATGAGTATTGGCAAAAGAAGGTATCGCCGCTATAGGGTAGTTTTTGTATTTCCGCTCTGTATCTAACAACGAATAACTTACCCAATAATCCACATTTTTTATAGACTCATCGTCTCTCCAAAACAGGTCAATTCCCTGAGCAAATCCGTCACCATTGTTACTATAATTACTATTAAATCGAGGCATTTCGGTATCATAACTAATAAGACTCTTGTACTCTTTTCTATAGGCTTCAGCTCTAAATATTCTGTTATTCGCCGAATATTGATAGTTTAAAATAAAGTGCTGCGTTTTCTTCGCCTGTAGCTCCTTTGTGAACTTTAGAATTTCACTATTTGGCTGCTGATAAAAATCTCCATAGGCCAATGACAACTGACTATTCTTACTGGTTTTATAAGCTACAGATACCCTTGGAGAAATAGTAAATTCGCTGAACAAATCACTGTATTCCCCTCGAAGTCCGAGTTTAATTGCAAACTTTCTTGAGAAGATAATATCTGCTTCGGAAAAAGCAACACTCATATTATTATTGTATCCATAAAACCCATTGAAGACCTCGCCTTCAACCCCTTCTTTGAAATCGGTAAGGAATTGCTCCGCTCCAAAACTTAATTTAAAACGGCTGCTAAAACACTTTCTAAGTTTTATCTTTAAATGAGTAGAATTTTCGGTATCCTCAATATTGGTGAATTCAATTCCAAGTTTATTTTTCGCCATTGTATAGCTACCTCCTCCAAAGATTTTCCAACTCGAACTTAGGTCCCCACTATAACTTAGGTTGGTATAAAGATTATTGTTATTTAATTTAAAATCGACACCAGAAAGATCGTTAATATCTTCTTGTTTGAGTCGAAAGTTGGTCCGATCGAACGCGCCATATACCTTTAAGAGCCCTTTTTCAAACTGTTGTCTAAAAACCGCTTCTCCTGAAATAGTCTCAAAGGGCCTTTGCCAATCGTTACGATCTGGAAGCGCCGCTATGTACGGGGCTAAATTGATATATGAAGCGTTTACACTTAGCGAATTCCTCTTCCATTTTTGGGTATGCCCTAGACCACCTCCCACGCTCATAATAGCAATATCCGTTTTTTCCTGATCAGGTTCGTCGATTGTGCTTAACAACAACACCGATGATAGGGCTTGTCCATATTCTGCAGAGTATCCACCTGTTGAAAAGGTGATCCCATCAAAAAGGAAAGGACTATATCGACCACGAGTAGGGGTATTGTTAGTAGTAGGTGAATACGGGGTAAAAACACGAATCCCATCTATAAAAATTTGAGTTTCTCCAGCATCCCCACCGCGTACAAATAATCGTCCATCTTCCGCCACCGTAGTGGTTCCTGGCAAGGTTTGTAAAGCTCCAACAAAATCCCCCAAGGCACTAGCAGTGGTAACGACATCCAAAGGTTTTAAAACCGAAATTTTACTATTATCACTAGCTTCGAAAGTTCCTGCAGATAGCACTACGGTATCTAATGAATTAACGTCTTCTCTTAATGCTACAGTTATATTTTTCAACTGAGAAACATCTGCTGCCATAATAAATGTTTCAAAAGAGACGAAGGAAACTGTTAAGGTTTGAATACCCGCTTCGGTCGTTTCAAAGCTGAAATTTCCAGCTTCATCAGACGAAGCACCATCATAAGTACCGTCCAAATATACATTCGCCCCTAAGATTGGAGTTCCATTTGCTTCGGTTACTGTTCCAGAAATAGTTGTCTGACCAAGAACCCAATAAGGAACAAGACTTGCAAATAGAGTCATAAACGTTATGACGATTAATTGTTTTTTCGAAGCTTTCATTTTTTGGTTGTTTGAAATTTACACTTCAAAGATGATTCTATACTTTATTGTTTCAGAAAAAAATAAGCCGAACTGTAATTTCCCACTACTCAAATGTAAAATTTTATTAATGGTATTTCAGAAAATGGTATCTTTAGGAAAACATATCCCATGAAAATAATATACTCCTTTTTGGTCGCTATTTTAATTGGAAGCGGGCTTATGGCTCAAGACACTTTTTCAATAATCGCGGCAGATCCTGTAACAGGTGAAATTGGTTCGGCAGGGGCTTCCTGTGTTACCGGAATTGGCTCATCTGAAATTGTAGATATTATTACCGATATTATTCCAGGACGAGGAGGTGTAAACTCTCAAGCTTGGGTATGCATCCCAAATACAAACCTCCAAAATGCAATAGCACAAATGGAGTTAGGCCTTAATCCTCAAGAAATTATTGATTACTTACTGTTAAATGATTCTTGTAGTAGCCAGAATTTTGATCCAGAATACCGTCAATACGGCATCGTGGATCTTGACACTTCAAACAATGCAGTGAGAACCGCGGGTTGGACTGGAAGTATGGCGGATGATTATAAAGAAGATAGACAGGGCGCTACCTTTAGTGTACAAGGAAATATTCTATTAGATCAGACCGTGATAGATAATATGGAAGCAAATTTTAACACTACTTCTGGTACCTTAGCAGATAAACTTATGGCAGCAATGCAAGGTGCTAATTTCGCAGGAGCAGATTCAAGATGTTTAGCAAATGGAACTTCGTCGACTACGGCTTACCTGCTAGTTTTTAGACCCAACGATGATCCAAATGATCCATATATTCGCCTCAATGTAGGAGAACAAGTTGCGGGAGTGGAACCTATAGATATTCTTCAAGACCTATATGATGATTTTTTATCTACGCAGGAAAATGACTTGAGAAACAAATTTCAGCTTTTTCCAAATCCCGTGTATAATGAATTGACCCTAGTTGTTGATTCTTCAATTGATTTTAGCTCTTTTGAAATATTTAGTATTAATGGAAAAAAGGTTCTAGAAAGTAACGGACAAGCTGCAAATGAACCTATACATCAAATTAATATTTCGTCATTAAACACAGGGATATATTTTCTGAGAATTTCAACTGGTCAAGGAGAGGCAACATTTAAATTTGTGAAGAACTAAATTTCAGTTAATACGAGATGCCCATTAGCTATTCTAAAACAATTGAGGGTTATATTGAAAAGCA
>CAJXZB010000048.1 GCA_913063405.1 uncultured Ulvibacter sp.
TTTGAAATCGAAATGTTTAATCAAAAAGTAGCAGCATGACTCTTAACTAAATGTCCACTTTTTTGTTGCAAGTCCACCTATAGTAATTCTGAAAAAGAACTAAATGTGAGTTACAATGATATGCTATTAAATAACCATAATATCAAAGAAGTTCTTTCAAACTTTGTAGGTTTTCCATTACAACATATAGAATACCATAAAGAATCAAAAATAGGTGGAACACATTCAACTTTTAGAATAAAAGATTATTCCAAGCAAAAAGTAGTAACACTTAAGCGGTTTATTCCTTTTAAAAATGCCTCCTTATATTCAGTCAAACCTTGACGACCAAATAATCACTATCCTAAAACGAGATTTTCCGAATGTGCTTAAAGATTTATATTCGGAATAAAATTTAGTAAATCACCATATAATTATCAATTTATTGATCTAATATTCATACATTAAAGCTATAATTATACCTCTGTGAATGAGATTTAATACATTGACTTGCATCTTATTTAAATTATTTATTATATTTGAATGAATAATCATACATTATCATATTAAAAACAATACTATGAATGATATTTCATACATAAATTGGGATTCAATGAATGACAAATCTTTGATTGAAACAATTGGGACATTTATACAACACAATAGGTTAAATCAAAATAGGTCACAAAGCGAAGTAGCCAAAGCCGCAGGCATAAGCCGCTCTACCCTTAGTTTATTAGAACGTGGTGAGAAAATATCCCTAATTAGCTTGATACAGGTTTTACGCGTATTAGACTTACTGTATATAATGGACATTTTTAAAGTAAAAAATGAAATTAGTCCAATCGAATATGCCAAACTCCAAAAAAACAAAAGGCAACGTTCCAGTAATAAAAGCAAAGACCCTAATTCAAATCACGATTTAGGATGGTAGATGTAGCAGAAGTGAAAATATGGGGAGAATTAGTTGGTGCAGTGAGGTGGAATGAAAGTCAACAATTGGCAAGTTTTCAATACCATGAAAAATTTACCACCAAAGGCTACGACCTTTCACCAATTAAGATGCCTATTAGAAATGGAAGTAGAATTTATAGCTTCCCAGAATTACGTAAAGGAAAAGGCGAAGAAATTGCAACCTTTAAGGGGTTACCTGGGTTATTAGCAGATGCACTACCCGACAAGTATGGAAATCAATTAATAAATATTTGGCTCGCTCAAAATGGTAGACCCCCTAACAGTATGAATCCTGTTGAACAGCTTTGCTTTATCGGGTATCGAGGAATGGGTGCTCTAGAATTTGAGCCAACTCAATTAAAAACTAGTAAACAAACATTCGCTATAGAAATAAAAAGCTTGGTACACGCTGCTCAAAAAATGTTGTCCAACCGGGAGAATCTTGCAATAAACTTACAAGAGGACGATCAAAACGCAATGGGTGAAATACTGAAGATTGGAACATCCGCTGGAGGAGCAAGACCCAAGGCAGTAATTGCATACAACAGAAAAACTGGCGAGGTGCGATCTGGTCAAACCAATGCTCCAAAAGGCTTTGAGCATTGGCTCATTAAACTGGATGGAGTAAGCGATGCCCAATTTGGTTCTAGCCATGGGTTTGGCAGGGTTGAATATGCTTATTATTTAATGGCAAAGGATTGCAATATAGAAATAATGGAATGTGAGTTATTTGAAGAAAATGACCGAGCTCATTTTATGACTAAACGATTTGACCGTAGCGAAAATAACGTGAAACATCATGTTCAAACATTTTGTGGAATACAACATTTCGATTACAACAATTTACACGGCTATAGCTATGAGCAACTTTTTCAAACAATGAGAATTCTTAAAATGACATACCCGGAAGCTGAGGAAATGTTTCGGAGAATGGTTTTTAATGTAATGGCTACCAACTATGATGATCATACCAAAAACTTTTCATTCAGGCTCAAACGAAACGGTCAATGGGAGCTGTCCCCAGCTTATGATGTATGCTACTCCTATGACCCGACAAATGTGTGGGTAAGCCAGCATACACTGAGTATTAATGGTAAACACAAGGAAATCAGTAAATCTGACTTAATGAAAATAGCCGTGGCTAACAATATTAAAAAAGGTGAAAAAATAATTGAAGAAATAAAAAAGGTCGTTTGCAACTGGACCCAATATTCGAATAAAGCCAACGTTTCCAATAATCTTTCCAATTCCATACAGAAGACTCTGGTGGCATTTGAATCTGACCAATTAAGTTAATCCTGATAATTTTTAACAAAACCTCTTGATCCAATAAAAAAAGACGCACTCAATCATCAATGAAGTGAAAAAATGCCTCTCGTAGCACATAAGAGGCATTTTTGTATAACAGTAAATGATTACTTGCCTATTTGTCTGCAGTCATTGGTCCGTCCCATAATTTCAAGGACTTTTCATTCATAGCGACATAGTTGTCATTACCCGCTTCTTTAGCCAGTTTTAGCGATTTTTTTGCCGCCTCAACTGCCCCTTTCTTATCTCCAGCTTTGGCATAGATAAGTGATTGCTGTCTATGGTACCAGAAAGATGGTTTCTCACGCATAGAAATGGCTTCATCGATCCAAGTTTTTGCCTGATTGATATCTTTATCAGATTCCAAATAATAAACCGCCGCAGAATAATAATCTCTATTAGATGGTCCGTTCATCACTCTATCAATGCTAGCAAAAACCGCCTTGTCTGTATGAAACTTAATTGGAACCGCAACATATACATTCTCCCAAATCATACCAAGATTTGCAGAGTCTTTAGTTAAATCATCGAAGGTCATTGTGAAAGATTGAACAGCCATTGGCATAGGATAAACTTCTGCCGTGAGTGAAGCAGCTACTTTATTATCATCCCATTCATCTGGAGTTCCACCGTAGTCAGAGTCAGAATAAAACATAACCTCCCAGCTCTTAGCAGATGGCTTGGTATAAATTGCATAAGATCCAGCTTCTAAGGCTTTTCCACCTATTTCAACATCGTCGCTAAATGTTATCTTAGTATTTGCATTAGCACCCGTTCTCCAAAGTTTGCCATAAGGAACAAGACCTCCAAAAATGGTTCTACCACGCATAGCTGGTCTGGAATATTCTAGGGTAACATCTGTTAAACCAACTTTTTGCTCAATCTTTTGAAATGGGCTAAGTGCTGGAGTCTTAATTTGCGCTTCTATAGTTCCTACTATAACAACCGCAAAAACAAAAAGGAAAAATTTTTTCATCTGTAGTGTTTTTAAATTTTTATACGATATTACGAAGTTACGATACCATCCATTTTAAATAGTTAACAAAAACTTAAAAAAAGTTTGAATAACTATCCTACCTTTGCCTAATGAAACGTTATATAGCAGAAGCAATTGGTACCTTTGCACTTGTATTTTGCGGCACAGGGGCGATCATAATAAATGAGTTTACAAATGGAGCCGTAACCCATCCGGGAATTGCAGTTACATTTGGCCTTATTGTCATGGGAATGATCTACGCTTTTGGCGATATTAGTGGAGCACATATTAACCCTGCCGTAACGATCGCCTTTGCTTATGCAAAAAAATTTTCCTGGAAAGAAGTTCCCGCCTACGTAATTTCTCAGCTTGTTGGTGCTTTGGTCGCCAGCGGGATACTATTTTTTCTATTTCCTGAGAATGAACTTCTAGGAGCTACCATGCCACAATTAAGTGTTTTAAAAGTTTTTATCTTCGAAGTTTTACTTTCCTTTTTCCTAATGATAGTAATCATTAACGTTTCTACTGGATCTAAAGAGATTGGGGTAATTGCTGGAATTGCAATTGGAGGAGTGGTATTACTAGAAGCAATGTTCGCCGGCCCTATAACCGGTGCTTCTATGAACCCTGCACGCTCTATAGCTCCTGCACTAATCTCCAAACACTTAGAGCATCTTTGGGTTTACATTACAGCTCCAATTATAGGTTGTCTACTGGCAGTAGTAAGTTGTAAACTGGTAAAGGAAGATGACTGCTGCGATGACAAATGTTGATTTCGATTATCAAAAAAATATGAATAAATTTTTGCGTGCTGTAAGTCAATGAGTTATGAGTAGTAATTTATTTATAAGTAAAATCAATATACAGAGGACTTGAAACGACTAAACAAACTGTAAATCAAATAGTTAACGCGATCTTTCCTTCAAAACAAACTGTTATGTCGAATATTTTTATATATTTATCGATATAAATAAACAATTGGCATTTACATAACCCCAAATGTAAGCTTATGGAAACCTTCGTAAACGAATTCACCAACGGTGAAATCACCGTTACTTATAAACCCAAAGTATGTATTCACACAGAAAAATGTGCCAAAGGTCTATCGGCTGTATTTAGAACATCTGTAATTCCATGGATCGATATGGATGCTGCTACTACTCAAAGAATCATCTCGCAGATAAAAAAGTGTCCATCTGGGGCGCTAAACTACTTTCGAAATGAAGGCTAGATAGTTGTTAAAAAAAGTTTAATTATCCCCTAAATTTGGATCGTCTCCCACAATTTTTCTACTCTTGTACTGTTAAATTGACAGAACAGACCTAACCACTATATTATGAGAACCAAATTTTTCCCTCTCCTAACTATTCTCCTATTTTCATCTATCATTTTTGCCCAACAGAAAGTAAATACTATTGAAAATCAGTTCGTAGATGTTGTTGATAAATCTAACAACTATCAAGAGTTTAAAGTTATTAAGAGAGCAAAGATTTATGCCCTTCGGAAGAACATATTAGACTCTATAAACGCTTTAGAAAATACAATTAATAACTCCTATACCGAAATTGATCAGCAAAAAACTAAAATAGCTACTTTAAAGAAAGATCTTGACACCACCCAAACAAATCTCGCTACTTCCAAGGAAAAAGAGGATGGTATAGAAATTCTGGGTATGCTGACTAAAAAATCTACCTACAACTTAATCATGTGGTCTATTATTGCAGGTCTTCTTTTAATCTTAGGCTT
The DNA here is from genome assembly GCA_913063405.1 of uncultured Ulvibacter sp. Taxonomy (GTDB): domain Bacteria; phylum Bacteroidota; class Bacteroidia; order Flavobacteriales; family Flavobacteriaceae; genus Ulvibacter. The sequence goes on from CAJXZB010000048.1 coordinate 4,964, forward strand.
CTTGTTTTATAAGTTTAAAAGTAGTCATGCCGTTACGAAAGCCACTCGCCTTAAACTAACTGAAACCGAAACTGAATTCGACGCTCATCGTCAGAAAACTTTAAAAAATGAACAATTGTTAAGGAGAAAATTACAGGATGAAATAAACAAAAACAGAAACGTTTAGTTTCTAATAGAAGCTATTCTTTTTTAATTGAATGTATTCGAAAATAACAACATCCCACATTTGGCGAGATGTTGTTATTTATAACTATACCTGTTTCGTTTCCAAATAAAAGGAAAGCTCCTTATCCCTCTATTCTTGTAATCTTTGCTCCAATAGCACGTAGTCTTTCGTCTATATTTTCATAACCGCGATCAATTTGTTCGATATTATGAATAATACTAGTTCCTTTGGCCGACAAAGCAGCAATAAGTAATGATATCCCAGCTCTAATATCTGGAGAAACCATCGTTGTTGCTTTCAAATCTGAAGTAAAATTATGCCCAATTACAGTCGCGCGATGTGGATCACATAAGATAATCCTAGCTCCCATATCAATCAACTTATCGACAAAGAACAAACGACTTTCAAACATTTTTTGATGTATTAACACGCTTCCTTTTGCCTGTGTACAAATAGTTAGAACAATACTCAATAAATCTGGTGTAAACCCAGGCCAAGGTGCATCTGCGACCGTTAAGGTAGAACCGTCTATATAGCCTTGGATTTCATATTCGCTATGCTCAGGAATAAAGATATCATCCCCTCGCCTTTCCAGTGTAATCCCTAATTTTCTAAAGGTATCTGGAATTAAACCAAGATTCTCCCAACTCACACCTTTAATTGTAATTTCACTATGGGTCATAGCTGCCAATCCAATCCAGCTTCCAATCTCTATCATATCTGGTAATACTCTGTGAGTACAGCCTCCAAGAGAATCAACCCCCTCAATTACAAGCATATTCGATCCAACACCAGAGATGCTTGCTCCCATTGAGTTTAGCATTTTACAAAGCTGCTGCAAATAGGGTTCGCAAGCCGCATTGTAAATAGTTGTTGTGCCTTTTGCTAGTACCGCAGCCATTACAATATTCGCCGTTCCGGTTACCGAAGCCTGATCAAGTAGCATATAAGTCCCTGTAAGACCATTTGGAGCTTCTACTCCATAGAAGCGCTCCTCTTTATTATATCTGAATCTTGCTCCAAGGTTTATAAAGCCTTCAAAGTGGGTGTCTAATCTTCGACGACCAATCTTATCACCTCCCGGCCTTGGAATATAACCCTTTCCGAAGCGAGTCAACAATGGCCCAACGATCATAATTGAGCCTCTTAATGAGCTCCCCTCTTCTTTGAATAATTCAGATTCCAAATAGTCTAGGTTTAGGTCGTCAGGTCTAAACGCAAACTTCCCCTTTCCTAGCTTCTGAATTTTCACACCTAGATTTCCTAGGATGCCAATAAGTTTGTTTACATCTCTTATATCAGGGATGTTCTCTATAATAACTTCATCCGAAGTTAACAATACCGCACAAAGGATTTGTAGAGCTTCATTTTTCGCCCCTTGTGGATGTATTTCACCCTTTAGTTTATGCCCACCTTCAATTTGAAAAGTTCCCATAAATTAGACTAATAATTTAATAACGCTTACGATTATTGTTTCTGTTGTTAGAATTGCTCTTGTAATTCTTCTTACCAGAATTACAACTATTACTTGAGAAACGCTTTTTTGTCTTCATCAAGTCGGATGCAGCGGAGAGGCCTTCCTTACTATTTCTTAGGTCGATTTTACCATCAGAAAGCTCAAGCAAATGGTTGAAAATAACGTCGTCCTCAACGGTATCTTTATTCCAGTTAAGGAAGCACTTTTTCATGTGATTAGCAATGGTTAGAACCAATCCTTCTTTTTTATCTCCTTCTTCCCAACCTATGGCAACATCGATCATTCGTTTAATATTGTTTCCATAGAAACGATATCTCGGAAAATTTTGAGGATATTCTAAAGGCTCAGGACGCTCAGCTAATTCTTCCCTAGTAGGAATTGGAAATGGAGAATCAACTTCCAGTTTAAAATCTGAAATAATAAACAATTGATCCCATAGCATGGGTTGAAAATCAGGAACATCTCTAAGGTGTGGGTTTAGATTTCCCATAACCGCAATAATACTCTTAGCAACCTTATTACGTTCCTCTCGGTCCTCAATAGCAATGGCTTGATCTACCATTTTTTGCATATGACGACCGTATTCAGGTATAATGAGCTTAGGACGCTCTGTATTGTATTCAATGTCTTCTATCAAAATGTAATTTTTTAAGGGGGTACTCTATTTACGAAGTAAACTGGTACGCAAAGTACTAAATTTATAAAGAAATAACACCCTCTACGCTAGAAACTTCACGATATTTATCGATAACCGAATCCGATGATTTCATCGTCACTTTAATTGAAATGCTAGTGTACGTTCCTTTCGAAGAATTTCGTGTATTAATTACAGCACCAGATCCATTGAAGATAGCTTCAATTTCAGCAATTTTTTCAAGGCTTGCTGGCACAATAAATTTAAAGAGGTAAGGTGATGGCCATTTGGTATCTCCCTCAAGTTGCTCACGCAACCTTTTATAGAATTCTGTTGTTTTGTTATCTTCCTTCATTCCTCTTTAATACAAACATATCTGGCAAAGATAGGCTTTCAGTATCAATAATTATTTACGTACTTTGTCTTTTAGCAATTTTTGTCAATAGACATTTCATTAAATACAAACGATTGAAAACAAAAAGAATTGTCATCACAGGTGGACCCGCCACGGGTAAAACATCACTTATAGAATATCTTATTAGATTGAACTATTCCTGTTTTCCTGAAATAATACGAGAATTTACTATATTAGAAACTGAGGACAAGGATACAGATCACTTAAAATCTAATCCTATTGTCTTTGCAAATGACTCTTTAAATTTTAACCAACGACTAATTAACGGTCGTAATCAGCAGTATCAAGATTCCTTGAAACTTGATACTTCATATATATTTTTTGATCGAGGTATCCCAGATGTATTAGCGTATATGGATTTTTTCAACCAAGCATATGAAGGTGATTTTATTGAAGTCTGTAACAAAGCTCCATATGATGCTGTATTTATCTTACCTCCATGGAAAAAAATATTTGAAAGCGACGGTGAACGTTACGAAACTTTTGAAGAAGCCTCGAATCTTCATCAAAGCCTATTAAATTGTTATTCCTCTTTTGGTAATCCTCCCATAGAAGTACCTAGAGATTCTGTAGAAAACCGCGTTGATTTTATTCTAAATACCCTCTCTTGATCATTTGACTACTCCTCTTAACATATTGAAGCAATATTGGGGGTTTTCGTCATTTAGATCGAAACAAGAAGAAATAATTGGCTCTTTATTAAATGGTCAAGATACGGTCGCCTTACTTCCTACTGGAGGAGGGAAATCTATATGTTTTCAGGTGCCTGCTTTAGTAAATGACGGCATCTGTATTGTCGTTTCTCCACTAGTCGCTTTAATGACGGATCAAGTAACCGGTCTTAAAAATAAAGGAATAAAAGCACTATCTCTTCTTGGAGGGGTTTCGTTCAATGAGCTTACCACGCTATTAGATAATGCGACTTACGGAAACTACAAATTTTTGTACCTCTCTCCAGAACGCTTGCAACAAGAAATTATTCAAAATGCGATTAAGCAAATGAACGTGAATTATATTGCGGTAGATGAAGCGCATTGTATTTCACAATGGGGCAATGATTTCCGACCAGCTTATAAAAATATTCAGGTGTTGCGTGGACTGCATCCTTTAGTTCCAATAATAGCGTTAACAGCAACGGCTACTCCCGAAGTACTTGAAGATACCATCTCTGAACTTAAATTAGAACTCCCAAAAGTCTTTAAGGATTCGTTTCTTCGAAGAAACCTTTCGTATCAAGTTCTTGAGGAAAACGATAAACTATATCGTATTGAACGTATCCTAAAAAATAATAAAGAGTCTGCAATAGTCTATGTCCGAAGCCGCGCAAGTGCAATCGAAATATCCAATCAATTAAATAGCTTCGGGATTTCAAGCACCTTCTATCACGGGGGTGTCTCGGCAACCGATAAGGATAATCGGTTAGCGGCTTGGAAAAATATGGAGGTTTCAACTATGGTTGCTACCAATGCTTTTGGAATGGGTATAGACCACCCTAATGTAAGGTTTGTAATTCACGCCCAGCTACCCGAAAGTTTGGAGAGTTATTTTCAGGAAGCAGGTCGAGCAGGAAGAGACGGTAAAATGGCAAAAGCCGTTTTACTGCACAATGCATACGACAAAGTACTCGTGAAAAAACAGTTTGTAGATTCACTCGCTTCACCTACCGACCTAAAAAAGGTATATAAAACCCTTCATAATTATTTTCATATTCCTTATGGAGAAGGAGAATTTACAGAACATAGTTTTAGTTTTTCTGAATTCTGCCAGACTTATAAACTAAATAGTCTTATCACTTATAATGGTTTAAATACGTTAGATCGCCTTGGGATCGTTCAATTATCGAAACAATTTGGTAGGAAGTCGATGCTACGTTTTGTGATTTCTTCAGAATTACTCCTATCATATTTTGAAAAAGACATGACAGCTTCCGTAGTAGGGAAAACTATATTGAGGTTGTACGGTGGTATATTTGAAACACCTACTCCCGTCAACCTGGAACTTGTCTCAAAAAAATCTGGGCAGGAAATTTCAGTAATCATTTCGGTATTAGAAAAAATGGAGCGAGAAGAGTTACTGGACCTAACACTGCATGTTACAGATGCCTCATTAACATTTCTGGTCCCAAGAGAAGATGACAAGACCATAAATGTAGTGGCAAAAGAAGTTGAGGCATTAAATAAAAAAAAGAAAGAGCAAGTAGCTGCGGTAATAAATTATGTAGAAAATAATGAAGTGTGCAAAAGTATTCAACTTGTAAATTACTTTGGAGAAAATAATGCTGAGCGCTGTGGAATTTGCTCTGTCTGCCTTATAGTCCACAGCTCAGTTGACAAGTTCAAAGTAAAGCTTATTTCAGAAAAAATTATTGAAGCACTAAAAGATAAGCAAATGAGTTCGCGAGAGATTTCAGAAAAACTTACTTTTACAGAGGAGAAAATTTTAAATGTTCTACAGCTTTTAATTGCTTCGGAAGTGATTCAAATTAACAGCAAGAACGAATACTTTATTTAAGAAACGAAAGAAATTTTGATAGAAAGCGAACAACAAGTTAGAGAGATGAGAATCGTATTTATGGGAACTCCAGATTTCGCCGTTGGTGTTTTAAAAATACTCGTTGAAGAGGGCAAAAACATTGTTGGTGTCATTACAGCGCCAGATAAGCCTGCTGGTCGTGGTAGAAAGTTACGTCCTTCTTCTGTTAAAGAATATGCCGAATCCCAAGGCTTAACTATTTTGCAGCCCAAGAATTTAAAAAACGAGGACTTTCTTCACGAGTTAAAAGTACTCAATGCTAATCTACAAATTATTGTTGCGTTTAGAATGTTGCCAAAAGCAGTTTGGGCGATGCCAGAATATGGTACTTTCAATCTGCATGCATCCCTCCTTCCGCAATATCGAGGCGCTGCTCCTATTAATTGGGCCATTATAAATGGAGAAAAGAAAACCGGTGTCACAACCTTTTTTATAGATGAAAAAATCGACACTGGCGAAATCATCACCTCTTCTGAAATAGTCATAACAAAAGATGAAACTGTAGGGTCGCTTCGCGATAAGCTCATGGTTATAGGAAGTGACCTGGTTATTAAGACAGTTTCTTTAATCGAAAAAGATGATATATCTACTAAGGTACAACCTATGCGCAGTGACTTAAAAGAAGCTCCAAAGCTTACCTCAGAAAACACCAAAATAGATTGGTCATTGGATGGAGCTAAGGTTGATTCATTTATCCGTGGGCTATCGCCATACCCAGTAGCTTGGTCATTACTTATAAATGATGGTGAAGAATTGAAGGCAAAAATATACAACGCATCTTACAAGAAAGAAGATCATGATCTTCCCTTGGGGCAAATTTTTACCACAAAAAAAGAACTCATGGTAGCAATAAAAAATGGTTACCTTTATATTAAGGAGATACAACTTCCTGGAAAAAGAAAAATGGAAACTTCATCACTCTTAAATGGGTATTCTTTTGACAAAGATGCAAAACTATTGTAAACCCCTACTGCCATTGATTTCGTTAAAATTGATAAAAATAGGCGCGGTTTATTAACAAACGCTTCAAGTTATCAACAAAAACCGCGATTTAGCGCGCTACTACTTGCCTGAACCGATAATCCTGTTAATTTTGTAGAGCAATTAATTGAAGTTTAACCAAACAATTTAATTTAAACAAACTATGAACAAATCAGATTTAATCGACGGAATGGCAGCTGATGCCGGTGTAACAAAAGCAGCTGCAAAGAAAGCATTAGAGTCTTTTTTAGGTAATGTACAAGGTTCACTTAAAAAAGGAAACAGAGTATCTTTAGTAGGATTCGGATCTTGGTCAGTTTCTAAAAGAGCTGCAAGAGAAGGAAGAAATCCTCAAACTGGAAAAACTATTAAAATTGCTGCTAAAAAAGTAGTTAAGTTTAAAGCAGGTTCAGACTTACAGAGTAGCGTAAACTAATTTGTAATAAATAACTATTGAAGCCCTTTCTAGCTTGTTTGCTAGAAAGGGCTTTTTGTAGGAGTATTTTGAACTAATCAGTATTAAATTGTTTAATTCAAAATTATTGGTTAGATTTAAGAGACCAAACGAACAACTCTATGACAACACTTAAACCATCCAAGGGGGTACTCTTAGTTGCTGAGCCATCTATAATTGGGGACGTGTCATTTAATAGATCGGTTGTTTTATTAGCGGAATACAATCAAAGTGGTTCTGTTGGTTTTATTCTTAACAAACCTTTAGAATACAAACTAAAAGACTTTATCCCTGAAGTACGCTCCAACTTAAAGGTCTACAATGGAGGACCCGTAGAGCAAGACAATCTTTATTTTATTCATAGAATTCCCGAAATCATACCCGAAAGTATTGAAATATCGAATGGAATCTATTGGGGTGGTGATTTTAAAGCCATCCTTGGTCTATTACAAGAAGATAAATTAAATTCGGATCAAATTCGGTTTTTCTTGGGATATTCTGGCTGGGAAAATGAACAGCTCGAACAAGAACTTGAGGTTAATAGTTGGGTGGTGGCTCCAAACGTTTACAAAAATGATATCATCGGAAAATCAAATGATGACTTTTGGAAGGAAAAGATGATAGAATTTGGAGGCGATTATGTTATATGGTCCAATGCCCCCGAAAACCCTACCTTCAACTAACCTAATCTAGCTTTTGCATTTAGCTTCCCAATCAAACCTCTAGCAACAGTAGACGTATATTCCTTTTTTCTATATTTCGAAACGGGTAGAATTCCAGTAATCACATTGGTTATAAACATTTCATCTGCTTTTTGAAGTTCAAAAGGAGAAATTGAAGCTTCTTCCAAAGTATATCCTGAAACTTGATCGCAAATGGCAATAAGTTGTTTTCTTAAAATTCCATTAAGGCAACCATTCTCCAATGGGGGAGTTTTAATTGTTGTACCATTCACAAGAAAGATATTTCCGTTTAGCGCTTCTACTACTTGTTTATGCTCATTCAACAACAAACAATTATGATACTCGTTTTCTTTAGCAAAAATACTACCAAGCACATTAATGATTTTGTTGTTCGATTTTAACGTTGAAAGCAATCCAGAAGTGATGTAGTGATCTTTAAACAGTTCCACCTCATAAAACACCTCATTTAAAGTGTAAAACGGGCTGTCCAATGGCTCACAACTGATTAGATAATCGATATCATTCGTTATAGGCCCGTAGGTTCCCCCCGTCTTCCTCCAAACCAATATTTTTATACGAAATGTTTTATTTTCTTCCGAAATAGATTGAATTGTTTTATGAATTTCCTCTTCAAGAAATTCCAGTGTAAAGCTCATTGGAATCTCCATGCGTAAAATACGCATAGACGCCATAAGCCGAAAGTAATGATCTTCCCAAAAGAAAACGGTGCCAGTAGACACTCTAATGGTTTCAAAAACAGCATCTCCATAACTTAGACCTCTATTATCAGCCTTAAGCAATGTTTCAGATTTGGGGACTAACTTTCCGTTAAAATTTACCATAAAAAAACCGCCCCATTAGAACGAGACGGCGCAAAGATACTATATTTTTAGAGCGATTTTAAGTAGAACCTAAAATCTGTTTTAATTCAGAAATCATATTTTCCCAAAGCATTTTTCCTTCTTCTATTTCGTCTTCTTCGGCAAAATCAGTAATCATTAGAGACACATCTTTCGTTATTTCATCTACTTGAATCCGCAATTCAAAAAAGAATTCGGTGCCTTCATCTTCCAGCCATCTAAATTTGATTCGCTCCTGATTTTTCTTACTTAACAATTTTGCCTGCTCTTCGCTTTCAGACCAAATAAAAGTAAAAAATTCTCCTCTCGAATTTACGTTATCCGCATACCATTCAGACATCCCTGAAGGTGTAGATATATATTGATACAATAGAGATGGAGAAACATGCATTGGAAACTCCATTTCGTATTTTTGTTTGTCGTTCATAGTACTCATTAGTTGAACTCCAATATATAGATTTAATTATGAACTGAAAAAGAAAGTGTTTATATTTTTGAACATTTTTAGAAACATAATCTTCAAAGAAAAAACTGAAACTAATGTTTGTGCCACTCCAATTTGTTGTTATCTTTGCGAGCTGAAAATTATGGCGAGGTAGCTCAGCTGGTTAGAGCACTGGATTCATAACCCAGAGGTCGGCAGTTCAAGTCTGCTCCTCGCTACTAGTAAACAAAGGAAAAGTCGAGATTTACATCTCGACTTTTTTATTTCGGTACAACATATGTACAACAAACTAAGTTTATTTCACGAAAATATTAGTCTTCTCAGGCTCATAACCCGAAGGTCACTGGTTCGAGTCCAGTTCCCGCTACTAGTAAACAAGTGGACTTGCAACAAAAAAGTGGACATTTAGTTAAGAGTCATGCTGCTACTTTTTGATTAAACATTTCGATTTCA
>CAJXZB010000049.1 GCA_913063405.1 uncultured Ulvibacter sp.
AGCCCCATTGGAATTAAAAACCATAACTTTATGGAAGTTTTATCAATTTAAACAGTCCTAATTAGGGGAAGCTTACAAATAAAGTGTCCATCTTAACAAAACTAACCTTGGGATAAACCTCTCGAATTAAAAATAAAAAAGCAACAAAATTAAGAGCCATAGCAACCACGGCGACGATGTTGTTTTCATACCAAATAGTGGCAAAACTGGAGGCACCATAGAAAAACAAAAACCAGGCAAGGTGATAATTGATTTTTTTTAAATTGAGAAGTAGCAATAGACCTAAAAACATGAAGCTCGTAACTCCGCGAAGGCCTCTATATATAGGCCGGCTCTCATATTCATGGACTATAAAACTTGCTATGAATAAAACAACCGAAACAACAACTAAAACAGACTTATAGTTTCTATAGAGATAGGAAATTTTCAACGTCTTCTATTTTCTTCAATTTAGGAAAATTTCCTACAAATGAAAAAATTAGTACATGAACTCACCATATGGGCCTTTAATTGTAAGTTTTTTGTTTTCTGACGATTCTACTCTTCCAACAACCTGAGCATCAACATTGAATGACTTAGAAATTTCAATAATATCATTGGCAACTTCCTCTGGAACATACAATTCCATGCGGTGCCCCATATTAAATACCTGATACATTTCCTTCCAATCAGTTTTACTCTCTTCTTGGATTAATTTAAATAATGGTGGGACAGGAAATAGATTGTCTTTAATTATATGAAGATCATTTATGAAGTGTAATATTTTTGTCTGAGCACCACCACTACAATGCACCATTCCGTGTATTTCGTGTTGACCATATTGAGACAATATTTTCTTAATTATTGGCGCGTAGGTTCTTGTGGGAGATAGAACCAATTTACCCGCATTCAAAGGACTTTCTGTCACCGTGTCCTGTAATTTTTTAGAACCTGAATAAACAAGATCACTAGGAATAGCATGATCATAACTTTCAGGGAAATCTGCGGCCAGGTACTTTGAAAAAACATCGTGACGTGCAGAAGTTAACCCATTACTCCCCATTCCACCATTGTATTCGGTCTCATAATTAGATTGCCCAAAGGACGCAAGACCAACAATTACATCACCTGCTTTAATATTGGCATTGTCAATTACATCGCTGCGTTTCATTCTAGCGGTTACCGTAGAGTCCACAATAATAGTTCGAACCAAATCTCCAACATCTGCAGTTTCACCACCAGTTGAGCGAATGCTAACACCAAATTTATCAAGGTCATTAATGAGTTCTTCCGTCCCATTAATAATTGCAGAAATCACACTTCCAGGAATTACATTCTTATTTCGTCCAATTGTTGAGGACAGCAAGATATTATCCACTGCGCCAACACATAACAAATCATCCACATTCATGATAAGTGCATCTTGGGCGATACCCTTCCACACAGAAAGATCTCCAGTTTCTTTCCAGTACATATATGCCAATGAGGATTTTGTTCCTGCTCCATCTGCATGCATAATAAGGCAGTACTCTTCGTCTCCTGTAAGGTAGTCTGGTACAATTTTACAGAATGCTTGTGGAAATAATCCCTTATCTACATTTTTAATGGCTTTGTGTACATCCTCTTTACCTGCGGAGACACCTCGTTTTGCATAACGGCCTGAAATTTCTTTGCTCATTTTTACGACTTAGAACAGCAAAAATACGGAATGAAAAAGCATCCTAAAAATATAGGACGCTTTTATTCTTTTTTGTTTTTAAGGAAAAGCCATTTACTCCCAGTCTGGCATAGAAGCAGCAGTAAAGAGTTCTGTTGTGCTAGTAGAGGTATTGTCAATATCTGCTTTCATTACTCTAGGCACAGCATTCAAATTGATCCATATCAGAAGTATTGTTATCTCCCGTTTGATCCACATCAGAATCGTTCAATAACCCAATTTGAGTTACAAGAGAACTGTTTCCATTCCCAGTCTGTGTAACATCACTGTTGTTAAATTGTGCAAACATCGCTGCTCCACACATCAGCGCTGCTGCGCTCATCATTAATTTTTTCATAATTTAAAAAATTTAGTTACTAATTGAGTTAATAATCATATATAGTTGAAACATATAATTCAAAATTTCAAGAAACACAGACTAGCAATTAGCCGTGACTCCCTATGCAATAGATAATGGGGAAATTTAAAATGTTGTTTCAGTTCTAAAGAACTTTAAAAACTAACGTGAGGAGACGCTTTACATTTTCTATGAACCTGGTTTATCTTGAGTTCACTTTTTTATCTTAGGACCGATAAAAATTTATTTTGAAGAAGTGTTATAAGTATTAAAAATGGGGAAACTATAACTCAACTTACTTTTGTACAATTCAGCTTAACAAATGTTCCTCTGAATTGCCATACGAAAATAGAATATATCTTCGGAAAATCAAATACGTAGTACCACGTATTTAGCTAAAACGTAGATATTTCTGACAAAATTTAAGAAGAAATTACGAAATAATTGATGAGTGAAAAATAACATAGCTGAAGCGCATTATTTTAGTTGATTTTTTAATATTACTTTTTTGTTAAGAAAGGTTAATAGCACTTAAAATTGGATCTAAAACATAAAAAAGGGCGTCCTAAGACGCCCTTAACTCAACCAGTTTTAAACTAGTTTAATAATCTCTATAAAAGATTAGTTACTTTGAATAACACAAGACGTATTCAAGTTACCAACTTTAGAACTATTACTACTATTTGGTAAACAGCAACTCTCTATACTTTGTTAATGGCCAAAGTTCATCATCCACCAATAGTTCCAACTTGTCACAGTGGTAACGTATCTCCTCAAAATAAGGTCTCACATCATCACAATATACAATCGCTAGCTTTGAGGTGTTAGATATTTTATTGGCCTTCTTACGAGCATCTATCATATCCGTAATATTGGTATTGATCTTTGCTATGTGTCCACTTATTTGTTCTATTAAACGCATTTGTTCTCCAGACAACTTCTTGAAATCTTTTCCGTAGATATCTTTAAGGCCCTGTACGTTTTGAATTAGAATGTTCTGGTATTTGATAGCGGTTGGAATCACGTGGTTTCTTGCAATGTCCCCTAGCACACGCCCTTCAATTTGGATACGTTTTGCATATTCTTCCAACTCAATTTCATAACGTGCTTCCATCTCAACCTTGCTCATAATATCAAGGCCTTCAAATAGCGCAACGGTCTTTTTAGAAACTTTCGCCTTCAATGCATCTGGTGTTGTCTTGTGATTACTAAGACCTCTTTTCTTAGCTTCCTTTTCCCAAGCATCTCCATAACCATCTCCTTCAAAACGAATTCGCTTCGAGTCCTTAATATACTCTCTAAGCACATTAAAAATCGCATCATCTTTCTTCATTTTCTCATCCTTGATAAGACCATCTATTTTTATCTTAAAGTCGATTAGTTGCTTCGCAACCATTGCATTTAAAACGGTCATAGGATTTGCACAGTTAGCCGTTGAACCCACGGCTCTAAACTCAAATTTATTTCCAGTAAACGCAAACGGTGAAGTACGGTTACGATCTGTATTGTCTAACAAGATTTCAGGAATTTTACCAACCACATTTAATTTTAAATCGGTCTTCTCTTGTGGTGACAATTTACCATTGGTTACTTTTTCAAGCTCATCTAACACTGCCGTTAATTGCGAACCAATAAACACTGAAATAATTGCTGGTGGCGCTTCGTTCGCTCCTAAACGGTGATCGTTACTAGCACTTGCAATAGAAGCTCTAATTAGTTCTTCGTGATCATTAACCGCTTTCAATGTATTAATAAAGAAAGTCAAAAACTGAAGGTTCTTCATAGGAGTACTTCCAGGCCCTAATAAATTCACTCCTGTATCTGTTGCCAAAGACCAATTATTATGTTTTCCACTACCGTTTACACCAGCAAATGGTTTCTCGTGGAAAAGCACTTTAAAGTTATGTCTATGTGCCACTTTGCTCATCACATCCATTAATAATGAATTATGATCAACAGCAAGGTTAGATTCTTCAAAAATAGGTGCCAACTCAAATTGATTCGGTGCTACTTCATTATGACGTGTTTTTACTGGAATACCCAATAACATACATTCGGTTTCCAAATCTCTCATATAATTAAGAGCTCGAGCTGGTATAGACCCAAAGTAATGATCATCTAATTGCTGTCCTTTTGCCGAAGAATGTCCTAAGAGCGTCCTTCCAGCCAAAGAGATATCTGGTCTAGAAGCGGCAAGTGCGCTATCCACCAAGAAATACTCTTGCTCCCATCCTAAGGTAGCCGTCACTTTAGTTACATTCTTATCGAAGTATTTTGCCACAGCGGTTGCTGCACCATCGATTGTTTGCAACGCACGAAGCAGCGGTGTTTTATAATCTAGAGCTTCTCCTGTATATGCAACAAATACAGTTGGAATACAAAGTGTAGTTCCATAAATAAATGCAGGAGATGTTGGGTCCCAAGCGGTATACCCTCTTGCTTCAAAAGTGTTACGAATACCACCATTTGGGAAACTAGAAGCATCTGGCTCCTGTTGTACTAATTGTCCACCACCAAACTTTTCAATCGCCGTTCCGTCTTCAATAGTTTCGAAAAAGGCATCATGTTTTTCTGCAGTTGCTCCTGTAAGTGGTTGAAACCAGTGGGTATAGTGTGTTACACCTTTAGCAATGGCCCATTCCTTCATTCCAGTTGAAATCTGGTCTGCAACCTGACGTTCGATTTTAGTTCCGTTTTCAATAGCTCCCATCACACTCTTGTACGAGTTTTTGGTAAGGTACTGGCGCATAGCCGTTTCATTAAAAACGTTGGCTCCAAAAATGGCAGAACGACGTGCTGGCTCATCTACTGGAAATGGGGTACGATTGAAAGTTTCTTTAATAGCATGAAATCTTAATGTGGACATAGAAGTACTTTTTAAGTGTGTTTTTGTTAGAACAGCGCAAAAATATTGCTTTTTTACAAACACCCCCTATTTTTTGACACAAAATTTGTTAATAAATGCATAATTTTATCAACACACCCCTCTAAAAAAAGTAAAAATATCAAAATGGAAGCTAGAATTTTGATTAACCAAGAAAAGCCATCGCAATGAAGACTGCATAGGCCGCAACAATAAGAACTCCCTTAATTCTCCCAATTTCAAATCGCTTAGGCAAGAAGGCTAATGGAATTAGAACCCCCGCAAAACCAAGCATCCAAAGGATATCATTGGTTAAGATCTCTTGACTTTTTACAAGAATTGGTTGAATGATAGCCGTAATACCAAGTACCGAAGCAATATTAAAAATATTGGATCCAATTAAATTTCCGAGAGACAGCGCCTTTTCTTTTTTAAGTGCCGCAATTACAGAAGCAGCCAGTTCTGGCACACTAGTACCCACCGCAATCATAGTTACCGCAATGACTCTCTCACTTATCCCCAATGCTGTCGCTAAATCCACTGCGCCAGTCACTAGTAGCTCACTTCCAAAGTACAAAGCGATCGCACCTATAAGTAACCATATAGCTATTTTAAAATTAGAAACCTTAGCAAGCGCTTCATCAACACTGTCATCTTCTACTTCTACTTTAACCGAACGAGCTTTTTTGGCCCGATTAATTAACAGGAATAAATAAATGCCCAAAATCATTAAAAGACCAATTCCTTCCACTCTATTTATTACGCCACCACTCTTAAGAATAAAATACAGACCAATAGAAAGCAACATCATTACTGGCCAGTTGAACTTGTAAAAATCTTTATCAATAGCCAAAGGTGAAATAATTGCGGTCACACCCAACACTAGACCAATATTAGCAATGTTAGATCCAATTACATTCCCCAAGGATATATCACTAAATCCATTGAGCGCGGCTTGCACACTTACCAACAATTCTGGGGCAGAGGTTGCAAAGGAAACGACAGTTAAACCGATAACCATTTTTGAGATGTTCAGTCGAAAAGACAAGGCCACAGAGGCGCGAACCAAAAATTCCCCTCCTACCACTAACAAGACGAGACCTAAAAAGATAAAAAGCAAACTCATACACCGATTTTAAAAATGCGAATATACTAATTCGATTTACGATTCCCGAGTTAAGAATAGCGATTTTTCAATTGATTCCGAAGTAAAAACTAAGGAAATAGTTAAATAACTATAAGTATAGTTGTATAACTAAAATAATAGTTATAAGTTTGAATTATGGAACAACTCACGAATAAAGAAGAAGAAGTAATGCAGGCGCTTTGGAGCCTTGAAAAGGCATTTGTAAAGGAAATGGTAGCTGTATTATCAAATGATAATCATTACAACACAGTATCTACTATCGTTCGGAATCTGGAAGACAAAGGGTATGTTTCTCACACGGCTTTTGGAAAAACACACCAGTACTTTCCTCTGGTAAGTAAAGAGGATTATACCAAACGATTTATGAATATGGCAATGAAACGTTATTTCAATAATAACTATAAGAATATGGTTTCGTTTTTTGCGAAAGAGGAAAAGATTAGTGCCAACGAGCTTAGAGAAATACTGGCCATCATAGAAAAAGAGAAATAAAATGGAATTATTTATCTACTTAGCGAAATCAGCAGCTGTCTTGGCACTATTTTATTTAGTATATATATTTTTGTTGAGGAAAGACACCTTGTTCGTTGCCAATAGACACTACCTTTTAGGTGGAATTATTGCGGCAATTCTATTTCCAATTGTGGAATTTACCAAAACAATTTACAAAGAAGGTCCTTTACCTACTTCAATTTCCTTTTCTGAAGCTATTCCAGAAACAGAAATAATTATACCTGAAGCCGAAGTTGTTAATTGGTGGCAGATTGCTGTTTTGATTTATTGTATTGGAGTGGTATTTATGCTCATTTGTTTTACTAGTCAACTATACTCGCTTGGTCGTTTGATAAAAAAGCATCCTTCCGAGAAAGTTGGAAACTACACCTATATAAAGGTTCCACACCATTGCGCGCCATTTTCATTTTTTAAATACATCGTCTTCAATCCTAAACTCCATTCTCAAGAGGAATTGACAATGATTCTAAAGCATGAACAAGTTCACGGTATTCAATGGCATTCAGCAGATATCATTATAGTAAATCTATTCCTCATTTTTCAATGGGTAAATCCATTGTCTTGGCTTTACAAAAAGGGAATCGAGGAAAATCTAGAATTTATCGCAGATAACGAAACGGTGCAACAAGTACCTTCCGTAAGGCAATACCAACTGGCTTTGGTAAAGGCTTCATCATCCTTTCCAATTCCCGCACTAACCAATAATTTTTATCAATCATTCATCAAAAAACGAATTCTTATGTTAAACAAAAGCAGCTCAAAAAAAATAAATATTTGGAAACTTAGCATTATACTTCCACTATTAGCGGTATTTCTATGGAGTTTTAATGTTAACGAGGTTATAGAATATACTAAAAGTGAGAAACCTTCGGTTGATGCAAACACACTACGATCTTTAACTTCGGAAAAAAATGTGCTTTCACCTTCGGAAACCAGAGAGAAAGAGATCATTTCGAACGCTACCGAAACAGTCACAAAAAAAGGAGTATCACCTTCTGAAGATATGGCGACACCTAGAATAACTAAGCCTATTTCCGAAGCACCTTCAGAAGTTAAAAAGGAGAGTAACAATAATAAAATTGTGGCCCAGGATGTACTCCTTACCATCACTAAGGACACAACTAAGGAAGAATTAGACGCATTGAAATCTGAATTAGGAGCCATGGGATTCAGTTTTGACTACGCTAATGTTGATTTTAATGAAAACCAGGAGATCACCGCCATATCAATTAGCTATAAGGATGCCAACGGAAATTCTGGGAGTTACAATGTGAATAGCGGAGCTCCTATTAACACGATTATTATAAAATCCAGTGGAAAGTCTATCTCGATAAGATCTAATGGTAGTGGGGCCTACTCATATGATTCTGATAATGATCAAGAAATTGAAGCTCAAATTGAAGGAATGCGACTAGAAAGAGAAGGACGTAGAGAAGTTATGCGAGAAGATCGAAAAATGGAACGCGAAAAAATGCGTGAACACATGAGAGAAGAGCGATTAAATTCTATTCCCCCAGAAAACTTAAAACGTATTACAATGAACACCGCGGACGCAGAATTGGGTCAAATTAAAAGAGAATTCAAGGCACAAGGCATTTTATTTTCCTATAGTAGAATAAAACGAAATAGCAACGGTGAGATTATGCAAATACGACTAAAACTTAACAATAACAATGGTTCCACCAATTCTCATTCTAGTTATCACAGTGATGGCAAAGGAATAAAAACGATTCTAATCGGATCGGATGCGCAAACCACAATTATGACGACCAAAATAAAGTAGTTTTGTTGTAATTTCTGGTAAAGTCTCTGGATATTATATCTTGGGACTTTACTATTTTGTATTTTTGAAAAATGAAAAAACAAGTATTTAAAACACTTGCTAAAATCAATAAGGTAATACTTCCTAGTTTTACAAAACAACGTCTTGATCTTGCAAAAGCTTCTAAGCTACAAATGGCGCTCTTTGGGTACAAACTTTGGGTAACAAAAAATGCCTTGGGCTAATAGCTAATTAATGGTCGTAATTCATACCGGGTAAGTTTTTCAGAGCCTCTTAGAAATCCGAGCTCTAGTATAAAATTGCACTGGACAACCTCCCCTCCTAGCTTTTCAATAAGCTTACATGCCGCTTTAGCCGTACCTCCAGTAGCTAAAACATCATCATGTAATAGTACTTTTTCACCAGGCAAGATAGCGTCTTCGTGCATCTCCAAAACATCCATTCCGTATTCTAAGGAATAAGGTTCCTTAATAGTATTGAAAGGCAACTTTCCAGATTTTCTAATAGGCACAAAACCCGCATTGAGCCTTTGCGCTAATAGGGTTCCGAAGAAAAAACCTCGGGATTCAATTCCAACTACTTTGTCAATTTTCTCGTTTTGAACTAATTCCAGCAATCCATCAAGACAGGCTTCAGAAGCGATATTATTTGCTAATAAGGGTGTGATATCTTTAAAAAGAACTCCGGGCTTAGGAAAATCATTTACGTTGCGAATATAATCTTGAAGATTTAGCATACTTAAAAGTAACCATTAAAAAAGCCCAAACAAAATTGTTTGGGCTTTTTTAATGGTTACACCTCACTCCTTGGTTTAAGGGTGGTTTTAAGCATATAAATGAATCAAAAAATCAAACTCTCTCAACACCTTGGACGCTAAAAGTCATTTTCTTCCACTTTATCGAAAACCGAAATATCATAACATTGGTTACCTAGATAGTTTATTTGGTTTTTGGTAACTTAGAATTATTTTTATATAAAGAACGTTAGAACGAATGACTCCCCAAGAATTCCTTGTTAACGAGAACAGCCGTCGAAAAGAAGTTGAAAAATATCAACTTCTAGACACCCCGCCAGAAGAGAACTACGATAATATTACGGAGTTAACATCCTATATATGTAGCACTCCAATCGCATTAATTACCTTAGTAGATAGTGATAGAAACTATCTAAAGTCCCACCACGGTCTCCAGTTTAGGGAATCACCAAGAGCGAATTCATTTTGTGAACATGCCATAAACTCCAACGATATTATCACCTCGATTGAAGACACACGTATAGATGAACGCTTCAAGGATAATCCACTTGTCTTAGAACATAATATTGTTTTTTATGCCGGAGTTCCCATGGTAAACCCAAAAGGCTTTAAGCTAGGAACACTTTGCGTATTTGACCATAAACCAAGAAAACTTACTAGCGATCAGAAGAAAGCACTTGTTAACCTGTCTAGGCAAGTGGTAGGGTTGTTCGAAGAACGTTATAAAAACATTGAATTACAAAAATTACAAATAAGCTTAAAACAACGAAACAAGAATCTTGAAAAATTTGTTGGTGTTGTATTTCATGATCTCAAATCACCTCTGGCACAAATCAAAACCCTTACAGAATTATTGGAGCAAGACATTAAGCACAATTTGGGTGACGAAACCAAACAGTATCTGGAATATATAAAAGATTCTTCCGATTCTCTTCGAGGCTATATCGATCGCATGCTTAACTATTATAAAACAGAGTACGAATTAGATCATAACAAAAGCTGGGTCATTGTGCCTGATTTAATTGAAGAGGTTCAAAATATGTTTAAAGGTGAGAAAAATGTAACTTTTAACGTATTAATCTCTTGTAAAAAAGTTCAAGTAAATAAATTTGCCCTAAGTCAAGTGTTCGTAAACTTAATTACGAACGCCATAAAACATAATAACAAAACCCGCCCGATAGTCAATATTAGAGTAACAGAATCAAAGGACTACTATCAGTTCTCAATAGAAGATAATGGTCCTGGTATCCCTTTGGAAATGCAAGAAAAAGTATTTGAACTGCTTACCACTACAGGACTAAAGGACAAAGAAGGTAATATGGGAACCAGAATTGGTTTGGCAACAGTAAAGAAATTGATAACTCAATTAGGGGGTGAAATAACCCTAAAATCAAAATCAGGTCAGGGCTGTTGTTTTAAATTTTGTTTACGCAAAACCTAAAGTCATTCTTTTTAGAAAACCATTAACGGTAGTCTATGCCCAAGGTACTTTCACGCTTTTCTCTAAGTTCCTAAAACTATTGAAACTAGGGCAAATGAGGAAGTTAAGCAAATGACTGTTTTTGATTTTTCAAAATTTGAATCCAAACTCTTTAGAAAATCCACGGATAAAAATAATATTCAATATCATTTCAACCTTATCATAGATAAAAATATAAATAATAATAAAATCGGTACAGCCGAAAGTTATAAATATACCCTAAACTCTTTGGCCGAGTTTAGTGATAGTAAAAAAAAATGTTCCATTGATAAACTTACTTTTGAAGCTATTGATAATAGGGATATAAGTGAAGATGTATATCCGTTTGGCAAAAAAAAATAGTATTCCAAAAAGTAAAAAAAGCATTAAACTCTATACAATTAAAAACGCTATTTAATGCTGATGCAAAAAACGATAGCGAAACCAAAGCCAAAGCCTTTTAGTTTTTTAGTTACGCTTGTAATGGCATAAATTTAAAAGACGTAGCTCTTTTGAAATATTCAGATATTAAAGGAGATAAATTTTCTTATTACAGAGCAAAGACATTTGATAAGGCAGCCGAAAAAACAACTATTACAGTTCACTTAACCGAATTTACTAAAGGTGTTATTGTCAAGTATGGCAATAAAAACAAAAGTGACTATGTCTTTGATATTATCAATATCAATGAGGACAGTTTAACGCAATACAAGAGGATTAAAAACTTCACTAGATATATCAACGATCATATTAAAAGATTAGCTAAAGCAAACGATTTACCAAACGACATTTCTACATATTGGGCTAGACATAGTTTTGCCACTAATTCTATTCGTAAAGGAGCTAGTATGGAGTTTATAAGTGAAGCATTAAACCATAGCGACCTTAGTGTTACTAAAAATTATTTTGCTGGATTTGAAGATAAAGCTAAAAAAGAATTTGCTAATCAATTAATGGATTTTTGATATGAGAGTTTGTGGAAAGATTAATATTGGTCTTAATTATGATTTTTTAGAAAAAGAAAAGGAAGCAAAAATAAAGTTTGAAGCGTTGAATTTGAAAAAACAAATTTCTAATATTTATAATGTGGCAATAGGTAAAGCGAATGAAGATTGCATAATTGAGTTAGAAAAAGCAATTGACTTATTAGTTAAGCTATCTGAGTACGTAATACCAAAGTTAAACCGTACAGAGATTAAAGATGTTACAAGTATAGATGACTTGTTACAATTAACGCCGCAAGAAAGACAAGCACGAATATTAACCTTAAAAAATAAAATAGAAAATGAATAGTAAAGATGAACTAAGAATATTACAAGAGATTGAAGATATGCCGCCAAAACCAAATATAAAAGTAATGATTCCTATTGATGGTACTGTAGGTGTTGGTCAAGAGTTGAAAGCATATTTTAATAAGCTTCAAATTGAAGTAAAAGACAGGATTACAAAAGAAAAGCTTATCGAGTTATACAATCAATTTGGTATAGAGCTACCTAAATTCTTTGATTGTTTCGACGCACGTAAACAAAAACAAGACGGACAATAAAACAGAATAGCTAAATTCTAAAAAAATATGTATTATCTTCGTTTAAAGACTGTTGTATGTAATAATTGAAAAGTATCCAGTTGTAGCGATTGAAAACTGTCCAGTTTAGAGTCATAAAAACACACTTTTTTCATGAATAAAAACAAACCGAAAGACAATAAGCGTAGCAGAAATAGAAACTCCATATAGGCAATGGAAAATAGACCCTAATTTCCTCAATAAAGAAAAATAATATTTATGGCAATACGTACTTTACCGTAGGCTTACCAATACAAAGCTGCATTGTTTTTTAGTTTAATATGATCTAATCAAAAAATCATTCCCGTTTTTTGAAATTCTCAGTATATCAATGAACTTATTTTTTGACTAAGATAGCTTAAAAACTGTCTCAACCGTAATCCCTTTATTTTCAATACTTGTTCCAACTTTGGAACACTTTTGTCGCGGTTTTTGCGATTAGCGACTCGTAGAAAATACAAGACGTACTTCACCGAAGGGTTACCGAAATATCTTCGCTTTATCAAAATAATAGAAAAGCTAAAGTTTTTGCACAGACTCTATAGGGCTTACTTCGAATATTCGAAGCCACTGAGGTAGAATCACTTACTTTCTACCATTGTTAATTATACTGCTTATTTTCAACCCGTTACTGCTAATATGTATAATCTATTTCTATGTATATCCCAATAGAGGGAGCCA
>CAJXZB010000050.1 GCA_913063405.1 uncultured Ulvibacter sp.
CTTTGCTCCATAATAATGCTAACTATAACCCCTAATTTACTACTATTAGAAGTAATTAAAAAAAACCTAAGTCAATAGTTTTAATCACCGCTTCTTAAATTATTTTACGGTGGAAGTTGCTGGTGAGATAAAAAGTCAAACAAGCTCCCAGGTAATCGATCTTCAAAATGATTTTCTAGGTGTGGAAAACCGGAGGTGGGTATTATCCAAACCTGAAGAAATACCAATCCTTAAAGGAAGACAGGTCTCCATTAGTGTTAACTACACAAAAAATGGATTTCTAATAAGCGCCGAACCCTATTTGAAAAAAATTAAAGGGATTACAACCCAAAGTCAGGGATTTCAGAATCAATTTGAAAACACCAAAACACATGGTAGTTATTTTGTCAAAGGAATTGATGTATTGATTAATAAACGTCTAAAAAACCTCAACACTTGGCTTAGTTATTCTTATGTCGAAAACACCTACTCTTTCGAGAAATTAAGTCCCATGAAATTTTCCAATAATCTCGATATTAGACACAGTATTACCTTTGGAATCAACTACGATTTGAAAAGCTTTAAGCTCTCGTTAGGCCTAAATTGGCATAGTGGAAAACCCACCACAAATTTAATAGAAGAAAATAAAATAGTTAATGACGAACTCAATTATAATACTCCCAATGCTGAAAACATTGACGACTATTTTAGAGTCGACTTCTCTGGAACATATTCCTTTAAATATTAGGAAAGAAACTTAAAGGTTTTGCAGGATTCTCTTTGTGGAATCTTCTTGATTCTGACAATGTAGTGGACACTTTCTACCGGATTAATCATAGCGATACGTTAGAGCAAATTAATGAAAATGCATTGCATTTTATTCCAAACGCTACTTTTAGAGTTTCACTCTAACAAAGGCACATCCACAATTTAATTTCTATCTTTAGCTCCATTAAACATCAAAAAGTTTCACTATGAAATATTTCGGTTTCCTAACTCTGGTAATATTTAGTTTTATATCAGCTCATTCACAAACGGAGAAATTAAAAGTAGAATCAACGGTATCTAAAGATGCTATTAAAGGGCATATTTATTTTCTTGCAGATGATTTGCTAAAAGGCCGATCAACTGGAACGCCAGAGGCAGAAATTGCAGCCAGTTACCTGGCGAATACTATGAGAAGTTACGGTGTAAAGCCAATCCCTTCCTCCGGCAGCTATTTACAGCAGGTAATTTTAGAGAAGACAAGTCCTCCTAAGCGGTTGGATTTCATTATTGACGGGAAATCATACGATAATAAGGTGGTCATCCAAGCATCTAAAATAGATTATAAGGGAGATGCGATTTACTTAAACTATGGTTTAGAGCCAGATTATAAAGGTAAAGACGTTCGTGATAAATTGGTTTTTATAAAAGGAGGCAGCCCCGATGCCAAAGATGCTCGAGGTGCTTTCCGGCTTAGAAGCTCGAAAATGGAATTGGCAAAGAAAGCTGGAGCACTTGGTATTATTGAATTGTTAAACACAAAGAATGACATGTGGGGTTTTATAGATCACAACTTCAACTCAGATCGCCTTTCTGTTCCTTCAGATGAAATGAAAATAAAGGAAAGCCCTTTTGTCTATTTGTGGTTGCAAGACGAAAATGAAGTCTATACGGAAGGCTTGCAAGAAAAGAAAAAGATATCTGTGAGTTTGCAAATGGATGATAAGAACAGAACTGAAATAGTATCACAAAATGTAATAGGAACAGTTGAAGGAACCGATCCAAAACTTAAAAATGAATATATTATCTACTCTGCCCACTATGATCATGTTGGTATTGGCACACCAGACGAAAATGGTGATACAATTTATAATGGTGCTAGAGACAATGCGGTTGGATCGACTACGGTTCTTAGCATGGCGCAAAATTTAGCAAAGTATCCAACAAAGCGTTCGGCGCTGTTCATTTTATTTACTGGTGAAGAAAAAGGATTATTAGGAAGTCAATACTATGTAGAGCATCCTGTGCTACCCTTAAACCAAATGGTGTATTGTTTCAATAGTGATAATGCAGGGTATAATGATACCTCAATAGCTACAATTGTAGGACTCGAACGCACAACTGCCTCGTCACATATTAAGAATTCTGCAAAAGCCTTCGGACTTACGGCTATTGATGATCCTGCTCCGGAACAAGGTCTATTCGACAGAAGTGATAATGTACATTTTGCAAAAAAAGGAATCCCTGCCCCTACATATTCATTAGGGTTTAGATCTTTTGATGGAGACGTCACCAAGTATTATCATAGACCAAGTGACGAAGCGGATACCTTGGACTACGATTATTTATTAAAATTCTTTAGCTCATATGTATTGGCCGGAAGACTTATAGCAAATGATCTAATTACCCCTGTTTGGGTTGTTGGTGATAAATATGAACCTGCAGGTAAAGAGCTTTATAAAAATTAAAACACCCAAAAAGCATTTATGAAGAAATTATAGTGTAACCAACAACTAATAATTAACAAACACTCTAAGTAAATGTTGATCTCACTATAACGAGAGAGTTCTTTTTGGGTGTTTTTCAGGGGGCAAAAAACTATAGCATATTAAAGGTTAAGTAATTTATTTGATCATTTCCTCCATTTTCATGACTTACTTCTATATGATTTTCTGTAATATAAATAATATCCCATTCCTTATTTAGGTCTAGAAATTCATCTGGAGTTACAAAAAACAGGCTGAGCTTATTAACATTCTCTGTCATACTTCCATCGTCATCACTTGGCAAATCATCTATCTCAAATACAGACCATGTACCGGTAACTTCAGTATTACCATTAACCGCGACTAAAGTTCCATCTTCATTAAAATTAAAACTATAGCCACTGAAGTTACCGGTTTCTTCATGACCTGAATCATAAAAGTAGGTGATTTCCCAGATACCATTTTTAGTAATATTCAATATTTGATCAACCGTAGGTTCGAAATACACATCATCATCATGCACTTGTGGACAAGCTACCAAGAGCATCGAAACAGCAATAATTGAAATAACATTTCTAATATTTTTTCCGTTTATCATCTTCAAAAAAAGAAGCTTTATTGTTTAACAAAAACTAGGGTATCCTCAATATTTCCACTACTATCTCTTGTAACAACCGTTATCTCAGTATCAGAAAACTGAAGTACTTTATAATCTTCGTCATTTGCTCCATTTATTGGGCTTTCCATATTAAAATTGAAATTAAGTTCTCCTCCTTCCGAAGTAAGAAACCAAATACCATTTATGTTTACCATACCATTTGAAGCATATACTGTTATACTCTCCAAAAAAGTAAAATCATATCCTATAAAACCTAAGGTTTCATCGACACCATTGTTTAAGAATTGACTAATATTCCAGATCCCATCTTTCATTACATTTCGAAATGCTTCTATTTCGGGATCTACACCACCACTACCATTTCCGGCTTCACAATCCACAAGAGTAAATGCATCCATCAATTGCTGATTATTAAATACCTGAACCACTTCGCCATTAAAAAGTATGGTCATTTGATAATCGATCGCAACAACAATATCCTCTTCCAAATAATTCAAATACGCAAACCAATCTAAATCGTTATTTAAGGTAATAAAGCCTGTTTGCTCATTTAAAGAATTATATACAAAACAAGAAATTGGATAAATAAACTCCATACAACTGTAGGTGTCATCTATAAAATTTGGGCAATTCGTTATAATCGAAACCAACTCTGCCTGATTCGAAATTTCGATTTGACTATAATCCTCGTAAACTACGGAAATAGGAAAAACAATATCCACTATGTCCGTATCATCTGGGAATTCATCAAAGATCACTTGAACAAGGTCTACATCGGCTAAGGATTCCATAGTTAGTCCTTGATTATTAACAACAACATCAAATGGAAATACAATAGACATACAACTGCTCCCGTCTATAATGTCATCAGCGCTCCCATTATTTTGGGAAGCGCTAATGAGCATTTTAGTAAGAACTAAATCAGCAGTTATTGCCTGTCCATCATCCGTTTCATCATTATATTCAGTCCCGTCCTTTTGGCAGGAAGAGAATAGAAATCCAAAACAAAGAATGAACACTAATGGTGCATAAAATTTCTCTTTCATAGCAATTATTCTATTTGCACTATTACCTATAAAACAAGTAAAACATAAAATACCCTACCATAAAAAATCAAAAACTTTTTAGATATCTTTGAAATACCTATTTAAATCTATGAAGCCGAACAAGGATATTTGTCAAGAAACCAATTTTAGCTCAGTTTATCAAGACTTTAATAAAGAAATTTGGCGTTTCATTTATTACAAATGTGGTAGCGAGGCTCAAGCTGACGATCTGGTTCAAGATGCTTTTATCAAATTATGGCAAAATTGTGCCAAAGTACCTATTGAAAAAGCCAGATCATTTTTATACACCGTAGCTAATAATGCATTTCTAAATGAAGTGGCGCATCGAAAGGTCGTATTGAATTATGCAAAATCGCATCCAGATAAAATTAATAGTGAATCTCCTCAATATATATTGGAAGAAAAAGAATATCAAAAAAAAATACAGAATGCACTTGCTAATTTAGGTGAAGCCCAGCGCACCACATTCCTATTAAATAGAATCGAAGGGAAAAAATATACAGAAATCGCAGAGCATTTAAACATTTCGGTAAAAGCCGTAGAAAAACGAATGAGTCAAGCACTGGCGTCTCTTCGGAAAGAAATTGGAAATGTATAAAAAAGAGGTAGGGTAAAATTAACGTGAGCTGTTATAATTATGAAAGATTTCATCATGAATAAGGATTATATTTTACATAAATGGTTAAATAACTCAGCATCGGAGACTGAACTGGAAGAATTAAAAAATTCTCCCGAGTATGCTGATTATATTAAAATCGCTGAAGCTTCATCAACTCTTAGAGTACCAAATGTTGAAAGTGAAACAAATTATGATGTTATATCAACACATCTTAACAGCAGGAATAAGGTTATAAAACTCAATCTTGTAAGGACTTTCCTTAAAATTGCTGCAGTACTTGCTGTTGTGGTTGCAGGGTATCTTTATATTGATTCTTTAGGGACCTCTATTCAAACAAAGGTTTCCGAAAAACATACGTTTCTCCTTCCAGATAATTCGGAAGTTGCCCTAAATTCAAACTCCAGTATAGAATACAACGAAAACAGTTGGAACGATCAAAGAGAACTTACTTTGAACGGAGAGGCCTATTTTAACGTAACAAAGGGAAGTAGCTTTAGTGTAAAGACACCTTCTGGAATTGTGACTGTCCTAGGCACTCAGTTCAATGTTTATTCTAGAGGTGACAAGTTCCTTGTGAATTGTTATGAAGGTCTTGTTAGTGTTGCATATAATGACACCTTGATCACACTTCCAGCTGGCACTCAACTCAATTTAGAAAATGGGCTGATGAAAAATCACAGCAAAATAAACAGAACTTCCCCCAACTGGATTGCGAGCGAAAGTAGTTTCGATGACGCCACCTTGCAAGATGTTTTAAAAGAACTCGAAATTCAATATCCAATAACCATAACAACAGAAGTTAGTAATGTAAATAACCGTTTTACGGGTAGTTTTACGCATAAAAACCTAAATTTAGCGTTAAAGTCTATATGCGACCCGTTGAAGCTTACATATACAATACGGGAAGAAAGTGTTACCATTTATGCTAAAGAGGCTCAGTAAATGTAGTATCAGGTTTGTATTTGTTATTATCTCTTTTTTTTCAGTCGATCTGCATGCACAGGTTTCTGAAAACACCCCCTTACTTTCTCTATTTTCAACACTTGAAGAAAAATTCGATATCAAATTTTCTTATGTTCCCGATGAGGTAAAAGATGTTTTTGTCATAGCACCCAACCCAAATGGTACGCTTGCCGAGACCCTTACATATTTAAATGAAAACACCTCGCTGAACTTTTCTCAAATAAACTATCGATATATCACGGCTGTATCAAAGCAGAATGGACTAGCTCTCTGTGGAAAAGTTCTAAATGCCGTTACTAATTTACCCTTGGAGGGAGCAACAATTAAATCGGCTAGAAATTTTGCCTTGGCAATTACCAATTCGGCTGGAGTTTTCTCCATTCCAAAGAATGTAGATACTGAAACAATCGCGCTTAGCTATGTTGGTTTTGAATCTAGGCGCCTATCTATATCAAAACTTAATGCTAGTTGCGGTCCTATTTTCTTAGAGCCTACGACTCTAAATCTAAACCAGGTGGTATTAGAGACGCTCTTCACTAAAGGAATTAGCAAACAACGAGATGGATCATTTCTTATCAATACACCAAATTTTGGATTACTTCCAGGCCAAGTTGATGGAGATGTTTTGAATATTGCACAGGCGCTACCAGGAGTAGAAAGCGTAGACGAAACTATATCGACTATAAACATTCGAGGAGGAACGCACGACGAAAATAGCATTCTTTGGGATGACATCAAGATGTATCAAAGCGGTCATTTCTTCGGCCTCATATCGGCATTTAATCCAGATATTACTAAAAAAGTGAAGGTATATAAAAATGGAACCAACCCTAGATATGGAGAAGGAGTTTCTGGTGTGATTGATATACGTTCTGAAAACAGCATTTCGAAATCCTTCTCAAGCGGAATTGGCTTTAACTTACTGAATGCAAGTGCGTTTGCCGAAATTCCAGTGTCAAAGTCCTTCGGCATTCAAATTTCTGGAAGACGCTCCATAAGTGATTTTGTTAAATCTCCTGTATATGGGATCTATGCAGATAGAATCTTTCAAGACACTGAAATAACTGCGATTAAAAGTGATGGAACCGGGGCCAGCGTATCCTCTGAAAACGAATTTAAGTTTTATGATTTTAGCACTAAAATTCTTTGGGATGCCTCCAAAAAAACTCGTTTTCGCTTAAACTTCTTAACCATAGATAATGCCTTGGAATTCACTGAAACTCTGGACACAACTAATGATTCAGAAACTAGTGATCTAGAACAAAGAAGTTTGGTTGGAGGACTATCTTGGAAACAACTATGGAGTAAAAAAGTGAACACAGAAATTCTCGCCTACGGGAGTTACTATGTATTGAATTCTTTAAATGAAGAGATATTTACAACTCAAAAACTTTTTCAAGAAAATGAAATCCTTGAGACGGGGATTAAATTTGATGCTAACTTAAGGCTTTCAGAAAAGGTAGAAATCCAGACTGGATACCATTTTTCAGAAACAGGAATTGCCAATACACAGGATGTCAATTTGCCTGTTTTCCAAAGTTTTGAAAAAAACATACTTCAAACGCACAGCGTCTTTGGTAATTTTCGGTATACTTCAAATGGGGGGGGAACAAATATTAATGCCGGTTTACGGAATAATTACTTCCTAGAGTATGATGAAGCGGTATTGGAACCTCGTTTAAGTGTTCATCAAAAATTAGGTAATGGATTTGCTTTAGAAGCTCTTGGTGAATTCAAAAGTCAGACTACAACTCAACGAATCGATTTTGAGAGTGACTTCCTTGGGGTTGAAAAAAGACGATGGGTACTGTCAGACAATAATGAAGTTCCTATTATAAAAAGCAAACAGGCATCTCTAGGCATTGTTTATAATAAGTACAACTGGTTCATCAATGTCGAAGGTTTTTACAAGCTTGTTGAGGGAATTACCGCTTCAAATCAAGGGTTTCAAAATCAGTTTCAGTTTACACGTACAGACGGAAAATATATTGCAAAAGGTGTAGAGGTTGTGTTGAATAAGCAAATTAAAGATTTTAGCGCATGGTTTACCTATACCTACTCAAAGAATGATTATACCTTTGATGACCTAATACCATCCGAGTTCTCTAGCAATTTTGACGTTCGACATACTGCAACACTAGCGAGTGCATATACTCATAATAATTTAAAACTGGCTCTTGGTATTAATTGGCATAGTGGCAAACCTTATACTTCACCTGTTTCGGGAGAAGAAATACTCTCTCAAAATGGGTTTCAATTTATTCAGTATGACAAACCCAATAATGAAAGACTTCCTGATTATTTCCGAACTAATATTTCTGTCGAATATCTTTGGGGTGTATCGAACAAAATTGACGCAAAATTCAATTTAGCTGTTCTAAATATTTTCGATACGAAAAACACCTTGAATATACGTTATGGCCTAGACAATGATGAGAATGGAGATGCTCGTGTCAATCGAGTTGAAGAAAGATCGTTAGGTTTGACCCCGAATTTTTCGCTACAAGTCCTTTTTTAAGTATTTCTTCCCACAGCCTTTTATATGAATTCTGGTATTTGGGCACAAAAATGAGCTAAACCTTATTGTTGAAGATGATGGTTCTGGATTCGTATAAAAAAAGGCTTTGGATAAAGGTGGGCTAGGGCCTTAAGAACATCAACAGTAGAGTAGATTTTTGGACGGTATAATTCAATGGGATTCTCAACCCAATAATGGCACATCAGTAACCATAAACATTCCCGTATCATGATTAAAGTTTTTATAGTAGACGATCACAAAATGGTAATCGAAGGGATGCAATTGCTACTCCTAAACGAAACGGAGATTTCGGTTATTGGAACAGCCTTAAGTGGTGAAGAGGGCATCGAGAAAGTTCCCGATTCTGAAGCAGACGTTGTTTTATTAGATATTAATATGCCCGGAATTAACGGAATTGATACCTGCAAGGCACTGCTAAAAAAGCTGCAAGGCTAAAAATCATAGCGATATCCATGCATAAGGAAAGTAGTCTTATAAAAATGATGCTGGGCAATGGCACTAAAGGATATGTCTTAAAGAATACCGGTCAGGACGAAGTAATACAGGCAATCAATACAGTTTATTCTGGTAAAATGTATCTGGATGAAGCGGTTAATGATATTGTTACTAATAGCGTAGCCATTAGCACCGCAGCAAAAGCGAATAACCCTTTCCCTACTTTATCCCGAAGAGAAAAAGAAGTACTTCAATTAATCCTGGACGAATATACTACCCAAGAAATCGCTAACAAACTCTTTATAAGCTTTGGTACCGTAGAAACTCATCGCAGAAATATGCTCATTAAAACCGGTGCTAGAAATACCGCTGGTTTAGTGCGAATAGCTTTCGAATACGAACTACACAAATAGTTACATGCGTTTAGGAACCTTAATTCCCAATAGTAAAAAGGTAGATTTAATTACATCTGAAACTGCTTTTGCGAGTTGAATTCTGAAGTTTTTTTCCAAATCGTTATCGGCTGCAAGAATCGAAACGTTCTGATAGAATGAATTAAACTCCTTCACCAATTCATAGGTATAATTTGCAATCAAGGCCGGACTATAATTCTGCGCTGCAAGCTCGATCACATCTGGAAATTCTTGAAGGGTCTTTAAAACTTCTTTTTCTTTTGGATGAAGCTGATAATCTGCTGCTGGAACTTTTTGTGTTGCACTTGCCCTTCTCAAAATAGATTGAATCCGAGCGTAGGTGTACTGAATAAAAGGTCCTGTATTTCCCTGAAAATCCACACTTTCTTCAGGGTTGAAGAGAATTCGTTTTTTAGGATCTACTTTCAGAATGTAATATTTCAAAGCTCCTAACCCTATGGTATGATACAATGTTTCCTTTTCTTCTTCTGAAAAATCATCAATCTTTCCTAGTTCTTCACTAATCTTTTTGGCAGTTTCCACCATATCATCAATTAGATCGTCTGCATCTACCACGGTTCCTTCGCGACTCTTCATTTTCCCTGAAGGCAAATCTACCATCCCGTAACTTAGGTGATACAGATGTTGCGCCCAATCGAAGCCTAATTTTTTTAGAATTAAAAATAATACCTGAAAATGATATTCTTGCTCGTTTGCAACAGTGTAAATCATTCCCTTTACATCCGGAAAATCCTTTACTCGTTGGATGGCAGTTCCAATATCTTGAGTCATATATACAGCAGTACCATCACTTCTCAAGACAATTTTCTCGTCCAGACCTTCATCTGTCAAATCACACCAAACAGAACCGTCGTCCTTTTTAATAAATACACCAGATGACAAGCCTTCATCGACGAACTCTTTACCTAAAAGATACGTCTCACTTTCATAATAGAGTTTATCAAAATCAACACCAATATTCTCATAAGTCTTATCAAAACCTTCATAAACCCAGCCGTTCATTTTTTTCCAAAGTGCAACTGTCTCATCATCTCCAGCCTCCCAATTAACAAGCATTTGCTGCGCCTCCAACAATAGTGGAGCTTCAGCCTTTGCTTCGTCTACAGTTTTACCTTCAGAAATCAAAATTTGAATCTGTTTCTTATATTCTTGATCAAATTTTACATAGTAATTTCCAACTAGCTTATCTCCTTTCAAACCTGAAGATATCGGCGTTTCCCCATTTCCGAAACGCTTCCAAGCCAACATACTTTTACAAATATGAATTCCACGATCGTTAATGATTTGAGTTTTATAAACCTTCTTTCCTGAAGCTTTTAAAATTTCAGCAACACTATAGCCCAACAACACATTTCGAACATGTCCTAAATGCAGCGGCTTGTTTGAATTAGGCGAAGAATATTCTACCATCACCGCATCTCCACTTTCTTCTTTCTTTCCGAAGTCTGAAAAATCTGAAACACTATTAAAAAATTGCAAATAATATGCATCGCTCAATACAAGATTTAAAAAACCCTTTACCACATTGAACTTAACAACCTCAACTACATTTTCCACCAAATAGTTTCCAATAACCTCACCAATAACAACAGGATTTCCTTTTACTACACGTAAAATAGGAAAGACCACCACCGTAATATCTCCTTCAAAATCCTTGCGTGTTGCTTGAAATTCAACGGTTTCTAGTTGAGCATCATAACTTGATGCAATCGCCGCTTTAATTTGTTCCTCTAAGGTTTTCTGTAAATTCATTGTTCAGTTTTAAAAGAAATGCTTTCCGATAATCATAAATGGAAAACGATGGCAAATATACAAGATTTTTAGCCTAATTAAAGGGGCTAATCATAACCTTAATTTAACCATGTATTTAACCATGTATTTAACTTGATGTAACAGAACAACTAGTCCTTTACAACAAAAACAATGACCTTATTTTTATATATATTCGCCGCATTATTCTCAGTGATAAACCCCTTAGGGACAGTGCCCGTTTTTGTGGGATTAACAAATGGTAAAAACCAAAAGGAAAGAAGTAAAACAGCTTTTCTTACTTCTGTGAATGTAATTCTTTCCTTTTTCGTAGATAAATATTTACTGGTCTTTTTTGGAATTAGCTTAAACGCACTTCGTATTGCTGGAGGAATGATTATTGTAACTTCTGGTTTCACATTGTTAACGGGAACCTTCAGTAAGCACAAAGGAATGAAGAACAAGAAGGTGCAAAAAGATTTAGATAATCGCGGAGAAATTCTCTCTTACCCCCTTGGCAATTCCAATGTTAGCAGGTCCTGGTTCCATTTCATTATTGATAGCTTTTAATCAAGAATACATAAAAACCACTGAGATTGTTTCAATCTTTTTGGCCGTTTTAGCAGTTGGTTTAGCAACCTATCTCATCTTAAAAAGCTCATTTATGATAACCCGAATATTAGGTGCTTCAGGTATTAACGCTATCTCTCGCATTGTTGGATTTATAGTCATCTCCATTGGCGTAGAATACATTACCACGGCAATCGTTTCTGTATTAAAAAGTATAGATTTAAGCTAGATCGAACTTCATCAAAACATCGTTTTGAAGATCAGAACCGAGCATAAAAGTGTGTTGGCCAAATTCAACAAAACCATTCTTCAAATAGAATTCAATTCCTTCACATTTCTATCCCACACACCTAGCCAAATAATCGAAAATTTATAGGATCTAGCTACATCAATTGCATGATGCACTAATTGGTTTCCAATTCGATTTCCTTGAAAATTATTAACCACGTATATTCGTTCAATCTCCAACGCATTTGTGAGCTTTGACTCAGTTTGTGTACTCCCTTTGTTCAGTTTAATGTAACCAACAATATTCTCATCAAATTTGGCAAAAAAGAATCTGGGTTTTCTAATTGAGATTCTATGACATCCTCCCTGAAATTATCTGAAAGATAGGTTCCATATCTTCTGCTGTGTTAAAGGTGCCATAGGTATCAATGAAACTCCCAATCACAGCAAGCTGTGGGGTATCTTGTTTAAAACTTAAAAAGTTTTAATTGGGAATATTGTTC
>CAJXZB010000051.1 GCA_913063405.1 uncultured Ulvibacter sp.
AAGGAATCTTTGAAAACTTAATGATCAGAATGATTAAGGCAGAACCTTGTTTAATAAAAAATATTAATAGCTAAGTGTCTAAGCCGGTAATTTTCTTTGCCTGTCGAAAGGATAACAATGCTGGGATGTGATTCCATTTCTTGTAATAGGTACGAAGCTTCCTGATTTATTGTTTTCGGCCATTTCGTTAATCTCTTATTTACTTAAGTAATAGTGAGGTCTTACTACCATATTAAAAAATTAAAATTTTACGCTATAGAAATGATTTCTAAAAACGATATTAGAATCCGTTGCCAATAATTTTATTTTATCAATACTTGTTTTAAAAGTATTTGAATACAACTCGCATTATACTAATCTTTTACTTCGTTTTAAGTAAATAGAATTTCTAGTTATTTAATAGGGAAAAACCTCTTTTAACAGGGTTTTTTCCCTGTTTATTTTCAATTAATGCTTTTTTTACACTTCAATTTGCTTAACTTAGGATTCTAGGAACCTAACTAAAATATATTATGGCAGTACCAGCGAAGTGTGTTACCGAATCTGTAGCAAGACAATTACAAGACAATTGGAAATCAACAAGAGCGGTTGAAATTGAAAGAGCAATGGGAGCAGTAGATACTCGAGAGGTTTTCTTTACCGTAGCTGAATTGGAAGAATATCTAGAGCATGTCAAATCTGAATCTGTGAAACAAGGAATTCTAGCGGCTGGCGTTCGAATTTACTTTGGAGCCTATGACAATGATTTGACGGATAAGGCCACGGTCTTCTTGGCGCCAACAATAGGCAATACTCAGGCTGCCGCGAATAATTATAATATACAACCGTTAAATCAATCGACTGGCGGGATTCCTCCTACGAACTATTAGCTTTGGAGTTTAGTGATTTAATTGTTAAGCTCCTACCAACCTATACCTTAGAGTTTTTGGCGGCGCTTACCGGAATTTATTATTTGAATAAAGTTGGTTCAAATAAGATTACGAGGAGATTTGCAATTTTTTTATGGATCATCTTTTCCGTTGAGATATTTGGCTTATACCCTGCTTTGGGCTATTATACGGACTACGAGTATTTATCCTTTATTGAAGGAACTTGGTACGTAAGTAACTATTGGTTGTATAATCCATTTTTAATTTTCAGCTTTTCGTTTTACATTTACTATTTTAGATCTTATATTGACGACAAATTTTGGCGGCAACTAATTAAGTATTTGACAATTGCGTACATATTCATGTCAATTTTTAATTTATTTGTTTCCGATGTTTTTCTTGAAGGTTATTCTCAGTTCACTACAATAGGAGGGACGTTAATTTTAATTTTTACTATCATAATTTTTTATTTTGAACTGTTGAAGAGTGATGTTTTATTAAAATTGAAATATTTTTTGCCTTTATACATTTCAGTAGGAGCTTTTATTTTTTATTTATGTATTACCCCAGTGGATATATTTTCTCGATATTTCGGAGGACAAAATCAATTTTTTGTTCAATTTAGACTAAATATTTATCAATATTTAAACGTTTTTCTATATTCGACCTATATTTTAGGTTTTATTGTATGCTCGAGAAAGAAGAAATCTTATTAATAGGTTATTTTATTGCGGTCATCTTTCTTCTGGTGCTTTTCGTGGTGGTGTTTTTTATTGCCTTTCAGAAAAGAAAGAACAAATTTCTAATAGAACGTTTTGAAGCAAAACAGCGGTTTGAAAAGGAAATTGAAAAATCCAAACTCGAAATTCAAGAGCAAACCTTTAAAAATATTGCTTGGGAGCTACACGATAATATAGGGCAGCTGTTATCGGTTGTAAATATTCAACTCAATATGCTGATGCATAATACACCAGATAATTATCACGAACAAATTGGAGAGACTAAGGGAGTGGTTAAGGATGCGGTACACGAAATAAGAACTTTATCAAAAACGCTAAACAATGACGTGATATTAAAAAACGGGTTGGTAGTTTCGCTTAGTTTGGAGTTGGAACGATTTAATAAATTAAGTTTTTTAGAGGCAAAGTTTAAGGTAGACAGCGAAGAACAAACAATTAAGAGTTCTGATGAGATAATTATTTTTAGAATTTTACAAGAGTTCCTTTCAAATGTTATTAAACATGCGAAAGCAAAGAAATTATTTGTACATTTAGATTACAAAGAGAACGCATTAGAGATTCTTGCTAAGGATGATGGAGTGGGCTTTGATTCCAACCAAAAAACGGATAGTTCTGGAATGGAAACAATGAGGAGTAGGGCAGAGCTCCTTAACGCGGATTTTTCTATCACTTCAAATATTGGAGATGGTACAACATTAGTTTTAAAATATCCATATAAAAATGAGTAACTCCCCTAAAGCCAATATTGTTATTGTAGATGACCATTTGCTTTTTGCGGAATCCCTAGAAAAATTGTTACATTCCTTTTCTGGATTTAATGTTCTTTATCATGCACTGAACGGCATGGATCTTCAAGAGAAAATAAAGGTTGAGAGTCAATTGCCAGAGGTTATATTACTTGATATAAATATGCCGGTCATGGATGGTCATGAAACAGTGATATGGCTTACCGAACATCATCCTGAAATTAAAGTATTGGCCTTATCTATGGATGATGATGAAGGTGTTATTTTGAGGATGTTATGTAATGGAGCTAAAGGGTATCTGCTCAAAGATATTCACCCTGACAAATTAAAGGAAGCACTTCATGAAGTAATGGATAAAGGGTATTATCATTCAGAAAAAGTGGCGGTAGCACTATTACATTCTCTAAATGGGGAAAATAAGGCAGATGCCCCAATATTTAGAGACAATGAGATTATTTTTATGAAATTGGCTTGTAGTGAGATGACCTATAAAGAAATAGCGGATGAGATGCATTTGAGTCCTAAGACAATTGATGGCTATAGACAAGAGTTGTTTAATAAACTTCAAATAAAAAACAGAGTCGGTTTAGTTTTATATGCCCTTAAAAATGGCATAATGATGCTTTAAACACAGGCATTCCAGATTGCATCATTTGGAGGTGGGGCTACTATTGTCAATTGTTCTTTTTTAACCGGATGGACAAATGTTAGTTTTCTTGCGTGTAAATGTATACTGCAGTCTTTATTACTTCTATTGAAGCCATATTTTAAATCTCCTTTAATAGGACATCCAATTGTTGAAAGCTGTGCTCGTATTTGGTGATGTCTTCCCGTCTCTAAATTAATTTCCAATAGTACATATCGATCCAATTTTTTTATTAAAGTATAGGTTAAAACCGCTTTTTTACTCTCTGGCACCTCTTTAATATGAGCGTAAGATTTGTTTTGTTTTTGATTGCGTTTCAGAAAATGCGTTAATCTTTCTGAAGTCTTTTCCGGAAGTTGCATCGTGATTGCCCAGTATGTTTTATGTGTTTTCCTTTCAGAAAATAGTTTATTAAGCCGTGTTAAAGCTTTTGAAGTTCTTGCAAAAACTACAATACCACTAGTAGGACGGTCAAGCCTATGGACAACTCCTAAAAATACAGCTCCAGATTTCTGATATTTTTCTGCAATGTATTCCTTCGCTACTTCAGAAAGTGGCAAATCTCCAGTTTTATCACCTTGAACAATATCCCCAGGGCGCTTGTTTACAATCAGTAAATGATTATCTTCAAAAAGAACTTGAAGATTTTTCTTAGTACTATATATTTTTGAAGCTTGAATTTCTAATATTGTTCTTTGTCACTTGGAAAGTCACCGTTTTTTACATCCTGGATATACTGGCTGAAAGCATTGGTCATCTCGTTATAAAGATCTAGATAACGTCTTAAAAAACGCGGATTGAATTCGTGCGTCATTCCAATCATATCATGGGTAACCAGCACTTGACCATCAACACCATTTCCAGCACCAATTCCAATTATAGGAATGGTTAGTCGGCTGGCGATTTCTTTTGCTAATTTTGCTGGAATTTTTTCAATGACAATGGCAAAGCATCCAGTTTTTTCAAGTAATAGAGCATCTTCTATAAGCTTTTCTGCCTCCTGTTCTTCCTTAGCTCGAACTGTATAGGTTCCAAATTTATAGATAGATTGAGGTGTAAGCCCTAAATGTCCCATTACTGGAATTCCAGCGTTTAATATTCGCTTAATAGATTCTTTTATTTCTTTTCCACCTTCCAATTTTACGGCGTGAGCTCCGCTCTCTTTCATAATACGAATAGCAGACCGTAAGGCTTTTTTTGGATCACTTTGATAGCTTCCAAACGGAAGGTCAACAACAACCAAGCTGCGATCAATTCCACGTACCACAGAGGCAGCATGGTATATCATTTGGTCGAGAGTAATTGGTAAGGTAGTTTCGTGCCCCGCCATTACATTGGAAGCAGAATCACCAACAAGAACTACATCGATACCAGATCCATCAACTATCTTAGCCATGGTATAGTCGTAGGCAGTGAGCATAGAGATCTTTTCGCCTTTATTTTTCATGTCGACCAAGGTCTTTGTTGTGATCCGTTTGTATTCTTTTTTTGCTATTGACATATTTTATCCTAAATTGATAGGGTAAAAGTACTAAATTCGACATTCAATTCTTTAATAAATGTACCATGAAGTTATTCGCAATATTGTTTTGTTTGGTAATTAATGTAAACTGTTTTGCTCAAAACGAATTTTTTAATACCGAAGGAAAACGAGTAATTGGAACTTTTTTTGAAGGCTTTCATAAAGGCGATACGGCCCAAATGAGTTCGGTAATGACTAACTATATGCGTCTAACAAGTGCTTTTGTACTTAAAAATGGAACCAATAATGTTAGTATTAATTCGGGAAAAGACTTTCTCGCTGCAGTTGCGAATCGACCTGTGGATCAAGTTTGGAAGGAAGTGCTAAAGGGATATAAAGGTAAAATGGATGGAAATCTTGCCCATATTTGGGCACCCTATGAATTTAGAATCAATGGAAAATTGAGTCACTGTGGTACCAATTCCTTTACACTCGTTAAAACGGACGAAGGTTAGAAAACTGCAGATATTGTGGACTCAAGAAGAAGAGAAGGTTGTGAATAACCTATTTGCAAGGTCTAATTTTGAGGAAAATTCTGAGCAACTGAAATTATCGTTGAATTTATTTTCTTGCGATAGGCAGGGGATTGTTCGAAAAGAATTTTTACTTGATTTTCCCAATCGTTGGCTATATCAAAATAGCTTGTATTAACAACGGACATAATGATTCCGCAGTCCTGACAAACATGTTGATCATATTCTAGGAAATAATGCCCGAATTCATGAAAAGCTACAATTTTTAATATTTCTTGATCTAACATCGCCATCCAGTTAACAACAATGTTTTCTACCTTTTGATATTTATCCCTTTGAAGCATTCCAAGGGTAGACCCGTGAGAAGACGTGTTGAGAGTATCTACGATTGCAATTTTCTTAAGGACAAATAGCTTCTCATTATATGAAATATCGTATTGGTCACATAGTTCAAAAAAGTTATCTAAATACGGTTTTAATCTACCATCTATGCTCACCTCTTGGGAAGTAATCGGATTCGAAAAAAACAAGAATAGAATGAAAAGCAGAATCAGGGACTTCTTCATATAAATAGGTTTAAAATTGCGATAATAGATTTAGGGCAAAATATAAAATATCATTTTATCGATAAAAATACACATTTTATCGATAAAAACCACGTTTTATATGTTAAATTTTACTATATAAGAAAAATCTTACAAAATAATTGAATGGAAAGAGAATTGCTAACTATTAGATAACGGGCTATTTCAAACGTTATTATGTAGAGTGTTTACTTAGAGGAGAGAAGTTTTTCTAATATTTGTTTGCAGGAGCAATTAACAATCACTCATGTTCACGTTAACGGCGAGTCCGCCTTCACTGGTTTCCTTGTATTTTGTGTTCATATCTTGTGCCGTTTCCCACATCGTTTCGATTACCTTGTCAAAAGGCACCTTGGCATTTTTTGGATCGCTATCAAGAGCAATTTCACAAGCATTAATGGCCTTTATTGCTCCCATGGCATTTCGCTCAATACAAGGGATTTGTACCAAACCGCCTATAGGGTCGCAGGTGAGGCCTAAATGATGTTCCATTGCAATTTCACTTGCCATAAGTACTTGCTCCGAAGTTCCTCCCATAAGCTCTGTGAGAGCTCCAGCTGCCATTGCAGATGAAACTCCAATTTCTGCTTGACACCCACCCATTGCAGCTGAAATCGTTGCACCTTTTTTAAATAGACTTCCAATTTCTCCACTCACCATCAAAAATTTGGAAATGTCTTCAAAATTTGCATCGTGATTTTCGATTACCATATAGTACATCAATACAGCCGGAATAACCCCTGCGCTTCCATTGGTTGGTGCGGTTACCACGCGACCTAAAGAGGCATTTACCTCATTAACCGCCAATGCAAAACAAGAAACCCATTTGAGAATTTGTCTAAACTTTACCTTTGTATTTCGAATGGACTCGATCCATTCTTCTGCATTGGTGTATGAAGCATCACCAAGTAGGTTTCTATTCATTTCGAAAGCTCTTCGCTGTACATTAAGACCTCCAGGAAGTTTTCCTTCCGTATGACAACCAACATACATAGAATCTAACATTACAGCCCAAATTCCTTTGAGTTTTTTGTACACTTCGGTTTCAGGACGCAGAGACTTCTCATTTTCCAATACAATTTCACTAATCGATTTATCTTGAGCGTTGCAATAAACAAGAAGGTCGGTTCCTTTTTCAGTTGGAAATGGAAATTGTGAAAATTTTTCTATCTTTTTTTTAGCGCGTTTACGTTCCTCTTTTACTACAAATCCGCCACCAATAGAGTAGTAGGTAGTTGCTATTTGTTTTCCATCTTTTAACTGGGCTTGGAACGTAATTCCGTTGGGGTGAAAATCTAGAAATTTTCGGTTGAATTTGATATTTTCCTTCTGAAGGAATGGTATTTCTAATTCATTATTCAGTTTTAGAATGTTTTCTGAAGTAATAGAATCGATTGTCTCATCTATTTTTTCTATTGGGAAAGTAACTGGGTCGAAGCCACAGAGTCCGAGCATAACTGCAACATCGGTAGCATGTCCTTTCCCAGTTAAGGATAACGAACCATAAAGATCGACCGAAACAGAGACAATAGTATTAAAATAACCCTTGTTTTTTAGTTCTTCAATCCATCGTCCTGCAGCACGCCATGGTCCTAAAGTATGGGAACTTGATGGCCCTACACCAATTTTCAACATATCGAATACGCTTATACTTTCCATAGATAAATTCTTGGCATAAATATATTGTTTTATTTTTCTGAAAAACTACAATTTATTTGAAAGCTGCTCTACCAACTCATTCCTTTTAGCGGTTAATATTTCAGAATTAAATTCAGCGATTTTTAATAATGCAATACATTCCGAAATTTGCCCTAAATCCAAAATAAATTTAGCTTGCTTTACTTTTCTAGGAACTTTACCTTCTTGTTGTTTTGTCATAATTTGTTGTTTTGCGTAGCTATCGAGTAACTATAGTTTATATTTTTTTATTAATTTTAGAACTCATTCTATTTTTATGGAGAATCTATTTACAACTATTTTTTTTTTGTTTTACTGTCTATATTGATTTTAGTATTATATCTACTCGCTACTAAACAGAAAAAATTTTATCACAATCAACTGGATGTTGGCTTGTTTAATGATGTTTGTTGCAGGCTGGAATATTTCTTCTTATTTAAATGGATCCAACTTATTCGTTTTCCCTTTTCTTTGGACTTGGTTTCCAACTTTCGTAGTTCTCATTAACTTTTT
Organism: uncultured Ulvibacter sp.; assembly: GCA_913063405.1. Lineage (GTDB taxonomy): Bacteria > Bacteroidota > Bacteroidia > Flavobacteriales > Flavobacteriaceae > Ulvibacter. Next base: position 7,771 of record CAJXZB010000051.1, read on the forward strand.
TATTAAGTTTAATTTTTTGAAAAAATAATTCCTTCAAATCCTACAGTTATTGATCAATTTATTTTTCTTTAATTTTGATATACTTTTAAAATTTCTGTTATGAAAAACTATTACTTTTTCACCTTATTATTTTAGGTGCTATTTGCCCAGCGTAAATTGTAAACATTCCTGATGGAAATTTCAAAAATGCCTTAGTAAATACTGATTGTGTAGATATTAATGGAGATGGTATTGGTGATTCTGATGCAGACACTAATGATGATGGGGAAATACAAAAGAGTGAGGCAATGACAGTTATAGGGTTATACGTTATAGATCAAAACATATCATCCTTAGAAGGAATTCAGAGTTATACAAATTTAGTAACTCTTGACTGTTGGCAAAACCAATTAATTAATTTAGATGTAACTCAAAACCCAAATCTTAAAAGATTAATAGCCTATGAAAATCAATTAGTCAATTTAAGTGTAACTGAAAACACGAATCTAGAAGAGTTGATCTGTTATATTAGTCAAATAGTAAGTTTAGATATTTCAAATAACTCAAATCTAGAGTTCTTATCGTGTTATGAAAATCAAATTAGTTCGATTGATGTTACACAAAACCCAAATCTAACCGTACTTTTTTGCCCCAATAATCAATTATTAAATTTAAACTTAAAAAACGGGAACAATCACAATATGATAAGAATGTGGGCTTCCGATACCCCCCTAATCTTACATGCATTCAAGTAGACGATGAAACAGCTACATATCCTATCTGTACGAGTAATTCAGGTTGATGTAAAGATAGTACAGCTAACTATAGCGAAGATTGCGAATTAGGAGTAGAAGATTATAATTTCATAACCTACACTTTATATCCAAATCCTACCCAAAAAGTGTTAAACATTGAGTCTAAGGAACAAATACAAAGTATAAAAATATACTCTATGCAAGGACAACTTGTTAAGGCGGTTTCTAGTTCTTCGGTAGATGTTTCTTCACTTACTAAAGGATTATACTTTGCACAAGTTTCTATTGAAGGTAAAACACTTACCAAGAAGTTTATAAAATCTTAAAAGGATATCAAAATTTCAAAGAACGTTTATACTCCTACTTCGGTGGTAGTTTACTATACTACTGTTTTTAATACTTTTAGCACCCATTCCCGAGGCTTTTATAACGGCTCTGTCTCCATAGCGTTCCCGCATTTTATCCATTGCTTGGTAAAGATTTATGATTTTATCACAGTCTTCAAATAAATCGATTTGTTGCCCTCCTTCTACCAAATGGCTATATCGAACACCAACCAATCGCACCAACAGCCGTCTTTGATACAATCTTTTATAAAGCTCCATGACTACAGGAAGGATTTTATGATCTGATGAGCTATATGGTATTTTTTTCTGAAGGATATACGTCTGAAAATCGGAATATCGAATCTTAAAAGTGATACAGGCAGTTAGTTTATTACCTCGCCGAAGCTGATAGATTAAGTTCTCAGCCATTGCAGTAATTATTCCTTCTAACTTCTTTACATCTGTAGTGTCCTTGTCAAAAGTTCTTTCTGTAGAAATGGACTTACGTTCTGTATATTGAACTACGGGAGAGTTATCAATACCATTGGCCTTTTTCCAAATACCAAGCCCATTCTTACCAAATACCTTTGCCATCATCTCCATAGGCATTTTTTGGATGGTCTTAATCTGCTTGATTCCTAAATCACATAACGATCGATAGGTAACTTCACCTACCATGGGTATTTTGCGTACTGATAGCGGTGAGAGAAATGGTTTTTCATCACCTTTTATAATTTGGATTTGATTGTTAGGTTTTGCCTCTCCAGTTGCTATTTTGGAAACGGTTTTATTTACTGAAAGCCCGAAAGAAATGGGTAATCCAGTTTCTTTAATGATACGTGTCCGTAATTCTGAAGCTAATTGATGACATCCAAAAAAACGATCCGTTCCAGTAAGGTCAATATAAAACTCATCCACAGAAGTCTTTTCGTAAAGCGGAACAGAATCTTTAATTACATCGGTGACAAGGTTTGAATACTTACTATAAATCCCAGAATTTCCACGTAGAATAATAGCTTCTGGACAGAGTTGTTTTGCCAACCGCATAGGCATAGCAGAATGTATTCCAAAACCTCTGGCCTCATAACTACAGGATGCAACTACGCCGCGATCACTTGTACCGCCAATGAGTACGGGTTTGTTATTAAGTTTACTGTCGAGTAAACGTTCACAGGACACAAAGAAGGTATCGAGGTCCATATGTACTATTGCGCGAGTGTTCTTCATTTTTTCTCCTCATTTTCTTTGCTTGTCCAAAGAGAACAGAAGCAAAAGAAAAGACACTTTTCTTAGGAATTTTCTAGCTATGCTAGAAATCATCTGGCCAACTCTGCGTTACTCCTTCGTCGCTCCTGGATATCAGAGCTTGGGTGCGGTCATTCTGAAGAAAAGGAATTAAGACCGTTGCAATATAAATAACTTTATATAAAATCTAAATTTTCTAATTATTTTTTTGATTCCAAATTATTTTCCGAGTCGAATTTCTATATTTTGAACTATACCTTCCTATTTTTAGGGTTGTTTTGCTTTATTTTGAGAATTAAGCGCAATTATCCCTGGACTTCGATATAAATTATAACACATCGCCTCCATTAAATTTTGAGTATGCATTTTTTTATTCCTCTATACCTTGCAATTCCACCTTTAAACCATAGTTTTATTCCTCCAAAAGTACGTTCTACTTTAAATCTTGTCTTACCAATTAATTTATTAAATCGTTTTTCCCATTTTGTTAAAGGTTTATTTTTTACTGCCTTTTTTAAAATATGATTTTTAAGTTTTCGTTTTTTTAATAATTCAGCATTTTTCTTTGATTGATATCCTTTGTCTGCTTTTAACGGAATACCTTTTGGTAACTCTACCGTTAGAGTATCTAAAACATCTTCTAAATTTGATATTTCATTTTTATTTGCTGTTGTGGTAAGAACACCAAGTACCAACCCTTGATTGTCGGTTAGATGATACTTTTTATAACCAAAATGATATTTACCCCTTTTCTTTAACCAAGTTGCATCTTTATCTACACTATCAGCGTAATCTTTTTTAACTTCAATGGTTTGTTCTGACCTGTCTTGTGTAACTTTATGATTGGTTTTTCCTTTTGGACGTAATGGAGTATCAACAACACTTGCATCTACAATCACTCCTTTTTTTACAATAATGTTATGTGTTTCTAATTGTGAATTTATGGATGAAAATAACCTTTCAAAAGTTTGTGTTTTTGTTAATGCAGTTCTAAATCTACTCAAAGTACTATGGTCTGGTGCAACTTGTTCTATGGTCATTCCACAAAAATAACTAAAGGATAGACTATCATTTACTCGGTCTTCTACTTCATAATCACTTAATCCATACCAACTCTGCAAAAGACACATTTTAAAAAGTAATAAACCATCGTATGATGGCTTACCAACCGCACTTTTTCCTTTAGAATAATCGGTACTGATTATTTTTGAAATCTCACCCCAATCAATAAGGATATTTAGGCTCTATGTTGTTTGTAGTGGGTAGTAGAATTAGTTTTTATGATAATGGTTGGCTTAACTCAAAATATGAATAAGA
>CAJXZB010000052.1 GCA_913063405.1 uncultured Ulvibacter sp.
TTATTTATAAAAGTGCTATTATATGCTTTTATTACGCCTCCTGTTTCATCCCAATTGCCAGGTTTCCATAAGGTAACCCCTAAATGAGCATTAGATATTGTAGCGTTTTTTAGAATTACCCATCCTTGATCTGCATATGTTTGAGACTCATCTGAATTTCCCCAAACTTCTATCCCGCTCCATAAGTTATTACTCATACAATTTTGTAAAGAGGTAATCGTTCCTCCATCCACTTCCAGCTTAGCTCCTGCCTCAATCATAATTTTTCGATCTTTTGCCATTTTTACTTCACTTGTAATAGTTAAGGTTTGTCCAGATTTAATCAGTACATCTTCATAGATATCTTTAGGAGTATCCCAGACTGTATCGATATTAATTTCTGTGGCAAAAGAACTTGAAATAGGAATGTTTACTTCCGTTTTCCACATTCCTCTACCATAAGTAGATACAAAAAGTGTATTACTGCAATACTCATATTTCATACCAGTTATAGTAGCTTTTGGTAAATTCTTCGAAAAACACTTCCAAGAGCTCATGGTATTAGTTCTGTAATAAACTCCAACGCTAGTAGCACAGAATATTAAATCGTTATCGTCCTCTATAGTTAATAATCGCTCTACTGGAAGGGCAGGAAGACCTTCTGAATAATCTTCAAATGAATTACCACCATCAGTAGACTTAATAACTCTAAAGCGCTCATCAGTAATAACGCCATCCACTTTATGAGTACCACCTATTCCGCAGTACACCAAATTACTATTAGTGTGATCTACAGCAATGGCCCTAATGTGATTCCATCTAAGTAGCTCATGTAATGGATGTATGGTTGCGCCTTCATCTAAGCTAACACTAGCGTCAGATGCATTTTCCCAGATTACTCCATCATTTGTGGATTTAAAAAAACGTTTGGTAGCAATTACTCTGGACTTATCTGCTGCATAGATAACAGCTACATTTCGTTCACAGATAGCCACTGGACCAATCCCTTTTTCTGCCATTGGAATATTTATAATTTCTGTATCTAAAGCTGCTCGATTCATCACAATATTTCCTGTAGTAGATAAACCACGTGCAAATCGCTCTGGATGATGGCGGTAATGTACCTGATAACCTCCTAAATAAAAACCTAAAGATGGAGACAATGCAGATTCATTTACTATATCAAAACCAAATGGTGTGGGCATTTTATCAGCAATTTTCCAATAGGCATTCTCTCCTACAATAGCATCTGGATTATCTCTATGAATCATAGCAAAAGAGCCTTCATGTAAAAAATCAGGTGAATATATATTATCTGCATCTCGATAATACATGGGTTGATCTTGAAAGGCATACACAATTCTTCCTGTTTTTTCGTGTGTATCAAAAGCATGAATCAAGTTAATAGATAGATTACCATTTAAAGATTTAATTTTTGGGCTAGTAGCTAATCCATTTTCGATTAAAGCAGGCCCTCCGTCATTTCCAACTACGATTCGATCGGTAGTACCCATATCTATTATTTGCGAACAACGGTAATCATCATGATGTCCATTGTTTCCAGTAAAGGCTTGAACTAAGGTGTAATCTCCTGTTGTTAAGTTATATCTACGGATCTTGTGTATGGTTCCCCAATAAAAAATGTTTGAATCATTTGGAGAAAGTAGTAGTTCGTTTTTATGAAATGTTGGATTACTTAGATAAACATCATCTTTATGAGAGAAACTAATCCCTCCATCTGTTGTCTCAAGTAGATAATTGTTATAACTACCTAAACCAAAACCCTGAACTTCCATTAAAAAATGATTTCCAATTCTATTTGAAAACCCACTGAATGCCAATTCCTCTTCTGGAGCAAGAAAATCTAAGGAGATATTTTCCCATGAAGTTATGTAAACATCTAAATCCATAAGTATAGCAATTTCGGCTTTATAGAGTTGGCTTGTGAAAGAGTAACGTTTGCGTGCATTAAAAAAGATCTTATTATTGGTTACCTGTAATTTAAAAAGATAATGTGTTTCTGAGTTAAAATCTGATGGTGTTCCCAAACTAACCCAAGTAGCACCATAGTTATTCGAGTAATAAATTTGATCTCTTGCAGTAGCAAATAGTACTCCATTCACAGTGGGATGGTATTCTATCCAATTAAAATTAGGAGAGCCTGCAAATTCATTCCAAGTAACTCCTGCGTCGTTACTATATATCACTCCTCCTTCAATATCGGTAGCTCCACCTCCAAGGCCAGGGGAGTCTGGATGCCCCGTAATAGCTATTAAGTAGTTTGGGTTATTAGGGTCTGCTATAATTCGTCTCACTCCTAAGACAGGAAAATCTAACCCATCTGTAACACTCTGCCAAGTGACACCCTCATCAGTAGATCTCATAATTCCTGATGTTCGTGTTCCAATAACGACATGAGCGGTATTTATAGGGTGATTATAAATAGCATCTACCCATCCGCCTGCTTGACCAAAAGAATTGTCTGGTAAATTAATCGGGCCGTCACTCTTCCAATTTGCGGGATCATTATTTCCACAATTTAAGGGACTAGTATATATAGCTCTTTGTGCCTTTATATAATCTGTGGAATTAAATGTTTTTCCGTCTGTATCTATATTATAATTCAGAAAGGAATAGTTCCACCAACGCATGGCTTTTAGTTTTTTCCGATCAAAAGCGGGGTCTTCATTTTTCATTAATTGCTCATAATTTGAGAGAAATTGTGGATACGAGATTTTGGAGGTAATTTCATTTTCAAAATCTGGATTTGATAACAAATCTGGGATCTGCCCAAAACATAATGTTGGAGTTACCAACAATACTAAAATAATATATTTCATAACATATAACTTTATCTAGTCCTTACTCTATTCAATATCTGGTTTTTCAGGTTTCACCATTAGGTATATCTATATACAAGTAGCAGTAATGAAAATTCATTACCCAAAAAAAATGAAAAAGCCCGAAATTGATTAATTCTTGGGAGCTAGAAATAATATCTAATTATGATTACTATTTGAATAATGATCATCCTCCCGAAAACAGGACAGTAAATTAAGTTCTAAAAATGAAACTTAAATTTACTATTATGACACGAAGAAAATTCACATCTAAATTCAAGACCAAGGTGGTTTTGGAAGCTTTGAAAGAGCGACAAACTACTCAAGAGTTAGCGCAGAAGTTTGATATTACTTCGCAACAGATTAACCTATGGAAGCGAGAGTTTTTATCTGAAGCAGAGGCTGTTTTTGATAAAGGGACTACTTCTAAAAAAAGTGAATCTGCCGCAGCCATCAAATCTCTGATTCAAGATGCGTGTATAGAACATCAACCTGAAAAACTACAGTTCCTTACTGATGGTGGAAGCGAAAATGTGAATAGCATTGTTTCTGATTTTATAAATTCTCCCGATATCCCAACCAAACACATCGTCGCTCAAAAAGATATGGTTTTTTCTAATTCTATGATTGAAGCCGTCAACAAAACTATCAAACATTAATTTCTACATCCCAAAGAAATTGCAAACGGCAATCAGCTTATAAATGTAATGACTCATACTATTCCAATATATAACACCATACGACCACAAATGAGCCTCGGCGGGAACACGCCCGAAGAAACTCAAAATGGGTTATCTATCGATATTTCTAGGTATACTCACAATCTCAAAGAACAAAAACAACTAAGATTAATTCAAAACAAGAAAAATGCTTGTAAAGTATGCTTCTAAAATCAAACCCCCAATCAAGAACCAAAAAGTGAAACCGAAAACTAACTTCACCTTTTGACTAAAACTTAAATTCTCAAAGACCTTTTTATAACTATCTCACCTTCAGTACAATTCCATTTAAGGAACACGTTATTGTAAAATAACCGTAGAGATAGCAGGGCAAAAGACAAATCAAACTCAAAATGAGAAAAAGAAATAATTGAATATGCAAAAGCACCCATTTTTAAATGCGTGCTTTTTTGTTTAATTACTAAAAATCAATACCTTTAAGGTTCCTCCCCGTTTAATTTCGCAATTATATATTCTAACCTTCCAATATTTTGGCAAGGTTTCTAAGTATTCATCTAAATTCTATAAACGATGCCAGCTTTTCCAAAACCTAAGTTTGTCTATCCTTTAGATATTGACAAAGAAATTGAACATTTAAAAACTCATAAAACCAAACGAGGTGTTCCTGATAAGTTGGACACTGCTTTGTTAGTAGGTTCTTGGAACATTGCCAATTTAGGGCTTCAAAAGCGTTGGCAACAACACGCGCGCCTGATAGCCGAAGTTCTGGAATGGTTTGATATTATAGCCATACAAGAGGTTAATGTAAGTCTCGAAGGGTTACGCCAAATTGAAGCAGAACTCCCCTCTCATTATGATCTTATCTTTTCAGATAAGGCCGGTAATAATGAACGGTTTGCTTTTGCCTATGATAGTAGAAAAATAAAACAGATGGAGCTTGTGGGAGAAGTAGCGATTCCTCCTAAAGATCATCGTCATATTAAACTCCCAGGAATCACTCGGAAATTCACGGGCTTTGATCGTAATCCATACTTAGTCTCCTTTCAATGGAAAAACAGCTTACTGATACTCATTAATGTGCATTCTTTCTTCGGAAGTGAATCTAAATTTGATATGGAGCGCAGAGCATTGGAGACCTATGCTATTAGTAGGTATGCTGATTTAACGGGTCGGTCTAAACATGCCTTTTCAAAAAACATTATTGCCTTAGGCGATTTCAATTTACCAAAAGTAGAAAAAGGCGATCTTATCTATGATGCATTATTAAAACGTGGGCTGGAACTTCCCAATCACTCTTCAAAGATATATTCCAATATCAATGATGATAAAATGTACGACCAGATTGCATTTCTTCCATCAATTAAAAAAAAGATTATGGCCAATGGGATATTTGATTTCGATGGAGCCATCTTCCCTGACCTATGGCAAGAGAGTACCTCTAAATTCAAAAAATACACCAAATATTATATTTCAGATCATCGTCCTATTTGGATGCAACTAAATTTATAGCCATATGAGTAAAAACCTTCCTTTTACAAATATTGCCTTGGCCTTTTCGGGAGGCGGATATCGTGCAGCAACTTTTTCATTGGGAGCCTTGTCATTGTTAGAAAAAGTAGGATTGTTACCTTCTGTATCCGCAATCTCTAGTGTTTCGGGAGGAAGTATTACGGCCGTAAAATATGCACAATCACTTATAGACGATGAGTCCTTTGATAAGTTTTATAATGAGTATTATCAGTATTTAAATGAAGATACCTTAGGCGATAATGCACTTGGTCATTTAAAAAATAAAAAGTTATGGAAGCAAAAAGAGAACTTCCATAAAAAGCGGAATGTTATTAATTCATATGCAATTGAGTATAATCGTTTTACAAAACACAGAACCTTTGGAAATTTTGATGATTATGCCAAAAAAGAAACTTCAACCCTAAAACGTATTATTATTAATTCGGCAGATTTTACAGCAAGTAACACCTTTAGAATGCAAAATTTGTTAACTCCATCTTATGATTTTGGCCATGGGAAGCTATGCGAAGAATATAAAGAGTTTTGGAGGAAAATTAAATTGGGAGATGCACTAGGAGCCTCTGCTTGTTTCCCAGGAGCGTTTGAGCCAATACGATATCCAAATGATTTTGTTGCTGATCAGGCGCACCTAAAAGCTATCGGGCTTATGGATGGTGGGATTATAGATAATCAAGGAACATCATCTTATATGACGGTAAAAAAGAAAAACAATAAACATAATTTGTTTTTTGTCAGTGATGTTGCCTCCCCTTACGTATATGAGCCTTATGAGTTTACAAAATCAAATTTTATAACACGTTTATCGAGCGTGTTGGCAAACCCTTGGGGTATGCTTTTAATAGTTACAATGACCATTGGATTTTTTATAAAGCAGTGGTGGACACTTTATTCAATTGGACTGCTTATATCGGCCCTAATGCTTGGTATTCAGGTTGGCTTGATCTGGGCATCAAGAGAGCTAAAAAAAGAAGCAAGTTTTAGAACGGGTTTAAAACTACCATCCAGTAAAATAGGATATTATCTACTAGATAGGCTCAATTCATTTTTGCATATGAATAGCATTATATTTTTAAAGAGTGCCAGAAGGGGTCATGCGAATTTTCTATATGAGCGGTATCCTGATAAGTCAATAACCTCGACGATCTATGAACTTAGATGCAAGGAAGGTAAACCGGAATTTTCCCGTGTTTGGAAATATGTTAAACCCTATATTGGTGATATACCAAATGAGATAAAGAATATTTCCGAAAAGGTTGCGAAATTCCCAACAACGCTATGGTTTAGTGATGCCCATAAACAGGAAGGTGCCTTGGATGATTTAATTGCTTGTGGAGAGTTTACGGCCTGTTATAATTTAATTGAGCATATCGTTGCACAGAATAAGGATGAGATTGGAACTAACTCTGAGATAGGTCAGTTGTTTGAAAATCTGATAGGCCTGTGGAAGGAATTTGCAGTAAACCCAAAATATCTGATACACTTTCGATTGGGTCTTCAGCCGTAATTGCTATTCTTTTTAAAAGTACGAATTATATTTAATAATAAAAGAAATGTGGTTTGATGATGAAGAACTACTTGACCTTATTGGTTATGAAATAACAATATAGAACCTAACCATCCGTTTGGAATTAAAAGAATCAATTTGATTGTAATTAGATTTGTCGGATGGGGTTTATTAATTGGATTGTTGACCATCGCAACTCAAATTGGAGGCATAGTCCTTCTTTTATGTATTCCTCTTTTTATTTGTTGAAAAGAAAATTCCGAAGGAGGAGTAAGCTTATTAATTCATTAATCTTCTTACTAATTTATCTCTTTACAACATTTATTGTCATTTCACCATTGGCAAAATCTTTTGGACGTGTACCTCTACCAGTTTTTAGCAATCAACTTGTCAAGCCATTAAATATAATGACGTGTCTATTAAATAGACATTATGTAAGACCACATTTGAGGGAGAGCGTGGAGAGGTTGGCAATTAACACGGAAAAACAATTTATTGGTACAGTGGTTAGCTATTTAGATGCTAATTTTCCATTTTATAATGGATTTCCTTTATTACCACATTTGAGTCATAACGATGGTAGAAAATTAGACATAGCTTTTTTCTATAAGGATAAGAAAGGAAATCAAATCAAACTCAAAATGAGAAAAGGAAATATATAGAATACCCCTAAACACCTTTCTTATAGATTGGTGTTTTTTTGTTATCTTTAATCAACAATATTACACTCTCCCTGACAATTTTATAGCATCTGGTAAATGTATTCTAAATACAGATATGTTTACATTTTGATTAGATATTATCGAAAACATACATATATGAAACTTACCATTACAAAACAGACAAAAGTCTGGCAATACGCATCTCACCTTTTTGTGTCAATAGACCAACTTGGAAATGCTTTAGCAAGCGGAAACGCTGACAACACTATTTCAGCACGTGTAGGTTATTACAACCACCATTATTCATTTGAAAATGGTAAAGTCCCTTGGTATTGGGTTGTTTTTCAAAAAATAATTGACAATGCATTTTGTCCTGTTGATGGTCCAGGACATTGCCATGAAGCATACCACAATGATGCAGGTGAGATTTTCGACAATCGCAGGACTAACTTTATGGTTGCAATCGCAGCAGCCATTGTTATTCCAAGTTGTGCTGCGTTCGCTCTTGTTTTATATCCATTGTCTTTCTTAGGAATAGTTAAACGTAAGACGATACACCGGGATAAGAACTTAGTGAAACGATTTCGTTCCTGCTCACGATCGTTAACAAGTACCTTACAAGAAATTGAAGAACATAAATTGAGTTTTGACCTTGATCAATCAAAAAAACAGTTAAAAGAACTTTCTTTAAAAGTTGAAGAAATTAAACGTAAGTTGTGTGTCGAATAATACTTTACCAAAAAAGACCGTTTTTTAAGCAGTTTCTTTTTAATACAAAGTGGTATTTTTATTTTTTAAACAAAAGGCTATGTATTCTGACGAAATAGAAAAAGAAATCAAACGACATTTTGAAAAGCAGAACAATGCTGGTATTGAAGAATTTGATGGTTTATCCCCAAGTCAAATGCATTTCTTGTTACGTGATCCTTTTACTAAGCAAAGTATTTTACAATTCAATAGGCTTTCAAAAGAGGAATATCAAAGTATTCCTCTACTTAATCAAATAAAACATCTTGCTCATAGTATTGGAGAGTAAACAGAAGTAAAACTTACCAAAACAGGAGCACTGCCCACCAAAATTGTTTTAGACACATATCACAATGGAGGGCTTACCGAAGAATATATAGAACAAGGATATACTCCTTTGCGAAAAGAAGCTGACAGCCAAACCATTCAACTTTCAAGAATATTATTAGAGCTTATTGGCGTCACCAAAAAAAGAAATAATAAGTTAAGCCTTACCAAAAACGCCTAAAGGATTTTAGAAGATGATCACAGCTTATTACAAATGGTATTCACTACCTTTTGTCAGAAATTTAATTGGGCTTATTTTGACGGGTATGAACTTGAACAGTGGAGACAGTTTGGTTTTGGATTCTCTTTAGTATTATTGAACAAATATGGAAACCTGAACCGAAAAACTTCGTTTTATGCTGAAAAGTATTACACAGCTCTGCCTGATCTTTTAGATTTTAACCCCATTACAAAGGAACTAAAAAACAGTGCTTACAATTGTTATTGTTATAGAACCTTTGAACGTGGGTTATTATATTTTGGTTTCGTAACATACGAAAGAGAGCTAGCTTTTGACTCTAACTACGTTATGAAAACAAAATTATTCGATGCTTTTATTTCGGTAAAATGTAAAAAAGCAAAGCCAATAAAACAATTTTACTTCTTGTCCTAAATTCTAATCTTCAAAGATTGGTTAATAACTATCTCACCTTCAGTACAATTCCATAAATGAGACATCTTATTGTAAAATGACCGTAGAGGTTGCAGTGGGACGCACTGGATTTACTTTGAGCTCACAACAATTAATTACACCCAAAAAAGCTTAGAAGTATTTCTACAACTAAGCTTTTTATAAACAAACTCAAACAAAAACTATTTTTAATTAAAATATATATTTAGTTTCTAGGTTGTCCAATTTGAGTGCCAATGACACTTGCATCGGGTTGAGTGATTACGGGGCAGTTAATAATTGCTCCCGTAGCCGTGAGTAAATCGGATAATGAGTTTGCTAAAGGACTTGGATTCGCATTTCCTCTAAAAGGAATCAAGATACCTTGCTCTAAAAGATCATTTACTTGAGCAAAACTTCTTAAGATTGGACGCTCACCCTCTGGTACCGTAAATTCGGTAATATGCGCGTCCCACATGGGTGCATAACGACTATCGCTAGGGTCAATTGGAAATGTATTTGTTGGGTCTTGAACTTGACGATCGCTCAAACAAGCTGAGTTTAACCCTTGGACTCCATAACCATCTCCATTGTCAAATGTTCTACCGTTGGCTGTGGGGCTAAAGGGGAGCATTGAACCTCCTGGAAATAATCCGAAGGTTGGTAAATTGTTCAGTCTTGGAGCATATACACCTAACTCAATAGTAGCAGGACCTGGATCCGAAGTATCTGTTACAATATGGAAATAGTAAGGTTTGTCATCTTGCCATCCATCTAGAAGTTGCATTACAACTGAGGCTTGATTTATAGCTAAGTTTGGATTATTAAGGTCGTCTTCATCTGCTTGACTGTTTCCATTTGGATTTGGAATTCTATCGTGAATACCTGTGCTATTCGCTACTAATTGAGCGTTGATTACAATGTTACTATCTGGTAGGACCACATAAGAAGACCAGTTGTCGTCTGCAATGGCACCAGGATTTACTTCTGCTGGTGGGAAACCAAATAGTAAACCATCTGCTCCACCTGGAGTTAAGGATCTAGTAGGTGAAAAATCTACAGATCCTTCAAAAATAAGGCGACCATCATCAGTCCATTGTGAGTTTTGTTCACCGCCAGAGCCTATAGACACTGCCATTCTTGGTGAATAAATAACACCTAATTCCCTTGCCAAATCAAGATCAGATGCCTCTGTGATTACATAATATCCTTCTCTACGGTCTCCATTCGGTAATGTTTCCCATCCTTGGAACATTGGAAACCTGGCAGTAGGGCCCGCAGGTACAACATTTCTATCTGTACGATAGTCGATTCCCAAAACACTGGGTATAAACACGTTTTGTGCTTGGGTAAAGGTAAGAGCGGGGTTGTCTGCATTGTATGGAATTCCACCATCAATTTCAATACTTGTCAATAATAAAGTGGCCGCATCGGGTGTAACTACTACTATTGGTTCGCTAATGTCATCGTCGGTACTACAGCTAATAAATGCAATAATTGCGAGTGCACTAAGTGCTAAATTTCTTAAAGTTTTCATAATTGTTTCAAATTTATTTTCGTTAAGTTTATTTTGTCTAAAAGCAACCGGCCGATATTTTCTTGACATCAAAAAGAGTTTATATTTCTGATGCCAATTCAGACGAAAAAAAAAAATCTATCTTACGGAAAACCAACAAAAGCGCTTTTATAAAAAATGTCACCTCAAAAATAAATTAGCAAAAGCATCAGTAATGATAGGGCTTAACGGATGAAAAGGTGATCTTTTAAAAGTTTGTTAACACCCTACTTTTAACACAAATTATGATTTTATAATTTTAATTTTCAAGAGTTAAATGTTAGCTAGCTTACGTAAATATTTATTGAAAAACCTCAAATTTTATTAAATTGCCAATGATTCTTTTCTTGGTAAAGGTCTTTTTGATTTTTTGTCATTCGATTCGTTAAGGTTTAGTTGTGTCCTGTCGTTGACCATTATTGTCTAATTCCAAAGAATGGACTTGCAACAAAAAAGTGGACATTTAGTTAAGAGATTATGCTGCTACTTTTTGATTAAACATTTCGATTTCAAATTCCTGTATAGCTTTATACCCCAAAGTGGAGTGTATTCTTCTTCTGTTATACCAAGTTTCTATCCACTGAAAGATTGACAACTCAGCTTCTGATCTAAGTCCATAGTTATGTTTATACACCCATTCTACCTTTAAGTTTTTAAAGAATGATTCCGCTACTGCATTATCCCAACAATTTCCTTTTCTGCTCATAGATTGTTTTACCAATCCATTATAACTTTTTAGGATATTGGTAAATTTATAACTGGCATACTG
>CAJXZB010000053.1 GCA_913063405.1 uncultured Ulvibacter sp.
TGTATGGACATTACCGTGCAACTTGATCCATCAGGAACTATTACTATCTTAGGTAGTGATGTTGACGGTGGTTCTACAGACGCTTGTGGAATTGCATCTTACAATCTTGATATTGATACTTTTGATTGTTCAAATGTTGGGCCAAACAATGTAGTTCTTACAGTAACAGATGTAAACGGAAACGTTTCAACTTGTACGGCTGTTGTAACTGTTGAAGACACAACGATGCCAGAGCTTGTTTGTATGGATATTACATTAGAGCTAGGTGCCGATGGTACTGCAATGATCACTCCAGCAGATGTGTCAACTGTTACAGATGCTTGTGGAATTAGCACTACGGCAGTAGATATTGAAAACTTTGATTGTAGTGATATTGGAACACCAGTAACTGTGATGGTGTTTGCAGTTGACAATAATGGAAACTTAGAATCTTGTACTGCTGTTGTAACTGTAATAGATGCATTAGCACCTGTAGTTACTTGTCCAGCAGATCAAACTGTTGATCCAGGAGTTGGAAACTTGTTCTATGAAGTACCAGATTACTTCGCATTAGGTGAAGCTACTGCTACAGATAACTGTACAGATCCTTTAACTATATTCTCTCAAGACCCAGCAGTTGGAACGTTACTTCCAGATGGTGTGTATACTATCACAATGATGGCAGAAGATGAATATGGTAACATTGGTGAGTGTACTTTCGAATTAACTATAGAAAGTGTACTTGGTGTAACTGATAACGAATTGAATTTTGAAAGTGTTGTTCTTTATCCAAACCCTGCTAAGGAGTTTGTGATTCTTAGCAACCCTCAATCGTTAGCATTACAACAGGCTGCGATCTATGATCTAACAGGAAGATTGATACAAACAATCGACCTTAACAATATGGGAACAGAGAAAACAATCGATGTTTCATTATTAGCAACCGCTACGTATGTTGTGGTTATTCAAACTGAAAATGGTCAGATTACTAAACAGCTATTGAAATAGTAGAACTTTCTTTAACTGAAATTTAGACAGAAACCCTTTCCATTAATTTGGAAGGGGTTTCTTTTGTTTAAAAGAACTATTTTTGATCTTATAAAAAAACTATGCTTCCCTGGCACCAATACCTTATAGGAGTTCTGATTGTTTTGGCAGGTGCCAATCACTTTAGAAAACCGAAAATCTACGAACGCATCATGCCTCCATATATTCCCGCGAAAGCTACTATGGTTATGTTGAGTGGTATTGCAGAAATGATTCTTGGGTTTATGATTCTAAATCCAGATACTCAATCAATAGCCGCCTGGGGTATAATAGTGATGCTGGTAGTCTTTATCCCTGTTCACTTATATATGCTTCAGAATGAAGAAGCGTCAATAAAATTGCCAAAATGGGTCTTGATTTTAAGAATACCATTGCAATTTGCACTTATGGTTTGGGCCTATCACTATACTTGATATGGAACTATTTTCTTCAGAAAAAAATAGAGAACCCATTAAGCTTCCTCTACCTGATGCTGAAGCAATCTACTACCCTTCTTTTTTTACCTTGGAAGAATCTGCCTTATATTTTGAAATTTTGAATAGTAAAACCCCTTGGCAACAGGATGACATAAAGCTCTTCGGAAAGACGTACCCCCAACCACGACTTACCGCTTTATATGGAGATGATGATAAGAGTTATTCCTATTCAGGGATTGAGATGCTTCCGAAGCCATTCAGTAAAACCCTAAAAGAAATCAAACTAAAAATTGAAAAGGTTTCCGAAGTAAAATTTACCACCGTACTACTAAACCTGTATCGTGATGGAAACGACAGTAATGGTTGGCATAGCGATGACGAAAAGGAGCTAGGGATTAACCCCTTTATCGCATCGGTATCCTTCGGAACTAATAGGATGTTCCATTTAAAACATAAGCAGGATAAAAATCTTCGTTACAAGCTATTACTTGAAAATGGTAGCTTGCTTTTAATGAAAGAAGCTACGCAACACAATTGGCAACATCAACTTCCTAAATCAAAAAAAATCAAAGAATCTCGTATTAACTTAACTTTTAGAATACTTAAAAAGCCCTACAATTAAAACTGTCGTTTCTTCGTTCCCTTATGTATAGAAATATCAAAGAAACAACTACTATTGTATGATATATAAGGCGGGAATATAAACTTCCAACTATAATGAATAAACCCATAATAACAGATACCAAAATCGCCGTACGAATTGACTTCTTAATACCTACATTAAAAATGATTAAACCGCCTATAAAAAATTCAATAAATGGAAAAAGAGCAGCTCCAATGACAAGTGTTGTATCGGTGGTTAGCATTTCTGAAAAGTTATAAAGCACAAAATCTATATACTTATCAATAAAAATAATTCGTGCCAGACCATGTAGAACGATAATCGCCCCTACAACTGTCTGTAAATTAAATGTCACCTTCTTTACCATATACAATGCCAGTATTTCAACTCCCTCATTTTTAAGGATGTGCAAAAATAGGTATTTATAAAGGTTATAAAATCACAAAAGGTGTTAGAATTTCGAAATGAAAACCGTGTTTTCGATTACGTACACAAAAAATATGTATAGAAGGATTTAAAAGACGGGCTTAACATGCAGTCGATCAATTGCTTATAAGCAACAATCTCGACTACCCAAAAATACCATTAAGCAAGACTGCTAAACGTATTCCTCCTTTTTGCAGCTGCGTTCGGACAACATTCATATAATCGTACATATACATGTAGCCAAGTTTATCTCCAATCTCGGTATTCTCATATACTTGTTTGCAAAGGTCACGACTGTCATACATCCAATCAATTACCGTTCCTGCTTGAAATCGCTTCAGTTGGTTTTTGGTAAGCTCTTCTGAATTCTCGGCAAGTTCTGTATACGACATGTCATAATCATCGATCATGTGATAATCCCAGACCCGATGAAGGTTTGCTCCGTCTTTAAACCAACGCACTTGGAAATCATTTCCGCCTTTATCGTCCGCAAGTCCAATATGTAGGGGTTGATGGAGGTCACCAATAAAATGAACCAACATCTTTAAATGAAAAATCTTTTCATCTTTTGACGAATTTTCATTCTTAAGGGCAGATACGCAGGTGTTAATTCCCACAATTAGATCTCCCTTTTCGCTCTTAGGATGTTTCTCATAAGTGCTATCAAAAGGGAAGTTTACATAGTGCCATGTACCATAACTTCTATATTCATTATCACTTTTTATATCGTCTGCATAATTTGCCACGAAGGCCAAGGACTGTCCGTTCAGTAACTCGGTGATCGCTCTCTGTGTTTTCTTAGTAAGATATCTCTGAGCAATTTCACCAGTGGCCCTATGTCCTGTTTTCCCCCAGTCATCGGCTGCAAATATGCCTTGAACGCCAAAAGAAAGTACTACTAATATGATAATAAGTTTTTTCATAGCAAGAAATTTTAGTCAAAAACAGAGAAGCTAAGATACTGTAAACAATTATTTTATTTGGAATATTGAGAAAAAATAACTTATATTTGTTTGATATCATTTTAATATCATGTTAAATTTAAAATTATGACGAACGAAAAATCTATTACACCAGCCAATGGCTACTTCATGTTATTCCTTTTCCTAGTACTTTTATTTGGAGGTATAGCCGCAATTATTGCTTTAAAGAATCCACTTTTTATTTTGGCTATAGTTACAGCCTTATTTCTGCTTCCCGGTTTCGTACTGGTAAACCCAAATGCGTCTCGCGTTCTCTTGTTATTCGGAAAATATATGGGAACCATTAAAAAGAACGGTCTTTTCTGGGTGAATCCTTTATACGCAAAGAAGAAAATTTCTTTACGTGCGAGAAACTTTGATAGTGAACGCCTAAAAGTGAATGACAAACTGGGGAATCCAATCATTATCAGCACCATTCTTGTTTGGCGTGTGCGTGACACTCATAAAGCCGCCTTTGATGTTGACAATTACGAAAATTTTGTCCGTATACAGACAGATGCAGCGGTAAGAGAACTAGCAAGCAAATACCCTTATGATAATTTTGCGGATGAGGGGTTGGACGAAGACATTACCCTGAGGTCCAGTATGACTGAAGTAAACGTAGCACTTGAACAAGAATTAGAAGACCGTCTTGCAATAGCAGGAATTGAAGTACTGGAATCCAGAATTGGATACCTTGCCTATTCCAATGAAATTGCAAGCGCTATGCTCAAAAGGCAACAGGCAACGGCAATTGTTGCAGCGCGACATAAGATTGTGGAAGGAGCAGTGAGTATGGTAGAGATGGCCTTGAACGAATTAAGTAAAAAGGAGATTGTCGATCTCGATGAAGACAAAAAAGCTGCCATGGTAAGTAACCTAATGGTCATATTATGTAGTGATAAAGACGCTGCCCCTGTATTAAACACTGGAACACTAAATACATAGAGACACATGAAAGTTTTCGTAGAAGAACAGATATTTGATCAATGGAGGTTTAGGTTGTTAATCATAGCTGTTATTGGATTAATGGTTGAAACGGTTGTAATTGGATACTCTGAATTAAAAGAAAATCCAACAGAACTTTGGACAACTATTACTACTATTGGTTTATCCGTTATTTTAATTCTATTCATTGTACTCTTTCTGAAATTTGAAACCAAAATCGATGAACAGGGAGTTCATTATGGTTTTCGGCCTATCCAAATAAAGTTAAAACCTGCACCTTGGAACAAGATTTAAGGAATGCTATATTAGAGAATACAGTCCATTATCAGATTACGGGGGACGGGGATATAAAGTAGTCTCTTTTAGAAAAAAGGAAGTGCCCTCAGTGTAAAGGGCAATATTGACATACAATTAGTGTTTAAAAACGGAAAGAAGCTTCTTATTGGAACCCAAGAAGCAGACACCGAAGAAGGTCTTAGAAACCTATAGTCCAAAAATAGAAAAGCTATGAAAACGAAATTGATCCTTATTACATTACTTTGCTTCGCAATTGCTTATGGGCAAGAAGGAAAACATAATTCACAAGATATTAGCGTATCACCTTTTATTGATGGAACACTTTTAAGACCCGAAACTTCTGAAAAGATTCCTCTAGTAATTATTGTGGCTGATTCCGGTCCTACAGATCGAAATGGAAATCAGCAGATAATGGAAAACAATTCTCTTCGCCTTTTAGCTGAAGGATTGTATACAAATAATATTGCAAGTTTCCGTTATGACAAACGGATCATAAAACAGCTAAAACAAAGATTACTGAGCGAAAAAGATATTCGCTTTGATGAGTTTATAACGGATGCAATTGCAGTGACTGACTTTTTTAAAAAGGGCCGAGAGTTTTCAAAAATCCATATAATAGGTCATGGCCAAGGCTCTTTGGTGGGAATGATCGCTGCTCAGGATCGTGCCGATGGTTTTATCTCTCTTGCTGGAGCTGGACAACAGATAGATGACGTGATTGTTGCACAACTAGTAAAGCAGGCCCCAGGATTGGAGGAAAATGCTCGACAGGCATTCGATGATTTACGTGTTACTGGTGTGGCGGTGAATTACAGCCCTGGATTGGCATCGATTTTTAGAAAGGATGTTCAACCATTTATTCGAAGTTGGATGCAATACGATCCTAAGGTCGAAATTGCCAAATTGGATATGCCAACACTTATCATGAATGGTGATAAGGATCTACAGGTTCAAATAAGCGAGGCGGAAATTTTATACAAGGCGCAGCCCAATGCCCAATATGAAATTGTTCCCAATATGAATCATATTCTTAAAAAAATTAAAGGTAATGATATAGAGAATAGTAAATCGTACAATCAATATAACTTACCGATAATGCCAGAGGCGATTGAAATTATAAGTTCCTTTATTAAAAAATAATATGTCTAAGAAAAAAGCATTCGCCCTTCGCGTCAACGAAGATATCATGAAAGCCATAGAAAAATGGGCTGCAGATGAGTTTCGTAGTACTAATGGTCAAATCGAATGGATGCTTAATGAGAGTTTAAAAAAAGCATCAAGGCTCCCCAAAAAAAAATAAATTGTATTTTGCGAAAAAACTAACTTCACATGCAGGATACTATCTCAGAAATTGTAAAAGATACAACACCATTATTCACAAACGACACCATTGTATTTGGGGTTCTCATGATTGCGCTGGGACTTATCTTTTTCACCTCTGCAAAGAAATCTGGTTTTTGGAACCAATTTTATAAAATTGTTCCAGCTTTATTCGTTGCTTATTTTATTCCAGCGCTACTAACAACATTTGGGATTATTGCACCAGAATGGATCACGGTTTCTGAAACCAATGAAGCTGTCGAACATAGCTCTAACCTCTACTATGTGTCTAGTCGGTATCTACTGCCGGCAGCCCTAGTTTTAATGACATTGAGTATTGACCTCAAAGCCGTTTTTAATCTGGGTCCAAAGGCATTAATTATGTTTCTCGCTGGGACAGCAGGGATTATTATTGGAGGGCCAGTAGCTGTTTTACTTGTAGGATCAATTTCTCCAGAGACAGTTGGCGGTGAAGGTGCGGATGCTGTTTGGAGGGGTCTATCTACTTTGGCAGGAAGCTGGATTGGTGGTGGTGCAAATCAAACAGCTATGTTAGAAATATATGACTACAATCAAAAATTGTATGGTGGAATGGTTTTCGTGGATATAGTAGTAGCCAACATCTGGATGGCAATTATTCTAATAGGAATTGGAAAATCTGCAAGAATCGATAAGTGGCTTGGGGCCGATACTTCGGCCATTGAAAGCCTTAAAGACAAGATGTCCACCTATGCAAAAAAAGTGGACCGCAACCCTACTCTAACTGATTTGATGATCCTTGCAGCAATTGCATTTGGAACCGTTAGCTTTGCTCATTTTGGTGCAGGCTACCTAAGCAGTTTCTTCGACAATTTTGTCAATGGCCTCGCTCCTGGTATCACAAGAAACATGTTTACGTTCCTTAGTTCTAGTTTCTTTTGGATGATTACAATTACTACCGTTATAGGAATTATTCTCTCCTATACAAAGGCACGAAGTTATGAAGGAGCAGGCGCAAGTAAATTTGGGACAGTATTTATCTATATACTCGTTGCAAGTATTGGAATGAAAATGGATCTCACCTTAATTTTTGAGAACAAGGGACTCATCGTGATAGGTTTGGTATGGATGCTTATTCATGCGGTCTTGTTAATATTCATTGCTAAACTAATTAAAGCTCCTTACTTCTTTTTGGCTGTTGGGAGTCAGGCGAACGTAGGTGGCGCCGCTTCTGCCCCTATTGTAGCTTCAGCTTTTCATCCTTCCTTGGCAACTGTAGGTGTTTTGTTAGCAGTGTTTGGGTATGCCATTGGGACACTTGGAGCTGTGGCTTGCACGATATTGATGCAGTTGGCAGCTGTGAGCTAATCTGAAGTAGGTTACGAACTCCCTTTGAGCATATAAAACAGAAATTAAACCTCCTATTTTAAGCTATCTATTTTAAAAAAACAGCATCTTTGTGACCTTAAATTAGCATCAAATGAAATACCTTTTTTCTTTAGCAACGATATCGTTTTTAATTCTTAGTTGTTCAAATAGCGATACAAAAATGACACTTTCGGGTCAAGTTAAGGGATTAAAAAAAGGAACTCTATTACTTCAGAAAATAGAAGATACTCTTTTAGTGTCTGTGGATTCGGTTCTTGTGAATGGTGATTCTAGTTTTGAGTTTTCAGAAGAAATTACATGTCCAGAAATGTATTACCTATATGTTCGGCTAAAGGACGGAACGTTGAAAGATGACAGAGTTTCTTTTTTTGCAGAACCAGGTGAGATTAATATTAAGACAACTTTAAAGAACTTTCAAGTTGACGCGAGAATCACAGGGTCAAAAAATGAAGCGGCGCTAGATGAATATAAAAAATTGGTAAGGCGATATACTTCCAAAAACCTAGACTATATTCAGGAGAACTTTGAGGCCTTAAAGAGTGGAAACGATTCGTTAGTAGCTGCAATCACAAAGCAACAAAAAAGTTTGATAGCAAGCAAATACTTTACGGCTGTAAACTTTGCCTTAAATCACAACGATTATGAATTGGCTCCGTATTTAATGCTTTCAGAAGTTTCGGACGCCAACGTTAAATACTTGGACACTGTTTATAGCAATCTTACTCCAAAAATAAAAGACTCTAAATACGGTAAAGCGTTAGAGTCTTTTATTGTAAAACGAAAAAACGAATAGCTTATCCCAGTCCGTTTATTTTTTCAATCAATTTTCTACCTTTGTCCTCCAACTCGGCATTGATTGCTTTAAAATGTTGTTTTTTGTTTTCAGCTTTCTTATCATTAACTTTTACGATCAACTCATCGAAAGTTAGAATAGCCTCATCGATAATTGCTTCAGCCTTTTTTACATCTTTGCTTGGGTTAGTCAATTCCCAGATATATACTGCTTCAATAATATCTCCTAATACGTAATTAATGTCTTTCTTTAAATCGCGTATGTTTGCCATAGTTATAAATTTTGTGCAAAAATACTACATTAGAGGGTATTATGGGATATAAACTTCCAAAATAGTTGCAGTTCTTGTTTTAATCAAAAGTTTGGAAGTCGATGCAGGTATTAAAAGAGTTTCTCCAGTTTTAATTGCTTCGGAAGCACCTTCGGTTTCAACAACTGCTTCACCTTCAACACACATATAAACGACAAAAGAATCTATGTAAGACAGATCTCTCATTAAGTCTTTAGTGAGATTTAAGTTGTTCGTATCAAAAAAGGGTGATTTACAAAGTTCTACAACCTCGTTTTGAGTTGATGAATATATCAGCTTGGCATTAGGCTCCTCAAAGTTGATCGCAGCCATCGCCGCTTCTGTATGTAATTCTCTCATCTTTCCGTCGATTCCTGGTCGATCCCAATCATAAATGCGATATGTAATATCCGACGTTTGCTGAATTTCGGCAAGGACAACTCCAGCTCCAATCGCATGGACAGTTCCAGGAGCAATGAAAAAAGAATCACCAGCTGATAC
The DNA here is from genome assembly GCA_913063405.1 of uncultured Ulvibacter sp. Lineage (GTDB taxonomy): Bacteria > Bacteroidota > Bacteroidia > Flavobacteriales > Flavobacteriaceae > Ulvibacter. The sequence continues at coordinate 8,969 of CAJXZB010000053.1, forward strand.
CGGTTCGGAATGGAGAATATTTGTTAATTTATTTTCTGAAAGATTTTCCAAGTAGGTAGCTTTATCCATCTTCTTGTTAAACCCAAGAATAATATGAGCTTCCTTTTCAGCTTGCATGATGTACCACATTTCCGTTTTTCCGAAGGAATTATGTCGCTCCTTTGCTAAGGTATCATCTGGATGTAGTTGTACCGAAAGATCCTGATCTGCATCAATAAACTTAAATAATAAAGGAAATTTATTTCCGAAGGTTTTATACACCTTCTCCCCAACCAACGCCTCTTTATATTTTTCCATCAATGCCGTTAAAGAAGTTTCTTTAAGCGAGCCATTTGCAACTTTGGAGACATTTTCAGAAACACCAGACAGCTCCCAACTCTCACCGGTATTCTTACCCGCATCCTTTTTATATAAGTTAGAAAGCTTTTCTCCTCCCCAAACTTTTTCCTTCAGAATGGGATAAAATTTTAATGGATATAATTTGTGTGTTTCTGTCAACTGATCTCTTCGTAAATGTTCTAAGGCTTTATCAATATGAAGCTGCGCATTAGACGATTTAAACTTATAAGTTAATTTGCAGTTCGCATTAAAAACAAAGGTCTCGCGCCCTGGCAAAATACCCATCAGAGTGCTTTCAACCCCGAAAAGTTTCCTGATTTTCCTATCTGTATCTGCCAACAATGTAAATGGCAAACTATAGTGCTTACCAAAACGTCGATGTGAAGCTTCACTATCTGCGCTAATACCAATAACCGTGGCTCCTACCGACAAAAAATCTTCAAAACTATCTCGAAAACTGCAAACTTCCGCTATACATCTTGGAGTGAAATTCTTAGGATAAAAAAAAATGACAACTGCCTGCTTATTTATACTCTTGTTTATAGAAAATAAATTTCCATCCTGATTTTTTAACGAAAATTTTGGCAATATAGCTCCTATTTCTAAACTCATTATCCGGTAAATACAACAAAATTTCGAGGTGTCTCAAATAGCTTCACCGTAACCATATATTTGTCGCTCAGGCGATCATTTAATTTATTCCATATCACCATAGCAATATTCTCAACCGTTGGATTGAGTGTTTTGAATTCAGGTACTTCCAAATTCAGATTTTTATGATCAAAAGAATCTTCCACTTCCTCTTTAATAATCTTTTTTAAAATTTTGAGGTCAATAAGAAAGCCAGTTTCTCGATCTACATCTCCAGTAACACCTACCTCTAATTCATAATTATGTCCGTGATAATTAGGATTACTGCATTTACCAAATACTGTCAAATTTTTAGCATCATCCCAGCCTTCTTTACAGAGTCTATGAGCTGCATTAAAGTGCGCTTTTCTATAAACGGTTATACTCATACCACAAGATGTTGTTGGAATTTTTCAAAAATAATCTTAAACCAAGCCGTATATTGATCTGGATTCTCATTCATGTCATTTTCTAAATCATCCATAGAAATCCATTTCCAGGAAGCTACTTCGTTTTCATTGATTTTTGGCTCCTTATTAAACTTGCCCACCAAAATATGATCAAATTCATGTTCGGTTAGGCCGTTGTCAAAAGCTGCGGAATAAATAAATGAAGTTGTTTCTTTTAGCGGAGTTTCAAAACCCATTTCTTCGCGAAGCCTTCTAACACCCGCATTCAAAGAAGATTCTCCATCTCTTTGATGACTGCAACAAGTGTTTGTCCATAACCCTGGAGAATGATACTTATGCAATGCTCTTCGTTGTAGCATTAATTCATTCCTTTCATTAAAAACAAAAACCGAAAATGCACGATGCAACATTCCTTTCTCATGAGCTTCCAATTTAGGCATAAGTCCGATTTGTTCATCTTTATCATTAACAAGAATTACCTGCTCTTCATTCATACCAAATTTCTCTTTCCTCAAAAATACGAAATAGGAGGCTCTAAATAAAAACAAAAAAGCGCTCAATACATATTGAGCGCTTTTTTGAAAATATAATGGTATTCTTAATTCTGAATAATAAACATTGAGCGCCTATTTAACTGATGCTCTTCTTCGCTACAATCCACCCCGTCACTACACTTTGGACTGGCTCGTTGTTCTGGAGTGCA
>CAJXZB010000054.1 GCA_913063405.1 uncultured Ulvibacter sp.
AATCAAGGTAACTGAAAGGCTTTTTGCCTAAAAATCTGTCTGAGCGGAGCGAGTTATTTTTAGCAGCCTGAAAGGAGGCGTAGCATTTTCTAATTATTTAAAAGAAGTCTTGATCTTTTGGTTCATTTTGCATCAAGGCAAAAGAACAAAACAGTTTCATTACCAATCTATTTTTTTAATAAGAATACTATATTAAACCGCCTCTTTAAAAGTACAAAGACAATTTAAAAAGCCAGTCTCGAAACTTCGGGACTGGCTTTTTAATTGGTTTATTTGTCGTAGATATCGGCTTTTTCAGCAAAATGCTTACAAAAGTCTCGCATATCATTGGCTAGCTTTTCATCATTGGTAGAACGCTCATACGTGTCTGCCAAAGTTACCATGGTTTGATGAATAAACATTTTCATCTCATCCATCAATAGGTCTTTTGTCCAAAGATCAATCCTTAGGGCAGTATTTTCTGATTTGTCCCAAATACTCATCATAACTGCTTCGCAGGTTTTTTCTTCTTCTTGTCCATCAGTAGCACTCCATTTCATCTTTTCTGGAATATTGTTCTCATCCAGTTCGATTTTGAAATTAATTTCAGTTTGTTTAGTTGCCATGATTGTTAAATTTTCGGTTTGTATTTTGATTTGTTAAGTATCTTTTTGGCATTTTTCTCCTTCATTAGTGCTGATAAACTAACTTTCGGATTGTGTTCCATATAGGATTGGATAATTTTCCAGCCTATCCATGTTCCAATTCTTCCCGGTGTTGCATTGTCATTGCCAGTATAAAATTTTGAAAATGGACTTGGGTCTATAAATCGTCTTTTTAATTTCTGTTCGTTAGAGAAAAGATAATCGTTATTAATGAAGAATTGCCAAATACTTCCTTCATTTTTTTCCGACCACCGAATATTTTCCTTCGAATAGGCAATTATTCTATTGTCATCTTCAAGATTCAGTAATTGCTCAGTAAAATATAGCCTTTTCCCTTCGTAAATAATTCTAGAAAGAAAAGTTTGGTCATTTTCATCTACTGCATTGAAACGGTTAGACCATTCTAGCATCACTTTCGGGCTCATAAAGGCCAGTTGTTTGTCGAATCGGATATATTCCGGTACGCCATTGTAAAATTGGTGCTCTGGACCTAAGAAGTGCTCTCCTGCAATAAATAAGGTATTTTCAGAACTTACTATTGCGCTTGTCATTTCAAAATTGGAAAACCAAGCAGCAATTTGAGGTAAATTTTCTCCTTCGAAAAAATATTGAAAGCGTTTAAACCCTTCGTTCAACTCTACTGTATATTGTACAGAATCTCTGAAAAGAGTAAAAAGGGAGTCGCTAAAATTATGAATCTTTTCATCTTGGAATCTGGTATACCAATCTTTTTCTGAAACAGAGTTGTTTAAAAAGAAATCGGGATATTTTTTTTCCATTTCTTGAATACCTTCACCGAAGTTTAAACTGTCAAGTTGCCAAAAAGCCTGGTCAAAATAGGCTATAGAGACATCTCGTTCATTTCCTTCCAAGTTTACTTCTAACTTATTATCATCATTACATGCTGAAAATGAGAATATTATGATCGAAGCGATGTAGATAATCGAATTTCGACTAGTAAAAAGCATAAGATAGGCTGTTAAAAATTAGTACTTTCGTAGTGTACTTAGCAAATGTATAAAGTTTTTAATTATAAAAGATAAGGATCAACGCATGAAAAAGATAATCGTTTTAATGCTTTTGATGTACACTACTTCAAATGCTCAGGATATAAGAGTAGGTATGCAAATGTCACCAACCATTTCCTATATATCATCAGATGGTGACTATTCGGATAAAGTAAATAGAATAAAATTTTCCTGGGGTTTTGTAACCACAATTAAAGTAGAAGATCGAAACTATAGTTGGATGACAGGTATAGACGTAACAACTAAAGGCTCAAAATTCTCCTTTAGTGATAATGAAGGAAATCCCATTGAGGCGACATTCAATACGCAGCATCTGGAAATTCCTCTGGCAATCCGAATGCATACACGTGAAATAGGTTATTTTTCTTATTGGTTAAAAGCAGGTCTAGCTCCTTCTATCGAATTGAAGGAGAAGGTGGACTTTAGAAAGAACGAATTGCCTTATGAGATGGCAGGTGATAATCATTCGGAAGATTTTGGATTGAATCTAATTTTAGGTATTGGAACTCAATATGAAATTAGCGAGGAAACGGACCTATTTTTTGGATTGGGATATAATAATGGATTATTAAATTCCTTTGAGAAGTTGGAAGGGTATAAAGACGATGGATTCTTTAATCATTTTGCTCTCCAGGCAGGTGTGTTATTCTAAACCTAGCCTTAGGATATGCAAATTACGTTTGGGATGATTATATTTGTGCTCTAAAGTCAAAAAACGCAGAAAATGAAGTCAAAAGAAGTGATAAACCATATTGTTAAATGGTTGGATGACTATTGTGAACAGACTGGTTTAGATGGATTTGTTGTAGGTATTTCAGGAGGTATAGATTCTGCTGTGACCTCGGCATTGTGTGCGATGACTAGAAGGCATGTGTGTTGCCTTACCATGCCAATACATCAAATTAAAAGTGAATTTGAAAGAGGAGAAGAGCACATTGACTGGATGCTCAATAAGTTTGATAATGTAGGCAGGCAACTTATCGATTCGACGGTATCATTTGATGCTTTTAAGTCTGCACTTCCAGAAGATGCTATCACGCATTTATCTATGGCTAATGCAAGAGCTCGATTTCGTATGACCATACTTTATACTGTAGCTGGAGGAAAAAGATTATTAGTTGCTGGTACAGGAAATAAGGTAGAGGATTTCGGAATAGGTTTTTTCACTAAATACGGCGACGGTGGAGTAGATTTAAGCCCAATAGCTGATTTAAATAAATCGGAAGTGTTTGCCATAGCAAAGGAACTGGGGATTGTTGATTCAATACAAGTTGCACACCCAACTGATGGACTATGGGAAGATGGAAGAAACGATGAAGCGCAGATTGGTGCATCTTATCCGGAATTGGAAAAGGCCATGATAGAATACGACGCTGGGACCGTTGCTGATGATTTAGAAGGAAGGGAAAAAGAAGTCTTTATTATTTACAAAAGGAGACATGAAGTAAACCTTCATAAGATGGTGCCAATACCAGTTTGTATGATACCAGAAGAATTGAAATAACAGAAGAGAATATAAAGAAAATCCCCGAGCATTATGTTCGGGGATTTTTTTATTTCTTAATTAAGCTGTTGAAGTTGTTCCAATATTCTTTAGAAACAGGCGTGTATCCTTGATTTAACATTGAAAACACAAAAAGATTTCTATCGGTTGGATATTTTAGTTCAGAACTGAAAATTTTGGCTTTTAAGTCGTCCAGCTTTAATTTACCCTCCGCTAATGATTGAATACTACTATTCTCTAAAAAAGAAAAGGATGATTTTTCAATGTCCAATTGTATTATCTTGGCTTCTTCTTTTAGGCAAGCCATAAGTTGAATGCTATCCTCTTTTTTGAGTTCTATATAGTGTATATTATCGATTGCACCTTCCATAACCATATCGCTAAAAATGGCGAAATGTTTTTGAGCTTCATCTGGTTTATTTTTCTTGATAGATTCCCAATCTTCTCCAGTAATCGAATTGGAGGCCAAGTATTGTATGAACTCTTGGCTAAGATGCGTTTGCTCCTCTTCAGTTAGTAATCTATATTTTACCTGGTACATGTATCCTCGTTTTTGGCAAAATTACAAATTATCCGCACCCGAAAACGAATTATTTGCTGGAATACTTCCTTGTTTTGTTCAAGATTTTACCCAATCTGCCAAATTTTGTAATTGAAGTATTAATATACCTTAGATTTCGATCTTTGGAGAGGTTTTTGAACATCAATATGTATAACTTTTTGAACTAAATGACATGAAAAAACACTTAATAGTCGGAGGAGTGCCGGAACACTTTAATATGCCTTGGCATTTGGCTATAGAATCTGGTTTTTTTGCCAATTATGGTATCGATGTTGAATGGCGTGATTATAAGGGCGGAACTGGTGCAATGTGTAAAGACCTAAGAGAAAAGAAATTGGATGTTGCGGTTTTACTAACAGAAGGTATAGTAGCTGATATCATCAAAGGGAACGATTGTAAAATTGTACAGCTTTATATAAAATCTCCCTTAAATTGGGGGGTGCATGTGAATGCAAAATCACCTTATCAATCCATTAAAGATCTTGAAAATAAAACCGCCGCTATTAGTCGATACGGCTCGGGCTCTCATATGATGGCCTATGTAATGGCTGATAATAGTGGTTGGAATCTAAATGATCTTAATTTCGATTTGGTGGGTAATATTGATGGAGGTAGAGAAGCGCTAGCAAAGGGCTCATCGGATTATTTTCTGTGGGAAAAACTGACGACCAAGCCTTTCGTTGATAATGGTGAATTTAGAAGAGTTGGAATTTGTCCTACACCCTGGTCAAGTTTTGTAATTGCCGTAAGGAATGAGGTGTTGGAAAATTCCGAGGACCATATAGATGCTCTTCTGGAAGCCATTAATCAGAGTTGTCGACAGTTTGTAAAACGTCCGGATGCTGAAGAGGTAGTTGCCTGGCGCTATGGCTTAAAATTAGAAGATGTTCATGACTGGTATATAGATACTAAATGGGCGCTAGAGAGTGAAATTGATACAGATCAACTGCACCTGGTTCAGGAACGTTTATTGCAACTGGGAAGAATCGATCATACGGTAGATTTGGAAGAGCTGTGTTGGCACAAATATTTGCACTCAACATTGGTATAATATGAATTTTCTTGCACACTTACATTTATCGGGGAATAAATCGGCCATTATGACCGGTAATTATTTGGGGGATTTTGTTCGAAATAAGGAGCTAATCTTATCCGAAAATACCGAATTAAATGCGCAAATTTTTGCAGGGATGGAACTTCATAAAGCTATAGATCTTTATACAGATAGTCATCCTCTAGTAAAGCAAGTTCAGAAAATATTTACTCCACAATTCGGAAAGTACGCAACCGTGCTTTCCGATTTGTATTTCGACTATTTACTTTGTAATTACTGGACTGAGTTCTCAAATATTCCATTGACCGAATTTTCTAATAAAGCCTATCGATCTCTAGATCTGCATAAAAACTATTTTAATGATCGTGCGCAAGGTTTCTATGGGTATATGTACGCGAATAACTTATTGGAGAATTATGGCAAGTTAGAGGTTATGGAGATGGTTTTATTAGGAATTAGTAATAGGCGTGTTGGGGGTAAGATGAATTTAGCCTTGTCAATAGAAGTGTTTCTGGCTAATGAATCTAAAATTAGAGATTATTTTATAAAATTTTACCCCGACCTAATCGGTCGAGGTAATGAGTTTTTAGATCATAATGATCTGAATTGATTGTTATTTACGTACGAATCTTTCGTCTGTTTCCATTGTGGTTCCGCATTGCTTGCAGGTTCTTAAACTTTCGGATCCATAGAATTCCTGAAATCTTGGTAGGAAGTCGCTTTCTATATTGGTCAAACTAAAATAGGTCTCATGCAATTTATTATTGCAATTATCGCAGAACCAAAGTAATCCATCCTTTTCATTTCCAGAGCGAACTTTTTCAATTACTAAGCCAATAGATCCCTCAGAACGCATAGGTGAATGCGGCGTCTTTCCCGGTAAAAGGAACATGTCTCCAGGGCCAAGTTCAATATCAACAGGTTTTCCATCCTCTTGAATTCGGACACAAATATTCCCTTCTAGTTGATAAAATAATTCCTCTGTTTCATTGTAATGATAATCTTTCCTTGCGTTTGGGCCACCAACAATCATGACGATAAAGTCACCAGCGTTTACATATAAGTTTTTATTTCCTACAGGGGGCTTCAAGAGGTCTCTGTTTTCCTCTATCCATTTTTGTAGGTTGAAAGGTTTTTGAATAGCCATACCAATATATTTTGGACTAAGTTATGTTTTTCTTCTTGGTCTGTTTTCCTATAATTTAAGGAAATTCTTGAAGTATTTTCTAAATTCTTCACTTTTAAATGTCTTATTTATTTCAACATCAATTTCCTCTTTACTATAAGTAGTGTTTTCATTTAGTGTAAATGCCTTCAATATTAAATACGAGCTATAGAAGTCTATATACTCAGGGATTCCGAGTAGAATAGGGTCTTCTGAATGATAGTTCGCTACAAAGTCATAATAATCCTTGCTGATTAATAGAGGTGCTCCTCTCAACTTCTCGTAATTTGAAGGATAAATTAATTCCAGTTTTGCTAGAATATAATCAATAGCTCTTCGTTCTATTTTTCTGAAATCCTGCTCCTGTAGGTTGGCCTCATTTAGCGCAAACATATATTCTTTTCGAATTTTTAATAAGGATTTATTGAAGATTGCAGGTTCTTGCATGAAAAGACTATCGGTGATATATTTATTCATAAAGAACCTTTTAGCAGCAAGATATCTATTTTGTTGCTTTCCTCTTTCTCCTTTGAACTTAAGACTCGTCATCATTTCGTTATTATCAAAATGGATTGATAAACTATCTCTTGGCGATAAGTACAGGTCTAGGTAGAAGTCATGATGAATCAGTCGGTAGTAATTAGGAACACTATCTTGTAAATTAAATGTCAAGTTGCTGCCTTCTTCGAACGACAAGGTGTCAATATTGTTCATGTCAATATTATCCCCCCTCCTTTGAAGGAATACATTGGCTTCAGGATGTTTTATGTTCTCAATATTAATTTCGGTATGAATTCTTGTGATATATTTTTTCTTGGCGGTTTCCTCCACACAAGAAATGGTCATAATCAATACAGAAATTAGAAGTATAATTTTTTTCATTGGTGTGAAATTATTGGTTGGTGCTAAAATAATTGAGCTCGTAAGCTTTTTTTGCGGCTATTTCTTCGGCTTTCTTTTTTGAGGTAGCTTTGGCAGAACTCAATTCATTTTTTTCTAGGTATAGCGCTATTTCGTAGGTTTTATCGTGGTCTTCTCCACTTTCAGATATCGTCTTGAATTCAATTACCTGCTTATTTTTCTGGGCCCACTCCAGCGCATAACTTTTGTAACTATTAATGCTGTTAACAAGTTTTCTTAAGTTAACACGGGGGAAAATTTGGTTAAGAATAAAATCATAGGATTTCGACCAGCCTAAGTCCAAATAAATGGCACCTATAACAGACTCTAAAGTATTTCCAACAATTGATTTACTTTGAAATGCCTGCTCCGATGCTATGATATAACTTTCTAGCTTAAGTTGTTTTCCTATAGTGTTCAGTTGCTTTCTACTTACAATTTTTGAACGCATCGTAGATAAGTGTCCTTCCGATTTATTTGGGTATAGGATGTGTAATTCTGCTGCAACTACAGCTCCTAAGATAGCATCACCGAGAAATTCTAAGCGTTCTCCATTGGTATACACCGTTTTTTCCACTGAACTGTGTGAAAAAGCCTGCCTATATAAGCTCAGGTCTTTTGGCTTTTCATTTAGGATTGAAAGCAAAAAGCCCTCTAGACGTACGTCTAAAGAGCTTTTTATAGCCTTTCTTCGAAAAATTTTATGCCAAATATTTCGAATCAATTTATATCTTTTTAAAGATTACAGATGCGTTGTGACCTCCAAATCCAAATGTATTCGACATAGCAGCTTTGATTTCTCTTTTCTGAGCTTTATTCAGGGTAAGATTCAATTTGCTGTCAATACTTTCATCATTCGTTGAATGATTGATTGTTGGAGGAATGATGCCTTCTTTTACAGCTAGAATAGAAGCAATTGCCTCTACAGCTCCAGCAGCACCTAAAAGGTGACCTGTCATAGATTTTGTAGAACTAATGTTCATATTGTATGCGTGGTCTCCATATACGTCTTGAATTGCTTTTATTTCAGCAATATCTCCAAGTGGTGTAGATGTCCCGTGAACATTAATATAATCGATATCCTCTGGCTTTAAATTAGCATCCCTTAATGCATTTTTCATTACCAATTTTGCTCCCAATCCTTCTGGATGTGGTGCAGTAATATGGTGTGCATCAGCAGCAGCTCCACCGCCTACTAATTCAGCATAGATAGTTGCTCCTCTTTTAACTGCGTGCTCGTATTCTTCAAGAATGATAGTTCCCGCACCTTCTCCAAGTACAAATCCATCTCTTTCCTGATCGAAAGGTCTGGAAGCTGCTTCAGGAGAATCATTTCTTGTTGATAGTGCTTTTAGTGCGTTGAATCCACCAATCCCGGCTTCATTAACTGAAGCTTCAGAGCCACCAGTGATCATTACATCAACTTTTCCCAGTTGAATGTACATGTAAGCTTCAATGATCGCATTGGTAGAAGATGCACAAGCAGCAACAGTAGTGAAGTTAGGACCTCTAAATCCATATTTCATAGAAATCATTCCTGATGCTATATCAGCAATCATTTTTGGAATAAAGAATGGATTAAATCTTGGTGTTCCGTCTCCTGAACTAAAATTCATTACTTCGTGGAAAAAGGTATAGATTCCGCCAATTCCGGATCCCCAAATAACACCCGCTCGATCGCAGTCAATGGCTTCCAAATCTAGCCCAGAGTCTTTTATTGCTTCCTCACATGCTACCATAGCATATTGAGTATAAGGATCCATTTTACGGGCTTCCTTACGGTCGATATGGTCTAAAGGGTTAAAGTCTTTTAATTCACATGCAAAACGTGTTTTAAACTTTTCTGCATCAAAATGGGTGATAGGTCCAGCTCCACTAACGCCGTTTATCAATCCATTCCAATAAGATTTCACGTCGTTTCCTAGTGGTGTAAGTGCACCAAGACCTGTTACTACTACTCTTTTCAGTTCCATATGAAGCTATTTTTCAATCTAGCAAATTCACTTCTGACTTTAGATAAAGTCAAAATCGATAGAAGATACTAATTTGACGCTAAATTCTATTGTTTCAATCCATAATTGATTAATATTTTTTCATTTTGAATATAAATATCCATGAAAAATAAAATCAAGCCGGATTTTAATTTCGTTTTTAAACTAAATTATTCGCAAACTTGATAGTTGTGCGAATAATTGCATGCTAAATAAAGCATGTAAAAAGAAAAGAACACTTAAAACCGAAGTTTTAAGTGTTTTCTTTTCAATTTTCTTAGTTAAGTGCGTTTTCGATAAACTCAACAGCAGCACCAACTGTACCAATACCTTCTGCTTGGTCATCTGGAATTTGAATGTCAAATTCTTTTTCGAATTCCATGA
>CAJXZB010000055.1 GCA_913063405.1 uncultured Ulvibacter sp.
AACCGCGTTGGGCAATAGGTATGTTTGGAACAATTTCCATTTCTATCGTATCTTTGTCTAGTATTAGGTACATAAAGCGTTGTTTTAAAATGTTTTACGTCGATAACGCAAATATCTACAACACTTTTTATATCTTTAAAAAAAAGTTTAAATCACTTCAATAGTAGCGTGGAAATTTGATCTTCTTTTTTTGACAAAATCTTTTCTCATTTTTCGTAACATAATTGATTATTGAGCGTCTATTTATTATAGTTAAGAACTAAAATATAAATAGATGAAATATATAATTTCTACAATATTCACGAGTATTTTGTTAATTGGTTGCAACACCTCTGGGAAGGTTGCAAATGATTTAGCAGTAAACAATCCTATTTCGACCGCTATTGATTTAACTCAAGTTGTGGATGATAAAGCACCAGTAATTGTAAATCCTGGTAGAATTTCTTCACAAACTATTACCTATTATTTGCCCAAAGTGGTACAAGGAACTTATGCCGTGAGTGATTTTGGAAGATATATAGATGACTTTAAAGCTATCGATTATGAAGGAAATGAAATGCAAGTAGTCGAAGCATCAACAAATTCTTGGACCATTTCTAACGCGACCAAGCTCGATATGATAACATATATGGTAAATGACACGTTTGATGTTGAAGGTGTCGAGGGGCAAAATGCACCATTCTCTCCTTCAGGAACAAACATCGAGCCTGGAAACTATGTTCTTAATTTACATGGTTTTATAGGCTATTTTGATACATTAAAGAATAATCAATATACACTGGATGTTACTGCTGCCAGTGATTTAGTACGCACATCTGCATTGCAGCAAGCTACGGCAAAGACAAGTTCTGACGGCAAAATAATGACTTCAAGTTATTTTGCGCCAAGGTATTTCGATATTACGGATAACCCTATGATGTATGGGAACCTTGATGTTGAAGAATTTCAAGTTGGAGATATAAAGATTGTTTTAAGTGTCTATTCTCCAACAGGGCTGCATTCGGCTAAGTCATTAAAGGAGACAATGAATACGATGATGCAGGCACAAAAAGCCTATTTGGGCGAGGTGAATAGCACGGCTAGATACGATATTTATGTGTATTTATCTAGCAGTTCCGAAACAGCTCCAAGAGGCTTTGGTGCCCTTGAGCATCATACTTCAACTGTAGTTGTTATGCCAGAGGCTATGGATGCTGGTGCCTTAGCGAGTAATATGGTCGATATCGTATCTCATGAGTTTTTTCATATTGTGACTCCATTAAGTGTACATTCGGAAGATGTTCATTATTTCGATTATGACAAGCCAACCTTTTCTAAGCATTTATGGATGTATGAAGGTGTTACAGAATATTTCGCTTCCATCTTTCAGATAGATGAGGGATTGGTTTCCGAAGAAGAGTTTTACGCTAAAATGATGGGTAAAATACAAACGGCTGCGGGATTAGATGACCAAATGAGTTTTACGGTAATGAGTGAGAATATTTTGGATGAACCATATGCATCGAATTACTTTAATGTTTATCAGAAAGGTGCGTTAATTGGTATGTGTGTTGATATTATGATGCGTGAAGAGAGCAACGGTAATAGAGGAGTTTTGTCTTTAATGAAGGAACTATCTAATAAATACGGAAAAAATAAACCCTTCGAAGACGATAAATTAATAGATGAAATTGTTGCAATGACCTACCCGTCACTTCAAGGTTTTTTTGATACTCATGTGATTGGAACCACACCAATTGATTACAGCCAATTTTTCAAAAAAGTTGGTTTAGAAATTGTAGAAGGGAGGAAGGTTGAGACCAATTATATTCAAAATGCAGGTGCCTTAATTGTAGGAGCGAATAGGGAAGAGGGGTATATTCATTTTAACGATTTGGTTAGCCAGAATAGCTTTTGGAGTGAAAATGGGGTGCTACCTAACGATATTATTAGAAGTATCGATGGAACCGATGTTAATATTCAAAACGCAAATCAGATTTTTGCTCAAGTGTTTTCTTGGCAACCAGGTAAAGAAGTAGCGGTAAAACTTGAAAGAGAGGGAAGTGAAATTGAGATAAATACGACTTTGACCCAATCTTATACTGTGGGGCGTAGTTTACAAGAAAAAGAAGGTGCCTCACAAACACAACAAAACCTTCGTAAGTCTTGGTTAAAGGGGTAAAATCTAATGTTTTTAAATAAAAAGCCGTTCGCAATAAAGTGAACGGCTTTTATGTTGAGAAATATGTTTTTAGTTAGGTAAACAGTCTGAGACGCAATAGTCAAAAAACATTGTCCAGCTATTCCCTGGTAGTTGTTCTCCACTTGCCCATCCAGTTTCATTTTGAGTGCCGTTTCCAGTGTCAAGACTTAACTCTGCATGAGCTTGCGATACAACCACATTCTGGAAATTCAGAAACTGGAATTGACCATACAACTTCGGCTGTTCCAGGGTCTTCTGTAGATTTATATGGAAAGTGACCTACTTTAGGGTTTCCTTTTCTATATGTAGGGATCGCGTTGCAATCGCCTACATATAAATGAGTGGCACCAATTTCCCAACCTCCTGAAGTTGAATAGGTAACAATTAACTCACCGTTGGTTATTTGATAACTAACTATTCCTGTATCATAATGCTGCCCTGCTCAGCCCTACGGGAGTATAACAATCTGGAGAAGATGGATCGAACCTCTTAACATCATCAGGTACAACAGTCTCAATTGAATTGAGTTGTAGGTCTGGAGAATCTTTTGTACATCCTATTATTGTAAGACATGCTAGAACTAGTAAAGTGTAAAAAGATTTGATTATAAAGTAGATTTAGTCTTAATTGAGATAGCAATATAAAAAGAATATTGCATATAATCGATAAAAAAGGGTTTTTGTCTATTTTTTATTTAAAAATCGACTCGTAGTGTTAAAGAAAATAACATTAAAATCCTTCGAAGACGCCAAGTCCAAAAAGCGCAAAATCATATTTAACTGGATCTATTGGGTCCAGTTTCCTTAGTGAGGTATCCAATTCGAATAGCGCCTTTCCATCGTTTTGTTTTCGATTCAATAGGCCTAGTTTTCTAGCCATATTTCCACTATGCACATCAAGAGGACATGAGAGTTGAGAGGGGAGGATGGAACTCCAGATTCCAAAGTCAACGCCGGTGTTATCGTTTCTAACCATCCATCGTAAAAACATATTAATACGTTTGGCAGCTGAATTTTTAAGAGGGTCACTTACGTGTTTTTCCACTCTAGGTTCATGCGGAAGACTAAAGAAGATCTGTTTAAATTTATGTATTGCCGGTTGCATGGAATGTTTTTTGGAATTGTCTGCAAACACTTTTTCCAGTCCGCCGTGTTTCGAATAGATATTTTGAAGCGCTTTTATAAAATAAGCAAGGTCACTCTCATTAAACGTTCTATGAACGAAACCAGAAAGCTTATCGGTATCTCTTTCAGAAAAATTCAAAACAAAGTCAAAGGGAGAATTCCCCATGATTTGAATCAACTTCTTGCCATTATTAATAATACTCTTGCGATTGCCCCAAGCGATTGTAGCAACAAGGAACCCTGCGATTTCGATATCTTCTTTTAACGAGAATTGATGCGGAATTTGAATGGGGTCACTCTCAATAAATGAGGTATTGTTGTAAAGATTGACTTTCTCGTTAAGGAATTCTTTCAGTTCTGTTTTATTCATTCCACTTCTTTCAACTTTCGAGGAAAAAACCCGCTTCTTGCCTAAACAATTTTCCCATCTTGCATTACCAATTTTCGATCTGCCATAGCAGCAAGTTCTTCGTTGTGGGTAACAATTACAAAGGTTTGCCCAAACTCATCTCTCAGTTTAAAGAATAAATTATGCAGGTTTTCAGCGCTCTCTGTATCTAGATTTCCACTTGGTTCATCTGCTAGGATAATTGCTGGATTGTTCACAAGTGCCCTCGCGACTGCAACTCGCTGCTGCTCTCCTCCCGAAAGTTCATTGGGTTTGTGAGACTCTCTATGTGTAAGTCCTAGGAAGGAAAGAAGTTCTTTTGCCCTTTTCTCTGCTTCAGGTTTTGATGTGTTTTTTATGAAGGCCGGAATACAGACATTTTCAAGTGCCGTAAACTCTGGTAATAATTGGTGAAACTGAAAGATAAAACCAAGGTTCTTATTCCTGAATTTTGCCAAGTTTTTTCTACCCAAACTGGCAATGTCAATTCCATTAATTACAAGGGACCCACCATTTGCTTTAAAAGAATCCAACGTCCCTAGAGTTTGAAGCAGGGTAGTTTTTCCGGCTCCCGAAGCTCCAACGATAGAAACAATTTCACCGCTAGATATCTCAAGATCCACGCCTTTTAAAACGTGAAGCGCATCGTAATATTTATGGAGGTTTTTGGCTACTATCATGCAGGTTTATTTACACCGTGAAAGTAGTATTTTCGTCTTGATTAAACAATAATTCTTAGCTCACCTTTTTCTTTAATAAGCTTTTGATAGTATTGTAATCAATATAGTAGACCATTCGAAGTGAAAATACATGTTCTATGGGTTCCTTAAAAAGGGTTTCTATACTATTGAAGTAGTCGTCTTTAGATCTAGAGTCAGCATTAAACAAAGAATTTCTATAAAGGGCAGTTAATTGGCTACCCGGAGCGAATTGCCAGGAATATCTGAAGTCTACATTCCATGTATTAAAATTCACATTTGGGTTTAAATCTTCGTCTATTGCAATTAGATCATTTACAGTATATTCTTTAAGAACGCTTCCATCTTCCTGAAGACTTAATAAATCGTCCTCATAATGAACTGTGGCCCAGTAATTTCTAAAAGTTAACCCTATTGCATGATACGAGTTGAAATTATAACTAGCCGAAAGGCCATTTTCAACGGTTACTTGTTCACGTTCCCCAAAAACTATAGCGTCACTAAGCTCATTCGTAACAAAACCTTGCCCGCCCTTTCCTTTCTCATAATTGATTTCATAACTTACCACAAATTTATCGCTAAAGCGGATTCTCGGCTCCGCTCCCCACCAATAATAAAATACGTCACGATTCTTGTTAAAATGAGTCGACATCCCTGAGTAAAACTCAAACGCTAACATTTTGTTATCATTAGTTTCAAACCAACCATTTATGTTAGCAGTATTCTTAAATTTAAAGAAGTTTCCATCTATTTTGGGGTCCGTTCGGGGTTCCCAATAGTCATATTGATTTCCAATTGAGCCATTTATATTTCCACCAAATTCGAAAAGTTTTTTTGTTTGTGCATAAAATCCCGCCCCAACGTTGTTACCCGTATAAGTACCTGGGTTGAAAAGATTTCTGTAATTCGCCCACATATTGATGTTGAAATTATTTAAGGTTTCAGTAGGTTCAAAAATTCTATAGGATCCGTTAAAATAAACATTGCTGTAGTTGTTTCTGAACTGTATTCCAAGGTCGTTGATGTTATATTTATTATCAGCTAAGTCATAGGTGATTCGTGCGCGATATTTACCAGAAACTTTTCCAGCGCTCAACCTACCGCTAAAACCTGTTTCTCTTGTTGTGCCAATATCATTGATGGCGCTCATTTTTCCCTCACCGCTAATATTATACTTGTTTCCCTTGGTGGAAATATCGAAAAGAGCCCCGGTTACGTTTGCGTCTTTAAAGTATCCATCTCTTGTAACATTTGTGTTAACTAAACTTACGGAAGAGTTTTCTCCAAATTGTTGATCTAAGACCAAAATATTGTAGTTGGTAAAAGGCTCCACAACTTCTTTACGTGTTTCACCAGTATTTGTATTTCTAATATCAACGCTAGTTTTTTCAGTTATAGCATTGAAGAAACCAATTCCCAAACCTTTTTTTGTTCGGCCAGACACTTTTAATGCGTTCAGCATTGTTACTTTTGCAGGGTAGTTAATAACTTCATCATCATCATCTACAGAGGGATATGTGGAAGGCGAGCCTCCAATTCGTCGTGAATAAAATAAGTTTCCTTTATTGAATAGATCAACCCCTTCTTTGAAAAATTGACGTTGCTCAGAAAACTGCTGTTCAAATGGGCCTAAATTGAGTTGGACATTATCGAAGGCCGCTTGGCTAAAATCTGGAATCAATGTGACATCCAAGGTGAAGTTTTCGGTAATACCATATTTCACGTCCACCCCAACACTATAATCATCTTCTGTCTCGCCATCAAATGTTTTGATGTTCGCCGATGCGAAAGGATAAAAACTTAGACGGGTAGGGGGTTCAATGTTCTTAATTCCTGTAACGATCCCCGAATAGCTTCCAAAATATCCCTTGGTTCGATCAATTGGATTCCAAGAGTATTGTGAATTGTTACTTCTGAATCTTCTATGAAATTGAAACCCCCAAGTCTGTATTTCCTGATTTGAAAAGCGCAAGGCCGAATATGGAATCTTCACTTCAACAATCCATCCGTCATCAACAATTCTTGTGGCACTATCCCAAACAGCATTCCATCCAAAATCTTCATTGTTTCCGGGTGACACAACTGCGTCCGCTTGAGTCCCTGAAGGAAATATAAAGAACTCGGTGTCGTTTTGCCCATCATTATTAGGATTGATTACAATTCCGAAGAAATCTGAAATTCCAAAATTATCCCGGCTAGTAAATTGCTTCATTATGTCTTCTGGGGTATCGTGCAAGTAGGCAGCCACGAAGATCGCATTGTCATTATAGACCATTTTTACAATGGTTTTTTGATGATCTAGTTCTTTAACCCCCATTTCCGGTCTAAATTGAGTGAAGTCTTTCGCTTCTTCTGCATTTTCCCAAGCTGCATCATCCAATACTCCATCAATTTTTGGAGCCGTATTCGTTCGGTTAATGTTCACCGTTTTTTTCTCTTGAGCAAATAAGATATTAGTAATTAATAGTAGAAGAAATACAACAGACTTTTTCATAAAGAAAATGATTATTAGTTTGTTTAAAGACTTTGGATTCCTTGACATGTTACACAACGAGAAAAAAAACTAGGAGCCTTTATTGAAAAATTGCCTTACATTGTTGTAATCGATGAAGTAGGAAACTCTTAAGGATAATGTATTTTGTTGAGATTGATCGAAAAGATTACTAAGGCTATCTCTGTACCCCAGAGTTGATTGTTCATCGAAATTAAAAATCTGGTTTCGATAGAGCAATGTGGCCTCACTTCCTGGAGCGAAACGCCACCTAAAACTCAAATCTAAGTTCTAGATATTAAAATTTGCGTTTGGATCGTTTTCAGAAATATCATATTCCGTAGTGCTTAAACGTCCATTTTCATTTAAACGGAAGAATTTGTTTTCACTATAATCTGCGGTACTCCAGAAGTTTCTAAAACGGAGATCTATCGCTTTGTAAGGGTCGAAATTATAACTTGCCGTTATGGAGTTTTCAAGATTTGTAATATCACGCTGTCCAAAGAGAATATCTGTATCTATGTTATCTACATAACCATAATTATCTCCCTGTTTAAATAATTTTGAGGATAGAACAAGTAAGAACCGATCTGAAAATCGATACCGAAGTGAAAACTCGATAAAAACTTCCTTTTGTGGATCATCAAAATACTCGCGGTATCCAACGGTCGCATCGAGCGCGAGTTTCTTACGATAATCTGTGGAAATCCATACAGTACCGCCAAAGTTCTTACTAAAGCTTACATATTTTCCTTCTACACGAGGCTCAAAATAATCATCTTTATTACTATTAAAACTTCCATTGGATCCAAAGGCAAAACGAGTTGTTGTAACAAAGAAAGCATCGAAATTAAAGTTGTTTTGGCTCTGAACACTTGGTTTATAAAGTCTTCTATGCCTTGCAGTTAAACCAATTCGATATGTATTGAATACTTTTGTTGGTTCGAAAATTTGATAAGAAACACCAGCGACAAAATTGTTGAAGTTGTTTCTGAAGTTTACTCATAAATCATTGATAACTAAGGTCTTATTTGCGAGATCGTGACCTATGCGATATCTAAATTTCCCTTTTGTTCTATAGATATCTAACTCCGATAAAAATCCACTGGTACTTCCATCTTCTGTACTTATGTTGCTCATTGTTGCGCAACCAGAAGGTCGAAATCGATTGCCCTTATCACCCATATCAAAGACAAAGGCAGACGTATTTGCATCCCTGAAGCTTCCTTCCCGCGTTACATTTGTATTTATCACCGAAATAGAAGAATTTCCATTAAACTGTTGATCCAACACAAAAATATTATAATTGCTAAGTGACTCTACCAATACGCGACGAGTATCGGTTGTGACCGTGTCTTCTATTGTTGCATAGGTTTTTTCAGTAATTGCATTAAAAAAACCGACACCTAGCTCACTTTTGGTCCTACCTGACACTTTAATTGCATTTAAGAGATTCACCCTTTCAGGATTTTCCAGAATATCTTCATTTTCTCCAAGATCCCCTACGCTTCCAGATGGTGCACCACCAACCCGACGCGAAAAGAATATTCTCCCTTTATTAAAGAGATCAACTCCTTCCGTGAAAAAAGGTCTGTTCTCATCAAAGGTTTGTTCAAAAGGTCCCAGGTTTAAAGTTACTTCATCAAAGGCAGTTTGGTCAAAACCTGGGATAAGTGTGCGTCTAAGGTAAAACTATCACTCAAACCGTACTTCAAATCCATTCCAGCGCTAAAATCTGTTTCTGTACTTCCGTCAAAATTTGAGATAACTCCTTGTACAAATGGAAAAAGTGTGAGTCTCACAGGTGGATCGATATTCTTAACACCAGTCACTAATCCGCTATATTGAGATTCGTTTCCCGTACTTTTGTCAATACGACTCCAGGTATGAGTTTGATTAATTTTCACAATTCTTCGATAAAAATTAATCGTCCAGTTTTGCACTTCCGCCTCTGGGAAACGCAGCGTGTTGTAGGGTATTTTATATTCAGCATACCATCCTTTAGCATCCTTTGATACCTTACAATCGAGTACCACGTCGAAATCATTCTGGCCTGCACGGGCATCTCCAATGGTCCCAGCACTCGTAACGAAAAAATGAATCTCATTTATTCCATCATTATAAGTGTTTAATGCAATTGAAAAATGGTCCGCCTGCACAAAAACCTCGTCACGTTGCGAAAATTGGTTAACTATTTCATCTGGTGTAAGATCGTACATATAAGCAGCTACATAAATAGCCTTATTGACTTAGGCGTTTTTTAATTACTTCTAATAGTAGTAAATTAGGGGTTATAGTTAGCATTATTATGGAGCAAA
>CAJXZB010000056.1 GCA_913063405.1 uncultured Ulvibacter sp.
TCCTTTAAATCCTTCCATAACACCCTATTTTAAAGAAATAAGTTGCGGAATTTATCTGACTAACTCAAAAAATATTATTGATTTTTCTAAGATATCATTGAACAATGAAAAAGTAGTGCCAAAGGAATTATTCAACACCCGAATGCGATAAGCTACTATTAATCAATTATTTAATTTAAATGATGATTATAATTAGCATATCTAAAAGTGTATAAAATAATTGATTTTGTGTATTAGTTATACATCTAGTGGATAACGAAGGCTAGTCTACCTGAGGTGGTTTTCGATTTGACTTTTTTAGGGCTTGCCCTTTTTTAGATTTTAGGCGTCTTTCTATTGCACTTTTTGATGGCCTTGTTTTTTTTCGAGGTTTAGCAACTCTCAGACTTCGCCTTAGTAGGTCTATTAATCGCTCAATTACAATTGCCTTATTGCGATGTTGACTTCTAGTCTGCCCACATTGCAAACTTATACTACCATCTTGGGAAATTCGTGTGTTCAATTTTCCCAGCAATAGCTGTTTTTCCCCTTCTGAAATAGCTTCAGAAGAGCCAATATGAAAACTTAACTCTATTTTAGATGCTGTCTTGTTAACATGTTGTCCACCTGGACCACTACTTCTAATGGCTTTAAACTTAAGTTCTTTTAAAAGTGTGTCTATTTCCATCACATATTAGGACGGTGTTCCTTGTTAAGAAGGTCGTTTACGATTTTAACAGGATTGAAAGTACTAAGTGGTACTTCCACAAAAGCGGTATTCCAATTTGCCATTCCCCCATTCCAAAGACCCGGCAACTCCAATGCTTTTATAGCTTCTCCATTTAATGATTTGGAGGATATAAACCCAGAATTAGGATCAGAGAAATCTTTTAAGTCAAACTTCTTTCCCCTAAAATCCCTAACACCGCAAACAATATCAACTGGATTAAAATGAGTAGCCTCGTTAACTATGGCCTGCTGATGAGGATCTTTCAAATTGATTTGAGTCATTTCAGTAATTTGGAGACTTGTCTCATCACGTTCGTCTTTTACCCAGAAAGGGCCGCCACCTGGTGCTCCAGTATTTTTTACAACTCCACATACGCGGGTTGGCCTATTTAAAAGATCTATTATTCCACTGATACTCTCGGGAGTATTCTTGATATTTAGTTCATTCCAAAGAAAGGATTTTACCTCCTTAAGGCTTTCGGTATCATATTGGTCGTTTGAAAATAATTCCAAAAATCGAAACATTTTACTCTGGATATGCAAAAGCTTCCCTGCAAGCATTTTCTTATAATAAGCTATTTCTTCAACAAATTCCTCCGTAACCACATTATCGATATTCTTAATAAAAATAACGTCGGCATCTACTTCATTCAAATTCTCGAGAAGAGCGCCATGACCAGAAGGGCGAAAGACTAACTCTCCCTGATTATTTCGAACTGGTTCATTATACCCCGTTACCGCGACAGTATCTGTTTCCCTTTTCTGAAAAGAATAAGAAATATTAAAGTTGGTCTTAGTCTTCTTGCTAACCCTCTTCTTAACACCTTCAAATTCTGCTTTAAAATAAGATAAGTGCTGCTCCGAAAAAGTGAAATGAAGATATGCTTCATCACCAGATGTAGCATAGAACGCAGCTTCATAAAGCTGTTCCTCAAAAGCAGTGGTGGAATACTTGGCATATTTGTGAAAAGGAACTAAGCCCTTTGGGAGGTTCCCAAAATTCAATCCTTTTTCCCGAAGCATTGAACTAACAAAGAGATAAGCTCGTAAGCCTTTTGTACCATGTTTATATGACGGAAAGTTCTTTCTAATTTCCTTTCGAATGTCATTTACGAAAGCAAACTCCTTAAAGGACTTCAGGAAAATCTCCAACTCCCCAAAATTCCCTTCTTTCAGAAAAGTCCTAAGGTTCTGTTCTTCGGGGTCAAAATCGATCAAAAATTGATGTAGAAATTTGAACATTCTTGTTGCGGCTCCAGAAGCTGGAACAAACTTCACCAAATCCAAATTGTCCTTGCTCTTTTCAAAGAGATCAACAAGTTTCTGATGATTCTTATGGCTAATGACTTCTATTCCATTTCCAACAGAGGCAGCAGTAACTACATTTGCAAATGGTATTCCACGAACAAAAGTGTCTAATTGCTTTTTTATTGTCTTTGGACTCAGCCCATGTAATTCTATTTGTTGTAGGTCACTGTTTGTTAACATTATTTTTCCCCTTAAGCCTATTTTCTATCATTTTAACGGCTAAATCAAATCGTTCGTCTTGATTGCCTTTTAAAATTTCAAATTGGAGATTCTGGTTAATTAGTTGGGACTCAAAAATACGAAACATTTTTTCCCGTTCGTCGGGTCTATCGCGCAAATCGTCGAATTGCCACTCAGGGTCTATATAGGTAAGAAAATACAAATCGTACGTATTTCTTTCCGAATACTTTTTAATTTCTTCTGGACAGAATCCATTGTAATAATATTCCGAATAAATACTGATTTCCAGCAAGTTAGTGTCACAAAAAAGAAGTCTGTCTGTAAGGGCTGCAGCCTTATTCTCAGCAATCATTTGCCCTTTGGCAATTGGTATTAAATCATCTTTAGTACACTTCTCCTTTTTATCATCCCATTTTTTCTGAAGATACTCCCGCATATATTCTGGAACCCATGGCACACTATAATATGCCGCTAATTGTTTAGCCAAAGTCGTTTTTCCCGTCGACTCTGGACCAAATAATACAATTCTCAAGCAGTCACTAGGACTTTGTTCAAGTGTTTTTTCCATGCGAGGTAGCCAAATATTGCTATGAATGTAAAAATAAAATATTGAAAACTTGTAAAGGTAAATCCCTTGTAAAAATAAAGAGGAACTGAAATAACATCGCCAATAATCCAATAGATCCAGTTTTCAATTTTACGCTTTGCCATAAGCCACATACCTACAAAAAAAATGGCCGTGGTGAAGGTGTCAACGTAGGCGGTCCAACTCGTCCATTTATCGAAAGTCTTATAAACTATAAAAACAAAAAACAAAGTGCATATAAAAATTATTATAGAATATTTATGTTCTTTTTTTGAGGCTTTGGTTATGGGTGTCATGTGAGAATCATCTACTTTTCTTGTCCAAATATACCACCCATAAACACTCATTATAAAGTAATAGGCATTAATCATCATATCGCCTAATAGTGTCCATTTAAGCAACAGATATACAAAAATTGCCGTGCTAATCATCCCGGCAGGAAAGACCAAAATATTATTTTGCTTAGAAAACCAAACAGAGAAGAAACCAAATATCACTGCAACAATTTCTAGAATGATATCTATGGTTTCATATTCTTGATACTGTCCAAAGAGAAACTCAAAAATGGGGCTCATAATCGCTTCTGTCAGATTTTACAATTTTTATATATAACAGACCCTTATCCATTGCGTTCAAGGCCATTTTCATTTCCTTTTGAAGTAAACTCATGACCGTACCATACTTGCCATAAACTTGAGTACTTAAAGGGTTTTCCAAAACTATTAAGCCAGAAGATCGCAGTTGTTTTATGAAATCAATAATGACTGGTTCAAAATCATCTTGCAAAGGGGTAAGTGTCAATTCTACTGAAATGTTCATATTGAATGGTTAGTTAAGGTCTATTAATTAAGTCTATGCAAAGTGACACCTATATACATTGTTGTGAGTTCTTAATTACTCAATTAATCGATTTTTAATAGTTTTTAATAATTCTTTGCGATGTTTCGTTATATAATCATATTTCCAGTGAATTTTATCTTTTAAATATTTATTGTCTAAGTAAATGATGGAGTTAAAGTAATTATTAAATAACTCTTTCAGATCAGTTCCAACAATTTGCCTTTTTATAATAATCCAATTAGAGGTTTCAATTTTCATATTCTTTGGAACAGGTGGTGACGCCAAAAAGAATTTCACTTTGTTATTTTCACATAGGGACCTTACTTTTCTTATCCATACCATAGATTCAATGGAAAGAGAATCCGATAAAAATGGTGGTTTCGATATATTATTTTTGTCATCTGAATAATTGAAGTCATCCATTTTGATAACTTTAAATGAATTTAAATTACATAAAGCAATATTGGGTTTTTATTTAACGTAAGCCTTGTATTTTTGTCTTCCATAATTTCTTTCCTGTTTTCAAAAGTATAAAATGGCTTAACAAAATTGTTATATGTTTTTTTTCTCGCCAATTTATGACCTATTACATTAGGAATGGATAAGTATATTACAGTTTTGATATTTTTATTCCGTTGAATGGCATTTTTAATTAGAAAATAGTTTCCAACTGTATAAGTCGATCCATTAGTTGTTAACTGATTCGACCCATTGAAGGGTAGTAGTTGTCCAGCAACACTACATCCAACATATAATGTGTCTCTGTCTATCTTACTTTTGGAACTTTCGACTCTCTGTTTAATTTTTAACCAATTTTGGTCAAAAATAAAATGGGTATTATTAGGAAAGAAACAAAAAATGCCTTCAACCATAATGACATATACAAAAGCAAAAAGAAGCGTAATGAAAGCGGTTTTTGTTATAAATTTTTTAATCATATTAAATCTTATTAAAACTGAAAGTATATAAACTCTTGACTACCGCCCGACAATAAAAGTATTCAAATAAAGATCAAGAAGTAAATAATATACAAAACAACTTTGGACTTTATTCTACGGAGATTTTCTATTGCATATTTGTCCTTCCTTTCCAAACCATTCCACAATTAAAAATACTATAATAAGGAGTATGACTTTTTTGTGTTCCCCGTAGGCTCCGTATAATAAGAATGACTCAGGATGCTTAAATATATCGGTAATGTACTGTAAGGCATGACCAATATTTTCTGCCCTAAAGAAAATCCATGCAAAAACAGTCAAACTAAAAGTCAATAATATTGCGAAAAACTCTCTTATGTTTGGTACATATTTACCTTGAGCAACTACATCTAAATTGTTTCGATTTTTTTTCGCTAGTAAAAGTGGTAAAAAATAAATTGCATTTAGAGTACCCCAAAGAATAAATGTCCAATTCGCTCCATGCCAAAAACCACTTACAATGAAAATGATAAAAGTATTGCGAATTTTCATCCACGTACCTCCCTGACTACCACCTAAGGGTATATATAAATAATCTCTAAACCACGTTGAAAGTGAAATGTGCCAACGCCTCCAAAACTCTGCAATATCCCTCGAAAAATAAGGGAAATTAAAGTTTCACTTTAAGTCAAAACCAAAAAGTCGTGAAGTTCCAATAGCAATGTCAGAATATCCAGAAAAGTCACCATAGATTTGAAAAGTGAAAAAACTGCTCCTAATGCTAAAGTGCTACCATAATAGTCTGATGAATTGTTGAAAATTAAATTGGCATATTCAGCACAATTATCGGCAATAACCATTTTTCTAATAATCCCCAGAGTATTTATCGCATTCCATCAACTGCTTTTGAGTAGTTAAATCTTCGCTTCTGATAGAACTGTGGAAGTAAATGTGTTGCTCTTTCAATTGGTCCTGCAACTAATTGAGGAAAGAAACTCACAAATGCTGAAAACGTTATAAAGTTTTTTGTTGGCTCTAACTTTCTTTTATATATATCTATTGTGTAACTAAGGGTTTGAAATGTGTAGAAACTTATTCCAACTGGCAATATAATATTTAAAGAACTTGCCTTTATATCGGTGCCAAAAAAGGAAAAAGCTGAAATAAAATTATCGAGAAAAAAATTGTAGTATTTGAAATACCCTAAAAATCCTAGGTTTACTAAAATACTTGTCCAGAGTAATATCTTTCTTTTTGTTTGAATTTCTTCTGACTCCAGTTTCCGACCGACAAAATAATCGACAATGGTGCTAAAAAGAATTAAAGATAAAAATCTCCAGTCCCACCAACCATAGAAAATATAACTTGCCCCAACTATCAGGGCATTTTGTAAGTTCAAATTTTTATTGGTCACGAACCAATAAAGTATGAAGACTAAGGGTAAAAATATCGCAAAGTCAATCGAGTTAAAAAGCATATGTTTTGCTAGTTACTTTAATATTTACTGATGGCACTTTTTTTATTCAAGTACAACTATCATTCAAAGGCAGTTCCCATCACGATCATATCGGCACCTGCTGCATATACTTCCTCCATTTGTAATTCAGTTCTAATCCCACCGCCAACAATTAAAGGAACGTTCAAAGCTGCCTTTACTTTCTTAATTATTTCTGACTTTACTGAAACCTTTGCGCCACTTCCCGCCTCCAAATATATCAATTTAGCACCCAAATATTGACCCGCTAAAGCCGTATCAATAATAGCTTTAATATTAACCTGAGGCATTGGAGAAGTTTCACTAACCCTAGCAACCGCTGAATCATTCCCGCCATCCACTAATATATATCCCGTTGAAATAACCTCTAAATCGACGCCGCGCAAATTTGGAATTGCCTTTACCTGCTGCCCAATTAAATACTCTGCGTTTCGCCCAGATAGCAACGACAAAAACAAAAGTGCATTTGCCTCGGAAGTGATTTGACTAAAGTCGCCAGGAAATAAAAAAATAGGGAGTTGACTACATTTTTTAATCGCTCTTACAACAGTTTCCGTTTCATTATTAAAAACCGTACTTCCACCCACAAACAAATGTGTTGTTTTCTTTGGAATATCCCTCAAAAAAGCAACCGTTTTAGAAACATCAAATTTATCTGGATCTATAAGAATGGCAAGACCTTTCTTTTTTTCAGAAATAAGGTCCAGAAAAGCTTGATAGTACTTTCCGTTCATTTGTTATTGTAATAATGCATAAGCGCAAGTGAAATCATCAAACTCTAAAAAGTGTACGTCATAAACTTCTTTTTGGCTGTTAAAACTAACGTTTGCAGTTGTACTTGACTCATCGAGTCTAAAGTCGTCCACATAGATATTTTGAATAAAACTAACACCCGGGTGTGAAAAACTTTTATACAAAGACTCTTTCGCACACCAAACTATTGTTAATTTTCGCATAATGGCATCGTCATTCGCCAAGGTTCGATATTCCTCAATAGGTGTAAATTTATGTGCTATCCTTAATATTTTGGAGCGTTGCTTTTCGATATCAATCCCTACTTCTAAATCACTAACAACTATGGCAGAAAATATAAACGAGTGGGTAATTGAAATGTGCTTATCATTTTTTAAGTGTGGTTTTCCATTTTCATCATAATACAAATCATGATCTGTATATCCTTCTTCTTTCAAAAGATGGCGAACGCTCATAAAACCCCTACGATGTAGATCACTTTTCATGTTTTGAACTCGGCTGCTACAATTTTGAGTTAGATCAATCCCTTCTGAAAGTTCTTCAAAAGATTCTTCTATCTTCCAAATGAGGACTTTAGTAGTATTATTAACTGTTATAGTTTTGTAAAGAGGCATAATTATGTAATAGATATTATGTACTTTTGCAGTCGGAATTTCAACATTGAACTTAATTTTAACAGATTCTCAGCTTAACAGGAATAAAGATAATAAATATGTCAACGAACACAGCACCTTACACAGCGTTTAAAGTAAAAGATATTTCCCTTGCAGATTGGGGACGTAAAGAAATTGAACTGGCCGAGGCAGAAATGCCAGGACTTATGTCTTTACGAGAGGAGTACAAAAATGAGCAACCATTAAAAGGAGCTCGTATTGCAGGGTGCCTTCATATGACGATTCAGACTGCTGTTTTAATAGAAACATTACAAGCATTAGGCGCTGAAGTTACTTGGAGTTCTTGTAATATTTTTTCTACTCAAGATCAAGCCGCTGCTGCTATTGCTGCTGCCGGAACACCTGTTTACGCTTGGAAAGGAATGAATGATGAGGAATTTGATTGGTGTATTGAGCAAACGCTATTCTTTGGTGAAGATCGTAAGCCATTAAATATGATTTTAGACGACGGAGGAGACTTGACAAATATGGTGTTGGACAAATACCCTGAACTGGTAGATGGCATAAATGGTCTTTCTGAAGAAACTACTACTGGAGTTCACCGTTTATATGAGCGTATGGCTAATGGAACACTTCCAATGCCAGCAATTAATGTAAATGATAGTGTTACTAAATCTAAATTCGATAACAAATACGGATGTAAAGAAAGTGCAGTAGATGCAATTCGTCGTGCAACAGACGTAATGTTGGCAGGGAAACGTGTTGTAGTTTGTGGTTATGGTGATGTAGGAAAAGGAACTGCTGCTTCTTTCAAAGGAGCAGGATCTATTGTTACAGTGACCGAAGTTGATCCAATATGCGCATTGCAAGCAGCAATGGACGGTTTTGAGGTAAAACGTTTGGAAACGGTCGTTGGAAATGCAGATATTGTAATTACCACTACTGGAAATAAGGATATCGTCCAAGGACAACATTTTGAAGCAATGAAAGACAAAACAATCGTTTGTAACATTGGGCATTTCGACAATGAAATTGACGTGCCTTGGTTAAAATCAAAAAGTGAAAAAATTGAAATCAAACCTCAAGTTGATAAATACAACCTTAACGGAAAAGATATCATTCTTCTTGCCGAAGGTCGTTTAGTAAATCTTGGTTGTGCAACAGGACACCCAAGTTTTGTAATGAGTAACTCCTTTACAAATCAAACGCTGGCGCAGTTAGAACTTTGGAATAACAGAGATGCATATGAAAATAAAGTATATATGCTTCCGAAGCATCTAGACGAAAAAGTGGCAAAATTACACCTAGCAAAGATCGGTGTGGAGCTTACTGAGCTTCGTGAGGACCAAGCATCATATATTGGTGTTGAAGTTCAAGGGCCTTATAAGCCAGAATATTACAGGTACTAGGTTATAAGGCTATAAATGAAACTCCCAATCACAGCAAGCTGTGGGGTATCTTGTTTAAAACTTAAAAAGTTTTAATTGGGAATATTGTTC
>CAJXZB010000057.1 GCA_913063405.1 uncultured Ulvibacter sp.
TTCAAAATCTGTTTAATTATGGGAGTTCCGATAAAGTGTGTACTTCTTTGTTCATATACCTGTTTTTATTGTAAAAACCAAAATATACAAAAAGAGGGAAATCCAACTATGAAAATCCCTCTTTTAAAAATGTTTATCGGACAATAATGAAATTTTATGTAAAAAAGTGCATTCCATCTACCAAAAATAACCTTTAATCGACAATGCGATCCGCTTTTTTTGCATGCCTCTATTTTCACGGCAGATTTAAAATTTAAATGTCTATTATAACGAAATATAGAACTATTTCATTGATTTTTAGCCTCCTAGTTAAACTAACTTAATTATAACCATTACATTTAAAAGATGACTAGGTAGTCTTGTCCAAAAACTAAAGAATTAATTGTAATACGTCTGAAAAATCTTGATCAATTCCTCGCTAGGTATAATCTTATCATCATAACTATCCATTCGGATTAAAATTTGATCTATTACACCTGGTCGAATACCCATTCTTAATCCAAAGTTTCGAATAGCGATCACCTCTTTTTCATGTGTTTCTAAATCCACATTCATTAGCAAAACAAGTTTATAAAAATGGGTGATTCGTTCAAGCTCAGTAAAGAGTGGTTTTGAAGGTTTAGGGTTTATAAATAAGGCATCGACTTCCGCTTCAGAAACCCCCATCCGTTTTGCTAAGCGTTGTATAAAATCATATTCTGCGTCGGTAATTTTATCATCAGCCCGAGCCAAAAAGATCAAATCACTTATCAAAGCGTGCTTGGTATCATTTTCCATACAACAATACTAAGTCAAAAGTTCGAAATTTAAAAATTCTAGGTAGCGAATTTAGGAGTAGCTAAAACCACTAGACGTTATAAACTAAAAAATCCCGGGTGGTTAGTCCGGGATTTTTTAGTGTTTTGATTCACGGTTAAGCTGTCATGCGAACGGGAACTTTATATTCCTTCCCTGGCGTTAAATTATTTTCCAGTTGTTCATAGTTCAACCTGCTTTTGATAAACCTCTCAACAATCTCGTTTTCGGTATCTACGGTAAGCACTACAATCTCATGTTCAGTGTTTATCGTAAATGTAACATCCGCTTTAATGTCTGCCTGAAGATTGATTTCTGGATTTTGAAGTAAGCTTGCAATTTCCTGTGAAATTGAAACCTTAGCATTGTCTTTTTCTACTACCACAGCTGCGGTAGAAATATTTGTTCCGAAGAATAGCGCAAAGGCTACTAAAATTACACTTAAATTTTTCATAATTGTTCGTTTTTAATAGATTGATATATAGAACTCATTTAATAGACGACAACCATCAAAGGAATGTTACCCATATTTGTCTATTTAACTCATTATTAACGCTCAATTAACGCAACCCTCCTATTTGAAACAAAAAAGCCTCGAGTAAACTCGAGGCTTTTTTAAATAAAATCTATTTTCTTTTATGAGAGTACCATTTGTACTTTATCAGCAGCCTCTTGAAACTCTATTGCACTTTGTACATCAAGTCCACTGTTATCTATCAAGTCTTTAGCTATATCTGCATTTGTTCCTTGTAGTCTCACAATAATAGGTACATTGATAGTTCCAATATTTTTATAAGCATCTACAATTCCCTGTGCAACACGATCACAACGAACAATTCCTCCAAAGATATTTACTAAAATTGCTTTAACGTTTGGATCTCTAAGTATCAAATTAAAAGCTATCTCAACACGTTCTGCATCTGCTGTACCTCCAACGTCAAGGAAGTTCGCAGGCTCACCACCCGCTTGTTTAATTAAATCCATTGTCGCCATTGCCAGTCCAGCACCATTTACCATACAACCTACGTTTCCTTCTAAATCCACATAGTTCAACCCTACCTCACCAGCTTCAACTTCAATAGCATTCTCCTCGCGAAGGTCACGCATTGCCAAATAGTCTTTATGACGATACAAAGCATTATCATCGATGCTTACTTTTGCATCTACCGCGATAATACGGTCATCACTAGTTTTTAGAACTGGATTAATTTCGAACAAAGAAGAATCACTTTTCGAATACGCCATATACAATGCACTTACAAACTTCGTCATTTGTTTAAAGGCCTGTCCACTAAGTCTAAGGTTAAATGCAATTCTTCTAGCTTGAAAACCAAGCAAACCAACAGCTGGGTCAATCTCTTCTGTAAATATTAAATGTGGTGTTTCTTCGGCTACAGTTTCAATATCCATTCCACCTTCCGTAGAATACATAATCATATTTCTACCTGTTCCACGATTCAATAGAACACTCA
This sequence comes from uncultured Ulvibacter sp., assembly GCA_913063405.1. Taxonomy (GTDB): domain Bacteria; phylum Bacteroidota; class Bacteroidia; order Flavobacteriales; family Flavobacteriaceae; genus Ulvibacter. The sequence continues at coordinate 2,268 of CAJXZB010000057.1, forward strand.
TATAATACTCTTCAGGTTCACTGGCGCCTGGATAATATACATCCTCCGCGATTAAAACTTGGTGTACTTTTTTTCCTTCAGCACTTGTTTGAGGTGTAACAAGGTTCATTCCAATAATTTGTCCTGCAATTTGCTCAACTTCTTCTAAAGACTTTGCTAACTTCACTCCGCCACCCTTTCCGCGACCTCCTGCATGTACTTGAGCCTTGATAACGTGCCATCCAGTTCCGGTTTCTTCAGTTAGCTTTTTTGCAGCTGCAACAGCCTCGGCAGGTGTAGTGGCAACCATACCGCGTTGAATCTCAACACCAAAACTGTTTAATATTTCTTTTCCTTGATACTCGTGTAAATTCATAATGGAATGTGTTCTTTTTAAGACTACTGATAAACAACTTATATTTTTTAACTTTCTAGGTATAACCCCCACTAAGTCCTATTTAAAGCCTTTACAGACCCGAAGTATTTCTTTAATAAACAAATTAAAACATTAAAAAGTGGTAACTGTGGTGGCAACTGATGCATTTTAATTTAAAAGAACCTAGCGGCGACAAAGATACGTTAATTATTTTACGGTACTTCATTTCTAAGAAAGAAGGAAGGTTTGTTTATTCTACAGGTTTTGAGGGTTTCTCCAGATAATTGGGACTCTAAAAGGAAGGTCGCAAAGGCAAAAAGAGGGCAGATAGATCTCGCGGCAATTAACAGGAAGCTACATTTGTATTCCAGCTTTCTTGAAAAGCTGTTGAATCATTTTGAATTGAACAACGTCCAAAAGGAAAAAAATACACCGAATCAGAATTAAAGCGCCATCGTAATAACTGGTACGAAAAAGTTAAAAACAGTGAAGGTTCTGTAATAACAAATTCAAACTATTTAAATCTTGGCAAAGCAACATTTGAAAGATTAAATGAACTTTTAGATAGTAAAGGCTTGATGTATTTTATAAAACAAAACGGATTTGTTGGCGGAGCCTTTCCTGACAAGATATACCAAAACATTTATAAATTTCTTATTGAATGTGAATTACCTGAATTTGAATTTATAGATGCAGATTTAGAAGGGTTAAAATCGGAATTACAACAAAACCTAGAAAAATTGGATGAACTGATTACCAAACACACGTTTGGTGCTGGTCCTGAAAGACAAGGAATTCCGAGAGAATGGGAAATGTAACAACCTGAGAGATTGGACAAAGCAATTGAGGATTTTACAAATCTTACACCAATTGTATCCGACAATTATGAAACTCTGATTAAATTAGAACGAAGAAAATTATATGCAAATTAAAAAACGTTGCACAACAACGTGTATAATTCATTGCTAGTGCAAGCTTACTTACGAAAATCCTTGCGGATTTTCTAGTTGGTTTTGTATTTACTAAATTAAGTGCTTAATCAACGCAAAAAATCTTATACAAATACGTTAGGTAAAATTGAGTACTATGAAACAATCTTTAATACTACAGTTTGTTTTTAATTCTAAGTAGGGTCTTTTCTCACTTAGTTGTTTTACTAAAAAAAGTTGTTTTGTATTTAGGTTAATAGCTATGATTTTTCTCTTGTTTCGGCAAGAGTTTTTTTATTTTTTTCTAATTTTGACATACTTTTAAAATTTACCCTATGAAAAACTATTACTTTATCCCCTGTTATTTTTATGTGCTATGAGCCAAGCACAAATTGTAACTATTCCCGATGCTAATTTTAAAAATGCTTTAGTTAATACACTTTGTGTAGGTACTGATGGAAATGGTAGTGTTGATTCTGATGCAGACACCAATGATGATGGCGGAATACAAGTGAGTGAAGCTGAGGCGGTTGTGTTCAGACTGCGTGTTAAAAACAACAACATATCTTCTTTAGAAGGTATACAGAGTTTTACGAATCTAGAAGAGTTACAGTGCGCCGCTAACCAATTAACAAGTTTAAATGTATCGCAAAACACGAATCTTGAAGTGTTAACTTGCTCTATTAACGAATTAAGCAGTTTAGATCTAACTCAAAATACGAATCTTGAAAGGTTAGATTGCCGATCTAACCAATTAAGCAATTTAGATGTAACACAAAACCCGAATCTTGAACTGTTCGAGTGCGATAATAACCAATTAAATAGATTAAATGTTAAAAACGGTAACAATCACAATATGCTCACTATGCTGGCTCATGATAACCCTAACCTTACTTGTATTCAAGTAGATGATGTAAATTACGCAAATAGTCAAACCTGCGGTCAGTCTTCTTGGTGTAAAGACAATTGGGTACAATATAGCGAAGATTGCTCTTTGGGGTCAGAAGATTTCAACAAGCTATCCTTTGCGCTATACCCAAATCCTACACAAGATGTTTTAAATATCGATAGCCAAGAGCCTGTTGATTCGGTTCGTATCTATTCTATAAACGGTAGTCTAATAAAAGAGACAAACCCCTCTATTAGCGTTTCAGAGCTATCTAAAGGGCTTTATTTTGCTCAAATTAATGTAGGAGGCAACACAATTACCAAGAAGTTTATAAAACCTTAAAAGTATATCAAAATTTCAAAGAACGTTTATACTCCTGCCTTTGGCGGGAGTTTTTTGTTTAACTACAGTATATCTTCTTCGATTAATAATTTTGCGAAATCCTCTTTCGATAAAATTCGCTCCTGATCTTTTAGCCAATAGGCATATCTTGATAAAAATTCAGACATACTACAATTAATTTGAATTAAATTTTTTCATTTGTGTTTGGTATTAATTCATGGTGCTTTTTTAAAGCCACCAGATTTTTTATATTTTTTTCCCACTAGAGATTTTCTGTGTTCAATATTTTCTTTCGTCCCTGGGAAAACATCTACGTGGTCAACATCCTTTGATTTGACCCATTCTTGTAGGGTTTTCGCGTTCAATTCTTGCAGTTCCCCAAGGGTTCCATCGTTGTGTACTTTTTGCATATATTTTGTTTTTGCGTAGCTATTCGGTAACTACTGTATTTATGATTTTTATTGGTAAATTTTCTTAGCTTTGTTGTAGATTAAAAACATTATTATGAAAAATATTTATGTTATAATTCTTGCTCTTTACTCTTCTTTTTTGTTCTCTCAACAATGGACTCAAAAGAATGATTTCCCAATTTCATCTATATCCTTACCTTCTTTTACCATAAATAGTAATACTTATGTTATTGATGGTATTGGAGCTACACTATATAAGTATAATCCAGATACCGATACTTGGGATGCTTCAACAATTGATTGGATGGTAGACAAAGGTTATCAAAATGGTTTTGCTTTGACAATTGGTGATAACGTTTATGTTGCAGGCGGTTTTCCAGGAGACCCAAATGATAATCAAAAGACTTTTTATGAGTTTGATCCTATTACTGAAACATGGACTCGTTTAATAGATTTACCCAATTTCTTTTCTATTAGTTCATTCCGTATCCCTAAATTTTCATACGATAATAAAGGTTATTTTTTAATATATGATAAAATAATTTCGTTTAACCCAGCAACAGAAACTTGGGAACAAAGTATTACTTCTTATCCAGATGAGCCTTATGTCTTTTCTACGGCTTATTTTTCAATTAATAATAAATTTTATATTGGATCTGGTGTTGATTCCTCAATTACAGAATCTTCTAATTTTTTCGAATATGATCCAGAAACGAACACATGGGATCAAATAGCAGATTACCCTTTTACTCCTGAAACTTCATTTATGATGAGTTTTACATTAAATGGAAAAGGTTATACAGGAGTAGGAGCACATGCAGAAATTGGATTTGAATACTACCCCCAATTTTATGAATATGACCCCGTAATTGATACTTGGACTAGAATTCCAGATTGTGGATATGTAACAAAGGACGCTTTTGCTTTCACTAATAATGGAAAAGGGTATATAGGAACTGGATGGAGAACAAGTCCTCTTGAATTTCATAACGATATATGGGAATTTGACCCTGACGATATTTTAGGTACAGAGGAATATGATACTATAATTTTTACTATATCTCCCAACCCGACACAAAATATATTACATATTAAATCAAAGGAACAATTTGAAACCGTGAAAATTTATTCTTTACAAGGGATTCTTATTAAAGAAGGTGTTGCTTCTAGTATAGATGTGTCCCAGCTTAGTACAGGGATGTACTTCGTACAAGTTACCATAGACAACAAAACCACAACAAAGAAGTTTATTAAATCTTAAACGTATATCAAAATTTCAAAGAACTTAGCTCCTGTATTTGCAGGGCTTTTTTTATACTACAATTATTTTATAATGTTAACTTCTGCATCCTTCAATTCAACTTCAATATTTACAGGAAGGCGCAAAATAATTTTTACGATAGAAATTAAATCGGGTTTCACCTTAGCTTTCATTTTTATTTTACCACTGATTTTCATCCTATCTACAGGTTATTAGTTTCGATTAATTTTCTTAAATGCTTCAATTCTGAAGCTTGGTCTTTTATCGTTCTATTTTTCATTTCTAAAACTTCGTTAAATCTTTTCTTTTCAAACTGATGAAATGTCGATGGATCTAAACATGTACATTGTGATTTATCTTCCTCGTACATCGATCCATAACACATTGGTATAAAAAATCGCTCCCCATTTTCATCGTATGTATAATGACATTTCAAAAATTACAGATTTTTTTAATCTTAGGTAGGGTCTTTTACTACTTAGATGTTTTATTAAAAAAAGATTGTTTTTTTTATCAATACTAGGTTAATAGCTATGGGTTTTCTCCTGCTTCGGCGGGAGTTTTTTGTTTAACTACAGTATTTGTTTGTATTCATGATTTCGCTTTTCGTTCAAATCCCAAGTTATTCGTTGAAAGAATTTTCTTTCATTTCCTTTTAAACTAGATTGCGAGTCCCGAATTAAATTTTGTGAGAAGTAAGCTTTTAATTCCCGATTCATTTGGTCAGTTAGGTTTCAAGTTCAAAGAGTCTAAAAGCTTACTTACTTACTCTCAATTACTTTTTGTTAAATAACAATCACTGTTTTCGATTAAAGTAATTTAAGTAACGTGTTTTTATATAAAAATTGATATAATGAAATATTTAGTATTTGTTATCGTTATCTGTTCTTATTCAATTTCATACTCACAAGTTGGGATTGGAACTACAGGGCCTGAAGGAGCTTTGGATATTGATTCCTCAACCTCTGGAGTCTTGTTACCTAGAATTGCCTTATCTTCTGCAACTGACATTACCACGATCATCAATCCGCAAGGAGGAGTACTGCCAGAGAGTACACTAGTATATAATACTGGAACTGGAGGCCTATCACTCCCGGGCTATTATTATTGGAATAATAGTAACTGGGTGTTATTAGAGGATAATTCATCTAGTAACATTTATCACGGAAAAGCAATTATCAATTCTTTAGGAGTATTAACTATTACTGGAATGCCTTTTCAGCCCAA
>CAJXZB010000058.1 GCA_913063405.1 uncultured Ulvibacter sp.
GCTATTGAGAAAGTTGAAGTTTTGAACAGTTTTATTGACCTTAAGATAGGGTTATAATTATTTTTGTAACTTTATCGGACACAATTCGACAAATTTTACGGAATTTTATAACAGATTTAAAAAAGATAGTTGAACAACCAGTTGTAAGTAATATTATCCCTGTACTAAGCTCTTCAATTTTAATGTTGATTGCTAATTTTTACAATCCCCAATTAGTTAAGCATTGGAATGAAGGAAATGGTTGAGAAATTTCATAATTGGAATTTAATTTGGTTAGTTAGTTGAAAAGGATCACGTATTACTCAATCGGTGCGTGATCTCTTTTTTCAGCCTGATTTAAAATCAATCCCGTCTTCTTTTGCCCCTTGTCTGTTCTATGTTTTTTGCAGCCGGTGCATTCTCTGAAGTAGTAACCGCCTTTTTCAATCCGTTCAGTTCTTCTTTAGTAACGTCCCGCCATTCCCCTATAGGGAGGTCCCCAAGAGAAATATTCATGATACGTTCACGTCTCAATTCAATTACTTCGTACCCTAAATATTCACACATACGCCGAATTTGACGGTTCAGACCCTGCACTAAGATAATTCGGAAACTAAATCTGCTTAATCGTTCAACCTTGCATTTTTTTGTGGTGGCTTCTAACTCGTGTAAAGGAATACCTCCACTCATCTTTTTAATAAAGTCATCGGTCACAGGGCGATCTACCTTCACGATATATTCTTTTTCGTGTTTGTTTCCAGCACGTAATATTTTATTCACAATATCACCGTCATTCGTCATTAATAATAAACCCTCACTTGGTTTATCGAGTCTCCCTACGTGAAAAATACGTTCTTTATGTCCAATAAAATCAACCACATTGCCTTCAACTCGTTGGTCTGTTGTACAGGTTATTCCTACCGGTTTATTTAGTGCAATATAGACCAAGTTGTCATTGGAACGAACCGTTTTACCGTCCACTTCAACCGTATCTCCGGGCATTACACGATCTCCAAGGGAGGTGGCTTTTCCATTAATGGTTACTCTACCTTGCTCGATAAGCGTGTCTGCCTGTCTGCGTGAGCAATACCCGCTATCACTAATAGCTTTGTTTAATCGCGTGGAATCTGGGTGGTTCATTGATGTAATTAAAAGTTATTTTTTTGACGATGGACTCAAGCTCTTCTATACCTTTTCCAATTGTCCCTGTAATGTTTTAATTTTATCCCGAAGTTTGGCGGCCATCATAAAATCTAAATCCTTAGCCGATTTTTCCATTGCTTTTCGAGTGTCTCTAATTCTCTTTTCAATTTGCGGTTTTGTCAAATATTCGGCCTCTGCCTCAGCTGCAAGGCTTTCAGCATTCTCAAAGGAGTAAGCATCTTGTTTCGATTTAGTCAATGCATTGTCAAAAGACTTTTTAATCGCAGTTGGGGTAATATTATTTTCTAGGTTATAGACAATTTGCTTCTCTCTTCTATAATTTGTTGCATCTATAGTCGCTTGCATACTCTTTGTTACCTTATCCGCATACATAATTGCCATTCCATTAAGATTACGAGCAGCACGTCCAACAGTTTGAGTTAAAGAGCGAGCACTTCGTAGAAACCCTTCCTTATCGGCATCAAGTATAGCTACAAGAGAAACCTCAGGAAGATCCAATCCTTCCCTCAATAAATTTACACCCACTAGCACGTCAAACAAACCTAGACGCAGATCTTGCATTATCTCTACACGTTCTAAGGTGTCAACATCACTATGGATATACCTACAGCGAATCGATATTCTTTCTAAATATTTGGTCAGCTCCTCTGCCATTCGCTTGGTTAGCGTCGTTACTAAAATACGCTCGTCGATTTCAATACGCTTGTGAATCTCTTCAATCAAGTCATCAATCTGATTCAAACTTGGCCGAACTTCAATTGGAGGATCCAATAAACCGGTGGGTCTTATTATCTGCTCTACAAATACACCGCCTGTTTTTTCTAGTTCATAATCTGCGGGTGTGGCACTCACATAAATAACTTGATTCTGAAGTGCTTCAAATTCTTCAAACTTTAAAGGACGATTGTCCATGGCAGCCGGGAGTCTAAAACCATATTCCACCAAATTTTCTTTTCGGGAGCGATCTCCTCCATACATGGCACCAATTTGTGGAATAGAAACATGACTTTCATCAACGACCATTAAATAATCCTCAGGAAAAAAATCCAACAAGCAAAAGGGTCGTGTTCCTGGTAACCTTTGATCCAAGTAGCGAGAATAATTCTCAATTCCACTACAATAACCTAATTCCCGAATCATTTCCAAATCAAAGTTGGTGCGCTCCTCTAGGCGCTTTGCCTCCAAGTATTTTCCATTTTCCTTAAAGTAATCAACTTGCTTTACAAGATCGTCTTGAATACCTTTTATAGCTCCTTGTAAGACCTCAGGTGACGTTACAAACATGTTGGCTGGATAGATGTTAAGACGGTCGTATTTTTCAACAACATTATTTGTCTTCGGATCGAAAGCTTCAATTTCTTCTATTTCGTCTCCAAAGAAATGTATTCTAAAAGCGTGATCCGCATATCCAGGAAAGACGTCTACTGTATCTCCTTTGATTCTGAAACTTCCATGATTAAACTCCATTTCAGTTCTAGAATAAAGACTCTGTACTAGCCGGTGCAGTAGTTTCGTTCGGGAAATTATTTCTCCCGATTTTAAACTAATAACGTTTTTTTGGAACTCCGCTGGATTTCCAATACCATATAAACAGGAAACCGAGGAGACGACGATTACATCTCGTCTTCCTGACAATAGGGAAGAGGTGGTACTCAAACGCATCACTTCAATCTCTTCGTTGATAGAAAGATCTTTCTCTATATAAGTACCACTCGATGGTATGAAGGCTTCAGGTTGATAGTAATCATAGTATGAAACGAAATATTCAACCGCGTTTTCAGGAAAGAGGTTTTTAAACTCAGTGTAAAGTTGAGCAGCCAATGTTTTATTATGAGCTAAAACCAGTGTAGGTTTTTGGACTTCTTCAATTACATTGGCGACACTAAATGTCTTGCCACTTCCCGTAACCCCTAAAAGTGTTTGGTATTTTTCTTCAGAGTTAATCCCGTTCACTAGCGATTTTATCGCCGTGGGTTGGTCTCCAGTTGGAGTGAATTCTGAAACAATATTGAATTTCATCTAGCTCTTTGTAGTTGAAGCAAAAATACTGAAAATTGACGAAGTTCTCAGTTAATTCAAGATACGATTAGAGCGATTTTAATTAATTAATTCGATAGAAAAACTTGATGCCAAGGGCGAAATTAAACCCAACATCTATGCCTTCATTCTGGTAGTTGCTTGACCACCAACCATCATGGTAATCATCATAGTAATCAGTTTCTCTTGGATTCACGAGATTACTGAATTCTATGTCTCGTATTCTTGGCCCCGCACCAATATAGGCATTGACTCCTATCTTGTCACCAAAGGGAACGAATACACGAAACTTTAAGTTAACTCCGTATTTACTTCTGGTCAGGTCGGCTCTATCGTACCGAATTGTAGCATCTAGGCCGTCCGAATCAAATTCATCAGAATAATAACGTTCTTCATGATAGATAAAATACGTCTCTCCAGAAATATACATATTTACGCGTCTAGTAGGATTTAAGATATGATAGACTTCGAACCTTCTTTCAAATAATAGATAATCATCACTATCATTATCTTCTAGCACTTTGAACGTTGTATATTCACTTCGAAAACCTACATCCACTCCAATCCGTCATTTTCCATTAATTGAATGGATATACCCGAATCGATATCTTGGAGCGACCCAGTTGGCAGGAGTTGAGAGACCGAAGGTTAAGTATGAGTTTTTAGCGTTCGGAAAATCAATTTCTTCTTCTTCGTTCTGCCCAAATACAACAAAAGAAAGGCATAGCAGGATTGGGGCCAGTATTTTTTCATGGATAATTTTAATTTTTAATAGCGAAGCTAAAGTAGGGAAAATTGCGGTATCAATTACAAGTTTAACTTCCCGTAGTAAATAAGATCAACTAATTCTCCGGAGGACATTTTATAATCACACCTTAAAACTCCTTCTTTCTGAAAACCACAATTTTCGGCAAGACGAATGGCAGCAGCATTGCTTTTATGAGTTCTTAAGAACAACTTTTTAAACTTATGGTGGTCAAAGCAGTAATCACAGAATAAAAGACTGGCTTTTGTAGTGATTCCCTTACTGGCATAGTCCTCGTCGATAAAGCAGCCTAATTCTGACTTTGGAATGTTCCAATCTATATTCTTTAAATCTAGTAATCCAACTAGGTTGTTGGTTCGGGTATCGACAATTAAATATGCGAAGTAACTCTTTTCGTTTGCCCGTTTAATATTATTTAAAACGGACCGTTTTGTATCTTCTAAAGTTTTGGTTTCCGAAATAGTACCTGCAAAAAAACTTTCGAGTCTTTTCCTGTTTTTTTGTATCAGCTGAAAGTATGAATCCAGATCTTCTTCCGCAAGTGGACGTATTATAAAATGATCGAATTGCATAAATAATTTTATGGGAAAACGGGGAAGATAGTTAATAAATTGTCTAAATTCAAGATGTTTTAAGACTTAGCCATATCCTTAATGGCTCTCTTGATTTTCTTTTTCAAGTCCTTGTCATCGGTATATAGAATAACCCCTGAGCGTTTAATAGCCGCAGTTTTGTACACATCTTTAGCGTGGTGTTCGTTCAGTTCAATTCTATGGATATTTTCAGAAGTGAACTCTGCCATTAAATCCTCCCATTCTGGATTTTTTTGTAGGTCTATTGTAACTCCTTTGTTCTTACCATATACCAGTCCAAAACGAATAGAGCATTTTTCTGTACAAGGAATATTACCAAAGACTCTGTGGTCTTCAAGGTTCGCTATTTCAGGATTCTGAACAAAGTAATCTGTATCTGATACAATCTTATTTGTTACAAGATCAATCTTCTCAGGGCCTAAATCCGTTTTCTTAAATTGTGCAAGCCAAGCTTTATTGTCTGGTTTAAGTGCACAAGTTCCTTTTCCCGAATGTTGGGCAAAGCAACAGCCAAAGAAAAAAATGAATAGTAGTGTTGTAATGTTCTGCATCGCCTTTAGGTATTAGATAAACTACCTTTAGCTAAGCGGCTAGTATTGTGTAAATTTGGTGTGGCTAAGATAAAAAAAATGATATAGATGTCAGCACATTCCTACGAAATAGATCGTGGGAAGTTTCTGACGATCAGGAAGTTCGATGCTGTTTGATATAGACTTGAAGAGATTTTAGGCGAAACCATTCTTTCTAATCTCTTCTAACTCCTCAAAATTAAAGATTTTATGATCTAGGAGATCCATCAATTGATCTGTGACAGTAGTGTCGAACAGTAGAAGACCGTCTGTGTTAACCGTAAGTTTTATTCCGTGGTCGTACAGTTTCCGCATAGGATGTTTGGCAATGCTTTTTACTGAACCAAGAGATATATTAGACTGCGGACAAACATTCAGTCTAATTTTATTTTCCAACACTAACTCCATTGTTTGCTCAGATTCAGCGGCCCGAATACCATGTTGGATTTCATCAGGCTGTAAGAGATTGATGGCGTTCTCTATTGTCTCACAATTAGAAAACTCTCCAATATGAACTTTGGTCTTAATATTCCTAGAACGGGCTTCTTGGTATAATTCGTTAAAACCATCGAGGTTTTTGTTATTTTCTTTTCCGTAGAGATCAACACTATTAAAGACACGACTATCCATACAGCGAACTCCATCTAGGTATGCCTGAGAAAGGTTTAGATCTTTGTTAATTCCAATTTCAGGACGAAAATCGATTTCTGCTTTGTATTTCTCTTTGATTTTGGAAATGACGCTAATCAATTCTTCGATGGACCGATCAAAGAATTTGATAAGGTTAATGTCCACACTTGCTTCAAGAAGGCTCACATTGTCTTCAATACTGCTTTCAATGGAGTTTTCCATAAAAAAACATCATCATTTCCTGTGAGCATTATTTTACCAAGATCGTTGTAGATAAAATCGATCATTCCGTCCAAACCATTGTAATGGGTGGGTAAGTTGATCTGCGCCTGAGGGTATCTTTTTTTTTAGAGAAGTAATGCTACCTCCTAAAATGGAAGTGATTGTGGACATCTGCCTTTGGTAATCTATGAACCTCCTTTCTAAAATCGATCATATGCGATACAACTATTTTTGTGCTAATTTACAATTAGTTGTTGGAGTTATTTAATAATCTTCTGACTCACCAATTTCCCGTTTTCAAAATGGATGTTTAGGATGTACATTCCGCTGCTTAAACTAGCAACATTGATAGCGTTGTCTTTTAGCTCAAGAGAAGTAATGGTTCTAATTTTTTGCCCTTTTAGATCAAAAATAGTCGCTTTTTCAATCGCTATAGTAGTATTGTTCTCAATACTGATAAACTCCTTAAATGGGTTAGGATACACAGCAATGTTCTTTTTTAATTCTGAATCTGACGTACCGAGAATTACATCTTTCTCGATGAGGTAGTAAATGGTATTGGTAGCAACCAAATCGTTCCATAAACTAAAATTAGTGGCGGTTGCTTTAATGATGATCGTTAAATGATCCTGCCCTCCTGAGTTATCTGGCTCTGGTGGACTTACGCCCCAGTTGGTGTACAAACCGCCTACAGGATTGCCATTTGGGCCTCCGTTCCAAAATTGTGGGCCTGTGCCATCATTGGCGCCATCCCAGATCCATTCTCCCTCCACGCCGGCATCGTGGCCTCCAAGCCAAACAGAAGCCGTTCCAAATTGATTTTGAGTGTTTGCCTCGTCAATGTCTGCATTGTTTACAAGCTCGTCAAAAATGGCGTTTTGCTCTGCCTCATCATTGATCTCTGCCAGATACCCATCGCGGCTTACCGCACAGGTAGAAGCCTCTGTCCAGGTTTTATTTTCTTTTACCACCTCGTAGGTATGCCCATTGTAGGTAAACGTATAGATATTAGCGGGATCTGCGCATTGACTAAAAATGGAACTGTAGGTTAGGAGTAAAAGTGCAAGTAGCACTCCGTTTTTGGAAGCTTTCATAATTTTGGTTTTAGGTAGTAATTATCTTAGACGAAGTATTTCTGAAAGCTTACGGTGTTTTTGGTTAAGACGTTATTTTTTATACGTTGTTAGCTGTTGTTGTTTTTATCAAAAGGGCAAAGAATCCTCCGCAGCTTGCTGCGATTGGGATGAATTTGCCAAAGTTACAGCTTGTCTGTAACTTTATCAGATGGAATTAAAGTTC
>CAJXZB010000059.1 GCA_913063405.1 uncultured Ulvibacter sp.
GGGTGGAGCAGCTGGTAGCTCGTTGGGCTCATAACCCAAAGGTCGCAAGTTCGAGTCTTGTCCCCGCAACTAGAAAAAGCCTAAAAACACATTTTGTTTTTAGGCTTTTTTCATTTTTATAACATTCCCTTATCGCTTTATTAACTTGTGTACTGCCCTGTTCTTTTTTGTAGAAATGGTAAGACAATAAATACCGGTTCCGAGTTCGCTTAAATCGATCTGATCAAAGTTGGAATCAATAGTTCGCATTAACTTTCCTTGCATATTAAACACCTGAACCTTTTCTATTTCTGCCTTTTCATTCCTGATGGATAATACATCACTTACTGGATTTGGATAGATACTAATTTCTTCTAAGCCATCATTTTCCATAAGGTCCAAATCTAGTTTAGTATTTCTCACAATTAGACCACTATCACCAACTGCAAAAGCAATACTATCTTCCGCAATTGCTACCCCGTGCAAAGGATAGTCTACCGTTTCATGATTCCAAAAAGTAGCGCCTTCTTTTCCCCAAAGTAAAAAACCTTCATTACCTAGATCCGTTTTTCCCACAGCAATGACTTCACCATATTCAGTTAATGCCAAAGCCTTCAATTTCGGATAAAAGAACGTAAGAGAAGAATTATGCGAAGCCCAGGTAGCACCGGAATCTGTACTTATCATAAAGGAATTCAACAAAGAATCAACTATACCATATATGGTAGAGTCATTCACGAATTTCAAGGCCAAAATAGATTCATCTGTAAAAGTTTCTACAGTATCCCAATGCATACCACCGTCAAAGGTTCTGTGCACTGTCCCGCCATCACCTGCAACCATTCCATAAACATCATCGTAAAAATCTATAGCTCTCAGGTAATCGTTTGCCCAAGACAAATATGTTGTATTAACTCCCCAACTTCCATTTTCTTTTTTGTCGATAACCTTTCCGCCAAAACATGCGGAACCAATAACAAAAGAAGTATTCTCATCGAAATTGAAAGTACGAACTGGTGAACACATCCAAGTAGATTCTAGGTCCCAATTCGCTCCGCCATCAACTGTCTTATAGATTTGGCCTCCATATAAAGTTGTTCCAATTGTTAGAAATCCAATATTTTCATCCAAAAAATCGACCTGTACAATATCGGTTAAGCTGATATTAAAATCCACACCATTGGTAGCTTGTTGAATCCAGGTATCGCCACCGTCTGTGGTTTTTAACAATAGACTATCATTTCCACCAATAAACCCAACCAAAGAAGATCCGAAGGATATGGAGTTAAGTCTTAATTCTGTACCTGAGGGCACACTTTCCCATTCTTGTGCAAAAGAGATGGAAGAAATAGAAGCAATAAAAATGCTGAGGATATATTTTTTCATCATATTCAATTTAGTTCATTATCAAATCTCTAAATAATAACCAATTGAATCAATGGACAAATTGTACTATTGATGGTACTTTTTTGCAAATTGCTGAATAAATTCCGTAGGCGTATGGCCTGTTTTAACCTTAAAAAAACGATTAAAATAAGCTGGGTCATTAAAATTTAAGGCATACATGGTATCCTTTATGGGTTGGTCAGTGTATATCAATAACTTTTTAGCTTCCAATACAATTCGTTCACTTACGAGTGTTGAACAGGTGGCATCACTAAATTCTTTACAAATACTATTTAAGGTCCTACTGGTAATATGTAAGGCGTCACTATAAAATGAAACAGCCTGATGTTCTTTGAAGTGCTCATCTATTAAAATTAGTAAATCCATATAGATCTTAAATTCCTTCGAAGACCTATTCCCAGATTCATTTTCCGTTTCATTAGACCTTAAAAAATGATGAAATAAAACAGCCAAACTACCCTTTGCAATTTCCTTATAATAGCTTTTTTGCTGACTCAATTCTTCCTTGATTTTAGTCAGACCATCCAAAACGACCTTAAAATTAGAAGACGGGATTTCAATAGCAGGATTCAGATAGAAGGCATGGAAAAACTGAACGAACAAATCATAATCTAACTGCCCGAAATATTCTTTGGAAAGGAGAATAACATGCCCAAATGTATCTAATTCACGAGCAACCTTATGAACTTGATTAGGGAATACAAAATGTACGGAGTTGGACTTAATAGGATAAGACACAAAATCAATCTCATGGCTCCCACCGCCCTTAGTAAAAAGAAAAACCTCTACATAAGAATGTTTATGAGGCTTAGAAGTGTCGTAATCCGTTCGCTCTTGTAGTTCTAGAACTTCAATATAATCCTGACTTTCTTCATTTCCGATTTTATATAAGGGTACCTTATTCATTGATATTATCATTTATTCAGATCAAGATAAGGCTATTCATTTAAAAACAAGAACGGATATCCAATTTCATTTACTCCGTCCCTACCCGAAAATCAATTAATATAACGACGACTCCAATTGAATATTAATGAATTACAGTACCTACTCATTATTAATTAAAATAAAAATCGCCAATCACTTGCTGCTTTAACAAAAAGGTATACTTTTGCATCGCGGGGTGGAGCAGCTGGTAGCTCGTTGGGCTCATAACCCAAAGGTCGCAAGTTCGAGTCTTGTCCCCGCAACTAGATAGAGAGGTTTTTACCTCTCTTTTTTTTTGCCTATAATTTCACAAATCTCTATTCTCCTACTAATTTTTTCACCTATTATATTGTTCTGTAATTCTCAAATCAGGTATCTTTGCCAGAGAAATTTCATCACTATTTTTGGAATCGTATTCCAATCTTAAATGATGATAAGATCGCAGAGCTATGAAACGATATTTTGTAACAGGTATCGACACCAATATTGGGAAAACGGTTGTTTCAGCCATACTTACTGAAGCCTTACAAGCCGACTATTTCAAACCGATTCAAGCAGGAGACTTAGATAAAGGAGACCGTATAACTGTCCAATCCTTAATTTCCAATACAAAATCCAAACTTTGGCCGGAGAACTTTGCTCTAAAAGCTGCCATGTCTCCACATGCTGCGGCCGAGCTGGAAGGTATTAGCATTCAAGCTAAAGACATCACCCTACCCGAAACAGACAATCATCTGATAGTGGAAGGTGCTGGTGGATTAATGGTTCCAATTAATAAGGAGGAGACGTATTTAGACATCATGAAAACCTTAGGATTAGAGGTTATTGTGGTTTCTAAAAATTACCTTGGAAGTATCAACCATACTTTGATGACCATTCGCCATTTACAACAAGCGAATATTCCCATCAAGGGAATCATCTTCAATGGGGATATCCAAATGAGCTCAGAAAAAGTAATCCTGGAAATGACAGGTATGACTTATTTGGGTAGAGTATTACAAGAAGAAAATATGGATGCCATTACGGTAAGCCAATATGCCGAATTTTTCAAAAAGGTTTTATAATTAGCACATACATGGATAGCAACATCTATATAAAATCTTTTGCCTCCATCTCCTCATTAGGAGCATCGAAAGCAGCTGTAGCTGAAAGCTACCAAGTCAACGAGACTAAGATTCGAGGGGTTGAAATAGGAGAAAAGAAGCAATTAATAGCTGCTTTAAATTCGGATTCAAACGAACTGCTAACTGCATTTCTTGATCAATACCCTAATTATAAAATGCTGGACAGAAGTGTTCAATTGGCTTTATTTGCTGCTTCCAATTTAGACTTGAATTCATTGGATGACAGCTGTGGGGTAAATATCAGTTCTTCCAGAGGGGCCACAGAATTAACGGAAAAACACCTCCGTGAATTTGATCAAAAGCAAAACTTATCGCCTTTAGCTTCTCCCACAACTACCTTGGGGAATATCTCCTCGTGGATATCTCAACACTTGCAGTTAGATGGGGTTGCGATGAGTCATAGTATTACCTGCAGTTCAGCCTTACATTCTTTTGCGAATGGAATTGCCTGGCTAAAGTCTGGTATGGCCGATCAGTTTATTGTAGGTGGATCTGAAGCTCCACTTACTCCTTTCACCTTAGCTCAAATGAATAGTTTAAAAATCTATTCTGACGCCAAAGATGATGCCTTTCCATCCAACCCTCTTCATCATTCTCCTAAAAGAAATCAGATGGTATTGGGAGAAGGAGCCAGCCTGTTCCTACTAGACAAAAATAAAGAGGGAGCTCTGGCTAAAATAGACAGTATTGGATATGCAACGGAAAAAATAAACCATGCTGCCTCATTAAGTCCAGATGCCGACTGCTTATACAAATCTATGAAAATGGCCTTGGAAGCCTCTTCCGAATCGGAGGTGGACATGATCATTATGCATGCACCAGGAACCATCCTTGGAGACAAGGCCGAATTGAACGCTATTAACAAGCTTTTTGGTGATCAAAAGCCTTACCTCTATTCGAATAAATACCTATGTGGACATACTTTTGGAGCATCTGGCGCTATAAGTGTTGAAGCTGCCTTATTGGAGCTCCTTCAAGCAGCCTCTCTAAGCATTCCATACCCAATAAGTATTCAACAAGAAAAGCCTAAGGAAATAAAAAAAATAATGATTAATGCCGTGGGATTTGGCGCCAATGCAGTTTCCCTAATTATTCATGACATTTAACATCCTTTTATTTTCCCGATAGCTTATATTTGTTGAGTTAAATTTAAGACTAAATTAAAGTACAACAACGAATAAATTCATTAGTTTTGAATTGCTCGTTATTGTTATTTTAAACAAAATATAAAACTAGCGACCATGGTTAGACATAACTGGACGAAAGAAGAAATACTGGAGATATACAACAAGCCATTGCTTGAACTTGTATTTGAAGCAGCTCAGGTTCATAGAAAACATAACGACCCGTCGGAAGTACAGGTGAGTACATTAATTTCTATTAAAACTGGTGGTTGTCCTGAAGATTGTGGGTACTGCCCTCAAGCTGCCAGGTACCATACCGACATTGAAGGGAATGACTTGATGTCTGTCAACCAGGTTAAAGCTCAGGCATTACGTGCCAAAGCAAGTGGTACCTCCAGAGTATGTATGGGTGCAGCATGGAGAAATGTAAAGGAAGGCCCTGAATTTGAACAAGTCCTTGAAATGGTACGTGAGCTAAACAAAATTGATGTTGAAGTTTGCTGTACACTAGGTATGCTGACTGAAAGCCAAGCAAAGAGATTAGCAAACGCCGGATTATATGCTTATAACCACAACCTAGATACTTCTGAAGAGTATTATAAAGAAGTTATCTCGACACGTGGATACGAAGATCGTCTTCAAACGATTGACAATGTTCGTAAAACAAATGTCACTGTTTGTTCTGGTGGTATTATTGGAATGGGAGAATCTGCTGAAGATAGAGCTGGCATGCTGGTTTCACTTTCTACTATGATTCCACAACCTGAATCTGTACCAATCAATTCACTTGTTGCAGTAGAAGGGACTCCTATGGAAGAGCAAAACGTTACTTCTATTTGGGACATGGTACGTATGATTGCTACTACCCGTATTGTAATGCCAGAAACACTTGTTCGCCTATCTGCAGGTAGAACTGAAATGAGCGACGAAGGTCAGGCATTATGCTTTATGGCGGGTGCTGCATCTATCTTCGCAGGAGACAAACTATTAACTACTCCAAACCCTGACATTAATAAGGACATGGAGCTTTTTAAAATCTTAGGTCTAAAACCAACAAAACCTTATAAAAAAGGGGACAAACCAGCAATCGTTGATGAAGAGGTACCTACCTCCAACAAAGCTGACTTGAAATGGTCCAGACCAGGTCATACTATTGATAAAAACATTGCAGCAACTCAAAAGGCTAAAGCAATTAGAAACACAAACGCCTAAACAAACACTATGAAAGCTAAACTACTTTTTATCCTTGCCATTATTAGCATTTCTTACGCTACTGCCCAAATTGATTTTGGTCTTAGAGGAGGTTTAATCGCCAACAATTTCAAAGTAGATGATTATTCCGATGAAATTGAATCTATGGAATCGGGAGATACCAAATTAGGCGTTCAATTAGGAATTTATACTAAGATAAAAATAGCTACTTTCTATGTTCAACCTGAGTTTTTGTTAACCCATACAGCTGGTGAAATCAGCTTAAAAGACGAAGATATTATTGCTAGTGAAGTTTTAGAACTAGACTATACTAGAATTGAAGTACCTGTTATGGTAGGTATGGAAATTTTCAATTTCTTAAAACTATACGCAGGACCAAGCTTCGCTCTAAATCTTAATTCTGATATTAAAATTAAGGAAACTTCAGAGGAGATTGAAGATCGTTACAAAGATTCTACTATTGGATACCAAGTAGGTATTGGTATTGAATTATCAAGAATACAAATTGACTTACGTTATGGAGGAAGCTTCGATTCTATTATGGATGGTGTAGAAATTGACGGAACCACATATGCTGCTGACAGCCGTAATGATGCCGTTTATTTTGGAATAGGTTATCGTCTTTAGTAGACATCAAAAAAAATATAAATAGTTAAGAAGCTGCCCTTTTGGGGTGGCTTTTTTTTTTTAATAGTAACTAGTAATGAGTAACCAGTAACCAGTGGCAAGTGGCAAGTGGCAAGTGGCAAGTGGCAAGTGGCAAATGGCAAATGGCAAATGGCAAGTACAAAACTATTAGAACCAGTAATACTATTTCGACATTTTTTTAATAGTTTGAAAATCAAGAAGACTGAAAGACTTTTTGTAAAAATCTGTTTGAGTCACGAAGCATGAGTGAAGAGTTATTTTTACAGTCTGGAAGGAAGCGTAGTATTTTCTAATTATTTAAAAGAAGTCTTGATCTTTTGGTTCATTT
>CAJXZB010000060.1 GCA_913063405.1 uncultured Ulvibacter sp.
ACATGATCCATTCCATTTTGTTGGATATAGTCCGCAAAGTCACCACTTATATAACAAGATCCATTGTCACTCAAGAGTCTAGGAGTACTGTTTTTATCGAGTCCAGCCTTTTGTAAAGCGCTATCAATAGTTCTTGTAACATCGTCAGTCTTCATATTAGAACATAGCTCCCAATGAACTATATATCTACTATAATCGTCTAATATCGTAGAGAGGTAATACCAACCCCATCCAACTATTTTAAAGTAAGTGAAGTCTGTTTGCCACATCTGATTCACTCGGGTAGTTTTATCTCTAAACTCATCGGCTGCCTTCTGAAGGATGTACGCAGGGGATGTAATGAGTCCTCGACGCTTCAAAATACGGGACACGCTACTCTCAGAGATAAAGTACTCCTTCTAGTCAATCATTTTCTAGGCCAACTCTCTGGGTGAAAGATCAGGAAGTTCTAAAGCAAGTTCTACCACTTCATTACATATCTGATTGGGTATAGTGTTCCACTGAGTTCCGTTCTTCCTAATCTTTGGGGCAAGACCATCATAGCCTTTTTCTAGATACCTTTTATACCAATTGTAAAATGTCCTCTTGGCAATACCAAGTTCAGCCAGGGTTCGATTCACACCCAGTTCGGATTCTTCTACAAGACGTATAATCTCGTATTTTTCATCTTGATTAAATCGCATATACTTTTTAAATTTTATTCGATTCCATTCAAGCTTTTTTTAAGCACCCTAATCTCAAGAGCTTGTTCGGCTACCACCAACTTAAGATCCCTAGACTCATCTCGAAGATCCTTTACCTGATCCGTATTGGCTTCTCGAAGGGTGTCGCCATTGAGTCGTTTCTTTCCTGCTTCGATAAAATCCTTACTCCAACGATAATACAGGTTAACAACAATGCCCTCACGCCTGCAAATCTGAGAGATCGATGATCATCCCCCCATCTTTAGGACAGACTTGGTGTTAAATTAAGTTCTGGTTTATATTGATTTAAGCTACTTTTTGTTGTTTAATCAAATACCTTTTAAAAGGTATTTGATTGTCGATTCCTTGATGTCTTCTTTCGGTGTTATAATATTCAAAATAGTTATTGAGTTGTTTGTATAGATCGATTCCTGAGTCTGGTGGATTGAGATAAACACTTTCATACTTAACACTTCTCCAAAGACGTTCTATAAATACATTATCAATGGCTCTTCCTTTTCCATCCATACTTAGTTTAATATCGTTTGATATCACCAATTTTGTAAAGGCTTCAGATGTAAACTGACTTCCTTGGTCAGTATTAATAATCTCTGGTTTTCCGTGAATGGCAATAGCTTCTTCTAAGGTCTCTTTACACCAATCTGTATCCATTTGTATTAGATACTGACCAGTTCAGCACATAGCGACTGCGCAGATCGATAATAGCCACTAAATACATAAATTCTTTTCGCATTGGAATATAGGTGATATCTATAGCCCATACTTGATTAGGTCTGTCTATTTTTAGATTACGAAGCAAATAAGGATATATCTTATGTGCTTTATTGCGCTTAGAGGCATGTTTACCAGGCATAATAGCTCTAAGTCCCATAATACGATAATACAAACCTGAACGGTGTATTTGTAAAAGACTACTCTGCTTTACAACACTTAGTTTAGAATGATCCTTGCTTATCATTAGTCATCGTTCTTTTAAGGGTTTTAGTGCAAGGCGTTCTTTAAAAAATCATTTTCCACTTTAAGAACCCCAATAGTTTTTAATAATTGATCTTCTTTTTGTTCAGGTTCACTTTTTTTAGAAGTAGTCCCTTTATCAAAAATAGCCTCTGCTTCAGATAAAAACTCTCGCTTCCATAGGTTAATCTGTTGCGGAGTAATATCAAACTTCTACGCTAGCTCTTGAGTAGTCTGTCGTTCTTTCAAAGCTTCCAAAACCACCTTGGTCTTGAATTTAGATGTGAATTCTCTTCGTGTCATAATAGTAAATTTAAGTTTCCTTTTTAGAACTTAATTTACTGTCCTGTTTTCGGGGGGATGATCAAAGGTCACTATTTAAAAATACGGTTAAACCATATCTTTTTTAGGGTATTTCACTCTTTATCTGTTATAAGTACATATAAGAACTATTCTTACAAAGAATTTTCTATTCACAAAACTTTATTAAAATTTAAAACAAATGCTATGAAAGAAAAAATGAGTTTTTTATTGTTAATGACTATTCTTTTATTTTCTTGTTCCAGAGAACAAGAAGAAGGATTAGAAACCAACAACGTTGTTCATCCTGATAAATGTTATTTTCTAGATGGAACAGAATGTGAGTATGAACTAGATTTATCAGGTTTAGGTGTTGAAAATGATATACATAGTAGATCTAACTATGGTATCAATAAATTAGGAGCCATTAAATCTTTAAACCCTAATTTTAAACCTAACTTTATCGTTAAAAAGGACCCTGATTTTAAAATTGCAGTACATAAAGAAGTATTAAAGGATTTAGACGGAAACATATTAAATGTGGAAAAAGAATATGTACAGTTGTACGAAACGCATCAGTTTCAGGTAAATAATTTCAAACTTAATATCGGTAAATTTCATATAGATTCAAATGCAGGGATATTTGGACCTAATGAAAAAGACCATTTAAAATACGCTATAAGAAGGTTTAGAAAAATATACTCACACCCTCATTTTAAGGTATATATGAAAAAAAATGAATCAGAAAACACTCCGAGTCCCAGCGTCCTTTATAATAGATTAAGAAATAATGCAAAAACAATAAGTTTTGCAAGAAAACGTGGAATTAAAGGGATGAAAGCAAGCGGTAGTAAAATTTCTATTTCTAGTCAAATTAAATTTCCAGGAGGTGTAAAGCCACTAGGTAAGTTATCTCATGAAATAGGTCATGTATATGGTTATGGCCATGGCACTAACGTTAACGGCGCTTTAGAAAGATTTGTTAAACACTTTTATCCTGTTAACAACCCAAGAATTCCAGATTTCGATGTGCATAATTTAAACAGTTTTGATTATGAAACTGTTGTTAAAGTTGATGCTCCACTAAACGATTCATGGACTTTAACAAAATTCAGGAAAAATGGAAGACTCAAAATTTATAAAGAGAATTTACCACAACATCCATCAATTAATTTCGATTTAATAGATGGTAATAGAAATTTTTCTGGTAACAATGGATGTACTGAAATTAACGGCGTTTTGGATCAAGTAGATTATAGCTCTCTATTGATTAGTACAGTTGAAACAAATCAAAACTGTTCTCAAGGGATAAGTAATCGTATTGTAAATTTATTAAAGCAAGCAAGAACATATGAAATAGTAGACGACGGTAATAAATTAGTGTTTAGAAGAGCTAATGGAAAAGCTGTTTTAATTTATAATCGTTAGTGTCCGATAAACATTTTTTAAAAGCGGGATTTCCTTAACGGACTTCCCGCTTTAGTTTATATCTTGATTTTTACTACAAAATTGAGATATATGAACAAAAGTAACAACTTTAACGGGCAGCCTATAATCAAACAACAACTAAAATTGCTTTCATCAACTATTATTACTCGGACAGTCTCAGAGCATAATAGCGATAGATACTACAAGCGTTTTAAAACCTACGACCATCTCGTAACAATGCTTTATGCCACCTTGAGAGGTGCTAGTTCTCTACGAGAGTTGTCTACCATATTGCTAGCTTGCGAAGGCTGTATAAGTCATTTAAACTTAAAGGACTTTCCAAAACGAAGCACCTTGCCTGATGCTAATAAGAATCGTAGTAGCGAAGTATTTGCCAGTATCTATTATGGTTTATTTAATACCTATCATTCTTTTTTATCGGACAGCAGTCCGTTGTCTTTGCTTGTGAAGCATTTAAAGATCGTAGATTCGACCACCATAAGCCTGTTTAGTGATATTTTAAAAGGAGTTGGACAATCCCATTAATGGGAAGAAAAAAGGCGGTATCAAGATGCACACTATGATTAACGCGCTAGAAGATGTGCCCTGTCTTATCCGTTTTACTAGCGCCGCTAACCACGACCACACCTTTTTAAAAGATTTAAACTTAGAGAAAGGCTCTTTTGTTGTCTTTGATAAAGCATAAAAGAATTCAACCTGTCCGATACCACAAGTGACGCGGTATTAAAAGACGAACGTATTAGTGTTCAAAAAAAAGATAAAACCATTGTTCTAAGGCGTATTACTTATTGGGGTAGTGAAAAAGAAAAAGTATATGAATTTATTAAGTAATCACTTTGACTTAGAACCTGATAAGATAGCTGCTATCTACAAACACAGATGGCAGATAGAAACAATGTTTAAAAGACTCAAACAGAATTTCCCACTTAAATATTTTCTAGGAGATAATCAAAATGCAATAGAAATACAGATATGGTGTGGGCTTATTATACAACTGCTTATGCTAGTTATTCAGCGTAAAACAAAAAGAAAATGGGACTATTTTAATTTGGTTCTATTGAATCTGCTGTTCAAGGAAGGTTAGTTAAATCGTTAGATTCTGGAGCTACTTGGACTATGAAAGACTTTCCTGATAATTCTGTCCAAGCTATAGGTTTTATAAATCCGACTCATGGTTGGATGGGAGGACATGGTTCTGGTTTTCATAAAACGGAAGATGAAGGAAACACTTGGACTGATTTAGGTTTAGGGGGTAGTTTGAATCGATTTGTTTTTAGAAACGGTAACTTAGCCTATTGTCCTGGAAATTCAATTTATAAATATGATGGTACTCTTGGAATTGAAAATTTTAAACAAGATGTTATTCCAGATATTGAAATTATGATTGCTCCCAATCCAATTATAGACCAAATACATATTGAAATAGATTATCAACATATCGATAATTTATTATTAGGGTTGTATCAACTGGATGGAAAATTAATTAAAAAGTTGATTCGCGATCAAGTAAAAGGAGCTGGTAAAAAAAGTTACACCTTTGATTTTAATTATCCTGCAGGAACTTATCTGCTCGATTTTCATACCAATAATGGAAGGAGATCTAAAATTGTTGTTAAAAAATAGAGATTCACAATTAGATATTCATTAAAATAACAGTTATTTATACCCGTATCGGTCAATTAAATCTTGTGATAATTCTGGCAAATGAAATTCAATAGCCTCGGCATATGCTCTAATAGCAATTCTGCAACAATTAATGTGTCCTTTATCCTTTCCGAAATCGTCTAGCCTTAACACAAAATATTCTGCGCTCTCGTCAGTTGGTGTTCCGTCTGCTTTAGACACAATGTATCTTTGGTGAAGTCCTTTCGGATTTTCTTCTTTTGTTGGTATATCCATATTCTATTTTATTTACTGTTTATTTTTTCTCAACTAAGGCATCAAATACACCCTCTTTTAACAATCCTTGCTCATTCATTTTTGAAACTAATTGAGACGCAAAGCTTAAATCATATCTGTTTTTCATTTCTTCAGAAAAAGCTTTGGATAATTTTTTGATTAGATCTGTGATGTTAGAATAACTTGTGTTGTTGCTAGAGAACATATAGTGCGTCAATTCTTTTAAAGTAATGAACTCAATTGTTCTAGCGGGATCACCGCTCCCCTGATAATAGTTAGGATTCTTAAACTTATCTTCTAAAATCAACTCCTTTACATTTTTCTGAATCTTACCATCTAATTCTTTATTTACCTGTTCAGTAACTTGGGTTAGAATTTCTTTTTCAGCCTTAACCTTGAGTTCACTCCAAAGCTTTTGTTTCACTTGACTGGTAATTGTGCTTTTTAATGCTTCATCTAAATTTTGGTCTTCATCAAACCATCTATCTTCTAAGTTTACTTCTACTGTGATTTTCATTATTTTTTGTTTTAAGTTAATACTGTGCAGTTATTGAGTAACTACAGTTTAAATGATCTATGGTTTTACCGTATAAAAAATGAAGTTATTCAACATGTTTAATTTTTTAATTATTAATAATTTTGCCGTTCTAAACATTTAGGCGCTTATTAGAAAATGAGAAAGTAAAACGAAAATTCTCTTTATTCTATCGTTGGTAACGTTTCTGCTTCTTGTCATATCCTATCTGGGACCGTTGTTTTATTATTAATATTATTCGATATATAAATTTATTTTTTGTATTTTTATAACTCACACGTTTACAATAGTTTGGCTTTTTCAGAGACTTACTAATACGGTAAATAGAAGAAGACAAACTTGTATTATCATGTGTTTGTTAACATAGAGCAAATACATATCGCCCCTGTTGATTTGGGAAAATATAACAACAGGGGCTTTTTTATACTACAGTATTTGGTTTTATAATGTTCTCCATGTAACAATAATTGCCTTTTTGCTCTTTATAGTATGAGAGGGAAACTATTTCCTTTCTTAAAAAAATATTATGTATAAATTACAACTATTAGAATTTTTAAAAGATCACGAGGTTAAAAAGGTTATTAAAGCGATTATCATTGAACATCAAAACGATGAGCAAATTAAGAAAGACGCCTCTATTTAGTGAAAAGCCCTTCGGGGCTTTCATCATATTTACAGTTATTGGTTTATGATCATTCTTTTCGAACATTAAAACGTTCGATAATAATCAATAAATTTCATTAAAACGAAAATTTATTTCGGTGTTAGAGTGCATTAAAGCGCACAATAACAATGAAATGATTTAGACTTTTTCTATTATTTTCTTTTTAAATTTTTTGAGAGCTATAACAATGAACGCTAGTAGGTTGA
>CAJXZB010000061.1 GCA_913063405.1 uncultured Ulvibacter sp.
TTTGCTCCATAATAATGCTAACTATAACCCCTAATTTACTACTATTAGAAGTAATTAAAAAAAACCTAAGTCAATAAAATTAAAAACTGAGTCTTAAAAAAGTGATTTGATGCCGCTATAAATTTAAACCTCTTAAAGGATGGCGCTATTCAACTAACTTAAATTTCACTGCAGCGTTGGCTAACTTTTGTGCCAACCTATTAATTGACTTTTCGGTAAGCTGTAGGACTCTGGCATATCCTCCAGTAGTTTGAGCATCGCGCATTAAGACAATACCTTGCCCTGATGGAGTGAGTTGCACTGTCCCCGGTTGAACGGGGGCGGTAACAATTTCATTTGCTGAAAAATCTTCCCAACCCTTAAGAAAATATGCCATTCTATTACTTTCTGATGAAACCGCCAATGCGGATTCTAGCAAGCTCTTCTGAAGGTACTTAGACAGGAGATGAAAGTCGGGTCCTTTATAAACTTCAAGCTTTTCAGACGTAAAGCGTTCTCTTGAAACCTTCACAGAAGCCGTAACTCTTTCAGTTTTTTTTTCAAATGATTGAACCATTAAGATATCACCATTTTCAATAGTATCCTTTAGTGTTATTCCTTGATATTGACTATAACTACCCATTGACATTTCTGAAGAAAAACCCCCAGAAATTGCAAGGTAAGCCCGCATACCATATCCAGGAAGTCCAAATTTAAGAGTGCTATCACCTTGTACCAAAATTCGAGTATTCAATGGAATCTCATCGTCATTCAAGGTTGGAGAAAAGCCAGCGCCGGTGATTGCTATTTCTGTTTTATCTGTAAAATGCAAAACTGGTCCTATATGTGTGATTTCTAAAATCGCTGCATCACTAGAGTTACCAACTAATCTATTTGCCAAACGAGCCGAATAACTATCCATTGCACCGGCTAGAGGCACTCCAAATTCGCGCTGCCCAAAGCGACCTAAATCTTGTACTGAAGTATATAATCCCCCAGAAATAACTTTAATCATGCCAAGCCTCCTTTCTTATTTGATAATTTCCATCGGCAACTTCCTGTTCTATTTTATAAAACTTCTTACGCGATATAGCAGTAAATCTCACATAATCCCCCGGTTTTAGCAAACAACATGGTGATTTCTTGGTGGAAAAAAAATCCAATGGACAACGTCCAATAATGTTCCACCCGCCAGGTGAATCGGAAGTATAAATACCGGTTTGAGCACCCCCTATTCCAACCGAACCCTTTTCAACCAATTTTCTCGGGTTACTTTTTCGTGGTGTATATAGCTCTTTATTCAGCCCTCCTAAATAAGGAAAGCCAGGAAGGAATCCTAAAAAATACACCTTATAGAGCCGTTCAGTATGTAGTCTAATAACTTCGGAAGTAGAAACTCCATGCAAGTCTGAGACCTCATTCAGGTCTGGTGCTAAATTGATTTTATAGCAAACAGGAATGGTTATCACGGTCTTTACTCTTGAAGCTCTTCGAACTTGAGTTGAAGCTATTTTTTTAAGCCTTTCAATAAATGTTAAAACATCTATCTCTTCGTGTAAATAGACTGCCAACGAATGATAAGCGGGAACGGTCTCAATAATTTCATCATGGAACTCTCTAGAAATTAAAATATTCATTTGCAAGACTTCAACATTTACAGCTGGGTCTATACTCGTTGGCCAATTGATAAGCAATCCACGATCACCGAACTTTTGAAATGTTGGTTGCCTAGTCATTATGCCACTATGATAGCATTTTCTTCCATCTTCTCTCTAATATATTTTAGCATTTCTATTGAGTTTTCATTGTCGCCATGAATACAATAAGTAGTTGCCTTTACGGCGCAGGTGTCATTTTCAATTGTAGTCACTTCTTGTTCTATAACCATCTGTTGTAACTGCCTCCAAGCCGTCTCTCTTGAATAAATCACCGCATTATCCCTACTCCTTGAAACTAACGACAGGTCATTATTATAACGTCTATCAATAAAAGCTTCATATACTAGAGGTAGTAAATTTTTAGCTTTATTGGCCAGTATCGATTGAAAAGGAAGATACAACTTCGGGCGAATTCCTGTAGCAACTATTGCTTCAACAACGGCGTCGGCTGTTTGGGCATCAATGGCCGCATAATTATACAGAGCCCCATGCAATTTAATATGGTGGAGTGGTACATCTTCTGTTTCACAAACCGCATAAAAACGAACCAATTGCTGAAAAACACTTTCGGATAGTTCCCTTTTGGTCATCGTTAGGATTTTCCTTCCGAAGTTATCTATATCAGGGAAAGATGGATGAGCTCCCACTTTTACTTTATATTTCTTTGCTAATTGTACCGTGTCTCTCATAGTAGTTTCATTTCCATAATGACCTCCACAAGCAACGCTGCAAGAAGAAAGAAGTGGTATTAGCAATCTGTCATTCCCAGTTCCCTCACCCAAATCCGCATTTATATCGATTGTTTTCATAACCAAGAAACACCAAATACTTTCATTAAACTTTTTGCTCCCAGAATTATCGCTGTCAATAAGATCACAACTCCTAGTAAATTTTGCAACTTTGTATTTCTATGTTCTTCTAGAACAGTACTTTTATTCACCGCCCATAGCAAGAAACCAGCAATTATTGGAAGTAATAAACCGTTGGCAACTTGGGCAAATTTTATTATTTCGATAGATTTAAATCCAGCAGAAGAGAATATAACACCTAAAAGCAATACAAAGATCCATACCATTCTGAACTTCCATGATTTCAATCCCGCTTCCCATCCAAAACAACCTCTAGCAACATAAGCCGCGGCAAGAGGCGCTGTAATGGCCGAGGTAATTCCAGCAGCAAAAAGTCCCAAACTTAAGAAGTATTTGGAAAAACTTCCAAACAATGGCTCTAATCCTTTTGCTAAATCTAAGGCGTTTGAGACTTGAGCAGATTGAATAGCAGCGGCACAAACCATAATAGCCATGGATACCAGACCTCCTAAAATAATAGAGATGTATAAATCCTTGCGTGCTACACCCAGCGAACTCACGCCGCTCCATTTTTCTCTAACCAACGAGGCATGTAAAAACAGATTGTAAGGTACAACCGTCGTTCCAACAAGGGCAATAATAGTTAGCAACCCTTCCTTTGGAATACTAGGTGTCAACATTCCTTTAAGAACAGATCCCATATCAGGTTTGGTAATAATAGCGGTGATCAAAAATGCAAGACTCATAAGAATAACAAGAGTTACTAAGCTGCGTTCAATCAATTTATAATTCCCGATATACAACAAGACAAACGCAAACAAACCAATTAAAATACTGAGGTAATTAGGTTCTAAACCTAAGATTGAAAAGGTAGTATCCATGAAGAAGGTTTGCAGCCCTAAAACTCCACCGCTTATATTTCCTGCTTCATAAGCGGCATTCCCAACCAGTATTGCCGAAAGAATCAAAACGATGGCTATTGTTTTGAGGAATGGAGATTTTATTTCTTTTCTTACATTTTCTGCTAATCCGAGATTCGTTACTAAACCTAAACGAGCCGCCATTTCTTGCAATACAACGGTAGAAATAATGGAAAGTACCATCGCCCATAGCAATGTAAATCCAAACTCTACCCCTGCCAATGTACAAACCGTTACGGTGCCTGGGCCTATAAACGCCGCCGCCACTAAAGTCCCAGGACCTATATTTTTAAAGATATTTTTCATTTGGCTTTTAATGCATAAACAGCAAAACTCCCGAGCCAATGACCTCCTTCATAACTATCTCCAACAAGGTTAGGATATGAATACGCTATATGTTCATTTGCCAGGTTCTTAAGGTGTATATAGGCCGGGTATTGATTGGCAAGCCCATAAAACACCCAGGCTCTACTAAAGTTGAGCCCGTCAAGATGCACCAATTTACCATCAGTTCGATCACTAACTTCCCCTACGGGAAGATGAAAACTAGACTCTTTTAATTGTGGTAAAAAAGACTGTATCCAAGACTCCAATTCACTTTTTGATAAAATACGTCTCATAATATCCAACTCTTCTAAGCAGGGAGAAAGAAAGTCATAACCACTTGGTTCCCATACAATAGGGCACTCTTTATCGTTTAAATAAAAATCTTTTGCACGTTGAGCAATGAGTTCTTGAAGTTCTAACTCGTTAGTCGCAATGGCATAGTCATAGGCAAATGAAAGTCCGAAGCCTGTATTCGCATGTTCCCCCACTCTAATTGGATATACCAATTTAGGCAGGAACTCTTTATAGTTCTCTACTATATGATCTGTCAATGGTTTTAAATTGACTTCCAGTTCTCTGGCCATTGGATCGTCCCAATTATGAAGGGTCTCAGCTAGCTTTAAAAGCCAAGCCCATCCATAAGTTCGTTCATAACTTTTATTTAATTTTTTCTGAAAATATTCTAGTTCAAGCGCAACATACTCCTTTGTTATGTTTTTCTTCAGAATTGCCTTCACCTCCTCGGCCTTGTCCATTTCTGGAAACTCTTGCAACAATGTTGCCATTGACCAATAGCCGTGCACTGCACTATGCCAATCGAAGCAACCATAGAAAATGGGATGCAGATTGGATGGCGAATCCAGGTCATCATCACTTCCAATAACCTGCCCTAATTTGTTTGGATATTCTGTTTCTACACAATGCAATGGCAATTCAATAAGTTTATTGGCCTCTGAAGTCGTAAAAACTGGCTCAGGAAATACCTCAATCGATCTTGAAGTCTCTTCAGAAGCATTTGATTCTTCTTTTGTTTTTGTATTACAACTAGCGAGTATGAGGAACGCAAAGAAACAGAAACTGTAGTTTTTCATAAGTTAGAATTAGTTATCACTAAAGGTATTAAAATTTCAAACAGAAGGAAACATAATGATGGGCAGCTTTTCAAATTCAAATAGCTTAAAGGCAATCGACTTCAGAATGGCATATTCTCCTAATTAGGGTGAAAAGTATTAAGACGAATGAAATACTCATTTTATAGAATATATGATTTGAAATAATTAATAAGGCGCTATTAAATTTGCGGCGATATCCTTTTTATCACATGAGTTTCTAAAGTCCTTGGCGTCAAAGCCTGCTTCTGCATTGAGAAATAACCCTCCTATAGGAATATTAGCATCTTCCAATGTTGCTGTTACCACCTCGAATTGTACCTC
>CAJXZB010000062.1 GCA_913063405.1 uncultured Ulvibacter sp.
CTATATTTAATTATTGGATAGCTAGAGCGCATAATGCAGATGTAATAGAAAATCTAACACAGGTAGGTTTTGATGAAGCTTCCACCAAGAAAGGACATCATTATGTAACCACTATGGTAGATTATTTACAACAACGTAGAGTAGGCTACAGACTTAAACAACTCTTTAGAGACTTTTGGGAGCTTCAAAGACAAGCAAGAAGCAGAATGCTATTTAGCTTTTTGGTGTGATTTGGCTGAAGAATCTAGAATACAACCATTTATAAAGGTTGTTAAAACGATTAGAACACATTGGACAGAAATTGTTAATTATATTGAAAGTAGAATAAACAACGGCATATTAGAGGGACTCAACTCTAAAATACAACTCGCTAAAAAAAGAGCTAGAGGATACAGGAATACTCAAAACTTTATCAATATAATTTACTTTATATGTGGGAAGCTAAAATTTGATTACTCACTATATTCCACATAGAGCCAAAAAAAAGATATACTATTTGTTTTCAAACTATGTACAATTTGTTTTCACGATTATACATAAAAAAAAGGAAGCTATTAAAAGTGTAATTTTGGGGGTTTGATGCCATATTATTTTACGATAAGTTTACGTGATTAAGATTTATTTATTGTAATGCACAGAATATCAATAACATAAAATCAATTATCAATAGGTTTACACATAAAACCGGGTAAGTTTGCAAAGACATTTAGATTGCCAGATGATTTGATATAGAGTTATTGTACAATCAAATTTTAGAAGGTTGTAATTTTTATATGCGTACGGTCAATTATGTCGTTATTTAATCTTCCAGAATAGATAGAATGCACTGAATTTGATTTATGCCCTACCAGTTGCATGGCAATCCGCTCATCTATTAGTAGGTTTTTTGCCCGATGTATAAAGGTATATCTAGGTGATTTTGTTAATGGCCGTCGAGATAATTCTAGATCAGTTAACGACTCTGGAAATCGATTGGTAAAATTGCTTACAAAATCGTGATGACTCTTAGTATTTATAAATAGGAACTAAATAGAGGTAACAATCAAAACCTTCTGGAAGTAATATATTCGAACAGAACGCACCGCTACTCCCTTTAGCTCTTTTAAATTCAATACGGCCATTAATTACATTTTCATCGTACCTAAGTCGAGCAAGATCAAACATATCGATCCCGCCAAGATAAAACAACAGTAACCAGTATTTTCTATTCCTATTAAGATCTTCTATTGTGTATCTATTTTTATATTTCCAGGGGATAGTGCAAGTATCTCTTATTTTTAAGAAGTCTTCATCACTTAAATATTTGTCTCTGGTATCTGTTAATTTGGGGCGTATTCCTTTAAAAGGGTTTTTCAATTCGCTTATCTCAGACCAAAGAGTATCCAGCTTTCTGAGATATGTATGTACGGTATTGGCGCTGCAACACTCTGATAGTTGAGATTTATATTTCTTTACCAATTTTGGAGAAATAGAGTTAAAATCACGATTTGGATGAAATTTATTGAAACTATTTAACGCCGTTTCATAACCTTCTTTTGTTCTTCCCTTGTAGTTATTCAATACTTCTTTTGCTGATACATAGAAAATATCGCTTGACGTTCCAAAAACAAATTTAATAGCATCATCTATATTGGTATAGATTTGCTAGGCCTTCATCATTTTTTTAGAAAGCTCGTCTATCTTTTCTTTAATAGTGTAAAAATTAGGGTGAGTGCGCTTGACATTTTCACCACCCCAATGTTTTTTCTCGGAATAGGACTTTATTGATTTTATTATTTGTTCAGAATTATGCCTAAAAGTTATCTTTATTGGATGCCCTTTTCTGGTACTATTCCGTTCATCTAAGTAGAAATTTATTTGCATTATTTTTGTCCTTAAAGGTAGTTATTTAGGGGACATTAGTGCAAATCTAATGCAAATCAAGGTATAAAGTAATGTTTATAAAACCACAAAACCCCCGCAAGGCGAAGGTTTTCAAGGTGTGAGCCCGATAGGATTCGAACCTATGACCGCCTCCTTAGAAGGGAGGTGCTCTATCCAGCTGAGCTACGAGCCCATTTAAGGGTCTAAGTTTTATAGTCGGGGTGGCAGGATTCGAACCTGCGGCCTCCACGTCCCAAACGTGGCGCGATAACCGGGCTACGCTACACCCCGAATAAAACTATTCTTTACAAAATTTTGCGGAGAGTGCGGGATTCGAACCCGCGCGACAGTTTCCCGTCGACAGTTTAGCAAACTGCTCCATTAACCACTCTGGCAACTCTCCAAAATATTAAGAACTTGGCACCCTAAAATGCGGATGCAAATGTAACTTTTCAATTGTTATAACGCAAAAAAACAAAGGCTTTTTTGAAGCTTTTTTTGTTGATTTTAAAATTAAGTATTCAAATATGCTCTGCGTTAAGTTTTTACTCAACTTTAGTACAGACTAAAATTACTTTTTTGTTTGTTTCTAAGGTAGCAAAAAAGAGGTATTGTTCTCCACCATCTTTGATTTTCCATTTTTTTCTCAATGTAACAACGTCTTCTGGAAAATTTCTAATGGTAATATTAGCTTTTTTTACTTTAAGATTGGCTAAAACCGAGGTTCTAGTATACGGGATAACTTGAATAATAGAAAAGCGTCGTCCAGGGAAATCTGTTAACTCTAAGCTAGTGTACAACTGCGTATTCTTATGCAGTTTCTTTATTTTATATTCTTCAGAAACAAGATCGAAGGCCCCACTTTTCATTATGGCAGCATTGGGTTCGTATAAAAATGCTTCGGGTGGACTATATTCAACTTGAAATTTTCGATTCGACACAAAATTGAACGCTTCTGTACTGTTTTTACAAATATTGATGGTCTTAATTTCTGGTATTCCTAAAAAACCTTTTCTAAGAAACCATAGTAACTCCTTAACTTCATTGTTTACCGCAACGATATGAATTTGAGTGACAAACTCTAATTCGTTCAAACCTGCCGAAATATCCAGCATTGGAGATGTTTTTAACAGCAGCGTATCACAGTGATTAAGAAGTACGGAAAGATTCTCAGGGATATTGGGTTCACAATCTCTGAGAAAGAAGACCTTTCCCTTTGTGTTATGTCTTCGAGAAGGATCGACATAAATTAAATCATAATTTGATTTGGTGAGTTGTTTCATTCCGTCTTCTGCAAAACATAGAATATTTTGTTTGCCAAAATACTCGAAATTGTGTTTGGTAATCTCTGATAGAGTATCGTTTAGTTCAAAATGATGTACAGATTCAAAATTTTCTGAGAAGTAAAACGAATCTACCCCAAAGCCACCAGTGATATCCGCCATTTTCGTTCCATTAAATAAAGAAGACTTATATTTCGCTGTGACTTCGGAAGAGGCTTGCTCTAAATTAAGTTTAGGGGGGTAATAGGTTGTGTTTAGATTGAACCAAGTGGGAAGTTTTTTCTCTACCTTTCTTCTGCTTTCTATCTGCTGAATTAGTTCTTGCACGGTGACACCTTCAAACGGACTCCCAGAAAAAGCTAACTTAGAAGTGTCATCTTTATAACTAAATATAAAGTCCTGAACCTTAGTGTGTAATACTTTTATATTCAAATTAAAGGTTTAATTTTTGTAAAACCGTATAGATTGCGATTCCAGTTGCTTGAATTACGTTCATGCTACTATTTTCACCATACATTTCTATGTGGTATACTTGTGACATTTGTTTCAAGATGTTTTCAGAAACTCCATTCCTTTCATTACCTATTATAATTGCAATTTTAGAACTAGTAAGACGAAGTTTGTTTAATGGAACACTACCATTTGTTATTTCTAATCCAATTAATTCGAATCCGTCATCTGTAAGTTGCTCCAATTTCGAATCTAAACCTTCATTAAAGGAGTATCGTACTTTTTTACAGGTATTTCTGGCGGTTCTCCTTAATCTATTAGATGAAAAATCAATTTCAGGGCCACTAAATATAATTTCTTCAACTCCCAATGCTTCACTAATTCTAAAAAGACCACCTATGTTCGCTGGGCTTGAAATTGCATCACAAACGATCACAATTGGAAACTTCTTTTGTAAAAATGGAGTGGTGGTATGAGCGTGTTGGGAGATCATTTAATTTTCAAATGCGTACTTCACAATATTTGCCCCCATCCTTAGGGCTTTTAAACGAACTTCTGGAGGATCGTTATGAATCTCAGAGTTTTCCCAACCATCACCTAGATCACTTTCAAAAGTATAAAGGAGTAAAAGCCTTCCTTCTTCAAAAATACCAAATGCCTGTGGTCGACTCTTATCATGCTCATGAATTTTAGGTAAACCTTCAGGAAAATCAAACACATAAGTGAAAAGAGCGTGGTTCCCAGGTATCTCAGTAAGCTCTTCATTAGGAAATATCTTTACTATTTCCTTACGCAAATACTGATCCATCCCATAGTTATCATCAATGTGCACAAATCCCCCACTCACCATGTAATTTCGTAAATTTTGCGCTTCTTCATTTGTAAAAAAAACATTTCCATGACCTGTCATATGAACAAAGGGATAGTCAAATAAATCAACACTTCCTGGTGTAACAGTTTGCGGTTTTGATTTAATAGTAGTCTGAATTTCTTGATTGCAAAACTTTATAAGATTAGACAATGACGTTGGGTTACCATACCAATCACCTCCGCCACCATATTGCAGCACAGCAATTTCTTGACTGGAAATAGAACAGAAGGGTAAAAATAATAATAGGAAAAGGGCTTTTAAATGCATGGCATTCAAAAATACAAAATTTAAAACCCGAAAGTACTTAAAAAGAAATTTTAGCAAACATCTCTGAATTCAACCCATCCATAAAGAGCATCCAATCCGCTGACATATTTGTGACAGTGACGGTTTCAGATTCAATAACTATTTTTTCGAGAATGGAGTCAACTCTGGCATTATAAACTAACCGACTTAGGCACTTAGCTATTAATATTTTTTATTAAACAAGGTTCTGCCTTAATCATTCTGATCATTAAGTTTTCA
>CAJXZB010000063.1 GCA_913063405.1 uncultured Ulvibacter sp.
AAAAGTATATACAAGAACAAGGGAGTGAAAAAGAGAAAGAACAATATTCCCAATTAAAACTTTTTAAGTTTTAAACAGGATACCCCACAGCTTGCTGTGATTGGGAGTTTCATTTATTTTGAATGAGGCATTGCGTTCTTCATTTTTACCTAATGATACCTGTAATTTTCATAGTTTTAAGTATTGATCTAAATATATGAAGTGGTTTTTCTTAGTTATAGTATTATCAGCAGGCATTGTTATCCAAGCTCAGGATTTTTCGAAAGTAAGTTTGTCCAAAATGGGCGATGAAGAATTACTTGGCCTTTTTAGCAAAATTGACAACGATTCTATAAAGGCGGAAGCCGTGGCACGAGTCTATCTCAATCGCAGCAAAGAAGAAAAAGACACTATAAAAATGGCTCGAATCTTCCACCCTAAGAAGAATATCGCGTTTGCAGATAGTGTTATTGCGTTGACCAAAGATATGAATCATAAAACATATCCGGCTTTAGGGTATATTTTAAAGAGTTTTGAGTATCATAAGACCGATGACTTGGTTCTAAAAACCAAATATTCATTGATTGCATATAAGCATGCCATTGAAAATGATAACATCTCTCAGCAAATTTATATATCGGATTATTTGATTTTTCTCAAATCTGTTTGGGGTGATAAAAGGAAGGCGCTTGAATTACAAAAAATAAGACATGCGCAAATGAGTCAAGGGGATTATTTTAAGAAAATTAAAGAGTCTTCAAGAAAGGAGGTGATTGATGATGCAGACATAATGCATCTTGAAAATGAACTTTCATCAATTCAAAACTCTGTTTTTTGTTACCTCAATTTAAGAAAACTGGATTCTGCCAATATTTTTATTACTGAAGGCCTTAAAAAAGCACGCTTATATAATGGATATAGCAATTATAAAGACCATTACACTTTGTGGTTCAATGAAGCATCTGTCGAAGTAGACTATTATTCGAATGATTTTTTCAGTTCTATTGCGAAAGGCGACTCATTATTGAGAAATACCATGAATGACTTGTCCGAAGCATCAATTCAGAATTTAAATTTTTTTAAAGGACTTTCGTTTCTAGAATTGGGAGATAAAGAACAGGTGTTAAGTATTTAAAAATTGCAGATTCCATTTTTGATGGGGGGAAAGTAATTCCTTGTGGCCATATGAAAGAGGTATGTTTGAAAAATTTATGGAGTACCATAAGTTAAAGGGTGATTTAGAAGGTGAAATAAAATATCTAAATAAATTAATTTTTGCCGATAATATATTTAAACGGAATTATCAACTTTTTGAACCGAGCATTAGACAAAATTTTGAAACTCCAATCTTATTAAGAGAAAAGGAAGAGCTGATAAAGGAGCTTAGAAGAAGGGATGAGAGGTTCAGAGGAGCTCTTTGGTATGGGCTAGGGGGTGTTAGCCATGTCGTTCGTAATTATTGGATATTATTTTAAAAGACAATTGATTTTTAAGAATAGGTTCGAAGACCTAATTGAGGAAAAGGTGAGTGGGAATAAGAAAGAATTGGGTGTTAATGGTAAACAGGCCGGGTTATCTTCAAAAATCATCGATCCGATCATGTCTAATCTGGACGCATTTGAATTGAAAAAACAATTCTTATCTCAAAAGGTTTCCTTACATGATTTGGCAACTTCTTTCAGCATAAACCCTAGATACTTGTCCAAAGTCATTAACCTTCAGAAGGATAAGAGTTTTCCACGGTATATTAATGACTTACGTGTGGATTATGCTCTAAAAGAATTGACAGAAAATCAAAAATTCAGAAAATTTACAATAAAAGCAATTGCTTCAGATTGTGGGTTTAAAAGTTCAGAGTCTTTCTCAAGGGCTTTTTATAAACGACACGGAATATTTCCGTCCTATTATATCAAGAAAATTGAAGCATTGAAAAGTCAAATTTCCAGTTAATTTGGTCTAAGAGAAGGGAATTCTAATATCGTCGCTTTTGTTTCGCAATTTTCAATTTTCATTTTTATTTTTTTGTCTGAAACAAAACCTTCAATCATATATAGTTTACAAGAATCTAGTTTTGTGTTACTCTCTGAAAACAAAACATCACCACTTTTCAACAGGACTGACACTATTGACGTGTCCATTTTTTCTTTTTTTAGATACGCTAATGCACTTTCAGAAAAAAATCGAGGCTTTATTCGAATGTTTTTAAGAGTTCTTGCTTCGGGGCCATAATCACAGGATGTTTTCTTACCGCCTAAGAAAAAGAATAAAATGATAATTCCAATAATAAAGCCTCCTAAATAAAAACCTAATCGGTGAATAAATTTCATAAAAATGTTTGTACAATTAAAAAATCAAAAGATTCAAATCACTATGTGGAAAGTCGAACCAATCTCCAATGGATTTATTAGTTAAAATTCCTCGGTAAAAGTACAAACCATTTTTCAAACCATTATCGAATCGGATGGCATTTTCTAGCCCTCCGCACTCCGCAATATTTAGAAGATAGGGGGTGAAAATATTACTAATTGAGATAGAGGCAGTTTTAGGGTAGCGAGCCGGTATGTTGGGTACACCATAGTGAATTACCCCACTCTTTACAAAGGTAGGTTTATCATGGCTTGTCATTTCAGTAGTTTCAAAACAGCCACCCATATCCACGCTTACATCTATTATAACCGCACCATTTTTCATGTTTTCCACCATAGTTTTAGTGACCACAATAGGGGAGCGATTGTTGCCCCGTACGGCTCCAATTGCAACATCGCACCTGCGTAATGCTTTCATCAAATTTTTAGGCTGAATCGTGGAAGTATATAAAGTTCGGCCTAAATTATTCTGCAACTTTCTTAACTTGGTTATGGAGTTATCAAATACTTTGACATTTGCTCCTAATCCAATAGCCGAACGGGCTGCAAACTCTCCAACTGTTCCCGCACCAATAACAACAACCTCAACAGGAGGAACACCGCTAATATTTCCGAATAAAAGACCGTTCCCTTTTTCAGCGTTTACCATAAGTTCCGCAGCAATTAATACAGATGCGGTGCCTGCTATTTCGCTTAGAGCCTTTACAGCGGGATAGCTGTGGTCTTCATCCTTAATAAACTCAAAGGCTAAAGCTGTAATTTTCTTTTTTGCCAGAAGTTCAAAATAGTCCTTCTGTCTAGTTTTAAGTTGAAGGGCAGAAATTAGAACCGTTTTGGGGTTTATGAGATTGAGTTCTTCTATTGTTGGGGGTTCTACTTTAAGAATAATTGGGCAACCAAAAACTTTTTTTGTATCATCAGTGAGGAGAGCACCCGCTTCGCTATAATTGGTATCGCTAAACCCGGCTTCATTTCCGGCTCCTTTCTCTAATAATACCTTATGTCCGTTCGCTACGACAGCGGCGACAGCATCTGGGGTAAGACAGATTCGTTTCTCTTGAAAATAAGTTTCTTTAGGGATTCCAATAAAAAGTTCTCCTTTTTGGCGAGTTAATTCCAAAGTTTCTTCTTGAGGGAGGAGTTGAGATTTTGTAAAAGGAGACTTAGACATTGGCGGTTGGTTAACAGTACCAAGTTACATATTTAATCTTAAAAAAGGAAAGTGAAATATTTATCGGAATAAATCTTTAATCTGTTGCCAAAATGTTTTTTTGACTAAAAGGTCTTCTTCAAATGAGCTTAAGTCATTATCTCTTACTTCATTAAACAATTTTGCCCTTACTAAATAAACTAAAGGGATTAATACCATCATAAGCGGAATCACATAATAAATTTCCATTTCATCCATCTCCCAATTTTCATTCATTACTCCCCAAAGTTGAAAGGCATACATCGCAATGGGAACTAGTATTATCCAGTGCCACCAATGTTTACATGTAAAAAACCAAATTAGTAAAAGGAGTAAAGGCACCGCTTTACCAACAAAATACCATACCAAATGATGAAGTGAAGGATAACTAGTACTCAAAGAAAATAAACTTGTTTCCCAAGTTGTAGAATCTCTAGGGAAACTGTCGTAAGAATAAAATAAAAAGGGTGTAATGGCAATAATCAATACCAATACACCCCCAATAAATAAGGATCGTCTACCCGTTTTGAAGGGGCTCTGGTCTGTCGATCTGCTGATCTGTTTGTCCATCTTCGATATTCTCTGGCGTGCAGGATGCAAATAATCCCATTCCAAAAATTGCTACGATAACTAGGTTTCTTGCTACTTTCATAATATTATGTTTTGTGAGGTTAATAGTACAAACCTAGCACGAAAAAACACAAGTATGTCAATAATGTTCACCGTATCTTTATTGGTTATGTTTTAGGCATAAAACTGTCCGTTCTAAACTAATGCGATTTGGGGCGATTATTTAAAAGAATACAAGGGTATATATATGTTATCGAGGCAATTTTAGTTCACTGGCTTTAGATTTAAGGTTCGACTTCCGTTTGTATTTTTAACTAATTCTATCTTTGTTTTAGATTCTGGCAACAAATTTTCTATTTTTTCCGGCCACTCTATTAGGTTCCAATGTCCAGAGTCCAAATATTCTTCTATTCCAATATCCAATGCCTCATCTACATTATTCAATCTATAACAGTCGAAATGATATAGTTTATCATTTTCTAAGTGGTATTCATTTACAATAGAGAAGGTTGGACTACTAAGTGTGTCTGTAATTCCAATTTTTTTTGCGAGCTCTTTTATAAGCGTAGTCTTACCCGCACCCATTTCACCATAGAAAAGGAGGGTCTTGTGATCTGTATTAAGTAATACAGTATCCGCGATTCGGGGTAAATCTTCAAGCATATAAGTTAAACGCATAGTCTATTATTGCGAGCAAATATAACATAAAATTCGGATTATTAACATAAACCACCGACGAACGACGATTTAGTAGGAATAATCTTATATTTATAAAAAGGGCAAAGAATCCCCCGCAGCTTGCTGCGATTGGGATGAATTTGCCAAAGTTACAGCTTGTCTGTAACTTTAT
>CAJXZB010000064.1 GCA_913063405.1 uncultured Ulvibacter sp.
TAGGCTTTTGAATCTTTGCTCCATAATAATGCTAACTATAACCCCTAATTTACTACTATTAGAAGTAATTAAAAAAACCTAAGTCAATTGATCATTATATTAAATTATTAAAGTTATTGAGGAGGGTTTAAGAGTCTGAAAGTTTTATTATTCCAAACAAACAGGGACGATAAAAATGGCTGTTGTGACTCCTAAACGGATTTAAAAATAGCCTTTTTTTTGAGTTTGAAAAAAACTTCGTAAGAATTGGTATTTCAACAACAAATAAATTGTGCAAAGAACCCTATAAAATGGTTTCGATGGTCTGGGTGATACTCATTTGGTAAAATAAAAAAATCCCACTGTATAGCGGGATTCAAAACTTTACAATTTTATTAGTTCATTTAAAATGGAAGATCATCGTGATCTTCTTCCTTTAAATCGTTTGCCGGCTCAAAAGCATCTGCAGGTGGCATTGGTGGCATCTCTGAGGATACTGCCTGGTCTGCTCCTTCAATTCTCCATCCCTGGATAGAATTAAAATACTTCACCTCTCCTTGAGGATTCGTCCACTCTCTACCTCTTAAATTGATGTTTATTTTTACGTTTTGTCCAACCGAAAAATTATTCAATAAGTCTGTTTTATCTTGCACAAACTCAACCATTATAGATTGTGGGTATTGCTCTTCTGTTGTCACTACAACTTCTCTTTTTCTAAACCCATTACTCCCAAAAGTTTGAGTTTCTCCTATCAATTTAATTTTTCCTTCTAATTCCATTTTACTATTGTTTGTTTTCTATTGCTATTATTTACTGCCTATTCCTATTGATTATTCTTATTTACTACTCTCTTTTAAGTAAGAACCTCCATGCTTCTGAAACGTTCCCATTAGCAAGTTGCTGTTGCGCTTGTTTATGTTTTCCTTCCGAAGAGCTAACAAAAATAGTTGCTCCTTCTGGTAAACTTTCAACATTACCAAGCATTCCCAAATCGTTACCAGAAAGCACTTTGCTCTCACGAATTTCCACTGGCAGGCGATCAATTCCAATTCCTAAAGTGGAAAGCGGCTTTGGCACTTCAAAAATTCCTTCTTTAGCACGATTGTACCAATTACCCCCCATACGAGCCACAGTGTCAATTTTTATAGGATCTATTTTGCCTTCTTCATCCAAAATTTCCGCATCGATATGAAGCTGCACCACTTCACAAATAATGAGATTTCCAGCACCTCCTTGATCACCCAAGGCAATTACTTGATTTACCTTACATTCAAACTGAACAGGAGATTCTGCCACTCTTGGAGGTCTAACCTTCAAAGACGGCAGTTCGGTAAAGCCTGCTTTTTCAAATTCATTGACATCCTTGGCATATTCGGTTGAGGATAAAGACATTTGTTGTACCATATCGTAACTAACGATATTTATTACAACTTCTTTCGTTTCCAGGGCATTCTCCAATGTATGTTTTGTTGTATTATCCCGTACTCTTCGAGCAGGAGAAAATATCATTATAGGCGGCTTCGCACTAAACACATTGAAGAAGCTAAAAGGTGATAAATTTACATTTCCTTCAACATCTATTGTACTTGCAAATGCAATTGGGCGCGGTGCTACAGCTCCCAAAAGGTAGCCATGTAATTTCGCGGTGCTAATGTCTTGTGGTTGAATAGAAATCATTGCCTGCAAATGTACCTAAACTATAAAACTTCTAAAAATTAGATTGTACAATAATATTAACATATTTCCATTATATTTATCCATCTACACTACAGCTCCGGTGGACGAAATAATTAACTTTACAGTTTAGCTGAAACTGAAAACAATTCCTTTTTATGCAGAACAATACTACGCTTACGCGCTGGTTATTTATTATTGCCACGCTTTTTATCATAGGCCTTATCCTATGGAACACTTACGCCTTTTTCAATCAATTAAAAGATAGCGAACGTGAAAAAATGCAGATTTGGGCGGCCGCTCAAATCGAACTACTTAATGATGATAAGGATGCTGTAATTAGCGAAACCGCCTTAGAGGTTATAAAAAGTAATGCAACCACTCCAATGCTTGTCTATAGCCATAAGGAAGGCGTTTATGCCGAAAGAAATATACCCGAGGATAACGTGCAAACACTTCAGCAGCAAGAAAAATTAGCACAACAATTTTCTACAGAATACACGCCCATAGAAATTAAGTACAAGGAGGAGTTGCTTGGGACTATTTACTACGGAAATTCGCCAATTATTAATAAGCTTAAATATTATCCTGCGGCGCTGATTCTCATTTTGTTTTTATTCATTGCGGCGATTTATTTATTTTACCAGACCTCAAAATCTTCGGAACAAAATAAACTCTGGGCAGGAATGGCGAAAGAGACGGCTCATCAAATAGGGACTCCCCTGTCATCTCTAGTAGGTTGGACAGAGATTCTAAAGACGGAAAACGTCAATCAAGAGTATGTGGTAGAAATGGAGAAAGACATCGACAGGCTCAAAACCATAACCGAACGCTTTTCAAAGGTAGGTTCTGTTCCGAAGCTCGAAAAAACCGATCTCGTCGCAGAGACTCAAGATGCTTTCGATTATTTGAAAAGAAGAAGTTCAAAATTAATTAAATTTGAAATAGCCGTTCCAGATAGGGCAATTTTTGTAAAACTAAACCCACAGTTGTTTGGATGGACTATAGAAAATTTAGTGAAGAATGGAATTGACGCTATGAAGGGGAAAGGCACAATTTCGGTCAGAGTCGAGACCAATTCGAAGTATGCACTTATTCATGTAAGTGACACCGGGAAGGGTATTTCAAAGCGAAAATTCAAGAAAGTATTTACCCCTGGTTATACAAGTAAAAAAAGAGGCTGGGGTTTAGGTTTATCTCTTGCGAGACGTATTATTTCTGAATACCATAACGGGAAAATACGCGTTTTAAAAAGTAGCCCTAGAGAGGGAACAACTATGGAGATAGCGCTTCTATTAAATCATCCGACCTAGGCACTTAGCTATTAATGTTTTTTATTAAACAAGGTTCTGCCTTAATCATTCTGATCATTGAGTTTTCAAAGATTCCT